>NZ_AP022617.1:4800000-5421233 GCF_010731575.1 Mycolicibacterium monacense | reverse complement strand
GATCTTCAGGGCGTCGGCGGTGCGGCCGGACGGGAAGGTCACCGTGCACGTCTCGAGGTAGTCGGGGCGCTTCTGCGGCACCCGCTTCTGGTAGATCTCCTCGCCCTCGATGCCGTCGGGGAACCGCTGCAGATGCACGGGGCGGTCCCGCAGCAGCGCCACCATCCGGTCCGCCACGGCCAGGTAGTAGTCGACGAGCTTGCCCTTGGTGCCGTCTTTGCCGAGCTTCGGGAAGTACGGTTTGTCCGGGTTGGTCAGCCGGACCTTGACTCCGTCGACATCGATTTCCGTTGCCGCACTAGCCATCCTGGGTCTCCAACACGTCGAAGAGGTCGTAGGTCAGCGGAACTTCCAGTTGGTCGAACGTGCAACTGGCCGGATCGCGGTCCGGCCGCCATCGCCGGAACTTGACCGCATGTCGGAATCTCCGCCCCTGCACCGAGTTTCCCTCCATCTGGTCATAGGCCACCTCCGCGACCCGCTCCGGCCGGATCGGTATCCAGCGCTTGTCCGCCGCGGAGTTCCAACGGCTCGGATCGCCCTCCCGCACCTCGTCCCCCTCACGCAGCGGTTCGAGTTCGGCGAGCAGCTTGAGCCGGTCCTTGGCAGTGAAAGACGCTGCCCCGCCGACCATCTGGAGGTCGCCCTCGTCGGTGTACAGTCCGAGCAGCAGCGAGCCGATCCCCTCCCCGCTCTTGTGGATCCGGTAGCCGATGGCCACGCAGTCGGCGTCGCGGGCGTGTTTGACCTTGACCATCTCCCGCTTACCCGGCAGGTACGAGCCGTCGAGGCGTTTGGCGATCACACCGTCGAGACCGGCACCCTCGAACTCCTCGAGCCACTGCGCACCGAGCCCGGGGTCCTCCGTGGTCCGCGTGACATGACACCACTGCTTGTGCGAGACAGCCTCGATGAGCGCCTGACGCCGGGCGCGGAACGGCTCCTTCATCAGCGAGGTGTCACCGCTGGCGAGTGCGTCGAAACCGATGAAATGCGCGGGGGTCTCCTCGGAGAGCTTGCGCACGCGCGATTCGGCGGGATGGATGCGCTGGCTCAGCGACTCCCAGTCCAGCCGGGTGCGACCGCCGATCTCACGGGGGACGACGATCTCGCCGTCGAGCACACAGCGCGGGGCCAGTTCGTCGCGCACGAAGTCGAGCACCTCGGGGAAGTACCGCGCCAGGTCCTTGCCGCTCCTGGACATCAGCACGACGTCGTCACCGTCGCGGAACACCAGTGCGCGGAAGCCGTCCCATTTCGGTTCGTAGGACCAGACGCCGGATTCGGTCGGCACCTTCGCCTGGGCTTTGGCGAGCATCGGCTCCAGCGGCGGCATGACGGGTAGGTCCATGGTGTCCATACTCACGTAGACCCGTGTATCGCGACAATGTCATCGGAGTTCTGTCAGAACGGTGGCGGGTCGTCGCCGTAGTCGGGGTGCGGCGCGGGTGGCGGTGGGTCCGCGTTGGCTGCGTGGTCGGCCATCGCTCGTGCGGCGGCGTTGTGTTCGCGTTCGGCTTTGACGCGGGCGGCGTTGTCGGCGGCGCGGGTGCGTCGTCGCTTGGGCATCTTCGCGGTGCGCCCGGGGTCCGGGGGCGGTTGGGCCAGCGGCGGTAACTCGGCGGTGGTGGTGTCCCATTCGGGGAAGAACAGCCGGCTGCCCGGCACCGTGGTGTGGCGCTTGCCGGTCGGCGTTGTCCAGGTCACCGTGCCGTCAGGATGCTGTTCGTCATGCCAGCCGTCCCAGAACGTTTTTCCCAGGTGGTGGGTGCGGCATTTGCAGTTCAGGTTCGACGCGTGGGTGGGTCCGTACGGCCACGGCACGACATGGTCGATATCGCAGCGCTCGGCGGGCACGTCGCAGCCGGGGAAGCGGCAGAACAGGTCGCGGGCGCGCACGAACGCGGCCAGCTTGGCCGAGGGCCGGTAGTGCGGTTCGGGATCCGGGCCGGGCAGCCACAACGGTTTGATCGCCGCTCCACCGCGGATCGCCTCGGCCAACGCCACGATCGGCAGGAGCTTCACCCCGGGCAGCAACGCCACCCCCGAATCCTGCGGGCACGGGACGGGTTCGGGCTCGTCCTTCGCGGCGTGGTGTTCGTCCTCGGCGGCGATCAGCTTCTGGGCCGCCTCGACCGCGGCCGGATCGGCGATCACCGAGATCACCACATTCGACTTCTCCGGCGCTGCTGCCGCGCATGCCGGTGATCCGCAGCGGCACGGTAGATGGTCGTGGCCCTGGACGATGGCGCCCACCGCACACGAGCGCCGCTCACCCACGCTGCGCGGATCGTTGTCGCAGATCCCTTTGAGCAACGCGGTGATCCGCGCCGACAACGCCGCGGCGTCACAGCCCAGCAGCTGACCCCAGACCAACACCAACTCGTCGGGATCATCACCGGATCCGATATGGAAGTCGCGGGTCTTGATGGTCTCTTTGGCACGGATCACCGCATCCCGGTCATACCGGTGGATCACCGCATCGAGGGCCCGGGTCAACCGCGCCTCCGACAACGGCCCCCACCGCAACGCCGCCTCAGCCAGCGCCGCATCCACCAGCGCCAGCACCTGCTCGTCGTCGACCAGGCGGGTGCGCCAGCTGATCTCGGAGATCAACCGGGCACTCAACCGCCCCTGCAGGTACAGCGCCGCGACCTTGGGCAACCGGTCACGCAGCGCGACCGCGATCCGCATCTGCCCCGACGCCCGCTTGTGGCCGATGTTCAACACCGCCCCGACCTCGGAGGCGGCCGCAGCCCACGAGTCATACACCCACCCGTCGCACTCCTCGTCACAGGTCACCGTCAGATGCACCAGTTCCGCGATCGCGGCCAACTTCCGCGCCCCGGCCTGCGCCTCCTCACGCGCGGACTGCTCGATCGCAGCAAGAAGCGCGGACTCCTCCAGCCCCGCGAACACTTGATCGAACATACATTCGATTATTCCTGTCGCCACCGACGCTCCGCCAGCCGCGAAATCCGGCCTGTGGATGAATTCCGGATTGGGGATAACCCCTCGGCCCGCGCGAATCGAACCGCCGCGGAGTATTTCGTCGACGCCGATCCCACCAACGGTCCTTGGGAAATGATTGGTGACAAGATACGACCATGGCGACCTCGTCGCGGCGCGTCGGCGCTGAAACGTCCAAGACCCGGGACACCCTCCTCGACTGTGTCGAGACGATGATGCTCGAAGAGGGCTACGCGAGCGTCACCTATCGGGCGTTGGCCGCGAAGGCCGGTGTGACGCCGAGCTTGGTGCAGTACTACTTCCCCACCCTCGACGACGTGTTCATCGCCGCGATCCGGCGGTATTCGGAACGCAACCTGGCGTATCTGAACAAGGTCATGGAGAAGCGTGCCGACGATCCGCTGCGCGCCCTGTGGGAGTACAGCTGGGATGAGGCCACCGGAACGCTGATGACGGAATTCATGGCGTTGGGCAACCACCGCAAGTCGATTCGCACCGAGATCGCAGCAGTGACCGAGAGCGTGCGCAGGCTTCAGCTGGACGCCCTCGTCGCGAAGTTCGGTGAGGACGCCCGGCCATGGGGTGATCTGTCCCTGCCGGCCCTGCAACTGTTGATCTCCAGCCTGCCGAAATTCCTCAACCTGGAGAAGGGCGTCGGGGTCGAGACCGCGCATGCCGAGCTGACCGAGGCATTCGAGCGCTACCTGGATTCGATCGAACCCGCCCCCAAGCGGAAACCGGCCACCCGCAAGAGGTCTCGCTGACCCACCCGCCGCAGAACATGCCGCGGTACCCGTGGGCCGGATGGCGGGGAGAAATGTCGCCCGTCACGCCGCCGAACAGCTTCTGCCGCAACGTTCCTGGTTGATACTCGAACTCCTCATTGCTCTCCGGCATCAGGATGTTCATCACCTGGACACCGTCAGGTTGAATCCCTCGACGCGGTAGCGATCGCGCTTGTGTTGATGTCGTGGACTTTCGATGGATCGGTGTCGCCGGGTCGTCGGCGATGGCGTCGACGTCCCAGGAGCATCTTCCCCCTGTTGGTGATGGGCTTCATGCGCCTGCCCATTTGTACGATCGTATGGCACCGCCCACCCCGCGAGGCCGTTTCACTGCCCGGCAAAGAGCCGATGCTATACAGTTGTACAACACCTCGTATCGCCGTCCAGGAAGGGCACCATGACCGGCTCCGACGAACTCGAACAGTTGCGCAAGCGCGTGCAGTACCTCGAGGACCGCACCGCGATCCTCGACTGCGTGATGAACCAGGCACGCGGGCATGACCGTCACGATGCCGAGCTGATGGGCAGCGTGTACTTCGAGGACGGGGTCGACGAACACGGCCCGACCGTGAAATTCGGCCCCGAGTACGGCGAATGGGCCAACGAAGCCCACACCGCGGTGTTCGAGGACCACCTGCACAACATCACCACACACACGTGCGAGATCGATGGCGACGAGGCACACGCCGAGAGCTACGTGATGGGCGCGATGCGGGTCAAGGGCGGCAAAATCGTCTCGTTGATGGGCGGCCGCTACCTCGACCGTCTGGAACGCCGCGATGGCGTCTGGAAGATCGCGCTACGCCGCTGCACCATCGAGTGGATGATCAGTGGCGACTCGTCCATCCTGGGCAAGGGCGCGGTCAAGGGATTCATCAAGGGAAAGTGGGACAAGACCGACGCCTCCTACATCCGTCCGCTGAAGCTCGACAGCGAGCCCGTCGAACGGTGGTGAGCGAGTGAAACTCTCGGGACGCGTCGCGCTGGTGACCGGCGGTGCGTCCGGTATCGGCCGCGCGACCGCCGGTCGACTCGCGGCCGAGGGCATGCGGGTGTGCGTGCTCGATATCGACGGGCCGGCGACGGAGGCGGTGGCCGAGTCGATCGGTGGGATCGGATTACGTTGTGACGTCACTGATCCAGAGCAGGTCGACTCGGCGTTCGATACCTGCGTCGCGGAGTTGGGTGGCGTGGACGTGGCGTTCCTGAACGCGGGCATCACCATCGACTGGTCGGGGGACATCGGCGCCCTCGACCTGGCTCAGTACCGGAAGTCCGTCGGCGTCAACGTCGACGGTGTGGTGTTCGGGGTGCGGGCGGCGGTGCGGACCATGCGGACACTCGACCCCGGCGTCGACCGCGCAATTCTGGCGACCGCGTCTCTGGCAGGGTTGATGCCCTGGCATCCCGACCCGGTCTACTCGCTGGGCAAGCACGGCGTGGTCGGGTTCATGCGCTCGATCGCCCCGAACCTCGCCGCCGAAGGCATTGCAGTGCACACCATCTGCCCGGGTATCACCGAGACCGGGGTGCTCGGCGATCGGCGGTCGCTGGTGGAACGCATCGGCGTGCCTGTGATGGAGCCGGAGATGATCGCCGACGCGGTGCTGCTGGCACTCGGCGCCCCGATGTCCGCGGCCGGGACGTGCTGGGTGGCTCAGCACGGAAAGCCGGCCTGGCCGATGGCATTCGCGCCGGTGGACAGTCCCGACAGCCGGCTCAACGTGCCGGTGAGGGCCCGCTGACCCTCAGGTGGGCGCGAGCGGCGAGGTCGTCGTCGTCGACCAACACCAGCATCTCCTGACCGGGCACGCAGAACATCGTGACCAGGAAGCGGCTCCGCGCGTCGCTGCGGTTGTTGGCGTCGGAGTAATGGATGACATGCCGGTCCACTCGGATGACCCGCGGCGGGGCGCACGGACTGCACGACCGTGAGGGCAGTCTGCCATTCGTCGTCGTAGTTCGCGGTCATCTCAAGCCGCCTGAGAGGACCCAGATGCGAAACGACCGCGTGCACAGGAACTGTCCGCCAGCAGGCGGCGCAACTGAACACGCGCCCGCGATACCCGCGACATCACCGTCCCGATCGGGATGCCCATCAGTGCAGCGGTTTCGGCGTAGGTGTAGCCCTCGACGTCGGCGTAGTACAGCACGGTCCGGAAGCCCTCGGAGAGCTGACCCAACGCCTCGCGTACCTCATCGTCGGGAAGCGAATCGATCACCTCGGATTCGGCGGACCGCAGCCCGGTCGACAGGTGCACACCAAAGTCCGCCATCTCGTCGGACAGCACCTCCGCGGGGCGGCGCTCCTTCCACCGGTAGGCGCTTACCCACTGGTTGTACTGGATCCGGAAGAGCCACGCCTGAAGGTTGGTGCCCGGCTGGAAGTTGTGGAATCCGGTGTAGGCGCGGACCAGGGTTTCCTGAAGCAGGTCTTCGGCGTCGGCGTCGTTGTGGGTCAGGCGGCGCGCGCCGCGGAGCAGCACATCGACCAGGGGCCAGACATCGGCGGCGAAGCGGGCTTTCAGATCGGCGGTGCAGTCGATGTCCTCGGACTCGATGACCTTCATGGGAGTACCTCCGGTTGATTTCTGCGAGCCCGATCGGGCTGTGAGATCAACACTGGCGCCCCCGAGCCCCCAGAGGACCCTTGGTCATCCGTGGTCAATGGTCCGTAGTGACCCCCTGGTGAGACCACGCAACGGTGCGCAGTTGCCTGCGCGAGGTGATCCCCATCTTCACGAAGACCTTGCGCAGATGCCATTCGACGGTGTGCACGCTGATGAACAGCTGGGCACCGATCTCCTGATTGGTCAGCCCGTCGGCCGCGAGCCGCGCGATCTGCGCCTCCTGCGCGGTCAGTTCGTCGCCCGAGGTCAACCGCTGTTTGCGAACCTTCTCACCGACGGCGATGAGCTCCTTGCGTGCCCGCTCGGCGTAGGCCTGTGCGCCCATCCGGACGAACAGCTCATGGGCCTCGTTGAGCTGACGGCGGGCATCACCGCGCCGGTTCATCCGCCTGAGCCACTCGCCGTAGCCGAGGTGCGTGCGGGCCCGGTGTACGGCCACGCGAGACCGACCCAGGTGGTCGAGCGCTTCGGTGAACAACCGGTCGGCCTCGTCGTTGTCGGCCAACATGGCCTGCGCACTGGCCAACGCACCGAGCCCCCACGGGGTGCCGCTGGCGCCGGCGCGCTCTTCGATGAGGCTGACCGCTCGCCGTGCGGCATCGGTTTCGCCGAGGTGTGCGGCGGCCTCCACCAGTTCGTGCAGGCACCAGCTGTAGAAACCCCGATCCTCGAATTCACAGGCCCGGCGGGCAGCGGTGAACGCCTCCTCGTAGCGGCCGAGCCCGTTGTACAACACCGCGGTCGCATACCCGGTCAGCCCGATCGCACGGCCCTCACCGCGCGCTGCGCCGTCAGCGGCGGCCGCATCGATCTGCCGCATGGCCTCCGCCGGCTCGCCCCGCCACGCGGCGACCAAGAGGGAGTGATACCGGACGGGCCCGTTGTGCGTCGTCGCCGCCGTGATGGAGTTCGCCTCGGCGATCAACGTCGCTGCCGTGTTGAACTCGCCGAACAGCACGTGGACGCCGGCCCGGTACACCAGCGCCTGCGGGAGGCCGGCCAAGGCGCCGACTTCACGTGCCTGTCCGGCGACGGCGGCAGACAGTGCGTCGACGAGGTCTTCATCCCACAGTTCGTGGGCGGCCGCTTCCTGCAGGATCGGAAAGGCCGGCACCAGCCACCGCAGCAGTTGGCCGGGGTCGTCGGACGCCAACGCGCGCATCGTGTCCAGCGCGCCGCGCAGGTACTCGCCGCCGCGGATCCCCCCGATGATCCAATCGGTGATCCCCCGGAAGAACAGGTCCACGGCCCGCGGCAGCTCCGAGATCCGCACTGTCGCCGATCGCGCCGCTTCGGCGGTATGGAGGAGAGCGCCCGGCTGGGCGAGACGGCCGGCATACATCAACGCGGCGAAAGCCTCGAGATAGCTTTCGCGGGAGGCGAAGTCATCGAGGCCCTCGAACTGTTTCGCCGCATCCAGTAACGCCGGCGCGGTGTCCCCGACGGCCGGGGCACCACTCTCCCCCACCCGGCTGCGCACGAACGCCATCTGGGCACGCAGACGCGCGGCGCGGGCACGTTGGAGTGCTGACAGCGGAGCCGTTTCGGCGATGGTCAACAGTTCGTACGCCTTCGCCGTCGCCGCGGAGTCCCTTTTCGCCTGTGCGGCGGCCAGAGCTCGGTTGCCGCGGAGCTCGGGATCGGCGGTGAGCACGGCGGCCCGCTCCATGAACGCGGCTGCTGCTGCGATGCCGCCCCTACTCTGGGCCCGGCTCGCCGAGGCCTCGAGTTCGGCGGCGACCGCGTCGTCGGTGCCCGCCACCGCGTTGGCGGCGTGCCAGGCCCGGCGGTCGGGGTCGGATTCGGCGTCGGTGGCCGCGGCCAGTGCCGCGTGGACCGCGCGGCGGTCGGCGAGGTCGGCGGCGCGGTAGGCCGCCGCGCGCATCAACGGGTGGTGAAAGCGCATACGGGGGCCGAATTCGATGACGCCCGCGCTCTCGGCCGGCGCCAACGCGTCCACGGCGATGCCCAGCATGGCGGCGGCACGGAGGAACAGCGACGAGTCGCCGACCGGTTCGGCGGCCGCGAGCAACAGCAGCAGGCGGGTCCGGTCCGGCAGCACCTGGATGCGCTGGACGAAGCTCTCCTCGATCCGGGTCCGCGATGTCATCGCACCCACAGTCCAGAAGCCACCGGCCAGTTCGGCCGAGGAGTAGCTGCGCGGCACTTCGAGCAATGCCAGTGGGTTGCCACGAGTTTCGGCCACCACCCGGTCCCTCACACTGGGATCGATGCCGCCGATCATTGCGCGTTCCAACAATTCCCGCGCATCGGCGTCGGAGAGCCCACGAACGGGCAACTCGGGCAGTCCCGTCAGTGCATCCGCACCCTCGTTACGCGCCGCGAACACCAGCGCCACCGGTTCTGCCATCAACCGGCGGGCTACGAACCCCAGAGTCTGCACGGACACCTGATCCAGCCACTGCGCGTCGTCGACGACGCACAACAGGGGTTGCTCGTGCACGGCGGCGGCGACCAGGCTCAGCACCGCCAACCCGACGAGAAAGCGCTCCGGAGGTGGGCCGACACCGCGCCCGAACGCGACGGTGAGCGCATCGCGCTGCGGGGGCGGCAGGTCGTCGAGGTAATCCATCAGGGGCCCGCACAACTGGTGCAGACCGGCATAGGCCAGTTCCATATCGGATTCGACGCCCGCCACGTGCACACAGCGCCAACCCGGCGCCTCGTCGAGCAGGTAGCCGAGCAGGGCGGTCTTACCGGCACCCGGCTCACCGCGCAGCACCAGCACCTGCGACCGGCCCGTCCGCACCGCCGCGATCACCCGCCGCAGTGCGGCGGTCTCGACGGCGCGGCCGTACAGCAGTCGTCCCCGCTCTTGGCTCGCCATATGACACCACACCGTCCACCGATCAGAGTGGATGGTAACGATTGGACGAGTCAGGGGTCTAGCTGTCGGCGATGAACGTGACCGTCTCAGACAACGGTGCGCGGCCCGTGCGGGCATATCCGACCGAGCGATCCTCGAATCCGATAGACATCCCGCAGAACAGGATCAACCCCTCGTCCGGTTCGACGATCTCGGCGACGGTGTGGCGGGTGGTCGACCACGCCATCTGCGGGCAGCTGTGCAGCCCTTCTGCACGCAGGAGCAACATGACCGTCTGCAAATACATCCCGAGGTCGGCCCATTGCGGCAGTCCCAGCCCGCGGTCGATGTAGCAGAACAGGGCAGCAGGTGCGCCGAAGCAGTCCCAGTTGCCGATGGCGGCTCGACGGCGCGCCTCCCAATCTTCGCGGACGACACCGAGGGCGCCGTAACGTTGTTCGGCGAAGTCGTGGCGACGGTCGCGGTAGGGCGATTCCAGTGCGGCAGGGTACATCTCGAACTCACGGTCATCCCACGGGACGCCGGCAGAGACCCGGTCGACAGCGTGTTTCTTGAGCCGCGCCAACGGTTCTCCGGTCAGTACATAGATGCGCCACGGCTGCAGGTTGGACCCCGATGGCGACCAGGACGCAGCGGCGAGGACCCTTTCCAGGGTCTCTCTGGGCACCGGCTCGTCGGTGAATCCACGCACTGCCCGCCGGCTCGTCACCGCTTCGTAGACGTCCATATCCGTCCGGTCAACTCCTGGCCGCTGCGGCCAGGATCCAGTCCTCGAAGTGGATGTCGAACAGCGTTGCCCCGTCGCCGGGTACCAGTGTGTGCTCGTCGATGGCGACACCCCAGTAGCGGGCGTGGGGGTCGGTTGCCACCTCACGGCCGTCACCGCGTGCGGTCAGCGCGGTTCGGATCAGGTCCGGGAGACGGAACCTGTGCGGTCCACCGACTTCGGTGATCCCGTTGACCGGTGCGTTCACCGCTGCGATGACGACGGCTTCGGCGACGTTCGCGGAGGCCATCGGCTGGATCGGTGCGTCCGGCAGCCGCACGACACCGTCCACGGTCGCGGAATCGGCGATGGTGGTGAGGAATTCGAAGAACTGGGTGGCGCGCACGATCGTGTACGGGACCGGTCCGCCGGCGATCAGTTTCTCCTGCGCCAGTTTCGCCTTGAAGTAGCCACTCTCGCGGGCCAACAACTCCGTGCCCACCACCGACAACGCGACGTGGTGCGCCACGCCGGCCTCTGCTTCGGCGGTCAGCAGATTGGTGGTCGCCACGTTGAAGAACTCCTGGGCGGCCGCCTCTTCGAATGACGGAGAGTTGGTCACGTCCACGACCACCCGCGCGCCCGCCAGCACGTCGGCCAACCCCTCGCCCGTGAAGGCGTTGACACCGGTCGACGGTGCGGCGGCGACCGCGTCATGACCGTGTTCGATGAGCCCTTGGACGACCTTTGATCCGATTCGCCCAGTCCCGCCGATGACGACGATCCTCATGTTCATCCTTCCCTCGTGTGCGTCGAGGCGGCCTGTTCACTGCCTCCGAGCGCCAGAACCCGCGACCGGACGCCGATTCATCCCGTGGCGGTCGTCACTGTCGGATGACCCCGTGTGCCCCTGCCGGTTCCGGCAGTCAGACCACACGAAAGGACTGTCATGGAACTGCACACCTACCGGGCGCTCGTCACCGGCGGCACCGCGGGCATCGGCTTGGCCTGCGCCCACCTTCTGGCCGGCGCCGGCGCCGAGGTGATCGTCACCGGCCGTGACCCGGAACGCGGCGGGACCGCTGCCGCCTCCCACGAACGGATCCGCTTCATCCGAACCGATATGGCCGATCTCGCAGGCGTCGAATCCCTTGTGCGGCAGGCTGGTGACATCGACGTGCTGGTCAACAACGCGGCGAGTTTCCCAGGTGCGGCGACCGTCGATCAGGACGCCGCGGCGTTCGCGCGCACCTTCGACATCAATGTGCGCGGGTCGTATTTCCTGACCGCCGGACTGGTACCGGGAATGGTCGCCCGCAAACGCGGAAGCATCGTCAACATCACCTCGATGCTGGCAGCCAAAGGCGTGCCCGCGGCGTCGGTGTACAGCGCTTCGAAAGCGGCGCTGGAGTCCTTGACCCGCACCTGGGCCGCCGAGTTCGGCAGCCACGGCGTCCGCGTCAACGCCGTCGCCCCGGGCCCGACGAGAACCGAAGGCGTCGCGGCCGAGTGGGGCGAGACCAACGAAGAACTCGGTCGCGCGCTGCCGTTGGGGCGCGTCGCCGAACCGGAGGAGATCGCACAGGCCGTGCTGTTCCTGGCCTCGCCGCGCTCGAGTTTCGTCACGGGAGCCGTCCTGCGCGTCGACGGCGGCGGCGCCGCGATCTGATCACGCATGGATGAGTCGCTGCGGCGCACGGTGTTCTGGGTGACGACACACGATCCACGGACGTTGAAGGAGAAGGACATGAGCGTGCTTCGTGACGAGTTGGTTCCGTCGCGCTACGCGGTGCAGATCGGCGACATCGAGGTGCTGGTGATCAGCGACGGGGTGCTCCCCATCACGGCCTCGACGCTTGCCACCAACGTGGACTCGGCCGACCTGACCGGCTGGCTGGACGACATGTTCCTCCCGCCCGACGTCCTCGACTGGCCGCTGAACGTCGTCGTGGTCCGCAGCGGTGACCGGACCATTCTCGTCGATGCAGGCCTGGGCGTGGAGTTCCCCGACTTCCCGCGGGCCGGCCAGACCGCGACCCGACTGGAGGCCGCGGGCATCGACCTGGAATCCGTGACCGACGTGGTGCTCACCCATCTGCACATGGATCACGTCGGCGGGCTGCTCACCGAGGGTCTCCAGGCTCGACTTCGTCCGGATCTGCGCGTCCATCTGGCGGCCCGCGAGGCGGAGTTCTGGACGGCGCCCGACTTCTCCCGTACCTGTATGCCGCAGCCGGTGCCCGGCGTCCTCCGGTCTGTCGCCGCCCGCTTCCTCGACGAGTATCACGGCAGGCTGCGGACGTTCGAGACCGAATACGAGGTTGCGCCGGGAGTGCTCGTCACGCGTACCGGTGGCCACACTCCGGGGCACAGCGTGGTGCGACTCGCCTCGCGCGGCGAGGGCTTGACCTTCGCCGGCGATGCCGTGTTCGCGCCGGGATTCGACAACCCGCAGTGGCACAACGGTTTCGAGCATGACCCCGAGGAGGCGGCCCGCGTCCGGATCCGGCTCCTGCGCGAGCTGGCAGCCACCGGCGAGTCACTGGTGGCCACGCACCTGCCGTTCCCGTCCGTGTGCCGGGTGGCGACCGCCGGTGACGTGTTCCGCTGTGTGCCCGCCGTCTGGGACTACTGACCCACAAGTGCGGGCATCGAGTCCCAGCCCCGCACCGTCGACGTGGGGGCGCGAACCGCGTTCTCCTCGTCGATCGTCCAGTCCGGCCAGCGTCTCAGGATCTCCTCGAGCGCGACGCGGCCCTCGATGCGGGCCAGGGACGCCCCGAGGCAGAAGTGGGCGCCACGGCCGAACGTCAGGTGGTTCGGGTTGCGGCGGATGTCGAACACGTCGGGATCGTCGAATCTGCGCTCGTCTCGGTTCGCCGCGCCGGCCATCAGCAGCAGCGCACTGCCGGCGGGCACGGTCTCGCCCTGGTACTCCACGTCTTTGGCCACATACCGGGCGATGTGGTGGACGGGCGGTTCGAGTCGCAGCACTTCTTCGACGGCCCCCGGGATCAGGGACGGATCCGCCGCGAGCTCGCGGCGCTGGTCGGGGTGGTCGGCCAACACCTTGCCGAGCCAGCCGAACAGGCGCCCCACTGTCTCGGTCCCGGCATTGGCGATGACGCCGAGGAACACCAGCAACTCCTCCTCGCGCAACTTCCGCCGCTGCCCATCGATATCTTCGAACTCGACATTGAGCAGTTCGGTGACGAGGTCGTCGGACGGATTGTCCTTGCGCCATTCGACGTAGTCCCGAAACATGTTGCCGTTGAAGTAGTTGTCCTTCTTCACCGGCAACGGCTCACCCGGCTTGTTGCGCAGCCGCGCGCCGGCGACCTTGCGGACGCTGCGCTGCAGCGAGTCCGGCATCCCGACGAGCATGCCGATCACCCGCATCGGCATCTCCGACCCCAGGTCGAGGGTGAAGTCGAAGCGGTCACCGCCCGTGAGCGGATCCAGACAGGCCGCGCAGAACGTCCTGATCTGCTCCTCGATCGCCTTCATCTTCCGAGGGGTGAAGGCGCGTGCGACGAGCAACCGGTGCACGGTGTGCAGCGGTGGGTCCTCGTTGATGAACACCCCGTCCGGCATCACGGGTTCGGCCTTGACGACCTCCAGGATGTCGCCCTTGGCCGAACTCAGGTTCTCGACGTCCCGCAGCGCGGATTCGACGTCGGCGAAGCGACTCAGCCCCCAGAAGTCGAGCTTCTCGTTGTAGTACAGCGGAGCCTCGTCGCGCAGCCGCCGGTAGACCGGATACGGATCCAGATCGATCTCGACGTGGTAGGGGTCGTAATACAACTCACTCACCTGTACGATCGTACAGCACACGAGCCACCGACAGGGAGAATCGATGGACATCGGATTCGTCAGCCTCAACACCCCGCATGATCTGGCGCCCGGTGTGCTGGCGAAAGAGTTGGAGCAGCGGGGCTTCGAATCCCTCTGGCTCGGTGAGCATCCCCAGATACCGGTATCGGCTGCGGGCGCCATGCCGGCGGCACTGCTGCACTCACAGCAGCGGATGTGGGACCCGCTGCT
Source organism: Mycolicibacterium monacense (assembly GCF_010731575.1). Taxonomy (NCBI): domain Bacteria; kingdom Bacillati; phylum Actinomycetota; class Actinomycetes; order Mycobacteriales; family Mycobacteriaceae; genus Mycobacterium; species Mycolicibacterium monacense. The sequence continues at coordinate 5,407,250 of NZ_AP022617.1, read as the reverse complement.
GTCGCTGCTGGTTGCTGCCCAGGCGACCAGCACACTGCGTCTGGGAACCGCCGTCGCGCTCCCCCTGGAACACGAACTATTCACGTTTGCAAAGCAAGTCGCGACACTGGACCGATTCAGCGGCGGCCGGGTGCTGTTGGGGGTCGGGGTCGGGGTGCGCGCCGAGCTCGCGATGACGAACTCGATCGCGTGGGCGGACCGGTACCGCGCGCTGTCGGACATGGTCGCCGCGCTGAGGGTGCTGTGGACCGAGGACGAGGCGTGCCATCACGGCGAGTTCTACGACTTCGACCCGGTGTGGAGCCATCCCAAGCCGCAGCAGCAGCCCGGTCCGCCGCTGCTGGCCGCGGCCACCGGGCCGAAGGCGATCGGCGAGTGCCTGTCATGGGCGGACGGGTGGCTGCCCGGCGATGCCGCCTACCGGGATCTCTCTGCGGCGGTGCACGATTTCCGCGTCCGGGCCGAGGATGCCGGCCGGGATCCGGCCACACTGGATCTGACGGTCATGGCGTGGGGCGACCCGTCGGCGAACCGCCTCGCCCGTTACCGCGACCTGGGGTTCACCCGGGTGGTCGTGGGTGGCGGCCGACGCGACGGCGACGACCCCTCGACGACATTGCCGTTCCTCGACCGATATGCGGCGTTGGTCAGCGAGCTTCGGTGACCGGCACCGGACGGACGCGTTCGTTGACCAGTTCGAGGAGTTGACCGTCGGGATCGCGGACCATACAGGCGAATCCGCCGCCCGGGTCGGCGACCACCGCTCCCCCGGCGGCCGTCACCGCGTCACAGGCCGCGGCGAGATCCGCAACCGCGATGGACAGATGCGTCAAACCGGCTCCGACCATTCCGCGTTCGGGTTCCTCCGGCGCCGGGTGGCCCGAGAAGGTCAGCAATTGCAGCACGACACCGCCGTTGCGCAGATACACCGCCTCGAATCCGATGGGCGGCGCCAGTCCGAGCAGGCCCTGCGCCATCTGGTCGGGGACCGTCAGGCGCTTCACCTCGGTGAAGCCGAGTGCCGTGTAGAACTTCGTGGCCATCTCGAGATCGCGTACCCGCAGGCCCACATGGCTGATGTCCACGCTCACACCCCCGCCGGGCCCGGGCCGCCGTGCATGTAGAGCGTCTGCCCGGAGCAGTAACTCGAGGCGTCGGAGGCGAAGAACAGCACGCCGTAGCCGATCTCGTCGGCCTCGGCGATGCGACCCGATCCGTTGGTCTGGCCGATCATGTCGATGTCGAAACCCTGACGCTTCGCATCGGCCTCCAGTCCGGGGGTGCGGATGGCGCCACAGGCGATGCAGTTGACCCGCACGCCCTTCCTGGTCCACGCGGCCGCCATGGACCCGGTCAGGTTGTTGAGCCCCGCCTTGGCCGCGGCGTACACCGGCGCCTGCGGCATGGCCAACAGGCTGGCGCCCGAGGAGATGTTGACGATCGCACCCTTGCCCTGGGCGATCATGGGTTTGGCCGCCGCACGCGAGAGATACCAGGCGCTGGACAGGTTCAGCTCCAGCACCTCATGCCATTCCTCATCGGTCCACTTCATCAGCGACTTCGTCTCACCGCCGCCGGCGTTGTTCAGCAGCACGTCCAACCGGCCGAACTCACCGAGCGCCGCGTCGACCAGAGCCTGGCACTGATCGGCCTTCGTCACGTCCGTGGGTACCGCGATGGCGCGGCGACCGAGGGCTTCTACGTCGGCGGCCGTGGCCTTCAGCGGCTCCTCCCGCCGTCCGGCCAGCACGACATCGGCACCGCGCTCGGCCAGCACCAGCGCCGATGCCCGTCCGATACCGGTGCCGCCGCCGGTGATGACCGCGACCCGTCCCTCCATCGAAAACCTGTCGCTCACAGCGTCACTCCCGTCTCCGCACTATTGTGTGCAGTACGACTGTACAGCATCGTGATGCTCGACAACCCGGCTTGCGTCGAGTACACCAATGGACATGCCGAATCCGAGCAACGACGTCTGGGAAGTGCTGTCCACCGCGCGCTCCATCCGCCGCTTCACCGACGATCCGGTCGCCGACGACGTGCTCGAACGCTGCCTCGAGGCGGCCACGTGGGCACCGAACGGTGCGAATGCGCAGCTCTGGCGCTTCGTCGTCCTCGACGCGCCCGACCAGCGGGCCGCGGTCGCCAAGGCGGCCCAGATCGCTCTGCAGACAATCGAATCGGTGTACGGCATGACCAGGCCGGCCGACGACGACCACAGCCGGGCGGCACGAAACAACCGGGCCACCTACGAACTCCACGACCGTGCCGGTCAGCACACGTCGGTGTTGTTCACCGCCTTCAAGAACGAGTTCGCGTCCGAGTACCTGCAGGCCGGGTCGATCTATCCGGCCATGGAGAACTTCTATCTCGCCGCCCGCGCCCAGGGACTGGGCGCGTGCTTCACCAGTTGGGCGTCTTATGCCGGCGAACAGGTACTCCGCGATGCCATCGGTATCCCGGACGAGTGGTTCCTGGCCGGACATCTCGTCGTCGGCTGGCCGCGCGGGAGCCACGGACCGGTGCGCCGGCGGCCCCTGTCCGACGTGGTGTTCCGGAACACCTGGGATCCCGACCGGGCCGACATCACCTACGGACGCGGCGCGCGGCCCCGCGGCAAGAGCTAACCGGCGCGCGCCACCTCGCTGAGCAGTCCACGGGTGCGGTTCAGCGACGCCGACAGCTGCGCCCGATCGGCGCCCACGGCGACCGGCTGCGCCCACACGTCCGTCGCGCCGGCGTCGATCAGCTCCGCCAGTTGACGCGCGACCGCGCCCTCGTCACCGACGATGCCGACGTCGGCGGCGCGCTCACCGCCACCGGCGCGGATGATGTTCTGATAGTTGGTCATTCGTTCGTACGACGAGGCGGTCGCGCTGATCGCGACTCTGGCCTCGTCCGCGTCGTCGTGTACGGCCACGGGAAGGCCGGCCACGATGCGCGGAGCCGGCTTGCCCCGCGCAATCGCGGCCTCGCGGAGAAGTGGCGCGATCCGGCCGGCGATCGCCGACGCCGAGGCCATCCAGAGCACCACTCCGTCGGCGAATTCCGCTGCGATACGCAGCATCCGGGGTGAGAGCGCCGACAGCAGCACCGGCACCCGGTGGTCGAGCGCGGCCATCCTGCCCGCGCTGTGGGTACTCCAGTCCGTGCCGTCGAAATCGACCTCGGCGCCGGAAAGCAGCGCGGTGACGATCTGCAGATATTCGCGGGTGTTACGGACCGGATGGTCATAGGACAGTCCGAGCACATCACGCACGATCGGCTCGTGCGACGGGCCGAGCCCCAGCGTCAGCCCGGGCCGCCCCATCGCGTTGGCGGCCGCTGCGACGCGGTTCGCCTGCAGCAGTGGATGACACGGGTAGGTCTGCAGCACGGCGGTGCCCAGCTCGATCGCCGATGTGGCCCGGCCGGCGATCGCCATCGCGACCAGCGGATCGCCGCCGACGGCACTGGCGTACCACAGCGACGAGAACCCGTCGGCCTCTGCCCGCTGGGCGTGCGCGACGATCTTGTCGACCGACGAGCCGCCTCCGGTCAGCCCGATGCGCATCGGCTCATCGCATCACGTGGGCCTGTTGCTGGTTCGGTTGCACCCCGAAAAGCTCGCGGTACGAGGGGGGTTGACGGTCGCCCTCGTCCTTGATCCCGTATTTCACCGCCAGTTCCGCCCCGATCAGGGTCTGGCCGCTGACCGCCATGACGTCGGGGTCCTGCGACAACGCCCAGATGACGTGACCGGTGAGCTCCGGTGTCTCGGCAGAGTCGAGGATGTGGCCGAACTTCTCCTGATTGCTCGCGATGATGCCGCGGACGCGGTCGGTGAGCAGTGAGCCCATCCAGATCGACACCGCGGCGATGTCGACGTCCCGGAAGTCGTGGGCCATGTCGGCAGCCATCTTGTCGACGCCCGCTTTGGGCACCCCGTAGGCGGGGCCGAACGCATAGTGGACCGCACCGGACGACGACGTGAACACGACCAGGCCGCTGCGATGCGGCACCATCAGCGGTGCGGCGTAGACCGTGGCGACGTAGCTGCTGCGCAGACCCACGTCCAACGTGTCGATGACGTTGACGGGCTCCTCCCAGAATTTGGTGCGGGCCATCATCTCGTCGCGAATGATCGCGGCATTGTTGACCAGGATGTCGATGCGGCCCTGCTCGCGGGCCACCCGGTCGAAGAACGCCGCGACCTGTTCGTCGTCGCGGTGGTCGACCCGCACCGCGATGCCCTTCCCGCCCGCTGCGGTGACGCGTTCGGCGGTGTCGTCGATCGTGCCGGGCAGTGTGGACTCGGCACCCTCGACGGTTCGTCCCGTGACGTACACCGTGGCGCCGTGGCTGCCGAGCGCGTGCGCTATTCCCGCGCCGGCGCCGCGACTGCCCCCGGTCACCACGGCCACCGGCCGGTCACCGGTCATTCCGATTCCTCGATTCGCGCAGCACCCTTGAGTTCGGTGATCGGGCGGGCCAGGCCCTGCTCGTCGCAGATGCGCTGCAGCCTGGCCAACGTCTCTGCCACGCCGGGACCCTTCGGCTCGCGCGGGGTGAAGGTGGCGTGCAGGTGGCGCATCCCCTGGATCACGCCGATGCTGTCGTAGTGCACTGTGCCGTGGGGATCGCACCGGTAGTCGGGCATGCGATCGAGCACCGCGGTGACCATGGACTTGAACACCGTACGCGCGACGTTCGATCCGATGCAGCGATGCACCCCGAGGCCGAAACTGAAGTGCCGGTTGCCTTTCCGGTCGAGAACGATCCGGTCAGGCTCGGTGAACACGGCCGGGTCCCGGTTGGCCATCGCCCAGGACAGCCACAGCCGCTGTCCCTCCCGCAGCTCGGCATCACCCAGGGCCATGTCCTCGGCGATGGTGCGGCCATCACCCGGCGCGGGAGTGAAGTAGCGCAGGAACTCCTCGGTGGCCGGGTTCAGGAGGGTATCGCGCTCCCGGCTCAGTCGGGTTCGTTCGTCGGGATGTTCGGACAGCCATTCCAGCGCATGCGCGGTCAGTGCTGTCGTCGTGTCGAAGCCGCCGCCGATCAGCAGGTTGAGCATCCCGATGAGCTCGATGTCGGGTGGCGGTTCGCCGTCGATGCGTATCGTGGCCAGCGCGTCGATGATGCCCGGGCGGGGGTTCGCGCGGATCTCCATGAGGTTCGCGAACAGATCCACGCCCATGGCCATGAAGAGCTCGCGCACCCGTTCGGCATCCGGCGAATCAGGCGGTGTGTAGACCGAGGCGTGCGCCGGTTCGTTGTAGATCGACCACTTCTCCAGCGACACACCGAGCATCGCCAGGGTCAGCACCGCGGGCACGACGTTGGCCAGGTCGTCGACGAAGTCGATTCGGCCGGACTCGATGTGGTCGTCGAGGCACGCGCGCACGAGCTCGTCGACGAACGGTTCCCAGCGCTTGACGGCGGCCGGAGACAGGTACGGATTCAGGACCGTTCGGTAGTGGCGGTGCTCCGGATCGTCCATCTCGAGCATGCCGCCCCGGAAGTTCTCCGCCTCGATCATGGTCGGGATCGAGATGCCTTTGTATCCGCGGCGTTCGTGGTGCACGTCGTGATCGTTGGACACGTGGGGGCAGCGCGCCAGCTCGAACACCTCCGCGCTGCCCGCCGCGACCCAGTGCCCGTCGTAGGTGTCGGTCCACGCCAGCGGGCACTTCCGGTGCATCTCGTGGGTGATGTCGAGAAACCGCTCGCGGTAGTCCTGGCTGTGCCGGTCGAAGTGGTAGCTCACCGCCTGGTCGGGTCGGGTACTCACATCACTGCCCCTCCGTTGACGCCGATGACCTGACCGGTGACGTAGCCGGCGGCCTCCGAACACAGGAACGAACACACTGCGGCCACGTCCTCGGGGGCGCCCACCCGGCCCGCCGGGATCGCCTGCGTCAGGTATTCGGCGGGCGGGAGTTTGCCTTCGGCCTGCTGTCGGCGAAGCATCGGGGTCTCGATCGCGAACGGGGGGACGGAGTTCGCGGTGACTCCGTGGCGGGCGTAGTCGCGGGCCACCGTCTTGGTCAGTGCGATGACGCCGCCCTTGGTGGCCGAATAGTGTCCCTGTCGCGGCGCGCCCTGTTGACCCGCGGCCGACGAAATCGTCACGACCCGACCCCATTTCGCCGCGACCATGTCGCCGAGCGCGGACCGGATACTCAGGAACGTGCCGGTGAGGTTCACCGCGAGGTAGCGGTTCCATTCGTCGAGGGTGATCTTGTCGAAGCGGGTGAAGCCGCCGATCGCTGCGCTGGTCACGAGAATCCCGACCGGGCCGAATTCGGCTCGTACCGCGGCGAATGCCGACTCGACCGACGGTTCCTCGGAGACGTCGGCCTGCACGGCCATCGCGTGCGCCCCGCGTTCGCGCAACCCGGCGGCGAGTTTCTCGGCCGCACCGAGGTCGACGTCCAGGACGGCGACCCGATGGCCGTCAGCGGCCAGCCCGGCGCAGATCGCCTCGCCCAGGCCCGACGCGCCGCCGGTCACCACCGCTACTCGACTCACCACTACTCCTCGCCACCGCTATACAAATGTATAGCACACACGGCCGGTTCAGCACCCGTGCAGGATGAAATCCGCTGCCCGCCAGGCCATTGCCATGATCGGGCCGTTGAGGTTGCCGGCCACGATCGTCGGCATCACCGAACAGTCGACGACGCGCAGTCCGTCCACTCCCCTGAGCCGGAGCTGATGGTCGACCACGTCGTGGTCGCTGGGCCCCATCGCGCAGGTCCCGACGGCGTGGTAGCCGCAGTAACCCCCGTCGAGCGCGGCGTCGACGAGTTGGTCATCGCTCTGCACCCCCGGACCAGGATAGGTCTCGTGGCTGATGCGGCCGGCGATCGGTGACTGCTCGAAGATCGCACGCATCCTGCGGAGTAGACCGGCCGTCGTCTCGCGGTCGTAGTCGGTGCCCAGATAGTTGGGGTTGATCCTCAGCGCCGCGGCGGGATCGGCCGAGGTGATCTCGATATACCCCTCGGACGTCGGCCGCAACACCATGCCGAGGCAGGACACGCCCGGCTCGCGCTGGATGGAGACGGGTTCGCCGACGTTGTAGGGCGGCAACGTGTACGGGCCCATCATCACCTGCCCGTCGGGGCGTTCTTCGTCGGGCCGCGTTTTCACGAAGCCGACGACGTCGAACGACGGCGCGGCGAGTGGCCCCTTGCGTGTGGCGAGGTATTTCATCCCGGTGAGCGCCTGCCCCATACTCGTTGCGAGGTACCTGTTGTAACCGAGATCCTCGTTGAGCCCGTAACGCAGAGTCGCGCAACGGTGTTCACGCAGTCCACGACCGACGTTGTCGCGTTCCAGGCGGACCTCCACCCCGGCGGCCGAGAGCACCTCGCGTGGCCCGATACCGGAGAGCTGGAGCAGCTTCGGCGAGTTGAGGCTGCCCATCGACACGATCACCTCGCGGGTGGCGCGGAGCCGTTCGACACCGCTGGGCGTCGTGACCTCGACCCCGGCCGCGCGCCCGCCCTCGATGATCACCCGGTGGACGAGCGCGCCGGTGCGCACGGTCAGGTTTGGGCGCCGCATTGCGGGCTTGAGGAACGCAGTCGCGGCGCTGACGCGGCGCCCCTTGCGGATCGTCGAGGTCGCGTATCCGATGCGTTCGGCGTCGGATTCGTTGATGTCCTCGACGCGGGACATCCCGATCCGGGTCGCGGCGTCGATCATCTCCTCGCACAGCGGGTCGGGGTCGCGGGGGACGGAGATGTTCAGCGGGCCGCCGGTCCCGCGCGTCGCGGACGGACCGAACTCGTTGTTCTCGAATCCCTTGAAGATGGGCAGGATCTCATCCCAGCCCCACCCCTTGTTGCCCAACCGCTCCAGCCCGTCGTAGTCGGCGCGGTTGCCGCGGTTGTAGAGCAGTCCGTTGATCGAACTCGACCCGCCGAGCGCCTTCCCGCGCATCCACTGCTCGACGTGCTGATCGGGTCCGAACGGCGTGGTCTCGTAGTGCCACATGTGCTTTTCGCTCTCGAAGAGCTTTCCCGAACCCTTGGGGATGTGGAACCACAGATTGCGATCGCCGCCGCCTGCCTCGAGCAGCAGCACGTTGAGTCTCGGATCCTCCGACAGCCGATTGGCCAGGACGCAACCGGCCGATCCGGCTCCGGTGATGATGTAGTCGTAGCTGGCCATGGGTCGCCTCTCGTCGCGCTGTACGGCCGTATAGTACGTGTCTCGGCGACAATAGCTGGGTGCAACTTCCCGTTTCACCCCCGATTGCGCCGATGCTGTCGAAGGCGGTCACGGACATCCCGCTCGGCGCGTCCTACGAACCCAAGTGGGACGGGTTCCGGTCGATCGTGTTCCGCGATGGCGACGAGGTGGAACTCGGCAGCCGCAACGAGCGGCCGATGACCCGGTACTTCCCCGAACTCGTCGAGGCGGCCCGCGCGGAGCTTCCGGCGCGGTGTGTGATCGACGGCGAGATCGTCATCGCCACCGCCGACGGACTGGACTTCGAGGCGCTGCAGTTGCGGTTGCATCCGGCGGCGTCGCGGGTGCGGATGCTGGCCGAGAAGACGCCGGCGTCGTTCATCGCGTTCGACCTGCTTGCGCTGGGCGACACCGACTATACGTCGCGGCCGTTCGTCGAACGGCGGGCCGAACTTGAACGCGTGCTCACCGGCGGCCACACATTCCACGTCACGCCGGCCACCGTCGACGTCGACACGGCACGGCGCTGGTTCCACGAATTCGAGGGCGCCGGCCTCGACGGGGTGATCGCCAAACCGCTCGACGGACCGTATCTGCCGGACAAGCGGGTGATGTTCAAGGTCAAACACCAGCGCACGGCCGACTGCGTGGTCGCCGGGTACCGGCTGCACAAATCGGGCGACGACGCCATCGGGTCGCTGCTGCTCGGTCTGTACACCGACGACGGCGAGCTGGCGTCGGTGGGCGTGATCGGGGCGTTTCCGATGGCGCGGCGGCGGGCCCTGTTCGCCGAGCTGCAGCCGCTGGTGGCCACCTTCGACGAGCATCCGTGGAACTGGGCCGCCCACGCCGATCCCGACGTGGTGCGCCGCTACGGGGGCGGGTCGCGCTGGAACGCGGGCAAGGATCTGTCGTTCGTGCCGTTGCGGCCCGAACGGGTGGTCGAGGTGCGGTACGACCACATGGAGGGGCGGCGATTCCGCCACACCGCCCAGTTCAACCGCTGGCGTCCCGACCGCGACCCGCGCTCGTGCACCTACGCGCAACTCGAGCAGCCGGTCACCTTCCGCCTCGGCGACATCGTGCCGGGGCTCGGCTGAGTCAGACGGAGACGGCCTGCTTGGCCGCCTGTTTGGCCGCGCGGTTCTCGGCCATCTTGGCTTCGCGTTCGAGGCGGCGCTGTTTGGCGGTCTCGAATTTCTCGCACGTCTCCTCGAGCTCCTCGACCAGCACCCCGAGGTCGTCGCGCATGCGGGCGGCCTCACCGGTGAAGTCCTCACGCTCGAAGATGCGCCACTTCTTGAGCACCGGCATCACCACGTCGTCGAGGTGGATCCGCGGGTCGTAGACACCGCCGACGGCGATCACGACGGCCTTCCGCCGGAAGTCGGGCAGGTGTAGCCGGGCATCTTGAAGTTGCGCAACACGTGGTGCAGCGAGTGCATGGCCTGGTCGGGCGCGATGTCGAAGCCGGCCTCGGACACGTCGCGGTAGAAGATCATGTGCAGGTTCTCGTCGGCGGAGATCCGCTGCAGCAGCTGATCGGCGATCGGGTCGTTACACGCCTTGCCGGTGTTGCGGTGCGAGACGCGGGTCGCGAGTTCCTGGAACGACACGTAGATGACCGAGTCGAACAGGCTCCTCGCGAACAGCGCCTCTTCGCCCTGCCCGTTCTGCCCGGGCGAGAACCCGCGGGTCATCTGCTCGACACGCAGTTCCTCGAGCTCCACCGGGTCGACCGCGCGGGTGACGGTGAGGTAGTCGCGCAGCGCGATGCCGTGCCGGTTCTCCTCGGCCGTCCAGCGGTTGACCCACTGACCCCACGCCCCGTCGAGGCTGAAGTTCATCGCGATCTCGCGGTGATACGACGGCAGGTTGTCCTCGGTGAGCAGGTTCTGCACCATCGCGGTCCTGGCCACCTCGGACAGCTGCGACTGTTCGGGCTCCCAGTCCTGGCCACCGAGGGCGTAGTAGTTCTTGCCGTCCGACCACGGGATGAAGTCGTGCGGGTTCCAGTCCTTGCGCATGCGCAGATGCCGGTTGAGATTGGCCTCCACGAGCGGTTCGAGCTCGGTCAGCAGTTGAACTTGGGTCAGGTCTTTCGCCACGGCGTCCCCCAGATGTATGTGTCCACGGCGGTCACACGTAAGCGTACGGGGTGGGACCGCCAGAATCCGAACCGACGCGCTCAGGCGGCTAGATTGCGGTCGTGACCCGCTCCCCCGCGGGCCGGTTCGCGCCGAGCCCGTCGGCCGATCTGCACATCGGCAACCTGCGCACCGCCGTGCTCGCCTGGCTCTTCGCCCGGTCGACCGGTCGGCGGTTCCTCATGCGCGTCGAGGACCTCGACTACCGCACCGATTCCGACATCGCCGCCCGCCAACTCGTCGACCTGGCCGCACTGGGCCTGACCTGGGACGGACCGGCCGAATACCAGTCCGCGCACCGCGACCGCTACGACGGCGTCATCGACGGTCTGGTCGACGCCGGCATGGTGTACGAATGCTATTGCAGCAGAAAGGACATCGCGCAGGCGCCGCGTGCGCCGCACGCACCGCAGGGGGCCTACCCCGGCATCTGCCGCGATCTCACCGACGCCGAACGCGACGCGCGCCGCCGTGAGACGGGCCGTCCGCCCGCACTGCGGTTGCGCACCGACGTGATCACCTACACCGTCACCGACCTGCTGCACGGCGCCCACACCGGCATCGTCGACGACTTCGTGGTCCGCCGCGGGGACGGTGTGCCCGCCTACAACCTGGCCGTGGTGGTCGACGATGCGGCTGCGGGTGTCGACCAGGTGGTTCGCGGCGACGACCTGCTGTCGTCGTCGCCGCGGCAGGCGTATCTGGCGCGGCTGCTCGGGTATCCAGAGCCGACGTATGCCCACGTGCCGCTGGTGCTCAACACCGACGGCGCCCGGCTGGCCAAACGCGACGGTGCCGTGACCCTCGCCGAGATCGGGGCGCACACGGCGCTGCGCCGGATCGCCGATTCGCTGGGCTTCGCCGGGGCCGACGTCGACGCGATGCTGGCGGAGTTCGACCCGGCCCGGCTGCCGCGGCACCCGTGGATATACGTGCCGGACTGATCGGAACCCTTCTGTGGCGGCGGCGGGCTTGTTAGCGTCCGCCGGTGAGGTTTCTTCGGGCGCTCCTGCTGCTGCTCGCCGTCCTGACCGTGGCGTCCTGCGCATCGGCGGATGACGGCAGCGACGAGCCGATCAAGTCGGCGGGCGTGCTGCGGGTCGGCACCGAGGGGGTGTACGCCCCGTTCAGCTATCACGACGCCTCCGGTCAACTGGTCGGCTACGACGTCGACGTGGCGCGCGCGGTGGCCGACAAGATCGGAGTGCGCGCCGAGTTCGTGGAGACGCCGTGGGACGCGATGTTCGCCGCCCTGGAGGCGGGCCGGTTCGACGTGGTCGCCAACGAGGTGACCATCAACGCCGAGCGGCGGGCGAAATACGACCTGTCACAACCGTATTCGGTGGGCGAGGGAGTGATCGTCACCCGCGCCGACGACGATTCGATCACCACGCTCGACGATCTCGCGGGCAAGGTCGCCGCCGAGAACGCGACCAGCAACTGGTCGGAGGTCGCGCGTGAGGCCGGGGCGCGGGTGGAGGCCGTGGAGGGTTTCACCCAGGCCATCACGCTGCTCAATCAGGGCCGGGTCGACGTCGTCGTCAACGACAGCATCGCGGTGTACGCCTACCTCGCCGAAACGGGCGACACCTCGGTGAAGATCGCGGGCACGGTCGGTGAGAAGAGCGAACAGGGCTTCGCCGCCCGCAAGGACAGCGGCCTGCTGCCCGAACTCAACCGGGCACTCGACGAACTGCGCGCCGACGGCACGCTTGCCGAGATCTCCCAGCGGTACCTCAAGGCCAACGCCTCAGGTGCGCCGGAGTCCGATCAAGCGGACACCGCGGGCGCTCCCCGTTCCACGTGGCAGCTGATCCTCGACAACCTGTGGCCGCTCGCGCGGGCGGCGCTGACGATGACGATCCCGCTGACAGTCATCAGCTTCGCTATCGGTCTGGTGATCGCGCTCGGGGTCGCGCTGGCCCGGTTGTCGCCGAATGTGGTGCTGACCAACGTCGCCCGCTTCTATATCTCGATCATCCGCGGCACCCCACTGCTCGTGCAGTTGTTCATCGTGTTCTTCGCGCTGCCGGAGTTCGGGATCCGGATCGACCCGTTCCCGGCGGCGGTGATCGCGTTCTCGCTCAACGTCGGCGGGTACGCCGCCGAGATCATCCGCTCGGCGATCCTGTCCATCCCGAAGGGTCAGTGGGAGGCCGCCGAGACGATCGGCATGAACTACCCGACGTCGCTGCGCCGCATCGTGCTGCCGCAGGCCGCCCGGGTGGCCGTACCGCCGCTGTCGAACACGCTGATCTCCCTGGTCAAGGACACCTCACTGGCGTCGACCATCCTGGTGACCGAACTGCTGCGGCAGGCGCAGATCGTCGCGGCCCCGACGTTCGAGTTCTTCGCGCTGTACGGCACCGCCGCGGTGTACTACTGGGTGATCTGCCTGGTGTTGTCGTTCGGTCAGGGCCGCATCGAGCGCCGGCTGGAAAGGTACGTGGCGAGATGACCGAGGATCGGGTGGTCGCCGAGGGTTTGCACAAGGCCTTCGGCGACAACGAAGTGCTCAAAGGGGTGTCGTTCCGGGTGCCGGCAGGGTCGGTGACCACGATCATCGGTCCGTCGGGGTCCGGGAAGACGACGCTGCTGCGCGCACTCAACGCCCTCGACGTGCCCGACGCCGGAACCGTGTGCATCGGCGGGGAGAACGGAGTCAGCATCGACTTCGCCAAACCGGTGTCCAAGGACGAGTTGCGCCGCTACCGGATGCAGAGCGGGTTCGTCTTCCAGTCCCACAACCTGTTCCCGCACAAGACGGTCCTGCAGAACGTCACCGAGGGTCCGATCGTCGTGCAGAAGCGGCCCAGGGAGGAGGCCGAGGCGGCGGCCGTCGAACTGCTCACTCAGGTGGGGCTGGCGGAGAAACGCGACCAGTACCCCTACCAACTCTCGGGCGGTCAGCAGCAGCGGGTCGGGATCGCCCGCGCGCTGGCGTTGCGGCCCGAGGTCGTGCTGTTCGACGAGCCGACCTCCGCACTCGATCCCGAACTGGTCGGTGAGGTGCTCTCGGTCATCAAGGATCTGGCGGTGGAGGGGTGGACGCTGGTCGTGGTCACCCACGAGATCCAGTTCGCGCGGCAGGTGTCGAATCAGGTGCTGTTCACCGACCGTGGCGTCATCCTCGAGCAGGGGCCGCCCGAGGCGGTGATCGGCGATCCGAAGGAGGAGCGGACGCGGCAGTTCCTCGACCGGATCCTCAACCCGCTGTGATCTCGGCCCGTTCGGCCCACCACAGCAGCGACCGCAGATAGGACACCACGGTCTCGTCGGGGCAGCCCGCCGGATCCTCGAGGTGCAGCAGTGCCAGTTCCTCGATGGCGGCCAACAGGATTCGCTGCGTCGGGCCGTCCGGGTCGACGGCCGTGCCCAGCGCACGGGACATGTGCCGGGCCGCGACCCCCCTTGCGTAGGCCCGTCCCAGTTCGATGCGCGCACGCACCTGCGGTGGGGCGCCGTCCGGTGGGCGCAGGAAGATCCGCCAACTCACCGGCGCCGCTTGAAGATACGCCAGAATTCCGCGGCCCAACCGGTCCGCGTCGGGTTCGGCCCGTTCCCAGTCGACACTGCGCAGACCCGCGAAGGCGATCGCCGATTCGCGGTCGAGCAGGGCCGTCATCACCCCGGCCAGATCGGTGAACTGCTGATAGACGACGGTGCGGGTGACGCCTGCGGTGTGGGCGATCCGGTCGATGGACAGCGCGGTGAATCCGTCCGCGGCGACGATGTCGCGGGCGATGTCGAGGAGTTGCGCGCGCCGGTCGGCACCCGACATCCGGCGGCGGGGCGTGTGCGTCACGGATGCTGGGCGAGCAGCAGCCGCACCGCCGTGGCGGCGCTCTCGACGGCGCTCTCCATCGTGGCCGACCAGTTGGTCGCGGTCCAGTCACCGGCGAGGACCAGTGACGGCACCGAGGTCCGCTGCGGCGGCCGCAGCGCATCGGTGCCGACCACCTGGGAGAAGGTGGCCTTCGGCATCCGGACCACCTGCGCCTGAAGGACATTGGCGTGCCGGGCGGCCGGGTAGTAACGCCTCAGCAGGGCCATCTGCTCGGCGACGATCTCGTCGCTGGTCTTCGTGATCTGTTCGTAGGCGCCGCTGGTGGTCAGGCAGTACAGCCACGCGCGGTCGGTGCGGCGGCCGTGCATGATCTGCCGGTCGAAGACCTCGTCGATGACGCCGGTGCCGCCGATCAACCCCTCGAACGCCGTCTCGGTGCCCAGCGGCCGGTCCAGGTAGAGGTTGGTGCTGACGATCGGGGTGTGGCCGAGTTTGTCTGCGGCGGCGTAGATCTCGGCGTGTTCGGGCAGATCGTCGAGCAGACCCTCGATGTTCGAGTTCGGCACGGCGCAGACCACCGCGTCGGCGGGGATGTGCGTGCCGTCGGCGAGCGACACCCCGGTGACGACGCCGCCGTCGATGTGGATGCGGCGCGCCACGGCGCGGTACCGCACGTCGACACCGTGTTCCTCGAACACCTTGACCGCACCGGAGATGTAGAGCGTGTCGAGATCGACCGTCGGATAACCGATCGTCACCGGGATGCGGTGTCGCAGACCGAGCCTGATGCCGGTCGCCATCACGTTGGCGAAGACCTTCGCCGATTCCTTCGACACCGGTTCCGCGGCGATGCCCAGGGCGAGCCAGTCCCACAACGCTTCTCGTGCCGGGGCGGGCATACCGACCCGCTCGAACCACTGCTCGGTGGTCAGGTCCGCCAGGTCGGCTGGCTGGCGCAGCGCCTGCCAGCCCAGTCTGAGCGTGGCGCGTGCGGCCCGGAGCCGGTCACCGACACCGGCGTCGGGGTGCACACCGAACAGGGTGCGCAGCGCACCGAGTCCCGTGGTCTGCATCGTCGTCTTGCGGCCGTCGGGCCAGCGCAGCGTGGAGACCTTGGGGAAGGCGAGGTGTTCGCGGGTGCCGACGCTGTCGAGGTAGCGGTACAGGTGGTGGTAGCCGCTGGCGATCACGTGCTGGCCGTTGTCGGGCACGTCGTCGACCTGGTCGGCCCGCATGGCGTGGGTGCGGCCGCCGAGCCTGCCACGCCGCTCGAGCAGGACGACGTCGCGGCCGGCCTCGGCCAGCCAGACGGCCGACGCGAGGCCCGCCAGCCCCCCGCCGATGACGACGAAGCGACGTGTGTCTGTGCTCATCCCGACCTCCGCGGAGTCAACTTACGAGTTGTAAGTTAGCCCATCCGCGGCTACGGCGTCAGCTCCTTGACCCCCCACGGTGAGCCGTAGGCGGTCAGCAGTTCCAGGAACGGCACCGCGTCGAACGCCTCCGGTCCGAGCACACCGGCCCCGCTCCAGGTGCCGTTGGCCAGGAGTTCCAGTGCCACAACGGGATTGATGGCGGTCTGCCAGACGACGCACTGGTGGCCGTATTCGGCCATCGACCACTCGTTGTCCACCACGTGATACAGGTACGTCGACCGCGGGTTGCCGTCCCTGCCGGTTCCCGTGACCCAGAGCCCGGCGCAGGTCTTGCCGCGCATGTTGGGGCCGAGCGTGGCCGGGTTGGGCAGACACGCGGCCACCACGTCGCGCGGGGACACCTCGACCGGGCCCTTGCCGCTGCCGACGGTCACCGTGTCGGTGCGGTCCAGCCCCAGCTTGTGCAGCGTCTTGAGCACGTCGATGAACTCCGCGCCCAGACCGTATTTGAACGTCGCGCGTCTGCATTTGACCCAACGCGGCATCAGCAGCACCTCTTCGTGCTCGACGTTGACGCATTCGACCGGACCGATGCCGTCCGGGAAGTCGAAGACCTCCGGTTCGCTGAACGGTTCGGTGACGAACCAGCCGCGGCCGTCCTCCCAGATCACCGGAGGGTTCAGGCATTCCTCGATGGTCGTCCAGATCGAGAACGACGGCGCGAAGTCGTAACCGTCGACCGTGAGGTTCGACCCGTCGCGGGTGCCGAGTTCGTCGATGTCGGAGAACAGGTGATCGGCGGCGTAGCGGGCGAACACGTCCGACAGCCCGGGCTCCACGCCGATGCCCACCAGGGCCAGGCGACCGGCCGCGGACCAGTCGGCCTCGGCGGCGAACTGCTCGTCGCCGAGTTTCACCCCGGTCAACTCGTAGGGCTGTTCCGGGTGGCGTCGCGACAGGCTCATCGCCATGTCGAGGTAGTCCGCTCCCCCGGCCAGCGCACCGTTGAAGATCGGCATGACGAACCGCGGGTCGACGGCGTTCATGACGTGGGTGATCGCGTGTTCGCGCACCAGCGCCGCGACCGCATCGGCCGACGTGGCATCCACCCGTGCCGCGACGAACCGCGCGTCGCCCACCGCCTCGGCGGCCCGGCGGGCCCTGGCCTCGTCGTAGTCGCAGACGACGATCTGCTCGAAGAATTCACGGCGCGCGGCGATCGCGCAGAACGCCGAACCGACACCGCCGGCACCCACCAACAGGATTCGCATGACCGGCACCCTAATACGGATTCCGGGGCCATGCCCGGCTTCGACAACGGTTTCCACACCAAAGGTGCTAAATGGCGACGGAAAGCGTTCCCAAACCGCGCAGCGTGAGGTTCGGCTTGTAGACCGGTTCGGCCGCCAACCGGGCGTCGGGGAACCGGGCGGTCACCGCCGACAGGGCGACGGCGGCCTCCAACCGGGCCAGCGGCGCCCCGAGGCAGAAGTGCGGCCCCTTGCCGAACCCGAGGTGCCGGAGGTTGGAACGGTCCGGGTCGAACGTGTCGGCCCGGTCGAAGGCGTCCGGATCGCGGTGCGCGGCGGCCAGCAGAAGCAGCATGCTGTCGCCCTTGGGCACCGTGACCCCGTTGACCGTCATGTCCTCGGCGGCGATGCGGCCGACCAGCTGGACCGGCGGGTCGAAACGCAGCGTCTCCTCCGCGACCGCGGACGCCCGCTGCGGCTCCGCCGCCAGCGCATCCCATGCCGCGGGGTGTCGCAGCATCGCCAGTATCGCGTTGGCGATCAGGTTGACCGTCGTCTCGTGTCCGGCCACCAGCAGCAGGTTGCAGGTGGCGACGATCTCGTCCTCGGTGAGCTGGTCACCGGCCTCCTCGGCGGCGATCAGTCCGGAGATCAGGTCGTCGCGCGGTTCGACGCGGCGCTTGGCGATCAGCTCGCGCAGGTAACCCCGCAGCCACAGCCCCGCCTCCAGCCGGTCCTCGGCCCCCTGCGCGGCCTGACCGGTGACGGTGACGAACGGGTCCAGCGACTGGGCGAGCAACGCCGACGCGCGGCTGAACTGGGGTTCGTCTTCCAGCGGCACCCCGAGCAGACGGCAGATCACCGCCACCGGCAGCGGATAGGCCAGATCGGCGATGACGTCGAACTCGCCCCTGGCCGCCACCGCATCCAGCAGCGAGTCGACCAGCGACACGATCTCGGGTTCGAGCGCCTTGACCACCCTGGGCACGAACGCCGAGCTGACCAGCCGGCGCAACCGGGTGTGGTCCGGCGGATCGAGGAACAGGAACCCGGGGGTCCCGAACGGGCGCGCGACGGCGCCGGCGGCGATCTCCCGTTGCGCGACCGTCGACTTCAGCCGGTCGCTGGCCGATGCGGGGTGCCGCAGCACCTCGTCGCAGTCGGCGAAGGCGGAGAACACCACCAGGTTGGCTTCGGGCGACGCCAACGGTCCGGCCGCCCGGAAGTCCGCGTACAGCGGGTAGGGGTCGGCCCGGTTGGCCGGGTCGAGCAGCCGGCCAAGCAGCGCCCGGGGGTCCGCGGTCGCGGTCATCCACTCATTGTCCACGCGCGGCGTAGTACCGCCCGAGCACGTGCTCGCGGAGTTCGTCGAAGTTGCCCGCGACGATCGAGGCCCGGATCTGGTCGACGAGGCGGACGACGAAGCGTTCGTTGTGGATCGTGCACAGCGTCGAGGCCAGCATCTCCTTGGCCTTGAACAGGTGGTGGATGTACCCGCGGGTGTAGTGAGCGCAGGTGTAGCAGTCGCATTCGGCGTCGATCGGCGTGAAGTCGCGGCGGTAGCGCGAACCGGTGATGTTGTACCGCCCGGTCGCCGAGTACACAGCGGCGTTGCGGGCGACCCGTGACGGCGACACACAGTCGAAGGTGTCGGCGCCGGCCTCGACCGCGGCGAACAGGTCGTCGAGTTCGCTGATCCCCAGCAGGTGGCGCGGTTTGTCGTCGGGCAGTTCGCTGGTGACCCAGCCGACGATGGTGGCGAGGTTCTGCTTCTCCAGCGCGCCGCCGATGCCGTATCCGTCGAAACCCCGGCCGTCCTCGTCGAGGATCTCGGTCAGCTCGCGGGCGGCCTGCCGCCGGAGGTCTTCGTACTGCGCGCCCTGGACCACACCGAACAGCGCCTGCGGCGGCTTCTCGTGGTTCTCCAGCGACAGCTTGCGGTGCTCGGCCAGACAGCGCTCCGCCCAGCGGTGGGTGCGGCGGACCGAATCCTCCTGGTAGCCGCGCGTGTTGACCAGGGTCGTCAACTCGTCGAAGGCGAAGATGATGTCGGCGCCCAGTTGGTGCTGGATGCCGATCGACACCTCCGGGGTGAATCTGTGGGTGGTGCCGTTGAGGTGCGACCGGAAGGTGACGCCGTCGTCGTCGACCACGGCCAGGCGTTCCTTGCCCTTGGCGATGACGTCGTCGGCCTGCACTCTGTTGGCGTCCATCGCCAGCACCTTGCGGAACCCGGCACCCAGCGACAGGACCTGGAACCCGCCGCTGTCGGTGAACGTGGGGCCGGGCCAGTTCATGAAGGCGCCGAGCCCGCCCGCGGCAGCGACCACGTCCGGGCCGGGTTGCAGATAGAGGTGGTAGGCGTTGGCGAGTACCGCCTGGGCGCCGAGCTCGCGCATGGTCTCCGGTAGCACCGCCTTGACGGTGGCCTGGGTGCCGACGGCGATGAACGCGGGGGTGCGGATCTCCCCGTGCGGGGTGCGGATCACCCCGGCCCGGCCGCGTCGCCCGGGCAGCTCGGCCTCGACGGTGAAGAACTGCTGATCCACGTCACGTATTCAACAGGACCGCCTGCGGCAGAACTCGACGACCGCCCGGGCGAGGTCCTCGCCCGCGTCCTCCTGCAGGAAGTGTCCCGCTTCGCGGATCGTCGGGTGGTCGATGCCCGCGGCGCCGCGCATCTCGCGGGCGAAGATCGGCGCCATCGCGCCGGTGATCGGATCGCTGTCGCTGAACGCGACGAGCATCGGGGTGTCGCTGGCGGACAGCGCCGCCCACGCCGCGCGGTTCGCCGCCGACGCCGGGTCCTCGGGCGTGGTGGGCACAAGCAGCGGCATCGCGCGGGGGCCTGCGCAGTAGGAGTCGTCGGGGAACGGGGCGTCGTAGGCGGCGCGCACCTCGTCGGACATCGGATGAGCACATCCGGCCTGAACCCATCGCCCCACGTCGAGATCGTCCACAGTCTGGATCGCGTTGCGGAATTGCCACCAGATGTCGGGCATCGGGAAATCCCCGGTCGGCAGCCCGGTATTCGCGACGACGATGCGGGCGAACCGGTCGGGGTGTTCGGCGGCCAACCGCAGCCCGATCAGCCCACCCCAGTCCTGCCCCACCAGCGTCACCCCGCGCAGGTCGAGCACATCGAACGCGAGCGTGCGCATCCACTCGACGTGGCGGGCGTAGGTGTGGTCCTCGACGCGCGTGGGCTTGTCGGAACGGCCGAACCCGACGAGGTCGGGGCAGACGACGCGGAACCCCGCGCCCGCCAGGATCGGGATCATCTTGCGGTACAGGAACGACCACGACGGCTCGCCGTGCAGCATCAACACCGGTTCGCCGTCGTCAGGCCCATCCTGCACCCAGGCCACCCGCAGCCGGCCACCGTCACCGTCGTCGATGTCGGAATAGCCTGGCGTATAAGGGAAGTCGGGCAGAGCCAGAAACCGTTCGTCCGGGGTGCGCAGCGTCTGCATGACCGCGAACTTACTCGCGTCGGCAAGCGGATTTTCCCAATTATCATGATCGGCGGAGGCCCGCACACCGATACTGCTCGGGACGGCCCCGCCATTGACGACGGGGCCGCGTAGACCGAAGGAGATCGATTGTGAAACGTGGGTTCCTGGTGAGCGTGGGCGGCGCGGCGATCGCGATCGCAGGCCTGGCGGGCTGTTCCTCGGACAGCGGTTCCTCCGAGTCGACCACATCGGCGGAGTCGAGCGACACCGCCACGGCGAGCGCATCGGCCGAGGCCACCTCGGCTCCCGGCGCCGCAAAGGTCGTGATCGACGGTCAGGACCAGAACATCCAGGGCACCGTCGCCTGCACCTCCATGGGCGGCAACCTCAACATCGCCATCGGTCAGGCCACCACCGGGATCGGCGCGGTGGTGACCGAGGCCGATCCGCCGACCGTGCAGTCGGTCGGACTCGGCAACGTCAACGGCGTGACCCTCGGCTTCCAGCAGGGCACCGGGCAGGGCAACGCCGAGGTGGAGAAGGACGACAAGACCTACAACATCAAGGGCAATGCGACCGGCGTCGACATGGCCAACCCGCTGCAGCCGGTGACCAAACCGTTCGAGATCGAGGTCACCTGCCCGTAGTACTTGCGTATGCACAGAGACGGCGGCGGGCCGACGGTCCGCCGCCGTCTTTTGTTTGCTGTGCGGTAGCCTTCGAGTCCGGCGCTCTTCGCCCACGCTCCCAGAAAGCACGACCTTGGCCAAACATCGCAAGGCGCGGCGCACAGCTGCCGCCCCCGCCTTCTTCGCCGGCGCCACCGCCGCGATCTCCACCGCGCTCGCCCTGGGCCACGCCACCAACGCGACCGCCGCCACGATTCCCACCGCTGACACGGTGATCGGTGTCGGCGGCTGGCGGAACCCGACGAGCGACCGGATCCCGAACAAGTTCGAGGGCGAGTTGGTACAGCCCGGGGAGACGTTCGTCGGGGTCCAGTACCCGGCGGAACTGCCCGTGGACCCCAGCGTGGCCGCCGGTCAGAAACCGTTGGGCGACGCGGTCGACGCCGCCTCCGGTTCCGTGCTGATCGTCGGCTACTCAGAGGGTTCGCTGGTCGCCGAGCGGTACAAGCGCGGACTCGTCGCGTCCGGTGCGCCGAACACCGATGACGTCGCGTTCATGTTCATCGCCGCCCCGTTCGTCCCCAACGGCGGCGTCTACTCCCGATTCCCCGGTCTGCGGCTCCCCGGCTTCACGAGCACCGGTGCCGCGGCGCCGTCACCTTACGACGAGACGTTCGTGACGCTCGAGTACGACCTGATCGGCGACTTCCCGGCGTATGCGAACCCGCTGTCACTCGCCAACGCCCTCGCGGGTCTGGTCTACGTGCACGGCGACCAGGGCCCCGACAACGTCGACCTGGAGACCGCCCCGAAGGCGGTGAAGGTGGTCACCAGCGAGGCGGGCGGCACCGACACCTACATCCTGGTCCGTGCCGAACATCTGCCGCTGCTGCAGCCGATCCGCGATCTGGCGGCCGCCACCGGCACCACCGTGGTGGTCGAACCGTTCGTCGGCGCCGTCGAACCGACGCTGCGCCTGCTCGTCGACATGGGCTACACCGACCGCGACTACCAGAACGCGGACAAGCCGACGCGGTTCTCGCTGATCACCCCGCCCGATCGGATCATCGAGACCGCCGCGGCCATGAAGAAGGTCGCGCCGAAGGCCGTTGCGCCCGACGAGAAGCCGGCCGAGCAGTCCGAACCCGAGCCGCAGAAGGCCGACGAACCCGAGAGCAAGCCTTCGGTGAAGCGGAACACGTTGCTGCGCAATGTCTTCGGCGGACCCAAGGGCAAGCACCGGGCCGACACCACACCGGCAGCCGAACCGGAGCCGTCACGCCAGGACTCCGCGACGAACGACCCCGCCGACAACGGCACCACCGGTACCGACAGCGACACCAGCACCGACGAGAAGGACCAGCCCGCCGCCTGAGGCGTCCTCACGCGGGCGAGGTCGACCCCACCCGGTCCTCGGCGTAGAGGTGCACCAGACCGGAGGCCACCGCGAACCGCGGACCGTGCACCCCGTCGATGTCGGCCCGGCCCACCACGACCCGCGCCGGCCGTAACGACTCGCCCACCGTCCGCAGCAGTTCGTCGTCGAGCGCACCGCCACCGGCCAGCACCAGCGCGCTCGGCGGTTCGTCGAACGTCGCCAGGCACCGCGCGATGTTCGCCGCGACCGTCTCCTGTTTGATCGCCAGCCGCAGGCTGCGCCACTCCTCGGCCGCCAACCGGTGCGAGAACGGCACCAGCCCGGCACTGCCGCGGGTGCACAACCGGCCGATCGCGTCGGCGGACGCCGGGCTGTCGAGGAACACCCGGCGGCCGTCCTCCTCGTGGGCGACATGCGGACCCTCCACCCGCAGCGCCGGTGTCCGTTTGACCCGCTCGGCCAGGGCGCGCGGAATCCCGAGCACCCGGGAGACCGCGGTGGTGATCGTCTCGCCGGCGCCGGCAGCGGTGACCGTGCGGCCCTGCCCGATCAGATCGACTGTGCCGCCGCCGATATCGCACACCACCGACCCCGGCGGCAGCCCCGGTGTGGTCTGCGCACCGCGCGCGGCC
This sequence comes from Mycolicibacterium monacense, assembly GCF_010731575.1. Lineage (NCBI taxonomy): Bacteria > Bacillati > Actinomycetota > Actinomycetes > Mycobacteriales > Mycobacteriaceae > Mycobacterium > Mycolicibacterium monacense. Next base: position 5,384,412 of record NZ_AP022617.1, on the reverse strand, counting down.
GCCGCGGGTTCGCCGGCCACGGTCCGCGCGGGGCGGCCGGTGAGCCCGGAAAGCGTTGCGGCGGCGTCGGTGACGGGCTCAGCGGCCAACAGGGCGACGACGGTGCCGCGGGCGTCGGCCACGCCGCGCCGCAACCACGCACCGTTGTCGATCGACGCCAGGTCGGTGAAGAACGCATCGTCGACCGCGATGCCGTTCTCCGCGGCGGGCAACGCGCTCAGCCGGACCTCGACCGCGCAACCCGGCGGCTCCAGCCGCAGAACAGTGTGCGCCGCGGCGGGCGCATACCGGACGATCTCACCGCCGATACGGCAGTCGACGTAGTCGTCGTCCACCGCGGGCGGATCCGGTGGTTCGGTGCGCGCGGTGACGGCGATCGCCGGGGCGTCGGCCAACTCGCGGGTGAACTCGGCGACGTCGAGCAGCCGGTCGTGGCCGAGTTGCAGCGCCGCCGACAGGGCGATCGGATCGGCCAGCGCCCGGTACGCCCGACCCTCGGCGACCACCTCGACCGCCACGAGCGCGCCCCGGCGCAGACCGTCGAGCTCGACCTCGTCGACCACGGGGACGTCGATGGGGATGCGGTTGCGGATGAGCACCGCATCGTCCTGGGCGACGAGCACGCCTGCGATCTTCCAGCCGGACGCCACCCCGTCGCCGATCGCCTGCGCGGCAACCTCGAAATCGGTTGCTGCCGAGACGGATACGATCACCGGGCCGGGATGCACCGGACCGGACAGGTCGGCCAGCGGCACATGCGTGCCGACACCGTGGCCGGCCCCCGCGGGCGTGCTGGCATCGGGTCGGCGCAGGCTGCGCACCGGCGCACGCGGGGACACCGCCGGGGCCAGCGGGGCGGTCGCGGTGTCCACCGGGCGGATCGTCGCGAGCACCACCTCGTCGACGCGCACCCGGGCCTCGACCTCGAGGCGGTTCAGCAGCGCCGCGGCGCCTTCGAGCGACTCGGTCGACCCCTTGCGCCCCCGGGTGGGGGCCTGCCCGTGCGTCAACGGCTCGACCACACCGTCGGCGGCGACGCGGGCGAGCACGATCTCGGTGGTGTGGTTGCCGACATCGCACCCGGCCACGACGACCGAATCCCGGCTCACCGCAACAGACCTCGTCTCGCGTAGACCTCGGCGGCCTGGCGGACGAGTTCGGCGCACCGCGATGCCCCGCCGGTCTCCAGCGACACCCGCAACTCCTCCAGTTCGGCGGCCGTCGACCGGTGCGGACGCAGCGCCTCGTAGAGTTTCATCACCGCCTCGTCGTCGATGACGGCCAATTCCGCTGCGCGCAGGAAGTTCTCGGCCAGTTGCGGATTGCCGTCCTGCTCGGCGACGACCGCCTGGTAGGCCAGCGTGGCCGGGTCCATCCGCAGATCCGACAGCGTCAGCTTGCCGTCGACGGCGGCCGCCACCGTGAATTTCTCGGTCATACTCGTTTGGCCTCCACGGTGATCGGTGCCTGCCCCGGTTCGCAGGCCTGGCGTTCCAGCGCCACCAACGCCACGGCTCGGGCGTGGTAGCGGGCGGAGATGGATTCGTCGGTACCGCCGGCCAGGATCGGCAGTGGCGCCATCCCCTTGGCGTGCCGGGCGGCGTTGCGGCCCAGCTCGCGGTACATCTTCGCGGTGAGCAGCGGGGCCACGCTGAACAGTTCGAGGTTCGCCAGCGGCGCCAGGTCGCGCCGGTGGATGAGTGCGGTTCCCTTGCCCTGCAACCCGATTCCGATACCGGATCCGGACAGCCGGGCGGCGGTCAACCCGATCAGCCCCACGTCGATGGTCGACCGGACCCGGACCAGGCGCGGCACACACCCCTCCTCCTCGAGACCGGCGGAGAGCTGGCGCAACACCTCACCGACCGTCAGACCGCACAGTGTCAGCCACACCGACCGTCCCAGCGCCGGGGAGAGGCCGATGCACACCTCGCGCGGATCGCTGCCCTGACGGGCCGGTTCGACGTCGGAGAACACGACGTGGCCCCGGTGTTCGGCCTGGTCGGCGGTGAGTTCGGCCGACGTGCGGGCCTGCCGGATACCGTCGATCTCGGCACGGCGTTTCTCGGTCGGCGTGTAGCCGCTGCCGGGTCCGGCGTAGTCGTTCGGATCGGTGATCTTCGACAGCACCTGGAACTGGTCGTCGAAGATCGCCGAGGTCTGCAACTGGTCACCGCGCAGGCGTTCGCGGGTCAACCGCATGATCGCCTCGGCCTCCGGTGCATACCCGGTGCGGTGCAGCGCCGCGACGACGTCGAACACGGTGAGCTGCCTGGCCTCGATCGCGGTGGCCGCCTCCGCGACGGCCTTCGGATCCCCGGCGGGTAGATCGCGGGAGTCGTTGGCCACCACCACGGCGTCGATGCGGGTGTCGTCGAAGTCGGCGAGGCCCAGATCGCGGTACACGGCCTGCACCGCCGTCGCCGCCCGCCTCCGCACCCGCGCAAGATGCTCGCGTGACACGGTGCGCAGTCCACCGTCGGCACCCCAGTCCCGCTGCAGCACCAAAAAGTCGTCCATATCGTCGGCGTTGAAGTTCGACAGCGCAAAAGCGTTGTCGTACCGCGGAATCGATCCGAAGCCGGAGAAGATGAAGTCCGCGCCGGCCAGCAGCACCGGCAGCGTGTGCGCGCTGCGGCGGATATCGGATTCGGAGATCAGGTTGTCGTTGCCCGCACACGATTCCAGATCGCGCATCATCACCATCAGGTTCTCGGCGAGCAGTTCTTTCATGCCCTCGGGCACCGACGCCACCACGCCGACCCCGTCGATGCCGCCGTTCTGCACACCCTGCGAGCCCAGCGCCCGCGCCAGCGACACACACCGCGATTCGAGGTAGAGGATCGAGCACTTCTCGGCGGCACCCATCAGCACCTCGGCGCCGCCGCCGCTGGTGACCCGCATCTTGAGCCCGCGCGAGGCGTACGCGGCGGTGAGGATCGCCTTGGAGAACGGAGTGTCGTCACCGTCGACGAAGACCTGTTCGGTGCCGTAGATCGAGATCGTCTCGGCGTAGCTGGTCAGGCCCCGCAGCCCGAGCCGCAGTTCCATCGCCTCCTCGATCGAGCACTGCGCCATGGCGCCCGGGACGCCGACCTGGCTGCCGATCAGCAGTGCGATCGCATTCGACGGCGCGTCGCCGAACACCGGCACCGTCGTCTCGACCTCGCGGAAGCCGTAGGCCACCGCACTGGCCGCGTCGGCCGCGATCAGCAGCGGATCGTCGAGCTGGTTGGTGACGTGGGCCTGGTTGCTCGGGGTGCGCCTGGCCCGCATCTTGTGCATCGCCATCTGCATCTCGACCGGCGTCATCACCGCCATGACCCGGGCCAGCTTGGCCGGCGTGGTGCCGCCGATCAGACGCACCACCTCCGCGCGCGGCACGTTGACGTCGACCGCCATCCGGGCCAGCACCGCATCGTCGAGCGCCATCGCCTCCTCGGCGACCGTGAGGTCGATGCCGTAGCGGGCGATGAACTCGTCGATCACGTCGAAGTCGGCGGCCGGCCTGCCGTCGAGTTCGACGACCCGTCCGTCGCGCACGACCAGCGACGGCTGCGGGTCGTGCGGGCTGTGCATCGCGACCAGACCCAGCGCGGGGTCGGTGACACTGAATCCGTCGAGGTTGACCGGTTTGGCATCGAGGATTCGCATCCGACCCTGGTCGAGGTCGTCGTGTTCCGTCACGGCGACGATCCTGCCGCCTCGGAACCCGACACGCGAAACGATTACCGGTCGGCGTTTCTGGCCCTTTTCGGACACTGCCACGATGGGGTCGTGAAACGACTCGTTCTCGCACTCGTCGGCGCACTCGTTCTCACGCTGACGGCCTGTTCGTCGCCGAGCCCGGCCGACCCCTTCCGGGCCTTCGCCGAGGCCCTCGGCCGCCGGGATGCGAAGGCGGCCGCACAGCAGACCGACGACCCGGGCGCCGCCGAACCGGTCATCGCGGCCATGTTCGACGGGATGGGCGCCGACGCCGGTGTGCGCGTCGAGACGGCGCCGGTCGACGGTGCGGACACCGATCAGACGCTGGCCTACCGGTGGACCCTGGCTCCCGGTCGCGAATTCGGGTACGAGGCGACGGGCACCGCCGAGCAGAGCGGCGACGCCTGGCGGTTGGGGTGGTCACCGGCGCTGCTGCACCCGGACCTGAAACCCGGGATGAAGTTCCAGTACAGCGAGGACAGCGAGCTGCAGACACCGGTGCTCGACCGCACCGGCCAACCGTTGATGACGTGGCAGACCGTCGCTCTGGTCAACCTGGACCGCGCCCACCGGGAGTCGGCGGCCGCGCTCGCCGCACTGCTGGCCCCGATCGAGCCGACCATCACACCCGAATCCATCCAGGCGCAGTTCGACACCGGCGACGACCAGGTGGTCACCGTGATCCGGTTGCGCGAGGCCGACTTCACGCCGATCGCCGACCAGCTGCGCGCCGTGCCCGGCGTCGCGGTCGCCGAACAGGGCGACCTGCTGACCGCCGACCGGGCGCTGTCCTCACCGGCGATGGCCGAGCTGCCGAAGGTCTGGCACGACCGCATCACCCGGACCGCCGGCTGGTCGGTGTATCTGGTCGACGGCGACGGGGCGGCCGCACAACGGCTGACCGCCACCCCGCCCGCACCGACCGACCCCGTCCGCACCTCACTGGACCTGCGGCTGCAGCTGCTGGCCCAGTCCGCCGTCGCCGCCGAGCCGCGGCCCACGATGCTCGTCGCAATCTCGCCATCGGACGGTGGCATCCTCGCGGCCGCGCAGAACGAGGCGGCCGACGCGCAGGGCGCCATCGCGTTCAACGGGCTCTACCCGCCCGGGTCGACGTTCAAGACGATCACCACCGCCGCGGCGCTGGAGGCGGGGCTGGCGACTCCCCAGACGCCGGTGGCCTGTCCGGGACGGCTGACGATCGAGAACCGCACGATCCCCAACGACGACGAATTCGACCTCGGGACCGTGCCGCTGACCACCGCGTTCGCCCGGTCCTGCAACACCTCGATGGCAGCGCTGGCCGACCGGTTACCCGCCGATGCGCTGTCCACCACGGCGCGCGCGTTCGGGATCGGCGTCGACTACGTGATCCCGGGTCTGACCACCGTGACCGGCCGGGTGCCCGCGGCCGACACCGCGGCCCAGCGCGTGGAGAACGGCATCGGCCAGGGCACGGTCACGGTCAGCCCGTTCGGGCTCGCGGTCGCCGAGGCCAGCCTCGCGCACGGCTCGACGATCACCCCCGCGCTCGTCCTCGGCGAGAAGACCACCGCCGACACCCCGCCCGAAACGCTGCCTCCCGGTGTCGTCGAAGAACTCCGGACGATGATGCGCGCGACGGTCACCGAGGGCACCGCCGCCGAATTGGCCGACATCGCCGACCTGGGCGGCAAGACCGGAACGGCCGAGTTCGGCGACAATACCCACTCCCACGGATGGTTCGCCGGGATCGCCGGCGACATCGCGTTCGCGACGCTGGTGGTCGGCGGCGATTCGTCGGCGCCGGCGATCACGGTCTCGGGCAACTTCCTGCGGCCGGCGGGGTGAATCGGGCAAGCTGAGTTCATGAAACTGGTGGCTGTTCTGGCACTGGCCGGCGGTGTTCTCGCCGCGCCGCTCGTCACCGCCTCGCCGGCCGCGGCGGTCCCCTGCAACAGCGCGGACTGCGTGCAGTACGTCGACCGCAACATCAATCCGAGCGAGTCGTGTGTCTCCGGTGGCAGCCGCTACCTGTTCGGGCTCGACGCGTCGGGCAACACCTACCTGTGCAACGCGCAGCGGGCCTGGGTGCCGCAACCGCCGTTGGTGGGGGTGCGCACTCAGGGCGCACCGTGCGACGGGAGCACCGGTGTCGCGCAGTCGCCGGACGGGTTGCCGCTGGGATGCCAGCGCGGCGGCTGGCTGCCCGACTTCACCGCCTTCTACTACTGAGCCAGGCCGCCCGGGTCGTCGGGGACGTCGACCGCGTGCTGGTTGAGCGCATCGATCGGCACCACGTCGAGGGTGCGTTCGTGGGTGGCGGCGAGCACCACCGGCGCGCCGCACCCGTCCCGGTGCGCGCGGAGCCAGTTGGTGGCCGTGACGCACCACCGGTCGCCCGGATTCAGGCCGGGGAACCGGTATTCGGGCCGCGGCGTCGACAGGTCGTTGCCGATCGAGCGCTGATGCTCGAGGAACTCGGCGGTGACGACGGCGCAGATGGTGTGCGCGCCGAGGTCTTCCGGGCCCGTCGAACAGCAGCCGTCGCGGTAGAAGCCGGTCATCGGATCGGTACCGCATTCCTGCAGCGGGCCGCCGAGCACATTGCGGTCAGACACCCGGTCAGTATCGCGCTTCGCCGCCGATAATCGGGGCTCAGCGGGCTTGGGCGAGGACCGGCTTCTGGGCTTCGAACACCTGGAGGTTGGGGATGCGTTGCGGCCGCACACCGCCGGTGTTGGCCTGGCTGACGGTGATCGTCCCGCCGCTGCAGGTGACCGTCTTCCCGTCGACCACGACGGACTGGCCGTCGTCGATCGGGATGTCGTACCCGTCCTTGTCGGTGTAGTGGCATCCGGTGTTGCCGGTGGTGTTGCCCGGCGGGAGGGCCGCAGCGGTGGCCGGGGCCAGGGCGAAGACGGCGAAGGCGCCGAGGAGTGCGGCCGCGTAGTTGACGCCGGACAGTTTGCTGGAGGTGGACTTGAACATTTGGGATTCCTCTCGTGGGGCGGTAGAGGAAATACTGCCGTGCAGGCAGTGGCTCCGTAATCGCCCACAAGCCAGAGTCACCAGGCGGGAGGGAAGGGTTTACTGTCCGTCGGGTAAGTACGCACCCGGGTCACGAGCCGCCCAATTGCTCCAGAGCGACGCGCAACGAGGTGCTGGGGATCTTCACCATCCCGCCATAGGGCTGATCCATCTCGAGCATCATGAAGATCGGGCCGGCCAGGGCGAGCGCGGCAACCAGCAACGCCGCCACCACGCTGGCATTGCGTGGTGCGAAGAGACCGAAACTGGCGAAGATGACCGCCAGCCAGGCCACCACGACCATGAAGAAGGCCCACGGGAATCGACTGCCGATCTGTTCGATCGTCGTCCATCGCGATTCCGCGATCGTATTGGTCATCTGCAATGCATTGTCGCGGAGCCACCGCTGTTGTTCGGTCTGCGGCGACAGGGCGAACAGATCCCGCTGAACCAGGTTGATACCGGCCCCGCTGCTGAGCGCCGTGAGGGAAACCGGTCCACCTTCCTCCGGCCATATTTGACCAATTCTCTCCGCAAGTAATTGTTTGAGCAGGGCCCGGGTCTTGGCGGTTTCCGGACCATATTCGGCCATGGTCCGATCGAGCATGATGAATTGCACACCCGCGCTGCGTAATTCGCTTTCCTTCTCGGCGAGCGAGCTGATGGAGGAGCCGGTGAGCAGGCCCAGCACGACCGCTGACAGCGTCGCGAGCATGGCCATGATGGTCCTGATCGCATCGCGCGATTCGGCGCCCACATGCTGATTGGGAAGGATTTTTCCGAGGAACAATCCGAGCAGTGCGCCGCCGAATATAATTGCGAAGACAACGACGCCGATCAGAATGTCTTTCATCTGCATCTCCGACTGGCCGGCGCCGTCACCACTGAAATGAACAATGCTCTCAGTGCGGTCGAATGATACCGCCGTCAATCGGCTTTTATCGGCGTTGCCGGTGTCCCGGTCGAAATAAAGAGAACCGCCCTTACCTGCGTGGACAGGGGGGCGGTTCTGGCGGTGGCGGAGGGATTTGAACCCTCGGACGGGGGTTACCCGTCACACGCTTTCGAGGCGTGCTCCTTAGGCCGCTCGGACACGCCACCGTGTGGCAGCTTACCGAACCGGCCCCGCAGCCCATAATCGCGCCGGCGGCCGATCAGCGCTGCCGGGCGAAGAACGCCTCCAACGGTTTCGCGCACTCGTCGGCCAGTACACCGCCACGCACGCCGGGGCGGTGGTTGAGCCTGCGGTCGCGTACGACATCCCACAGCGAGCCGACCGCGCCCGTCTTGGGTTCCCACGCCCCGAACACCACCCGGGCCACCCGCGCCAGCACCAGCGCACCGGCGCACATCGTGCACGGTTCGACGGTCACCGCGAGCGTCGTCCCCTCCAGGCGCCACCCGTCGCCGAGGACCGCCGCGGCCGCCCGCAGCGCCAGCACCTCCGCGTGCGCCGTCGGATCCCCCAGTGCTTCACGCGCATTCGCCGCGCGGGCCAACTCGGTGCCGTCGGGGCCGAACACCACCGCGCCGATCGGCACGTCCCTCGGACCGGCGAGCGCCGCGGCGTCGAGCGCGGCGCGGATCAGGGATTCGTCGGATGTCACCGATTGAGTTTGTCGAGGACCGCGGACAGTTCGTCGGCGAAGCCCATCTCACGGGCGATGCGGCCGAGTTGCTCGTCGGCGTACAGATCGGTCTCGTCGAGGATGACGCTGAGGACCGCCTCGGGCAGCCCCATGTCGGAGAGCAGACCGAGGTCGCCCTCCTCGAACGGGTCGACGTCGTCGAGGTCGTCGGGTTCGATGTCGGCGTCGAGCTGTTCGAGCACCTCGGCGGCGATGTCGTAGTCCAGTGCCGCGGTGGCGTCCGACAGCAGCAACCGGGTGCCCGAAGGGGCCGGCCGGACGATCACGAAGAACTCGTCGTCGATGTCGAGCAGCCCGAACACCGCTCCGGCACTGCGGATCTCACACAGTTCCTTCTCGGCGACCGTGAGGCTGTTGAGCGAGGCCCGCCGCATGGGCGCGCAGCGCCACTTGCCGTCCTCGCGGACGACGGCCACCCCGAACCCGTCGGGTGTGCCCTGCGCCGGCGCACTCTGTGCTCCCATGTCGCGTTACGGTAGTCGCCCACCAGCGCTTTTGACCAGGCATGGCCTCCGGCCCCGGTGCCGTGTGCCAACCTGGAACGGTGACGAAACCACCCGTGTGCGTTTTGGGCCTGGGCCTCATCGGCGGCTCGGTGATGCGCGCCGCCGCGGCCGCCGGGCGCGAGGTGTTCGGGTACAACCGGTCGGTCGAGGGCGTCCAGGGTGCGCGCTTCGACGGTTTCGACGCCAGCGAGCACCTCGACGAGGTGCTCGGCCGCGCCGCCGAGACCTCGGCGCTGGTCGTGCTGGCCGTGCCGGTGCCCGCCCTCGGACTCATGCTGGGCCACATCCGCGACGCGGCGCCGCAATGTCCGCTCACCGATGTGACGAGCGTCAAAGGCGCTGTGCTGGAACATGTTCGTTCATTCGGCCTACAGGAGCGCTTCGTCGGCGGACACCCGATGGCGGGCACCGCGCACTCGGGCTGGGCGGCCGGCGACGCGGCGCTGTTCGTCGGTGCGCCGTGGGTGATCAGCGTCGACGACCACGTCGACCCCGACGTGTGGGCACACGTGATGACGCTCGCGCTGGACTGCCACGCGGTGGTGGTGCCGGCCCGCTCCGACGAACACGACGCCGCCGCGGCCGGCATCTCGCACCTGCCGCACCTGCTCGCCGAGGCGCTGGCCGTCACCGCGGGTGAGGTGCCGCTGGCGTTCGCGCTGGCGGCCGGATCGTTCCGGGACGGCACCCGGGTGGCCGGGACGGCGCCCGATCTGGTGCGGGCGATGTGCGAGGCGAACTCGTCACAACTCGTCCCGGCGCTGGACCGCAGCATCGAGCTGCTCACCGCCGCGCGGGAGGCGCTGGCGCGACATGGTTCGGTGGCCGACCTGGTCGAATCGGGCCACGCCGCCCGCATGCGCTACGACAGCTTCAGCCGCCCCGAGATCATCACCACCGTGATCGGCGAGGAGAACTGGCGCGACGAACTGGCCGCCGCCGGCCGGGCCGGCGGGGTGATCAGATCCGCGCTGCCAACCCGGGATAGTCGACGATGAACCCGTCGGCATCGACGGTGATCGTGGTGTCGGCGACCGGTGACTGCACCTTGATGCCGTCGGAGTCCGGGCCGCCGCTGTAGCTGATCGACGCCTGTTCGACCGAGAACTCGGGCAACCGCACGTACACCACCGGGACCGTGATCGATTCGCTGTGCTCGTGCAGGCCGGCGCGGCGGATCGGCAGCGTGTTGAAGAACGGGCTGAGCACCACGTCGACATCCAGGGCGCCGTCGAATGCGGCACGTTTCATCTGGTTCTGCTGATCGCGGACCAACCACATGTTCTCTTCGTCCCGGGCGAACGACACCTGGCGCTCCCGCTCGGCCAGCGTGACCGTCATCGCCAGCCGCTTGGTCGCCCCGTGCTCGTCGGTCACCAGGTCGTAGGAGGCGGAGAACGCGGGGTGCGCATCGCAGGCGGCAGCGACGATCCGGCCGTAGGCCTTGATGCGCTTACCCGACAACTGCACCCGGACGGATTCCATCCGGGCGACGTCGTGCGCCCGCCACGTCAGGACCGCGGGCCAGGTGTTCTTCGGGTCAGAGCGGTCGGCTTCACTCACCCTTCTACCGTAGGCGACGCGCTCGCCGGTTCGTAGCCCGCTACCGAAGTCGACCGCGATCCGCCGCGACTTCGTGACTCCAGCGCCACCTCGTCGCCCAGCAGCGGCTGCGGCATCCGGGCCGCGCGGCGCCACCGCCCGGTGCCCGGCACCGACAGCCACACCGCGAACGCGAGCAACCCGTCGAGGATGAGCGCCAGCGCCGTCACCATCAGCGCGCCCACGAGCGCCAGATAGAACTCCCGGACCTTGATGCCGTCGATGAGGTAGCGGCCCAACCCGCCGAGGCTCGCGTAGGCGGCGACCGTCGCGGTGGCCACGATCTGCAGGGTCGCCGTGCGCAGCCCACCGAGAATCAGGGGCAGCGCGATCGGCACCTCCACCCGCAGCAGCACCCGGCGCTCGGTCATCCCCATCGACCGCGCCGCGTCGACCACCGCCGGGTCGACGTTGGCGATCCCGGAGTAGGTCCCCGCCAGCAGCGGCGGGATGCCGAGCAACATCAGCGCGACGGTCGGGCCGACCAGGCCCAGCCCCCACAGCAGTACGCCGAGCAGCAGCACCCCGAGGGTGGGCAGCGCGCGCAATGCGTTGACCCCCGTCACGACCAGGAACGTGCCCTTCCCGGTGTGGCCGATGATCATTCCCAGCGGGACGGCGATCAGCGCGGAGAACACGACCGCGATCACGGTGTACTCGAGGTGTTCGACGATGCGCGCGCCCAGCCCTGCCGGGCCGGCCCAGTTGGCGGCGGTGAAGATGAACGACAGCGCCTCGGACAGGAAGTTCACGCGGCCGCCCCCGCCTTCTGCCGGGCCGGGCGGGTGGCCCTGGCCCAGGGGGTCAGGGCTTTGCCGATCAGCATGATCAGGGTGTCGATCACCACCGCCAGCACGAAGATCGCGATGATGCCCGCCACGATCTGATCGCTCTTGTTGGCCTGATAGCCCTCGGTGAACCAGGTGCCGAGCCCGCCGACCCCGATGACCGAGCCGACCGACACCATCGAGATGTTGGTGACCGCGACGACGCGCAGGCTGGCGATGAGTACCGGAACGGCAAGCGGGAGTTCGATTTTCAGCATCCGGGTGAGCGGTTTGTAGCCGACGGCGGTGGCCGCGTCGAGCACTGCGGGCGAGACCGCGTCCAGCGCCTCCGGTACGGCACGCACCAGCAGGGCGACGGTGTAGAGCGTCAGCGCCACGATCACGTTGGCCTCGTCGAGGATGCGCGTCGGGATGATCAGCGGCAGCACCACGAACAGCGCGAGCGACGGGATCGTGAAGATGATGCTGGCGGTGATGGTGGTCAACCGTCGCAGCGCGGTGGTGCGCTGCACCAGCGCCCCGAGCGGCACCGCGATCAGCAGCCCGAGCACGATCGGGATCAGCGACAGCCGCAGGTGGATCACCGTGAGCGCCCACAGGTCGTCGAGGTGGGTCAGCAGGTACCGCACCGGTCTCAGGCCTCCTGCCGCTGCCGGTCGAGCGCGGCGAGCACGTCGTCGGCGCGCACCCCGCCGATCACCTGACCGTGCTCGTCGACGGCGACGCCGAGACCCGACGGCGAGGACAGCGCCGCGTCGAGGGCCAGCCGCAGCGTGCCGTCCGGCCGGAACAGCGAACCGCCCGCGATCGTGCTGTCGTAGAGCGAACTCCCGTTGCGGTGCAGCGCGACACCGTCGGCGTTGATCCACGCGTAGGGCGTTCCGTCGGGCCGGGTCACCAGCACCCAGTCCCCCGGCGCCAGTTGCAGCGCGTCGATCTCGGATTCGCGCACATGACGGAGGTCGTGCAGCGGAAGGCCTGCGGTGCCGGTGGCCGGGTAGAACTGCAGGCCGCGGTAACCGCGGTCGGCCCCGACGAAACCGGCCACCGCATCGTCGGCCGGGTTGGACAACAGCCGCGCAGGCGCGTCGTACTGCAGCAGCACCCCGCCGCGGCCGAACACCGCGACCTTGTCGCCGAGTTTGATCGCCTCGTCGATGTCGTGGGTGACGAACACGATCGTCTTGCGCAGTTCGTTCTGCAGCCGCACGATCTCGGTCTGCAGTTCCTCGCGGACCACCGGATCGACGGCGCTGAACGGTTCGTCCATCAACAGGATCGGCGGATCGGCGGCCAGCGCACGGGCCACCCCGACGCGCTGTTGCTGACCACCGGACAACTGCGCGGGGTAGCGGTCGCCCAGCTTCGGGTCGAGGCCGACGCGTTCCATCACCGCCAGTGCCGCCTTGCGGGCGCTGCGGCGGGATTCGCCGCGCAACACCGGCACGGTCGCGACGTTGTCGACCACCCGCAGGTGCGGCATCAGCCCGGCGCTCTGGATGACGTAGCCGATACCCAGCCGGAGCTTGACGGCGTCGACCTTGGTGACGTCGTTCCCGTCGACGGTCAGCGTGCCCGAGGTGGGTTCGATCATCCGGTTGATCATCCGCATCGACGTGGTCTTACCGCAGCCGGAGGGACCGACGAACACCGTCAGCGTGCCCTCGGGCACCTCGAGACTGAGATCGTCGACGGCCACGGTGCCGTCCGGGTAGCGCTTGGTGATGTGCTCGAAGGTGATCATCGCGCCCTACTTCGTCAGGGGTTTGTCGAACCCGTTGTCGGCCACCCACTTCTGCGCGGCCTCGTCGGGATCGACGCCGCGGTTGCCTTCGACTGCGGCGTTCAGTTCGATGAGGCCCTCGGTCGTCAGTTTCGCGCTGACCGCGTCGAGCACCGATTTGAGCTCGTCGGACTTCTTCTGCGAGGCGACCAGCGGCACGACGTTGGCCGCGAGGAAGTTGTTCTTCGGATCCTCCAGCACCACCAGGTTGTTCTGCTCGATGGCCGGTGAGGTGCTGAAGATGTTCGCCGCGGTGACCGTTCCGTCGGTCAGTGCACGGACCGTCGCGGGCCCGCCGCCGTCGCTGATCGCCACGAAGTTCGACGGTGCGATGTCCAGACCGTACTTCTCCTTGAGCCCCGGCAGGCCCTCGGTGCGGTTGAGGAACTCCGACGGCCCGCCGAACTTCACCTCCGGTGAGTGGGCCGCCAGATCGCCGATCGTCTTGAGATTCCACCGCTGCGCCGTCTCGGCCGACACCGCGACGGTGTCCTTGTCCTCGGCCGGTGAGGGATACAGGATCGACAGGTCACCGGGCAGCGCCCGCAGCAGACCGAGGATCACCGCGTCCGGGGTCGTCACGTCGGTCTCTTCGTCGAAGTACTGCAACAGGTTCCCGGTGTATTCGGGGATCAGATCGATCGAGTGGTCCTGTACGGCAGGGATGTACGTCTCGCGGCTGCCGATGCCGAACTGCCTGCTGATGTCGAAACCGTTGGCCTCCAACGCCTGAGCGTAGATCTCGGCGATGATCTTGGACTCGGTGAAGTCGGCCGACCCGACGGTGACCGTCTTGAGGTCGCCCGAGATCTCACCGCCGCCGAGCGGGTTCGAACTGCCGCACGCGGTCAGTGCCAACGTCACAGAGACCAGCAGGGCCGCCCATCGGGTGCGTCTGCGCGTGCTCGCCATTCGGAAGTCCTCTCGGCAGGTGGGCTCGTGCGGGTGGCTCCTGCGGACACTAGCGGGATGCGCGCGGACGCGCCGTCCTTTCCCTCACCGCGAGCCCGGCCGCGACTTGGGCAAATGGTTTCGTAAACAGCCGCAGCGGGCAATGATGAGCTATGACCACCGATCCGTACGGGCCGTCAGCGGGACGCGAGCCGGAACCGTACGACCAGCCGAACCCCGGCCCGCCGGTCCCGGGTGACTACGAAGTCGCCGACCGCCAACCGCCGGATCTGAAGAAGGTGCACTTCACCCGGGCGGCGGCGGTGTGGACGTCGGTGATCGTCGGGTTGCTCATCCTCATCGTGCTGCTGATCTTCATCGCCCAGAACACCGAGTCCGCCGCGATGGCGTTCCTGGGCTGGCGCTGGAATCTGCCACTGGGCGTGGCGATCCTGCTCGCCGCGGTGTGCGGCGGCCTGATCGCGTCGCTGGCCGGTGCGGCGCGGCTGTTCCAGCTGCGGCGCGCGGCGAAGAAGAACTACAAAGCCGCCATGCGGTAGCTAGTCGAGCGCTTCCAGCCCCGCCGCGATGAGCGGGGCGACCGCCTCACCCACGTTGTCCTCGGTGCCGCCCATCCGGGCGCGGAACGCGATGCCCGCGGCGATGATCGCCAGCTTGAAGTACGCCAGCCCCATGTAGAAGTCCCAGTGCGCGAGCTCCTGGCCGGACACCGTCGCATAGCGCTGGGCCATCTCGTCACCGGTCGGCAGCAGCTCCGAGGTCCACGCCGCGTCGCTGTGCACGTAGTTGAACATCGGGTTGCGGTAGACGCACATCAGTGCCGCATCGCTGAGCGGATCGCCGAGCGTGGACATCTCCCAGTCCAGCACCGCCCGCACCTTGGTGGCGTCCGTCGCGTCGAGAATCGTGTTGTCGATGCGGTAGTCGCCGTGCACGATCGACGCGCGGCTCTCGGCGGGCACCCGCTCCCCCAGCGCGGTGTGCAGCCGGTGGACGTCGGCATCGCGCGGATCGTCCTCGAGGCGTACGTGACCCCACTGCGATCCCCACCGCTTGACCTGACGTTCGAGGTAGCCGTTGGGTTTGCCGAAATCCGCCAGCCCCACCGCGGCCGGATCCACCGCGTGCAGTTCGGCCAGCACCCGGATCAACTCGTCGACACACCTGTCGAGGGTCGCCTTGTCGCCGAGCGCCTCGAGTTCGTCGGCGCGGCGGATGACCCGGCCCTCGACGTGTTCGACCATCTGGAACGGTGCGCCCAGCACGGAGTCGTCGTTGCGCATCGTGACCGCGCGGGCCACCGGGACGGGGGTGTCGGCGAGCGCCGCGACCACCCGGTACTCGCGGGCCATATCGTGCGCCGACGGGGTCAGGCCGTGCAGCGGCGGACGGCGCAGCACCCACTTCGACGCGTCGTCGAACACCAGGAACGTCAGGTTGGAGCGGCCGCCCGCGATCAGTTCGGCCCGCAGCTCACCGGTGCGGGCGATGCCCTCGCCCCGCAGATGGCGATCGAGTGCGTCGAGGTCGAGTCCGTCGAGGGTGGAAGACGTCATGGCGAAATGTCTACCACCGGCCCGATGGGCGGCTCGCGCGAGCGCTCACCACCGAAGATTCCGCGGCAGCAGATCCCATACGTGCTCGGTCCCGTTGACCGACGCCACCGCGAGCTGATTGGCCCGCGACGACCACAGCAACCGGGTCACCGACGCGTAGTCGACGTTGAAGGACAGCAGCCGCTCGGTGCGCAGCACCCGGTGCAGCAGCGCGTTGATCACCCCGCCGTGGCTGAACACCGCGACGGTGTCCTCGCGCTCGGCGCTGGCCACGAGGTCGTCGACGGCGGCGAAGATCCTCGCCATGAACGCGTCCTCGTCGACGCCGCTGGGCAGCCGGCCGCTCATCAGGCGTTCGAGCTCCTGCGGGTTCTCCTTCGCGATCTGCTCGATCGGGATGTAGTGCGGCAGGTCGCGGTCGTATTCGGCGAGGCGCTCGTCGACCTCGACCGTGAGCCCGAGGGTTTCGGCGACGGGCTGCGCGGTCTGCACGGCGCGACGCTGCGGACTGCTCACCAGCCGCGCGATCGGGAACCTGGTCAGCGCGTCGGGCAGTCGTTTGGCCTGTTCGATGCCGTCTTCGGACAGGTCGGGGTCGGAGCCCTGCCCGGGTTCACTGCGCAAGGGCAGCGCATGTCGGATGAGAAGCAGTTGCACCGTGCCACCATATTGGCCCATGGGATACGCCGACGAAATGTTCGACCTGACCGACCGGGTGGTGCTGGTCACCGGCGGTAGCCGGGGGCTGGGCCGCGAGATCGCCTTCGGAGCCGCGCGCTGCGGGGCCGATGTGGTGATCGCCAGCCGGTCGCTCGAGACGTGCGAGGCGACCGCCGCCGAGATCGCCGAGGCGACGGGCCGGACCGCCATGCCCTACGAGGTCCACGTGGGACGGTGGGATCAGCTCGACGGTCTGGTTTCCGCGGTGTACGAGCGGTTCGGCAAGCTCGACGTGCTGGTCAACAACGCCGGTATGTCACCGCTGTACGAGTCGCTGACGTCGGTGACCGAGAAGCTGTTCGACGCGGTGTTCAACCTGAACGTCAAGGGACCGTTCCGGTTGGCGGCGCTGATCGGTGAGCGGATGGTGGCCGACGGCGGCGGGACGATCGTCAACGTCAGCTCCAGCGGATCGATCCGGCCCGATCCGCACATGCTGCCCTACGCCGCCGCCAAGGCCGGCCTCAACGCCATGACCGAGGGGCTGGCGCAGGCCTACGGCCCGACGGTGCGCGTCAACACGCTGATGGCCGGGCCGTTCCTCACCGATGTCAGCAAGGCGTGGGACTTCTCCGGTACCGAGAATCCGTTCGGTCACATGGCGCTGAAGCGGGCCGGGGATCCGGCCGAGATCGTCGGCGCCGCACTGTTTCTCATGTCGAATGCGTCGAGCTTCACCACCGGCGCCATCCTGCGCGCCGACGGCGGCATCCCCTGACGCCGTCCGCGACGGGTCGCCGAGGCTACGGCATGACGATGTCGAAAGCGGGGTCCGGGCGGTCGAGCACCCCCACGATGTTCGCCAGCGCCGCCTCGTCACCGGTGATCTCGACGCCCGGCGACGTGGTGTCGCCCGCGGCGTAGGCCAGCAACCGCACCTTGTTCGCCAGCCGGATCGTGGCCTGCACACTCGACTCGTCGGCAGAGACCTTGCGGTGCACCAGGACTCCGTTGCGCAGCGTCAGCCGGTAGTTGTCGCCGGTGTCGAGGAACGTCACGTCCACCGCCACGTCGAGATCCCAGGCGCGGGGGCCGTTGATGCTGATGGCGAGGCTGTCGAACATCTGCGCCGGAGTCAGTTCGCTCAGCAGGGTCGGTGACGTGGACTGGACCGCGGTGCCGAAGTTGCCGTCGCGCAGTTCGGCGGCCCCGGACAGGAAGAAGTTGCGCCACACCCCGTTCTCCGCGCCGTAGGCCAGCTGCTCGAGAGTGTCGGCGTAGAGTTGCCGGGCCTCGGTGTGATTCTGGTCGGCGAACACGGCGTGATCGAGCAGCGTTGCCGCCCAGCGGAAGTCACCCTCGTCGCAGGCTTTCCTGGCCAGCTCGACCACCCGGTCGACGCCGCCGAGGGCCTCGGCATACCGGGTGGCCAGCGCCTCCGGCGGGTGCGCCCACAGTCGGCCGGGGTTGCCGTCGAACCAGCCCATGTAGCGCTGGTAGACCGCCTTGACGTTGTGGCTGACCGAACCGTAGTAGCCGTGGGTGTGCCAGGCCCGCTCCAGCGCGGGTGGCATCTGGAACTGCTCGGCGATCTCGATGCCGGTGTGCCCCTGGTTGAGCATGCGCAGCGTCTGGTCGTGCAGGTAGGCGTACATATCGCGTTGCAGCGACAGGTATTCGGTGATGCGGTCGCGGCCCCAGGTCGGCCAGTGATGGGAGGCGAACACGACGTCGGCCTTGTCGGCGAAGGTGTCGATCGCCTCGGTGAGGTAGCCCGACCACGCGTGCGGATCGCGTACCAGGGCCCCGCGCAGCGTGAGCAGGTTGTGCAGGTTGTGCGTCGCGTTCTCGGCCATGCACAGCGCGCGGTAGCGCGGGAAGTAGAAGTGCATCTCGGCAGGCGCCTCGGTCCCCGGCGCCATCTGGAACTCGATCTCGACACCGTCGATCGTGTGCGCCTCGCCCGTCTCGCGGATGTCGAGCGTGGGCACGACCAAGGCGACCTCACCCGTCGAAGTCTGTTGCCCCAAGCCACATCCCACCTGGCCCCGCGGTCCGCGCGCCAACAGCGTCCCGTACATGTACGTGGCCCGGCGGGCCATTGCGGTGCCGGCATAGACGTTCTCCTGCACCGCGTGTTCGACGAAACCCTCCGGCGCCAGCACGGCCACCTTGCCGGCATCGACGTCGGCCTGGGAGGTTACGCCGAGCACGCCGCCGAAGTGGTCGACGTGACTGTGGGTGTAGATGACAGCGGTCACCGCACGGTCGCCGCGGTGCTGGCGGTAGAGCGCCAACGCCGCGGCCGCGGTCTCGGTCGAGATCAGCGGGTCGATGACGATGACGCCGGTGTCCCCCTCGACGAATGTGATGTTCGACAGGTCGAGGCCGCGGACCTGGTAGATGCCCTCGACCACTTCGTACAGCCCCTGTTTGGCGGCGAGTTGGGACTGCCGCCACAGGCTGGGGTGCACCGACGCCGGCGCCTCCCCGTCGAGGAACGCGTAGACGTCGTTGTCCCACACCACCCGCCCGTCGGCCGCGGCGACCACGCACGGCTCGAGCGCGGCGATGAACCCGCGGTCGGCGTCGACGAAATCCGCTCTGTCGGTGAACGGCAGGGTGCTCAGGTGATGCCGGTGGGCCGCTTGGATGGCGTCACTCGGTGGCTTCGAGTCCATGTCGACGACCCTGCCACCGTGACCGGCGATGTGCGAGGGAACGGCGCACTGTTCACGAACTCATCGTCTGTCCGATGCGGCTGATCTCGTCGGCGCCGTAACCGGCCGCCACCGCGGTGTCGACGTACCCGCGGAAGGCCTCCAGCGCACCGGCGTCCACACCCGCCGCCCGCGACGCCGCGATGAGGTGGCGCACCGACGCGGCGACCGAGGCGACCTGCGCGCGGCTGTCGTCGTGCCGGTCCGCGTCGATCCGCTCGAGCAGTTCGTCGACGATCGGGGGCAGGATGCCGACGATGCCCTGCGCGTGCGGCAGCAGTTCCATCGGCGAGATCCCATTGGCCCGAGCGACGTTCACGGCGTGCAGCACACCGCTGACCGACGTCCAGAACAGGTCGAGCAGTGCCATGTCGAATGCGGCGGCCCGACCCGGGTCGTCGCCGAGCCACGTCGTGGTGGCCAGCACGTCGAACACCTCGCGATGGGTGTCGTAGAGATCGCGCGGTCCCGAGAACAGGATGCTGGCGTGTGCGCTGCCGATGGTGTCGGTCGGCGTCATGATCGCCCCGTCGAGATAGCGGCCGCCGAGCTTTTCGACCAGCATGGCGGTGTCGCGCGCGGTGTCGGGAGTGTCCGAGGCCAGGCCGACGATGACCCGGCCTGCGACCGCATGGCCGGCGGCGGTCACCACATCGTCGAGCACGGCCTGATCGACGACGTTGACCAACGTGACGTCCGCGGCGGCGATGGCGTCGGCGGGACTGTCGGCCCACCGCGCCCCGCGGGCGCGGACGCCGTCGGCCCTGGCGGCGGTGCGGTTCCACACGGTCGTGCGGCACCCGGCATCGAGCAGGGCATTCGTCAACGCCTGCCCCATCGGCCCCTGGCCGAGGACCGAGATCATGCCGCCCCCAACGGGTTCCGGATGCTCTCGATGACGCGGGCGAACCCTTCCGCGCCGTGACCGGTGTCGATCTGCCTGCGGATGAGCCGCTGCACCGTGTCGACCACCTCGGTGCTGATTCCGGCCGCGCCGCTCGCCTCGACGATTTCGCTGATGTCGGAGAACTCGAGACTCTGCTGCCCCGGCCTCGTGTAGTCGCCGCCGTCGATGAACTCGGCGTACTCGGCGAGTGCCGGCAGAAGGGCCTGCAACCACGCGGTGGCCCGGCCCGCGAATTCGGTGGCCGACGTGCCGGCGGTGGCGACCATCGCGGCGCCGTGGAAGAACCCGGCGAACATGACGTACATCGCCGACAGGAGCGCGAGGTCGTGCAGGGATGCCAGTCCCGGGTCGTCACCGAAGTACTCGGCCGCACCCCACGTTTCCAGAAGCTCACCGCAACCGTCGAAGACGGCGCGTGAACCGCTGTAGTACACCGAAGACCCGGGCGTGCCGATCATCGACGGCACGGCCATGATCCCCCCGTCGAGGTAGTCCGCGCCGCGGTCGGCCGACCAGTCGGCCAGTTCGCGGGCCGCGTCGGGGGTGGTGGTGGTGACGTTGACGAGGCGACGGCCCGCCAGTCGGTCCGCGACCGGGTCGAGCACCCGGCGCACCGATTCGTGGTCGAACAGGCAGACGACGACGATCTCGGCGGATTCGACTGCCTCGGCGACGGATCCGGCCACACTCACACCCGCCGACCTCAGGGCCGTCGCCCGGTGCGGCGTGCGGTTCCAGGCGATCACCCGATGGCCGGCGCCCGCCGCGGCGCGGGTGAGCGCCGACCCCATCTCGCCGGTTCCCAGAAAACTCGCGGTTGTCATGTCCTCATCGTCGGGTCGACGCGGAGATCTCGACAAGTACCCACTTCAAAGTGCCATACTCACCAAGCGGTAAGTAATGGCGCTGAACAGGAGCTCTGATGAGTCAACTCGGTGAGTACACCTGCGGTCTCGACGCCGCGATGGCGGTGGTCGACGGGAAGTGGAAACCCTTGATCCTCTGGGAGCTGCAGGACGGCCCCAAGCGGTTCAACGCGCTGCACCGCAGCCTGGCCGGCGTCTCGCAGAAGATGCTCACCCAGCACCTCAAAGAACTGCAGCGCCACGGCGTGGTGCACCGCGAGAGCTACCACGAGGTGCCGCCGCGGGTGGAGTACTCGATGACGCCGGTGGGCCGGGAACTGTTGGACGCGCTCGCACCGCTGGGCGATTGGGCCACCAGGCACATCGATCTGATCTGCGCGGCGAAGACCGGCTGAGCTACTCCGGTGCCTTCTCGCGCCACTCCCGTTCGAACGGAAGCCGCCATGCATTCGGGGCGATCAGCTGGTGGATGGCGTTGGGCCCCCAGGTCCCGGGTTGGTACACCTTCACCGGCGGCGGGTCCTCGAGCAGCGGGGTCGATCGGTCCCACAGCGACTCGATACCCGCGGCCGTCGTGAACAGCGTGTGGTCACCGCGCATCGCGTCGAGGATCAGGCGTTCGTAGGCCTCGAGCACATCGCCGACGCGTCCGGTCTCCTGAGTGGAGAACTGCATGGACAGCTTGTCCAGCTTCATGCCCGGCCCCGGCCGCTTGCCGTAGAACGACAGCGACACCTTGGAGTTGTCGGCCAGGTCGAACGTGAGGTGGTCCGGACCCTGCGACCCGACACCCGAACCGGCCGGGAACATCGAGCGCGGCGCCTCTCTGAACGCGATCGAGATGATCCGCTGCCCCTCGGCCATCTTCTTGCCGGTGCGCAGATAGATCGGCACACCGGCCCAGCGCCAGTTGTCGATGCCGACCTGCAGCGCGATGAACGTCTCGGTCTCCGAATCCGGTGCGACCCCGTCCTCGCGCCGGTACCCGACGTACTGCCCGCGGATCACCTTGGCCGGGTCGACCGGCAGCATCGACCGGAAGACCTTGTTCTTCTCCTCGCTGATCGCCCTGGGCTCCAGCGCGGTCGGCGGCTCCATCACGACGAAGGCCATCACCTGGAACAGGTGGGTCACCACCATGTCCTTGTAGGCCCCGGTGCTCTCGTAGAAGTCGGCCCGCTCGTCGAGGCCGAGTTTCTCCGGGATGTCGATCTGGATGTGGTCGATGAAGTTGCGGTTCCAGATCGGTTCGAACAGGCCGTTGGCGAACCGGAACGCCAGGATGTTCTGCGCCGCCTCCTTGCCGAGGAAGTGGTCGATGCGGAAGATCTGCGATTCGTCGAAGGTGTCGTGGACGAAGGCGTTGAGTTCGCAGGCGCTGGCCAGGTCGGTGCCGAACGGTTTCTCCATCACCACCCGCGAGCGGTCGACGAGGCCGGACTCCTTGAGCATGGTGATGACGGCCTTGGCCGCCTTGGGCGGGACCGACAGATAGTGCAACCGTCGCGTGTCCGGCCCCAGTTCGGCCTCGGCCGCCTTCACCGCGTCCGCGAGGGCTTCGGGTCCCGCGCTCTGCGGCACGTAGGAGATGCGGCAGGCGAAGCCCTCCCACTCCTCGTCGCTGAGTTCGTGGCTGCCGAACGCGTCGACGGCCTCGCGCGCCAGCGCCCGGAACTCGTCGCCGCTGAGGTCCTCCAGTGACGTGCCGACCACCCGGATCTTGGGCGCCAACGCGGACTGGACCAGGTAGGCCATCCCGGGCAGGAGTTTGCGTTTCGCCAGATCGCCGGTCGCCCCGAACAACACGATGACGTGGGGATCGAGTTTTTCCTCCTCGATCCGGTGCGGATGCGAACCGGGTGCGGGGTAGGCGATGGACTGCGGGGTCTCGGGGGCCACCCTGGCGATGATGTCACCATGATCACCGGCGCGCAGTGGCTTGTCAGCAGTGCCGGTCGGCCAGCCAGCGTTCCGCCCGCCGCCGCGACGCGCGTGACAACCACGCATCCTGGATCAACTCGGTGAGTTCCTCGACGCCGATCTGTCCGATGTCCTTGCCGCGCAACAGAACCGACAGGTGACCGTCGAACCGGTCGGTGGTGAAGAACGGCGAGTGCGGATCCTGGATCAGTGCCAGCTTGTCCGCCTCGGTTTCCACCCAGATCATGATCACGTCCGGGTAGCGCTCACCGGTCACCGGGTCCGCGGCGTCCGGCTGCGGGGTCCGGAAGAACACGAACGACTTACCGCCGACCTGATAGATCGCGTTGCCCTTCGGACCCTCGATGCGTTTGGTGTGCGGCATCGCGGCCGCGATCTCGTGGACGTCGGCGACTCGGGCGGGACGGTCAGCCACGCCGGTCCACGCTCGTGGGCACGAGGTTGTGCAGCACGACGTCACCCAACGCCCCGTCGGCGACCGTCGTCGTCATGTACGTGCAGTGCGGCTGTCGACGGCGGTCGGTGGGCGACCCAGGGTTGAGTAGTCGCAGACCCGTCGCCGCCGTCGTATCCCACGGGATGTGGCTGTGCCCGAACACCAGCACGTCGGTGTCCGGATAGAGCTTGGCCATCCGGGCGTCGCGCGCACCCGAGGCGCCGGTCTCGTGCACCACGGTGAACCGCACACCGTCGAGGGTGACGTCCGCACGTTCGGGCAGCCGGCGACGCAACTCGTCGCCGTCGTTGTTGCCCCAGCACGCCACCAACCGCGTCGCGCGCTCCTCGAGGGCGTCCAACAGACCCGGTTCGACCCAGTCACCGGCGTGGATCACCACATCGGCGCGCGCCACCTCGTCCCAGACGGCCGCGGGCAGGTCACGGGCACGCTTCGGCACATGGGTGTCGGAGATGAGCAGCAGTCGCATCCGTCACGCCTGCAGCAACTCGGCCATCTTGGGGATCACGGTCTGCAGCGCCTTGAACGGGCGCAGCATCACCTTGAAGGACGTGATCTCGTCGGCATCGTTCCACTCGATCATGTCGATGCCGTTGACGTGGATGCCGTCGATCTCGGCGACGAACTCCAGCACCGCCGAACGGTCGGCGTACCAGTGGTTGACGTAGCCGAACCCGTTCCCGCCGAACACCTTCGCCGCGGCGTTCAGATATGCGGCGGTCTTCTCCCGCCCCTCCTGCGGCGTGAAGACCGCCGGCGAGTAGAACACCGCGTCCGGCGCGAGCAGGGGCGTCACGTCGCCGTGATCGCCGTCGATGAGGTCGAGCCAGCGCTGGATCACCGCGGGTGTCGTCATACCGTGCGAGATTACGCGGAGTTTGACCGGCCGACGGCAGGGTAATCCCGGCTCTCGTCGGGACAATACGTCGCACAGGAGTTCCCCCATGAGAGTTCGTCAGTTCGGTCGCGTCCTCGGCGCGGTGGCGGTGACCACCTGGGCCGCATTGGTGGGCGTGGCCACCCCTTCCGCATCGGCTCAGGCATGCCCGGACGTGGAGATCGTCTTCGCCCGCGGCACCGGCGAGGCGGTCGGTGTCGGCGGCGTCGGACAGGCGTTCGTCGATGCCGTCCGCGCGCAGGCCGCGCCCAGGACCGTGAGCGTGTACGCGGTCAACTACGCGGCATCCAGCAACTTCGACGCCCGTGACGAGCTGGCCAGGACCGTCGTGGAAGGGATTCGCGACGCCGGCAACCGCGTCCAGACCATCGCCACGACCTGCCCGGACACCCGCATCGTGCTGGGCGGATTCTCCCAGGGCGCGGTCGTCGCCGGATTCGTGACGTCGTCGACGGTCCCCGACGCGGTGCCCGCTTCGTATCGCAACGCCGTCCCACAGCCGCTCGCGGCGGAGGTCGCCGAGCACGTCGCGGCGGTCACCCTGTTCGGGCTGCCGTCACCGCAGTGGCTCGGCACGTACGGCAGCCCGCCGGTCGTCATCGGCCCGCTCTACGCGCCGAAGACGCTTCAGCTGTGCGCGGAAGGCGACACGATCTGCGACGGCACGCCGGGTGGGGGCCCGAGCATCGCGCACGCGCTGTACGGGATCAACGGGATGACCCAGCAGGGCGCGACGTACGCGGTGGACCGGCTGTAAGGATCCGGAAGGGGCGCTATCGACCCGGCGCATCGGTGTGACTGGCCGGCGCGGCGCTGTTGGACGGCTGCGTCGGCCCGACAGGCGTGCGGGCCACGATCACCGGCACTTCAGCCGCGTGTACCACCGTCGAGCTGACTGATCCGAGCAACATTCCGGCGAATCCGCCGCGGCCGTGGCTTCCCACGACGATGAGCTGTGCCGTATCGGAGTGATTGACCATCCAGCGGCCGGCATCCTGGTCGATCAAGGTGGGCTTCACCTGGACATCGGGGTAATCCTCCTGCCAACCCGCCAGGCGTTCGCTCAGTATCTCCGCGCCCTTCTGCTGGTCCATCGCCCCGTCGAGGTCGGCGGCCGACATCGAGTGGTCCGCCCAGGCGTGCACCGCGATCAGCGGCGCACCCCGCAGCGATGCCTCCTCGAACGCCATAGCGGTGGCCGACTCCGACGCCGGTGAGCCGTCGATGCCGAGCAGGATCGGTGCGTGCGCATCCAATGCGGGGCGCTCCTTGTGGATCACCGCGACCGGGCAATGCGCGTGGCGGACCAGTCCGCTGCTGACGGAACCCAGCGTCAGTCGGTCCCACGCGCCCATACCGCGGCAGCCGACCACCACAAGCCGCATCTCCTCGGAGGCCTCGATGAGGCCGCCCAGCGGATGAGCGAACATGAACGCGATTTCCACCCTGACTGGCCTGGATTCGCCGAGCATGTCGTCGACGATCCGACACGCGTCGGCGAGCACCTGGTCGATTTCGCTGTGCTGCGACTGCCGCGAATTCAGGATTTTTTCATTGTCGTAGGTGACGAGGAGCGGCATGTGCCGCTGCGCTACCGCCATCACCGTGAGCTCTTCCTGACGCATCACGGCCTCGCGCACCGCCCACCGCACCGCGACGTCGGAGAACGCCGAGCCATCCACACCGACCAAGATTCCGGATTTGTCAGGGCTCGCTGACATCGACACCTCCGAGGTGTGCGCGTAGGTGCCCCCGCTCGCGAACGGTCGTCGCCCCGGGATCCGGCACCTCTCGCGCAACCATAGGGGGATCACCCCCGGCTGGCGGACCTTTGTGGCAACTCAATGTCCGGCATCGGTGTGCGCGCGGTTGGCCCCGTTGGTCATCGGCGCATGAGTGACGTTGCGCTGCAATGGACGCCAGAACCGGACGCCAGAATCAATTCCGTTGAGTGCGCCCGAAGGGATTCGAACCCCTAACCTTCTGATCCGTAGTCAGATGCTCTATCCGTTGAGCTACGGGCGCCTGCATGTTCAGTTGTGTCGTGGCTGACGAGTCAGCCGCGGCGGAGGCGAGAGGATTTGAACCTCCGGTCCCCTGTAAGGGGGACAACTCATTAGCAGTGAGTCCCATTCGGCCGCTCTGGCACGCCTCCTGACGTTACCGCCGGTCGCACAGCCTACACATCGGTCGGCCGCGGAAGCAAAGCGGTCGATCCACCGCCCTATGCTGGTCAGGTGACCGCCCGCCTCCGCCCCGAATTGGCCGACATCCCGGCCTACACACCGGGTAAGACGGTTCCGGGAGCCATCAAGATCGCCAGCAACGAGACCGTGCACGGCCCGCTGCCGAGTGTGCGTGCCGCGATCGAGAAGGCAACCGACCAGCTCAACCGCTATCCCGACAACGGCTACCTCGAGCTACGCGAGCACCTGGCCAGCCACCTCGACAAGAACCTCGGGGCCGGCGCCTTCACCCCCGAGCAGATCGCCGTCGGCTGCGGTTCGGTGAGCCTGTGCCAGCAGCTGATCCAGATCACCTCATCGGTCGGCGACGAGGTGATCTTCGCCTGGCGCAGCTTCGAGATCTACCCGCTGCAGGTGCGCACCGCCGGGGCCACGCCGGTGCAGGTGCCGCTGCGTGACCACACCCACGACCTCGATGCGATGCTGGCCGCGATCACCGACCGCACCCGGCTGATCTTCGTCTGCAACCCGAACAACCCGACCAGCACGGTCGTCGACCCGGCGGCGCTCAAACGGTTCGTCGAGGCCGTCCCGCCGCACATCCTCGTCGTCATCGACGAGGCCTACGTCGAGTACATCCGCGGCGATCAGGTGCCCGACAGTTTCGGGTTGGTCCGCGCCCATCCGAATGTCGTGGTGCTGCGGACGTTTTCGAAGGCCTACGGGCTGGCCGGGCTGCGCATCGGATACGCCGTCGCCGACGCCGACATCGTCACCGCGCTCGGGAAGGTCTACGTCCCGTTCTCGGCGACCAGCATCTCGCAGGCCGCCGCGATCGCCTCGATCGACGCCGCCGATGAACTGCTCGCCCGCACCGACCAGGTGGTCGCTGAGCGCGACCGCGTGACCGCGGCGCTGCGCGAAGCCGGGTTCACCCTGCCCCCGTCGCAGTCGAACTTCGTGTGGCTGCCGTTGGCCGAGCGCACCCTCGACTTCGTCCGTCGCGCCGCCGAGAACCGCCTGGTGGTCCGCCCGTACGGCGAGGACGGTGTGCGTGTCACGATCGCCGCACCCCACGAGAACGACGCCTTCCTCGAATTCGCCCGCAACTGGATCGGACAGCCATGACCTCGACGCGCACGGCCCGCGAGACCTTCGACGAACTCACCTCGCGCACCGACACCATCGGCGACGCCGAACTCGACCGGTTCTGGGCCACCCTCGAACCCGTCGACATCGACTTCATGATCGGCGAGTGGAAGGGCGGCGAATTCCACACCGGTCACAAGGCCAACGGATTCATGGAGCGCCTCAACTGGTTCGGCAAGACGTTCCACTCGGCCACCGACGCCAAACCGCTGGTGTGCCTGGACGCCGACGGCAACAAGTTCTCCAACACCGAGGCGATGAAGGGTGAGGCCAGCCTCTGGATGGAGCAGTTCCGCGGCGAAGTGACCGCGTCGATGGTCTACGACGGCGCACCGGTGCACGACCACTTCAAGAAGGTCGACGACAACGCGGTGATGGGAATCATGAACGGCAAGGGCGCCCTTGACTTCAGTTCTGGGGCCGGCCGTCACCTGTACTTCTACCTCGAGCGGGTCTAGACCTCGGCGCGACGCCCGGTGAACGCCAGCAGTCGCTGCAGCGGCGGCGCGTCGTCGGGCACCTCGACCGGATCGTCGAAACCCGCCCGCGCCCGGCCCTGCGGCGTCACGATCTTCTCCGCCATGGCGAGCACGTAATCGCTCAGCGAATCGGGCGCAGGCACGGTGTGTCCGATCGCGGTCGCGTAATCCCAAGCGTGCACCAGGAATTCGAGCGACAGGATGCCGACCAGGACGGTGGCCGGCATCGTGGTGCCGCCGACGTCGACCGCACCGTCTATACCGCGGCGGTGCCACGCGTCGAGCGCGGGCCGGGCAGCCAGGATCACCTGACGTTCCACCGAGTCCGACGGATCGCGCTCGGGCATCTCCGCGCCGGCCGCGCCACCGAGGATCGTGATAGACCGCACCAGGTGCTCGGTCAGTCCCGCGACGTCGAACTCACTGCACGGCGTCTGCTTACCCAGATCGTCCTCGGCGATCGAGCGCACCACCTGGTGCAGCACACCGAGACTGAGTTCGGCACTGCGCAGTTCGTCGGTCGGCGGTGAATCCGGGCCCTGGGGCAGGTCACTACGCATGGCGTTCACGTTACGTGGCCGGTGACCTATCGTGGCCCAGATGGGCACCCACGCGAGGACTCTGACGGTTGCGGCACTGCTGTGCGCGGGGTTGCTCACGGGCTGCACGCAGACGGTGACCGGAACCGTCGCGCAGACCACCGAACCCGGGCCGCCGATCCCGGACGCCACGAGCATCACCTGCAAGGAGTACAGCGGCCTCGAGGAGGACGCCCAGCTCGCCATCGTCGGCGAGCTGATGAAGGAGACCAGCGGCCGCGCCGGCAACCAGCGCACCGTCGTCGCCAAGACCCTGGCCGACGCGATCTGCGAGGTGCTGCCCTCGGCCAAGCTCAGCGACATCCTGATCGGGCGCTAGCCTCGAACACCATGGGCGATACATACGAGTCGGTGACCATCGAGACCGACGGCCACGTCGCACAGGTGACGTTGATCGGCCCCGGTAAGGGCAACGCGATGGGACCGGCGTTCTGGGCCGAACTGCCCGACGTGTTCACCTCGCTCGACGCCGACCCCGATGTGCGCGCCATCGTGCTCACCGGATCGGGCCGCAACTTCAGCTACGGCCTCGACCTGGCGGCCATGGGCGGCACGCTGCCCGGCCTCGACGCCGGCGCCCGATCACGGGCCGATTTCCACAAGACGCTGCAGAAGATGCAGGGGGCGATCAGCGCCGTCGCCGATTGCCGCACCCCCACGGTCGCCTCGGTACACGGATGGTGCATCGGCGGCGGCGTCGACCTGATCAGCGCGGTGGACATCCGCTACGCCAGCGCCGACGCCAAATTCTCGGTGCGTGAGGTCAAGCTCGCGATCGTCGCCGACGTCGGCTCGCTGGCCCGGCTGCCGCTGATCCTGACCGACGGCCATCTCCGCGAACTCGCCCTGACCGGCAAGGACATCGACGCCGCGCGTGCCGAGAAGATCGGTCTGGTCAACGACGTGTACGACGATCCGGAGGCCTCGCTGGCGGCCGCGCACGCCACCGCCAAGGAGATCGCGGCGAACCCGCCGCTGACCGTGCACGGCGTCAAGGACGTGCTCGATCAGCAGCGCATCGCCAGGGTGTCGGAGAGCCTGCGCTATGTGGCGGCGTGGAACTCGGCGTTCCTGCCGTCCAAGGACCTCGGCGAAGCCGTGACCGCGATGTTCCAGAAGCGGCCACCGAACTTCACCGGCGAATAGCTTTCGAGAGCGGTGGCGGAGGGATTTGAACCCCCGGACGGTGTTAGCCGTCTCTCGCTTTCAAGGCGAGTGCATTAGGCCGCTCTGCCACGCCACCGCGCAACAGCGTAGTGGGTGCTACACGCGGCCGAGCCTGGCGGGCGCCGAGCCCGCGCGCATCGCGGCGCTCACCCGGCGGCAGTTCTCCCCCATCGCCGCGATCTGGGGCCGGGACAGCCGGCCGAGGAAGTGGTTACGCACACCCTCGGAGTAGGTGACCATCGCCTCGCGGACCTGGCTGCGGCCCTCGTCGGTGATCGACGCCAGCACGCCACGACCGTCGTCCGGGCTGGCGCCCCGCCGCACCAGACCCTGCATCTCCAGCCGGCGGATCTGCCGCGTCACCCGGCTGGGCAGCGACATCAGCTTCTCCGCCAGATCCCCCATGCGGGCGGACCCGGTCGGTGACTTGTCCAGCATGTCGAGCAGGCGGACGTCGTTGAGCGTCAGGTGATGCTGTTCGACCAGCGTCTTGTTCAGAGTCGCGTAGAGCCTCAGCGCGGCGTCCAGAAAATTTTGCCAGGACCGCTGCTCCGCGATGTCGAGGCCCGGCATGTCGCTCGCCGTACGCCCCCCAATCATCCCCTCCATCCGCTCATGGTAGAGCACGAAGCCGTCCCCGGGAAGCGAACTGAACCCAGGAGTAGGGTTTTGTTGATGCAAGCGATCGTCGCGGAGTCCCCGGCAAAGCTGATCTGGACGGAAGTACCTGAACGCCCACTTCAATCGGGTGATGTGCGAATCGATGTGGTTGCCGCAGGAATCAACCGGGCCGACCTGTTACAGGCCGCAGGCAAGTATCCGCCGCCGAAGGGCGCCAGCGACATCATGGGCCTCGAGGTATCGGGCGTCATCAGCGACGTCGCCGACGACGTCTCCGGGTGGGCCGTGGGGCAACCGGTCTGCGCTTTGCTGGCAGGCGGCGGGTACGCAGAAAACGTCACCGTCCCGGCCGGCCAGGTCATGCCCGTCCCCGAGTCGGTGGACCTCGCCCATGCGGCCGCGCTACCGGAAGTGGCGTGCACGGTCTGGTCCAACGTCGTGATGACCGCCGCCCTGGCCGCCGGCGAGGTGCTGCTGATCCACGGCGGCGCCAGCGGGATCGGGACCCACGCCATCCAGGTGGCCAACGCGCTCGGCTGCCGGGTCGCCGTCACCGCGGGTTCGGCCAACAAGCTCGACCTGTGCCGGGAACTGGGCGCCGAGGTGGCGATCAACTATCGCGACGAGGATTTCGTCGAGCGGTTGCGCGCCGAGACCGACGGCGCGGGCGCCGACGTGATCCTCGACATCATGGGAGCGGCCTACCTCGACCGCAACGTCGACGCCCTGGCCACCGGCGGGCGGCTCGCCATCATCGGGATGCAGGGTGGCGTCAAGGCCGAACTCAACATCGGCAAGCTGCTCGCCAAACGCGCGAGTGTCACGGCGACCGCGTTGCGGTCGCGCCCCGTCAGCGGACCGGGCAGTAAGAGCGACATCGTCGCCGAGGTGGTGGCCAACGTCTGGCCGATGGTCGCCGACGGCCGGGTGCGCCCGATCATCGGCGCGGAATTCCCGGTACAGGAGGCGCAGGCCGCGCAGGAGATGCTCGACTCCGGTGAGGTGTCGGGCAAGGTGCTGCTGCGGGTACGCGACTGAGTCAGCCCAGCGACGCCAGTGCGCGCACCAGCTGGTCGACCTCGGCGGTGGTGGTGTAGTGCGCAAGCCCGATCGTCACGGCTCCGCCGATGTCGTCGACGCCGATGACGTCGAGGACCCGGGAGTTCGCGTTCGCGATGGCCAGCACACCGTTGTCGGCGAGCCGCTGCACCACCTTCTCGGCCGGGACGTCGCGGACCGCGAAACTCAGCGTCGGGATGCGAACCTCGGGCTGACCGATCAC
This sequence comes from Mycolicibacterium monacense, assembly GCF_010731575.1. Lineage (NCBI taxonomy): Bacteria > Bacillati > Actinomycetota > Actinomycetes > Mycobacteriales > Mycobacteriaceae > Mycobacterium > Mycolicibacterium monacense. The sequence continues at coordinate 5,352,967 of NZ_AP022617.1, read as the reverse complement.
CATCACCAGCGGTAGCGAGCGCAGCGACATCAACAGGTAGTCGAAGAGCCTGCTCATGTACGAGGTGGCGGACTGCATCGACAGCGACAGCCGCTCGCGCCGGGTGCCGGTGGCGTTCTCGTCGAGACCCGCCAGATACTCGATGCTGGCCACCACCCCGGCGAGCATGCCGAACTGGTGCACCCCGACCTCCAGGCGGGCCGGCCCGGTCGCATACGGATCCAGCGACACCGAACCGAACTGTTCGATGGTCGACGGATCGCGGAAGACCAGCGCGCCGATCGGCGGACCGCCCCATGCCACCGCGTTGAGCGCCACGACGTCCGCGTCGATCTCCTCGAGGTCGATCAGCCGGTACGGGGCCGCCGCGGAGTGGTCGACGACGACCAGACCGCCCACCTCGTGTACGAGTTTGGTCACCGCCCGCAGATCGGTGACCGTGCCGATGGTCGAGGACGCCGATGTGATCGCCACCAGGCGGGTCGGGCCGGTGATCAACCCCTCCCACTGCCAGGCGGGCAGTTCACCGGTTTCGATGTCGACCTCGGCCCACTTGATCTTGGCGCCGTACCGGTTGGCCGCACGCAGCCACGGCGCGATGTTCGCCTCGTCGTCCAGTCGGGTGACGACCACCTCGTAGCCCAGACCCACCCGCGACGACGCGGCATCGGCCAGCGAGGCCAGCAGCAGCGCGCGGTCGGCGCCGAGCACCACACCGCGGGGATCGCCGTTCACCAGGTCGGCGACCGCCTGGCGGGCCGCGTGCAGCACCGCGGCGCTGCGCCGCGCCGACGGATGCGGGCCCACGGTGGTCGACATCGACCCCCGGAACGCGGTGGAGACCGTCGTGGCCACCGCGTCGGGCAGCAGCATCCCGTGCTGGGCGTCGAAGTGCACCCAACCGTCGCCCAATGAGGGGTGCAATCCACGCACCCGGGCGACGTCGTATGCCATTCCAGCCACCTTAGAGCGTTCGTGAATTCCACAAACCGACACGATTTTCCGTCGGCGTCCGACCGTGCGCGCGCCCGTCGCCGCACCGGATCGGGACACCTGCCGAGCCATACTAGTCCAGGACCCTTTTCGTGCCGAGTGCTAATCCCCCGTCGTTGCTGAGCCCTGCGCCGCACCCGGCCGGGTCTCCGTCCCGCCGTCGCACCATCCGACCTTGCGTGGGCGAACGTGTCAGCGACCGACATTTCACAGCTTCTGCGCGCTGTTTGCCGAGAGCGTCACCTGCCGTCGCGCGGCGTGAGCGAACCGAGCTGCACGGCGGTCTGCTGTTCGCCTACCGCGGCATCGGCAACTCGTGCGGACGGTGGCGTGCGGGTTCGCCGCCGCGGACGGACTAGTGTCACACCGGTAGAACAGCCTTAAGAGGGAATGCGACTCAGATGACGCTGAACAACGACGACGACAACATCGAGATCATCGGCGGTGACGCACACGCTGACGACCCCGCAGATGGCGGTGACGGCAAGTCGCTGACCGACCTGGTCGAACAGCCGGCCAAGGTGATGCGGATCGGCACCATGATCAAGCAGCTGCTCGAGGAGGTGCGGGCCGCTCCCCTCGACGACGCCAGCCGCAACCGGCTGCGCGAGATCCACCACACGAGCATCCAGGAACTCGAAGAGGGCCTGGCGCCGGAGTTGCGCGAAGAACTCGAACGCCTGACGTTGCCCTTCACCGAGGACAGCGTCCCGTCCGACGCCGAGTTGCGCATCGCCCAGGCACAGCTGGTCGGGTGGCTCGAGGGGCTCTTCCACGGAATCCAGACCGCGCTGTTCGCCCAGCAGATGGCTGCCAGGGCACAGCTCGAACAGATGCGGCAGGGTGCGTTGCCCCCCGGCATCGCGGTGCAGGGCCAGCGCGGCGGACCCGCGCACCCCGGCACCGGTCAGTACCTGTAGGGCAGCGGTGGCGGTTCCTCGTATCGAGACCCGTGACGCATGGGTCGAGTTCCCGATCTTCGATGCCAAGACCCGGTCGCTGAAGAAGGCGTTCCTCGGAAAGGCCGGCGGGGCCATCGGGCGCAACGACTCGAACGTCGTCGTCATCGAAGCCCTCCGCGACATCACCATGTCGCTGGAACTCGGGGACCGGGTCGGTCTGGTCGGCCACAACGGCGCAGGTAAATCGACACTGCTGCGGTTGCTGTCGGGCATCTACGAGCCGACCCGGGGGTCTGCCACCGTGACGGGCCGGGTGGCGCCGGTGTTCGACCTCGGCGTCGGGATGGATCCGGAGATCTCCGGCTACGAGAACATCATCATCCGCGGACTGTTCCTCGGTCAGACGCGTAAGCAGATGCTGGCCAAGGTCGACGAGATCGCGGAGTTCACCGAACTCGGTGACTACCTGTCGATGCCGCTGCGCACGTACTCCACAGGTATGCGGGTGCGGTTGGCGATGGGTGTGGTCACCAGCATCGACCCGGAGATCCTGCTGCTCGACGAGGGTATCGGGGCGGTGGACGCCGACTTCCTCAAGAAGGCGCAGTCGCGACTGCAGAGCCTGGTCGAACGGTCCGGGATCCTGGTGTTCGCCAGCCACTCCAACGAATTCCTCGCCCGGTTGTGCAAGACCGCGATGTGGATCGACCACGGCACCGTCAAGATGACCGGCGGTATCGAGGACGTCGTGCGGGCCTACGAGGGTGAGGACGCCGCGCGGCATGTGCGAGAAGTGCTCGACGAACACCGCGGGGACTGGTCTTCCACCGACGAGCGCTCGCGCGAGGAGAATTCAGCCACCGACGAGCCTTCCCGATGACAGACAGGATCTACGTCGTCGTCGTGACCCACCGGCGTCCGGAGTCGCTGGCGCAATCGCTCGACGCGCTGTGCGCGCAGACGCGCCGGCCGGACGGGCTCATCGTGGTGGACAACGATTCCGAATCCCGCGTCCGGGAACTGGTTGCCTCCCAACCCATTCCGTCGACCTACCTGGGATCGCGCCGGAATCTCGGGGGCGCAGGAGGTTTCGCGCTCGGCATGCTGCACGCGCTCGCCGAGGGGGCGGACTGGGTGTGGCTGGCCGACGACGACGGACGGCCGCTGGATCCCTCGGTGCTCGGCGTGCTGCTGGACTGTGCGACCCGGTACGGGCTGGCGGAGGTGTCGCCGATGGTGTGCAACATCGACGACCCGGAGCGTCTGGCGTTCCCGCTGCGCCGCGGCCTGGTCTGGCGGCGACGTGTCTCAGAGCTCGGCGAGGGGGAACTGCTGCGCGGTTACGCCTCGCTGTTCAACGGTGCGCTGTTCCGTGCCTCGACGATCGAGGCGGTCGGGGTGCCGGATCTGCGGTTGTTCGTCCGCGGCGACGAGGTGGAATTGCACCGCCGACTGGTGCGGTCCGGTCTGCCGTTCGCGACCTGCCTGCGCGCCACCTACCTCCATCCCTGCGGCACCGACGAATTCAAGCCGATCCTCGGTGGACGCATGCACACCCAGTACCCCGACGACGCGACCAAACGCTTCTTCACCTACCGCAACCGCGGATACCTGTTGTCCCAGCCGGGACTTCGCAAACTGCTCCCGCAGGAGTGGGTGCGGTTCGGCTGGTACTTCCTGGTGTCCCGGCGCGACCCCGCCGGGCTGCGCGAGTGGATCCGGTTACGCCGTCTTGGTCGTGAGGAGAGGTTCGGGAGGCCGGGCACATGAGTTTCGATGAGGCGTCCGCGCAGTCGAAGACGATGGCGCGCGCGTGGCGTGACCTCCGTGAGGGTTTCGGCAAACGCGAGCTGTGGCTGCACCTCGGGTGGCAGGACATCAAACAGCGCTACCGCCGGTCGGTGCTCGGCCCGTTCTGGATCACCATCGCCACCGGCGCCACCGCGGTCGCGATGGGGTTGTTGTATTCGAAGCTGTTCAAACTCGAGCTGTCCGAACACCTTCCGTACGTGACCATGGGCTTGATCGTCTGGAACCTCATCAACGCGTCGATCCTCGAGGGCGCCGAGGTGTTCATCGCCAACGAAGGCCTGATCAAACAGCTGCCGACGCCGCTGTCGGTGCACGTCTACCGGCTGGTGTGGCGGCAGATGATCCTGTTCGCGCACAACATCATAATCTTCGTCGTCATCGCGATCATCTATCCGAAACCGTGGCACTGGACCGATCTCGCCGTGTTCCCGGCGCTGGCGCTGATCATGCTCAACTGCGTGTGGGTTTCGCTGTGCTTCGGGATCCTGGCGACCCGGTACCGGGACATCGGACCGCTGCTGAACAGCATCGTGCAGCTGCTGTTCTTCATGACGCCGATCATCTGGAACGAGGCCACGCTGCAGGCTCAGGGCGCCGGGCAGTGGGCCAAGATCGTCGAGCTCAACCCGCTGCTGCACTACCTCGACATCGTGCGGGCGCCCCTGCTGGGCGCCGACCAGGAGGTGCGGCACTGGATCGTGGTGCTCGTGCTGACGGTGATCGGGTGGACATTCGCGGCATTCGCGATGAAGCAGTACCGGGCGCGGGTGCCGTACTGGGTCTGATCGACCGGCGGTCGAGAGTGTGCGGGTTCGCCAGTGGGTGGTACCCGCGCTACGAACGCTCCCGGCATGTGCGCGAACTGCGTGCTATCGCAATATTTGAAAGGTTTAGCGGACTCGTCCGGAAAGCCGAGCGCGAATGTTACCGCGATGACCTGGGTAAATACTCGATTGGCCCGCGGCCTCAACTTCGCTGAATATTTGCAAACAGTATTAAACCGCTGAATGGTTCAAGCATCTTTCCTTCCACTCAGGATCTTTTCAGTTACGTTCTCAAGCACATTATTTACGTAGCCGTAAGGAGACCGTGATGGAACTGAGACTTCGTCCGTATGCGACTGCCGGGGTCGCCCTGGTGGGTGCCAGCGCCATCGCGATGGCCCCGTTGGCGCCGCCGCTGCCGGATGTCAAGATCGCCAGCCCGTCGGTCAATCTCTCCGCCGACATCGATCCCTTCACCCCGTGGGTGAACGTCTTCGAGAACGCCGAGACGAATATCGCGGACCTCATCGACGACTGGGCCGAAGCTCCGTTCCCCGTTCTGCAGCAGGTCATCGTCAACCAGCTCGGCTACTTCAGTGAGCTCCCCGACTTCGAGTTGATCGCCGGACAGGTGCTCCACAACCTTGAGGCTGCTGTCGCCGTCCTGTACGAGCAGGATCTGAGCACGCTCGGCCCGGGCTTCGTCAACGGCATCCCGAATCCGGCGATTAAGCAACTCGTGTTTGGCCTTCTTCCCACTTTCGCGCCGGCGCTAGCCGACCTTCAACCGCTGCTCGACTTCTCCACCAGTCCGCTGAGCGGCGTGCTGTTCGGCCTGGTCGGTCCTGTGATCGGCCCGGTCCTGGCGCTGGCCAGCAGCATCGAGGCGATTGTCGGCAACCTCACCAGCGAGGAACCGGATGTCGGAGCGGCATTCAATACGCTGATCAACATCCCCGCCGCGATGGCCGATGCGTTCCTCAACGGTGGCCAGGTCCTCAACCTGACCCCGTTGGTCTCGGCGTTGGACTTGGATTTGCCGGAAGGCACCGAGATCGGGATCGCCTTCGGCGGCCTTCTCAGCCCCGGCGGTTCGATCTTCAACGCTCTCGACATCGAACTGGACTTTGCGCTTGCGCCCCCGCCCGTTCCGCCCTTCCACATCTCCATTCCCGGTCAGGGACCCGGCGCCATCGGTTCGCTCATCAACCTGTCCCAGGCCATCGCGAGGGCCCTCGGGTGGGACGGCACGGGCAACCCGCTTCATGAAGAAGAGGACACCCCGCCGCCCGCGCCGGAAGCCCGTCTGGTGGGTGACACGTCCATCGTCAATGCCTCGACCACGGCAATCACCGTTCCCGAGACGACGGACGTCGACGCCGGGAAGACCGGCGACGTGACACCGTCGACCGACGGCGCGGCCGCCGTCGATACGACCGTCGGCAGCGGAGCGCCCACCGAAGTCGAGCAGGTGAAGGTCGAAGACAACCTGCCCGCCGTTCTCGACGAGGAGACCGACACCACCCCCGAGAAGCCCGCGACGAAGCGCGTCAACCCCGGCGCCAAGATCGCAGGCGCCCTCAAGTCGGCCGGTGACCAGCTGAACTCGGCGGTCAACGACCTCGGCAAGAAGCTCACGAAGCGTCCGTCGAAGAAGGCTCCCGCCGCCGACAACGAGAAGGCATCGGCGCCGGAGAAGGACACCTCGACTGACAAGGCTCCGGCAGCGAGCGAATAACCCTCCACCCACGCGATCGGTCCCTGCCATCCGGCAGGGACCGATTGCTGTGTGGGCTCCGGCACTTCCGGCGACGGTTCGGCGTTATGCGGATATGAGCATCCCGCCGTACCAACCGCCGACCTCCGCTTCCGCACCCGGGCCGGGTAACACCCTGGTCTGCCCGAAATGCAAGGGCGTCATGCGGACGTACGAGCGCAACGGAATTCACCTCGAGCAGTGCGACACCTGCCGCGGCATCTTCCTCGACCTCGGCGAACTCGAGGCGCTCACCGAGATGGAGAACCGGTTCGTGCAGGCTGCCCCGCCACCGCCGCCGCCACCGGCGAGCTACGGCGCCGGCTATGGATCGGGTTACGGTTACGGCCCGGGCTGGGGCCACCGCGGCAACAAGCACTACCGCAAACAGGGCTTCGGGCGGCTGTTCTTCTCCAGCTAGACCATCCGCTCGCAGGCGGCGGCCAGCAGTTCGTCGTCGGGGTGGTGCGCTGCGGCGGCGACCACCGCAGCCCGGGCGAACGGGTCGAGCACCGGCCACGGATCGTCCGGTGCATCGACCAGCGCCGCGCCGCCGCCGTGCCGGTATGCGCCGACGAACGCCGCCCAGTCACCGTCGGGGACGTGTCCGGCCGCCCAGAAGCCGGCCGGCCGAGCCAGATCCCACGCCGGGTCACCCACCCCGAGGTCGTCGACGTCCATGAGCACCCACGGCAGACCGGGCGCCCGCCTGCCGAGTTGACCGAGGTGGAAGTCGCCGTGGACGTATGTACGGGGCCGGTCCGGCGATCCGGCCCGCCACACCGCGGGCGGGAGTCCCGTGAGCGCCGTGCGGACCGGTTCGGCGACCTCGGCGGTCCGGTGGCGCTCGACCACCCGCCGCAACCGGGCCGGCCACCCGTGCGGCAGCCGGGCCGTGACCGGCTGGGCGTGCAATCGCGCGAGCAGCGCGCCGGCCTCCGCCCACGGCAGCTGATCTGGTTGCGGGGCAACGGTTTCCACACGTGGCCACCGGCTCTGCCAGCGGTGGCCGACCTGGCCGGGGACCACCGTCAGCGGCGCGAGCAGGATGCCCCGCAACTCCTGGGCAACCCCCAATCGGATGCGCAACGCCCGCGGATCGGTTCCGGGCCGGTGCAGTTTGGCGACGACGTCACCGTCGAACGTGATCTCCGCACCGGACCCGGTCTGCACACCTGTGACCGTAGGCGTCTCAACGACGCGGGAACGGCTGCGGCGCGGCGAGGTTGATCCGATTCCAGGCGTTGATCGTCACCGTCATCGCGATCACCTGGGCGAGCTCGCGGTCGGTGAACACCTCGGCGGCACGCCGGTACACCTCGTCGCCGACGGCCCCGCGCCCGGCGACCTCGGTGATGGCCTCGGCGAGCGCCAGCGCGGCGCGTTCACGTTCGGTGAAGAGATCGCCGGCCTCCTCCCACGCCGCCACCAGCGCGAGCCGCTGTTCGGTCTCGCCGGCCTTGCGGGCATCGCGGGTGTGCATGTCGAGGCAGAAGGCGCAGCGGTTGATCTGCGACGCCCGGATCTTGATCAGTTCGCCGATGACGGGGTCCACGTCCTTGATGGACGCCTCCGAGAGCGTCATCATCGCGCTGTAGAGCTCCGGTGCGGCCTTGAACATCTTGATGCGGTCGGTGGTTCCGGCTTCCAGTGTCTGTGTCATATCTCGAACGCTAGCCTCGAAACGCCCACGTAGATGGTTCAATTCAGGGGTGACTTCGTGGGCCAATCCGGGTACGCGCGACCTGCACCTCGACCTGCACGAGGTGATCCGTCCCGGCGCCCGCGGAGTGCGCGAACTGCTGGTCAACGCGCTGCGCGAGGCCGTGCGCTCGGGGCGGCTCGCGGCGGGCACCATGCTGCCGCCGTCGCGCACACTCGCGGCCGACCTCGGCATCGCCCGCAACACGGTCGCCGAGTCGTACGCCGAACTCGTCGCCGAGGGCTGGCTCGCGTCACGGCAGGGCGCGGGCACCTGGGTGGTCAGCTCCCAGGCGAGCCACCAGATCGCCCGGCCCCGGCGAGTGCGCACGACGGCGCGACACAACCTGATGCCCGGCTCCCCCGACGTGTCGGAGTTCCCTCGCAGCGCCTGGCTCGCCTCCGCCCGCCGCGCGCTGACCAACGCCCCCAGCGAGGCGTTCTGGATGGGCGATCCGCGCGGCCGACCGGAGCTTCGCGAGGCACTCGCCGACTACCTCGCACGGGTGCGCGGCGTCCGCACCTCACCGGAGACGATCGTGATCTGCGCCGGGGTCCGGCACGCGGTGGAGCTGCTCACCCGGGTCCTCGGGGCGCAGCGCCCGATCGCCGTCGAGGCCTACGGCCTGTTCATCTTCCGTGACGCGATCGGCGCGCTCGGGGGGTCGACGGTGCCAATCGGCCTCGACGGCCACGGTGCGGTGATCGGCGACCTCGACGGACATGACGTGCCCGCGGTCCTCCTCACACCGGCCCACCACAATCCGCACGGTATGCCGCTGCACCCCACCCGCCGCACCGCCGCGGTGGAGTGGGCCCAGCGTCGCGGCGCCTATGTCCTCGAGGACGACTACGACGGCGAGTTTCGCTACGACCGTCAACCCGTCGGCGCGATGCAGAGCCTGGACCCCGAACGGGTGGTGTACCTGGGCTCGGCCAGCAAGAGCCTCGCCCCCGCGTTGCGGCTGGGATGGATGGCGCTGCCCGACGCGCTCGTCGAACCCGTCCTGGCCGCCGCGGGTGGCACCCAGTTCTTCGTCGACGCACTCGCCCAACTGACCATGGCCGACTTCATCACCGCCGGCCACTACGACCGCCACATCCGCCGGATGCGGATGCGCTACCGGCGGCGGCGGGACCGGCTCGTCGACGCGCTCGCCCCGTTCGACGTCGAAACCCGCGGTCTGGCAGCGGGACTCAACGCGCTGCTGACGCTGCCCGACGGCGCCGAACGCGAGGTGCTGCAGCGGGCGGGCAATGCGGGGATCGCGCTGGTGGGCCTGTCCGCGATGCGACATCCGGCGGCCGGACCGGACGTCGCGGACCCCGACGGTGTGATCGTCGGCTTCGGCGCACCGGCCGATCACGCCTTCGCCGCGGCGGTCGAAGCGCTGTGCGACGTCCTGGAGGCCACGCTGCGCTGAGCGCACATGAGCATAAGCTTCCGGGGTGGCCGAGCCCCCCATGTCGCCCCAACTGTCGTTGACCACGCAGATCTGGCGGTTCCTGCTCACCGGCGGCTTCGCCGCGATCGTGGACTTCGGCCTCTACGTACTGCTGCTCGAAGCGGGTCTGCACGTCAACGTCGCCAAGACGATCAGCTTCATCGCCGGCACCACGACGGCCTACCTGATCAACCGGCGCTGGACCTTCCAGGCCCCGCCCAGCCGGGCCCGGTTCCTCGCGGTGTGCGCGCTCTACGCGACCACCTACGCCGCGCAGGTGGGCATCAACTACATCCTCTACACGGCGTGGGACGACAAGTCCTGGCGCGTGCCGGTGGCCTTCGTCATCGCGCAGGGCACCGCGACGGTGATCAACTTCGTCGTCCAGCGCGCGGTGATCTTCCGGTGGGCAGGAGCGCAGCGACTCGGGGATGAATAGGAGGCTCCGGTAGGGGCGGTACCCTCGTCACGATGTTGCAGACCACGACCCGGCGGCTCACCGGATGGGCCCGCACCGCGCCATCCGTGGCCGAGGTGCTGTCGACGCCCGACCCCGAGGAGATCGCCAAGGCGGTCGCGCGGGTTGCCGACGATCCGCAGCGCGGCGTCATCGCCCGCGGACTGGGCCGCTCCTACGGTGACAACGCGCAGAACGGCGGCGGCCTGGTCGTCGACATGACCGCGCTCAACCGCATCCACACCATCAACACCGACACCGCGCTCGTCGACGTCGACGCCGGGGTGAACCTCGACCAGCTGATGCGCGCGGCGCTACCGCTCGGCCTGTGGGTCCCGGTGCTGCCCGGCACCCGTCAGGTCACCGTCGGTGGCGCGATCGCCTGCGACATCCACGGCAAGAACCACCACAGCGCGGGCAGCTTCGGCAACCACGTCCGCTCGATGGAGCTGCTCACCGCCGACGGCACCGTGCGCACCCTCAAACCCCGCGGCAAGGACGCCGACCTGTTCTGGGCCACCGTCGGCGGCAACGGGCTGACCGGCATCATCCTGCGCGCCACCATCGCGATGACGCCGACGGAGACCGCGTACTTCATCGCCGACGGTGACGTCACCGCCGACCTGGACGAGACCATCGCGATCCACAGCGACGGCAGCGAGGCGAACTACACCTACTCCAGCGCGTGGTTCGACGCGATCAGCCCGCCGCCCAAACTCGGCCGTGCCGCCATCTCCCGCGGATCGCTGGCCACCCTCGACCAGCTACCCAAGAAGCTGCGCCGCAATCCGCTGAAATTCGATGCGCCGCAACTGCTCACCTTCCCCGACGTGTTCCCCAACGGGTTGGCCAACAAGTGGACGTTCGGCCCGATCGGCGAACTGTGGTACCGCAAATCGGGTACCTACCGAGGCAAGATCCAGAACCTGACGCAGTTCTATCACCCGCTCGACATGTTCGGTGAGTGGAACCGCGCCTACGGCAGCAACGGATTCCTGCAGTACCAGTTCGTGGTGCCCACCGAGGCGGTCGACGAGTTCAAGGCGATCCTCGTCGACATCCAGCGTTCCGGGCACTACTCGTTCCTCAACGTGTTCAAACTGTTCGGCCCGGGAAACAAAGCGCCGCTGAGCTTTCCGATCCCAGGATGGAACGTCTGCGTCGACTTCCCGATCAAACCGGGGTTGGGCGAGTTCGTCAGCGGACTCGACCACCGGGTGCTGCAGTTCGGCGGCCGGCTCTACACCGCCAAGGACTCCCGCACCACCGCCGAAACCTTCCACGCCATGTACCCGCGCATCGACGAGTGGATCGCCGTGCGCCGCCGGGTCGATCCCGACGGGGTGTTCGCCTCCGACATGGCCCGACGTTTGGAGCTGCTCTAAATGGTGCTTGACGCCGTGGGTAACCCCCAGACCATCCTGTTGCTCGGCGGGACCTCCGAGATCGGGTTGGCGATCTGCGAGCGCTACCTGCGCGACGCGCCGGCCCGCATCGTGCTCGCCGCGCTGCCCGATGATCCGGGCCGCGACGCTGCCGTCGCCCAGATGCGCCGTGCGGGAGCGAAATCCGTCGAGGTGATCGACTTCGACGCGGTCGACACCGCCAGCCACCCGGACGTGATCGACAAGGCGTCGGCGGGCGGATCCCGCGACATCGACGTGGCGATCGTCGCGTTCGGATTGCTCGGCGACGCCGAGGAACTGTGGCAGAACCAGCGCAAGGCCGTGCAGATCGCCGAGATCAACTACACCGCGGCCGTTTCCGTCGGTGTGCTGCTCGGCGAGCAGATGCGCGCACAGGGTTTCGGCCAGATCATCGCGATGAGCTCGGCGGCCGGTGAGCGGGTGCGGCGGTCGAACTTCGTCTACGGCTCCACCAAGGCCGGGCTCGACGGGTTCTACCTCGGCCTCGGAGAAGCGCTGCGCGAGTACGGGGTTCACGTCCTGGTCATCAGGCCCGGCCAGGTGCGCACCCGGATGAGCGCCCACGTCAAGGAAGCGCCGCTGACCGTCGACAAGGAGTACGTCGCCGAACTGGCGGTCACCGCGTCGGCCAAGGGCAAGGACCTGGTCTGGGCGCCGGGCGCCTTCCGCTACGTGATGATGGTGCTGCGCCACATCCCGCGGCCCATCTTCCGCAAGCTGCCCATCTAACCCGGTGGGCACCAACTCGCTGGCCGCCCCGATCGGGATTGCGGGCCGGATGGTGGTGGCGGCGATGATCGCCGCTGCCGTCGCGGTCGTCTCGCTCGCGGCGATCGCGCGGGTCGAGTGGCCGGCGTACAACTCGTCGAACCAACTGCACGCCCTGACCACCGTCGGCCAGTTCGGCTGCCTGGCAGGTCTGTTCGCGGCGGGCTGGATCCACCGGCGCGGCAGACGGCTGCTCGCGCACGCGGCGTCGATGGTGTTCCTGGCCGCGTTCGCGGTCGTCACGCTCGCGATGCCGCTGGGTGCGACCAGGCTCTACCTGTTCGGCATCTCGGTGGACCAGCAGTTCCGCACCGAGTACCTGACCCGCTTCGCCGACACCGCCGCGCTGCACGATATGACCTACTACGGGCTGCCGCCGTTCTACCCGCCCGGGTGGTTCTGGCTCGGCGGGCGTCTCGCCGCGCTGACCGGCACCCCGGCGTGGGAGATGTTCAAACCGTGGTCGATCATCTCGATCGCCGTGGCCGTCGTGCTCGCATTCGTGTTGTGGGCGGCGATGATCCGGTTCTCCTACGCGCTGATCGTCACCACCGCCACCACCGCGGTGATGCTGGCCTACTCACCGGCCGAACCGTACGCCGCGATCATCGCGGTGCTGCTGCCTCCGGTGTTCGTGCTGGCGTGGTCCGGGCTGCGGGCCGAGGGCCGGGGGTGGGGCGCGATCGTCGGGGTCGGGCTGTTCCTCGGTGTGGCCGCGCTGTTCTACACGCTGCTGTTGGCCTATGCGGCGTTCACGCTGGTGATCATGGCGGTCGTGGCCGCCGTCGCCCACCGGAGCGCCGGACCGCTGCTGCGCCTGCTCGTCATCGCCGTGATCTCCGGTGCGATCGCGCTGATCGGGTGGGCGCCGTACCTGCTGGCCGCGCTGCGCGGCACCCCGGCCGACACCGGCACCGCCCAGCACTACCTGCCCGCCGACGGCGCGCAACTGTCCTTCCCGATGCTGAGCTTCACGCTGCTCGGCGCGCTCTGCCTGGTCGGAACGGTCTGGTTGGTGGTGCGGGCCCGCAACTCCACCCGAGCGGGCGCCCTGGCCGTCGCGGTGCTCGCGGTCTACGCGTGGTCGCTGCTGTCGATGCTGACCACGCTGGCGGGCACCACGCTGCTGTCGTTCCGGCTGCAGCCGACGCTGGTGGTGCTGCTGTCGGCCGCCGGCGTGTTCGGGTTCGTCGAGGCGGCGCGCGGGCTGGCCGACAGCTTCTCCAGCCGGCGCCTGCTGGTGGCCGCCGGTGCGATCGGCGCGATCGGCGCGCTGACCTTCAGCCAGGACATCCCCGACGTGCTACGGCCCGACATCGCCGTCGCCTACACCGATACCGACGGCTACGGCCAGCGCGCCGACCGCAGGCCGCCCGGCGCCGAACGCTATTACCGCGAGGTGGACGCGGCGATCCTCGAGGCCACCGGCCGGCCCCGCAACGAGACGATCGTGCTGACCGCCGACTACAGCTTCCTGTCCTACTACCCCTACTACGGGTTCCAGGGCCTGACATCGCACTACGCCAACCCGCTGGCGCAGTTCGACCAGCGCGCCAAGGCGATCGAGAGCTGGCAGACCCTCGGCGACGCCGACCGGTTCGTCGCGGCGCTCGACGAGCTGCCGTGGGACCCGCCGACGGTGTTCCTGATGCGCCGCGGCAGCGAGGACTCCTACACCCTGCGCCTGGCCTCCGACGTCTACCCCAACCACCCCAACGTGCGGCGCTATCAGGTCAAGCTCGACGCCGCCCTGTTCGACGACCCGCGCTTCGAGGTTTCCGAGATCGGTCCGTTCGTGCTGGCGATCAGACAACCGGTCGATGGCTGACGCCCAGCGCAGGCCGTTAACATCTACGCCCGTGAACTCTGGGGTTGCGGTCGGGAGCAACCACCGGACGGCGCGCCTCATCGCCATCGTCGCGGGATTGCTCGGCGCGGCGATGGCGCTGGCTACGCCGCTGCTACCGGTGAAGCAGACGACGGCCGAGCTGAACTGGCCGCAGGACGGCGTGCTGCGCAGCGTGGACGCGCCGCTGATCGGTTACGTCGCCACCGATCTGACCATCACGGTTCCGTGCCAGGCCGCCGCCGGGCTCGCGGGCCCGGCCAACACCGGCCGCACCGTGCTGCTGTCCACCGTCCCCAAGCAGGCGCCCAAGGCCGTCGACCGGGGTCTGCTGATCGAGCGGGTGAACAACGACCTGCTCGTCATCGTGCGCAATACGCCGGTCGTCTCCGCGCCGCTGGCCGAGGTGCTCAGCCCGCAGTGTGAGCGGCTGGTGTTCACCGCCCGCGCCGACAAGGTCACCGGCGAGTTCGTCGGACTCACCGAGGGTCCCGACGACGTCGACCCCGGTGAGGAGCCCGGCGGTCCCCTGCGCGGTGAACGCGGCGGTTACGACTTCCGGCCGCAGATCGTGGGCGTCTTCACCGACCTGTCCGGACCCGCACCGCCCGGCCTGCAGTTCTCGGCGACCGTCGACTCCCGCTACAGCAGCACCCCCACCCTGCTCAAACTGCTGGTGATGTTCGCCGGCGTCGCGCTGACCGTCATCGCGCTCGGAGCGCTGCACGTCCTCGACACCGACGACGGGATGCGTCACCGCCGGTTCCTGCCGTCGCGCTGGTGGTCGATGACGCCGCTGGACGGTGTGGTCACCGCCGTGCTCGTGTGGTGGCACTTCGTCGGCGCCAACACCGCCGACGACGGCTACATCCTCACCATGGCCCGTGTCTCCGAACGGGCCGGCTACATGGCCAACTACTACCGCTGGTTCGGCACCCCCGAGGCCCCGTTCGGCTGGTACTACGACCTGCTCGCCCTTTGGTCGCAGGTCAGCACGGCCAGCGTGTGGATGCGGCTGCCGACGCTGCTGATGGCGCTGGCGTGCTGGTGGGTGATCAGCCGTGAGGTGATCCCGCGCCTCGGCCATGCGGTCAAGGCCAACCGGGCCGCGGCCTGGACTGCGGCCGGTATGTTCCTGGCGTTCTGGCTGCCGCTGAACAACGGTCTGCGGCCCGAGCCGATCATCGCGCTGGGCATCCTGCTGACCTGGTGTTCGGTGGAGCGCGGCGTGGCGACCAGCCGCCTACTGCCGGTCGCGATCGCCGTCATCATCGGCGCGCTCACGCTCTTCTCGGGCCCGACCGGCATCGCCGCCGTCGGCGCCCTGCTGGTGGCCGTCGGACCGCTGAAGACGATCGTGGCTCGGCATGTCGCCCGCTTCGGCTACCTGGCGCTGCTGGCGCCGATCCTGGCCGCGGGCACCGTCACCGCGATCCTCATCTTCCGCGATCAGACCCTGGTCGGCGAACTGCAGGCCAGCAGCTTCAAGAGCGCCGTCGGGCCGAGCCTGAGCTGGTTCGACGAGCACATCCGCTACTCGCGGCTGTTCACCACCAGCCCCGACGGGTCGGTGGCGCGCCGGTTCGCGGTGCTGACGCTGCTGCTCGCGCTGGCGGTGTCGGTGGCGATGACGCTGCGCAAGGGCCGCATCCCCGGTACCGCGGCGGGGCCGAGCCGCCGGATCGTCGGCATCACGATCATCTCGTTCCTGGCGATGATGTTCACCCCCACCAAGTGGACCCACCACTTCGGCGTGTTCGCCGGCCTCGCCGGATCGCTGGGCGCGCTGGCCGCCGTCGCCGTCGCGGCGGTCGCGATGCGCTCACGACGCAACCGGACCATGTTCGCGGCCACCGTGCTGTTCGTCGCCGCGCTGTCGTTCGCGACCGTCAACGGGTGGTGGTACGTCTCGAACTTCGGCGTGCCGTGGTCGAACGCGTTCCCGGAGTACAAGTTCGGCTTCACCACGATCCTGCTCGGATTCTCGGTGCTCGCCCTGCTGGCGGCGGCGTGGTTCCACTTCTCGGGCCGCGACACCTCCCCCGACGACGACGGCCGCTGGCGGTGGCGCCGGATCGTGCAGTCGCCGTTGGCGATCGCCGCGTGGCTGGTCGTGATGTTCGAGGTGGTGTCGCTGACGCTGGCGATGGTCACCCAGTACCCGGGCTGGACCGTCGGCCGGTCCAACCTCGAGGCGCTGACCGGTAAGACGTGCGGACTGGCCAACGACGTGATGGTCGAACAGAATCCCAACCAGGGGTTGCTGACCCCCATCCGGGTCCCCGTCGGCGCCGCGCTGGGCGCCGGGTCGGCCCAGGGTTT
The DNA here is from genome assembly GCF_010731575.1 of Mycolicibacterium monacense. NCBI lineage: Bacteria > Bacillati > Actinomycetota > Actinomycetes > Mycobacteriales > Mycobacteriaceae > Mycobacterium > Mycolicibacterium monacense. Next base: position 5,336,774 of record NZ_AP022617.1, on the reverse strand, counting down.
CAGCCCCAACGGCATCCCGTCGGACATCTCCGCCGACGCGGTGATGGACCAGACGCAGGCCACCAACTTCGCCGACACCGACGGCGACTCCGAGACCGGCGGCGAAGCGGGCACCGAGGGCGGCACGACCGCCCGGGCTGGCATCAACGGTTCCCGCGCCCGGCTGCCGTTCAACCTCGACCCGGCCCGGACCCCGGTGCTGGGCAGCTGGCGCAGCGGCACCCAGGCACCGGCCAACCTGCGCTCGGCGTGGTACCGGCTCCCCCCTCGGGAGGACGCCGGACCGCTGCTCGTGGTGTCCGCGGCGGGCCGCTTCGATCCCGGCGACGTGGTCGTCCAGTGGGCCACCGACGAGGGCGGCGCCGACCCGGAAGCGGGTGGCAGCGTCGGGTTCGCCGACGTCGGGGCGTCCCCGGCGTGGCGCAACCTGCGGGTGCCGCTGGCGGCGATCCCCGACGACGCCACCCGCATCCGGCTCGTTGCCGTCGACGACGACCTGAGCCCGGACCACTGGATCGCGCTGACCCCGCCCCGCATCGCGGAGCTGCGCTCGCTGCAGGACGTGGTGGGCTCAGAGGACCCGGTGCTGCTCGACTGGCTGGTCGGGTTGGCGTTCCCCTGCCAACGCCCGTTCGACCACCGCAACGGCGTGATCGAGGTGCCCAAGTGGCGGATCATGCCGGACCGGTTCGGCGCCGAGGCCAACTCGCCGGTGATGGACTACCTCGGCGGCGGCCCGCTCGGCATCACCGAACTGCTGCTGCGCCCGACGACGCTGTCGACGTACCTGCAGGACGACTGGTCCCGTGACTGGGGTGCGCTACAGCAGCTCACGCCCTTCTACCGGGACGCCGTACCGGCACGTCTGGATCTCGGTTCCACAACGCGTAGCGGCCTGTGGAGCCCGGCGCCGCTGCGCCACTAGGTCCGTCGCCTACCATCGACGCTCGTGCCCGCCCACCGTTTCGTCCGCCTGATCGCCGTCATCGCGGGTCTGGCGGGCGTGGTGCTGTGCGCGTTGTCTCCGCTGCTGCCGGTCAGGCAGACCACCGCGACGATCCTGTGGCCGCAGGCACCCGCCGAGGACGGCTTCGTCGGTGACCTGACCGCCCCGCTGGTCTCCGGAGCCCCGCTGGCGCTCGACGTGACGATCCCGTGCCGGGCGATCGCCACCATGCCCGCCGACGGCGGCCTGGTGTTCTCCACGATCCCGCCCGGCGGCATCGCCGCGGGCCGCAACGGGTTGTTCGTCCGCGCCAACGCCGACGACGTGGTCGTCGCCTTCCGCGACACCGTCGCCGCGGTCGCCCCGCGCCCGGCGATCGCCGCCGGAGCCTGCAGTGAACTGCGGGTCTGGGCCAACGTCGGCTCGGTGGGCGCCGACTTCGTCGGCATCCCCGGGGCCGCGGGCACGCTGTCGCTCGACAAGCGGCCGCAGGTGGCGGGGATCTTCACCGAACTCGAGGTGGCCCCGCAGCCCGGAGCCGCCCCGGCGGCGACATCGGAACCCCGCCTGACCGCCCGCATCGACGTCGACACCCGGTTCATCACCAGCCCCACACTGCTCAAGCTGGCGGTGATGACGCTGGGTGTGTTGTGTGTGATCGCCTCGATCATCGCGCTGGCCGTCCTCGACCGCCGGGCCGGCCGGGGTGTGCCCGGGGCGTGGCGACGGCGGCGGCGGGTCGGCCTGTCGACGTGGCTGGCCGACATCGGGGTGGTCGGCGCGCTGCTGGTGTGGCATGTGGTCGGGGCTCAGTCGTCCGACGACGGCTACAACCTGACGATCGCCCGGGTCTCCGACGAAGCCGGCTACACCGCCAACTACTTCCGCTACTTCGGCGCCACGGAGGCGCCGTTCGACTGGTACCAGAGCGTGCTCGCGCACCTCGCGTCGATCAGCACGGCCGGTGTGTGGATGCGCATCCCCGCGACGGCCGCGGCGATCGCGACATGGCTGATCATCAGCCGCTGCGTGCTCCCCCGCCTGGGCAGGCGACTGGCCGCCAACCGGGTCGCGGTGTGGACCACCGCCGCGGTGTTCCTCGCGGCATGGCTGCCGTTCAACAACGGCCTTCGGCCCGAACCGCTCATCGCGTTCGCGGTGATCGCGGTGTGGATGCTCGTGGAGAACACGATCGGCACCCGGCGGCTGTGGCCCGCGGCGGTGGCCGTCGTGATCGCGATGTTCTCGGTGACCCTGGCGCCACAGGGGCTGATCGCCCTCGCGCCGCTGCTGGTGGGTGCGCGGGGCATCGCGCGCATCGTCTCGGCCCGCCGCGCGGTCGACGGGGTCGCGGTCGCCGTGGCGCCGCTCGCCGCCGCGGCATCGCTGCTGTTCGTCATCGTCTTCCGCGACCAGACGCTGGCCACCGTCGCCGAATCGGTGCGCATCAAGTACGTCGTCGGCCCGACGCTGCCGTGGTACCAGGAGTTCCTGCGGTATTACTTCCTGACCGTCGAGGAGAGCGTCGACGGCTCGCTGACCCGCCGCTTCTCCGTGCTGATCCTGCTGCTGTGCCTGTTCGGGCTGATCGTGCTGCTGCTGCGCCGCGGCCGGTTGCCCGGCACCTTCGGCGGTCCGGTGTGGCGGCTGGCCGGGACGACGGCGATCGGGCTGCTGCTGCTCACGCTCACGCCGACGAAGTGGGCGGTGCAGTTCGGTGCGTTCGCCGGTCTCGCGGGTGCGCTCGGCGGGGTCACCGCGTTCGCGTTCGCCCGGGTCGGCGTCAACAGCCGACGGAACCTGGCGCTGTACGTCACCGCGCTGCTGTTCGTGCTGGCGTGGGCGACCTCCGGGATCAACGGCTGGTTCTACGTCGCGAACTACGGGGTGCCCTGGTTCGACAAGCAACCGGTCATCGTCGGCTACCCGGTCACCACGATCTTCCTGGTCCTCGCGATCGCCGGCGGCATCCTCGCCGGCTGGCTGCACTTCCGCATCGACTACGCCGGGCACACCGAGGTCGCCGACACCGGACGCAACCGGGCGCTGGCATCGACCCCGCTGCTCGTGGTGGCCACCATCATGGTGGTGCTCGAGTTGGGGTCGATGGTCAAGGCCACCGTCGGGCGCTACCCCGTCTACACCATCGGCTCGGCCAACGCGGCGGCCCTGCGGTCCGGGCTGTCCGACTCCAGCTGCGCGATGGCCGACCATGTTCTCGTCGAGGCCGATACGAATGCCGGGATGCTGCAACCGGTTCCGGGTCAGCGCTTCGGCGAGTACGGGCCGCTCGGCGGTGAGGACCCCGTCGGGTTCACCCCCAACGGCGTCAGCGACACCCTCGAACCGGCCGAACCCGTGGCGGCCAACCCCGGCACCGTGAACTCCGACGGACCGGTCGACAAACCGAACATCGGCGTCGGCTATGCGGCGGGCACCGGCGGCGGCTACGGCCCCGAGGGCGTCAACGGTTCGCGGGTGTTCCTGCCGTTCGGGCTGGATCCGGACCGCACCCCGGTGATGGGCAGCTACAACGAGCCCGGCTCGGACCAGGCAGGAGTGGCCGCCGAGGCGACGTCGGCGTGGTACCAGCTGCCGCCACGGACCCCGGACCGGCCGCTCGTGACCGTCGCCGCCGCGGGTGCGATCTGGTACTACGAGGAGGACGGCTCGTTCAACTACGGGCAGTCGCTCAAACTGCAGTGGGGTGTGCACCGGCCGGACGGGTCCTACCAGGCGCTCGGCGAGGTCCAGCCGATCGACATCGTCCAGCAGAAGGCGTGGCGCAACCTGCGCTTCCCGCTGGCCTGGGCGCCGCCGGAGGCCAACGTGGCCCGCATCGTCGCCGACGATCCGAACCTGTCGGAAGATCAGTGGTTCGGGTTCACCCCGCCACGGGTTCCGGTGCTGCAGACCGCCAGTGAGTTCCTCGGTTCGCAGACGCCGGTGCTGATGGACATCGCGACCGCGGCGAACTTCCCGTGCCAGCGGCCGTTCGCCGAACACCTCGGGGTGGCCGAACTGCCGGAGTACCGGATCCTGCCGAACTTCAAGCAGGTGGTGACGTCGTCGAATCAGTGGCAGTCCGCCGAGGACGGCGGGCCGTTCCTGTTCATCCAGGCGCTGCTGCGGACGGCGACGATCCCGACCTACCTGAGCGACGACTGGTACCGGGACTGGGGTTCGATCGAACGCTTCATCCGGGTCGTGCCGCGCGATGAGGCGCCCAACGCCGTCATCGAGGAAGGGTCGAAGCGAGTGTTCGGGTGGAACCGCGGCGGACCGATCAGGGCACTGCCGTGAGGGCGGGCCGGGATGTTCGGATCACGCGCTGGGTCGCCACGATCGCCGGCCTGCTCGGCTTCGTGATGGCGGTGGCGACCCCGCTGTTGCCGGTCGTCCAGACCACCGCCACATTGAACTGGCCCCAGCAGGGACAGTTCGCCAACGTGACCGCACCGCTGATCTCCCAGGCGCCGGTCAGCCTGACCGCGACGGTGCCGTGCGAGGTGGTGCGCACCATGCCCCGCGACGGCGGGCTGTTGTTCGGCACCGCACCGGCCGAGGGCCGTGACGCGGCGCTGAACGCGATGCTGGTCAACGTCACCCGCACCCGCGTCGACGTCATCGTGCGCAACGTGGTGGTCGCCAGCGTGAACCGCGACCGGGTCGCCGGCCCCGGATGTGAGCGCATCGAGATCACGTCGAACGAGGACGGCACGTTCGCCGAGTTCGTCGGGCTCACTCAGGTTTCCGGCGAGAACGCCGGTCAACCGCAGCGCACCGGTTACTCCGATCCGAACCTGCGGCCGGCGATCGTCGGCGTGTTCACCGACCTCACCGGACCGGCGCCACCGGGGATGTCGTTGTCGGCGACGATCGACACCCGCTTCACCACGCAGCCCACGGCGCTGAAACTGACCGCGATCCTGCTGGCGATCATCTCGACCGTCGTCGCGCTGCTGGCGTTGTGGCGGCTGGATCGCCTCGACGGGCGGCGGATGCACCGCCTGATCCCGACGCGCTGGCGCAACGTGACGGCCGTCGACGGCGTCGTGCTCGGCGGTTTCGCGATCTGGTACGTGCTCGGCGCGAACTCATCCGACGACGGATACATCCTGCAGATGGCGCGGGTCGCCGACCACGCCGGCTACATGTCGAACTACTTCCGCTGGTTCGGCAGCCCCGAGGATCCGTTCGGCTGGTACTACAACCTGCTGGCGCTGATGACCCACGTCAGCACCTCCAGCATCTGGATGCGGCTCCCCGACCTGATCTGCGCCGTCGTGTGCTGGCTGCTGCTCTCTCGTGAGGTGCTGCCCCGCCTCGGTCCCGCGGTGATCGCCAGCCGCCCGGCGCTGTGGGCCGCCGGGTTCGTCCTGCTGGGTGCGTGGATGCCGTTCAACAACGGGCTGCGGCCCGAAGGCCAGATCGCCACGGGCGCGCTGATCACCTACGTGCTGATCGAACGCGCCGTCACCTCCGGCCGGCTCACACCCGCCGCGCTGGCCATCACCACCGCCGCGTTCACGCTGGGCATCCAGCCGACCGGGCTGATCGCCGTCGCCGCGTTGGTGGCCGGTGGCCGCCCGATCCTGCGAATCCTGATGCGGCGCAGGCGCTCCGTCGGCACGTGGCCGTTGCTCGCACCCCTGCTCGCCGCGGGCACCGTGGTGCTGGCGGTGGTGTTCGCCGACCAGACGTTGTCAACGGTGTTGGAGGCCACCAGGATCCGCACCGCGATCGGCCCCAGCCAGGAGTGGTACACCGAGAACCTGCGCTACTACTACCTGATCCTGCCGACCGTCGACGGCGCGATCGCCCGCCGCGTGGCGTTCCTGTTCACCGCGCTGTCCCTGTTCGCGTCGCTGTTCATCATGTTGCGGCGCAAGCGGATCCCCGGGGTTGCGCGCGGACCCGCCTGGCGGCTGATGGGCATCATCTTCGCCACGATCTTCTTCCTGATGTTTACCCCCACCAAGTGGATCCACCACTTCGGCCTGTTCGCCGCCGTGGGTGCGGCGGTGGCGGCGCTCGCGACGGTGCTGGTGTCGCCGGTCGTCTTGCGTTCGGCACGTAACCGGATGGCGTTCCTGGCGGCGCTGCTGTTCGTGCTGGCGCTGTGCTTCGCATCCACCAACGGGTGGTGGTACGTCTCGAACTTCGGGGTGCCTTTCAACACCTCGGTTCCCCAGCTGGGCGGGGTGACGGTCAGCGCGGTGTTCTTCGCGCTCTTCGCGATCGCCGCGGCGTGGGCGTTCTGGCTGCACCTGACCCCGCGGCCCGAATCGCGGATCGTCGACAGGCTCACCGCCGCACCGATTCCGGTCGCCGCCGGCTTCATGGTGGTGTTCATGGTGGCGTCGATGACCGTCGGCGTGGTGCGCCAGTACCCGACCTACTCCAACGGATGGGCCAACGTCCGGGCGTTCGCCGGCGGCTGCGGCCTGGCCGACGACGTGCTCGTCGAACCCGATTCGAACGCCGGGTTCCTGCGTGCGCTGCCCGGCGGCCCCGGTCAACCCTCTTGGGGCCGGCTGGGCCCGCTCGGCGGCACGGATCCGCGCGGCTTCTCCCCCAACGGCGTTCCCGACCGGATCATCGCCGAGGCGATCCGGTTGAACAATCCGCAGCCCGGCACGGACTACGACTGGAATCAGCCCGAACAGCTGTCCCGGCCCGGGGTGAACGGCTCCACGGTGCCGCTGCCCTACGGCCTCGACCCGGCACGGGTCCCGGTCGCCGGCACGTATTCGACCGGCGTGCAACAGGAAAGCCGGTTGACGTCCGCGTGGTACGAACTTCCCGCGCCCGACGACGCCCACCCGCTGGTGGTGATCACCGCGGCGGGCACGATCTCCGGACTCAGCGTCGCAGAGGGATTCACCTCCGGGCAGACCGTCGCGCTGGAATACGCGCGCCCCGGACCCGACGGCGCACCGGTCCCGGCCGGACGCGTCGACCCCTACGACATCGGTCCGACGCCGTCGTGGCGCAACCTGCGGTATCCGCGCGACCAGATCCCCACCGATGCGGTGGCGGTCCGGGTGGTCGCCGAGGACCTCAACCTCGGTCAGGGCGACTGGATCGCGGTGACGCCGCCGCGGGTTCCGGAGGTCCGGTCGGTCCAGGAGTACGTCGGCTCCGAGCAACCCGTGCTGATGGACTGGGCCGTCGGGCTGGCGTTCCCGTGCCAGCAGCCGATGCTGCACGCCAACGGGGTGACCGAGGTACCCAAATTCAGGATCTCACCGGACTATTACGCGAAGCTGCAGAGCACCGACACGTGGCAGGACGGCCTCAACGGCGGCCTGCTCGGGATCACCGACCTGCTGCTGCGGGCGTCGGTGATGTCGACGTACCTGTCGCAGGACTGGGGTCAGGACTGGGGTTCGCTGCGCCGCTTCGACACCGTCGTCGACGCCGAACCGGCGCAGATCGAACTGGGCACCGCGACGCACAGCGGGTTGTGGAAGCCGGGCGAGATCCGCATCCAGCCGTAATCGGTCGACGGATCACGAATCCGTCGCGTGTCGGACCCTCCTGCCATGATGGTGTCATGCCTTCGAGCGCACCGGCTTTCGTTCCCAGCGCGCCTCGCGCTGGGCGGCTTGAGGCGTGCTTCGAGGAACTCGCGGAGCTGACGGGCCAGCGCAACGCCATCGACGGGCGCATCGTGGAGATCGTGGCCGAGATCGACGGTGACCAACTGTGGGGCGCCACCGGCGCCCGCTCCGTCACGGCGTTGGTGGCGTGGAAAACCGGTGTGTCCCCGGCGAACGCGAAAACCATCGCCACCATCGCCCACCGGCTCACCGAGTTCCCCCGCTGCACCCAAGCCCTCCGCGAGGGCCGACTGTCACTGGATCAAGTCGGCGCCATCGCCGAACGGGCCACCACCGGATCCGATGACCACTACGCCGAACTGGCCACCCACGCCTCAGTCAGCCAACTCCGCACCGCCATCAAACCCCCACCCCCACCCCCACCCCAACCCCAAGGCCAACCCGAACCCGACGCTGTCAGCGATGCCGACGTCGAACCGAAACCCCTCCCCGATCCGGCGGACCTACAGCCCTCGATCACCACAACCTCCGACGAGCAGTACACCTACTGGCACATCAAGGTGCCCCACGTCGACGCGGCGAAAGTCGACGCCGCCCTGCACTCCCGCCTCGACGGGCTCATCACCCAGTGGAAACGCGACCACGGCGACACCGATGACACCTCAGGTCCCGGCCGGCCACCGATGCCCCGGCTGGCTGACGCGTTCATGGACCTCATCGACACCGCCTGGGACGCCGAGGCCGCCCGCCGCCCGCACGCAGACCGCACCACCGTGGTGATGCACCTCGACATCAACGACCGCATCGCCGCCCTCCACCTGGGCCCATTGCTGTCGGATGCCGATCGGCGCTACCTGGGCTGCGACGCCACCTGCGAAGTGTGGTTCGAACGCGACGGCCAACTCATCGGCGCCGGACGCACCACGAGGCTGATCAACCGCCGCCTACGGCGCGCCCTGGAGTACCGCGACCGCACCTGCGTGGTCCCCGGCTGCGCAGCCACCCGCGGACTGCACGCGCATCACATCCAGCACTGGGAAGACGGCGGACCCACCGACCTCGACAACCTCGTGCTGGTCTGCCCCTACCACCACCGCCTGCACCACCGCGGCATCATCACCATCACCGGACCCGCATCAAAGCTCACCGTCACCGACGCCACCGGCCGAAGGCTGGAGTCGGGATCCCTGGCCCGCCCACCCAACCAACCCCCACCCCAGGTGCCGCCCTACCGGGGACCTTCCGGGGAGCGCGCCGACTGGTGGTGGTACACACCATTCCAGCCCCCACCGCCCACCACCAACTGAGCGCGCAGTTGTTGGGCCACAAGGCTGTTCGTCGCGGGTCAGCTGTTCTCGGCGTTATGGCGGTTGATCGCGGCGTCGCAGTCGGCCTGTGACTGGTTCGTCTGCTCCATGCAGACCCGCACGTTGGCCTCGTCGGGGTTGGTCCCGGCGGGCACCGACGGGCTGTCGAACTCGCCCTGGTATTTCGACCAGATCGTCTCGTTGGTATCGGTCAGCTTGGCGCAGAAGGCCGGAGCGCCCGTAGTGGTCACCCCGGCCGCACCCATCGTCGCGCAGTCCGCGCCCACGACGACGACCGGCAGCGCGGGCGCCGCGTTCGTCGTGGTGCCGTCGCGCTTGACGAACCAGAACACCCCGGCGGCCGCCAAAACCGCCACCGTCACCGCCGCCGCCGCGATCGGCAATGCCCGCGGCCACCGGCGGGGAGCGACCGGCTTGGCGTGCCGAGGCAGGGCCGCCGCCTTCGACGAGACCGTCTCCATCGCGGCGTCGTCGCTGCCGATGCGGTGTTCGAGTGCGCGCGCGAAATCGACACACCGTTCGAACCGTTTGTCCGGCGACTTCGCCAGCGCGCGGCCGAAGACCGGCCCGAGACCGGACAGTTCCGGGCGCACGTCCCCGATCACGGGCGGATCCGAGGTGAGGTGGGCGCTGATCACGACGGCGGGGTTGGTGTGCGTGAACGGCGGTGTGCCGGTGAGCAACTGGTAGGCGGTCGCGGCGAGGGCGTACTGGTCGGCGCGGCCGTCGATGTGGTCCCCGCGCAACTGCTCGGGGGCGGCGTAGGCGACGGTGCCCACCGTCATGTTCGTTCCGGTCAGCCCGCTGGCGTCACCGGCCTGACGGGCGATACCGAAGTCGGCCAGCATTGCCCGCTCGTCGGGCGAGCCCGGATTGGCGATCAGGATGTTCGCGGGTTTCACGTCGCGGTGGTAGAGACCTCGCTCGTGGGCGTGGTCGAGCGCGGAGGCGACCGCGGTGATGATGCGGACCACCACGTCGGGCGGCATCCCGTTCGGATAGCGCTCGGCGAGCAACCGGGCCGCGTCGGTGCCCTGGACGAAGTCCATCGATATCCACAGCAGGCCGTCGAAGTCGCCGCGGTCGTGCACGGACACGATGTGCGGATGCCATAGGGTGGCCGCGATATCGGCCTCACGCTGGAACCGCTGGCGGTACTCGTCGTCGGCGGACACCGCGGCGGTGAGCACCTTGAGCGCGTCCTGGCGCGGCAACCGTGGATGCTGGGCCAGGTACACCTCGCCCATACCGCCGTGTCCGAGGGACCGCATGATCGTGTACCCGGCGATCACCTCACCTTCGGCAAGCGGCATGGGCGAATACTATGCGTCCTCACGTTTGCGGGTCGGAGTGCGGGGTCATCGCTGCGCGGCCAGGTGGGCCTTTGCTTCGTCGTAGCCCTTGGCTTGCGGCGTCTCCGCAGCTCTTCGCTACGGGGCGCGACAGACGGTGGCGGTCTGCGGGCTGATGATCACGCTCGCGGGCCGCGACTGGCTGTAGTACCGCATCCGCCGGCCCCACAGCCCCATGTGCCGCACCTCCTCCGCGGCGAAGCGCGGGTTCGCGTAGTAGCGGCCGAACGTACGTGCCAGCACCTGCGGATCGGGCATGCCGAGCCGGGCGCGGGCGGTTCCGCGGACCAGCGTCCGCCGCGCGTCCTCGCCGCGTTCACCACCGAACAGCGCGGCCACCTCCGGCCGGGCCGTGACGTTGCGGACGGTCCACGACGACGCCGACGTCGCGGCGTGGAGGCACCCGTCGTACACGACGAACCACAGCGGAACCGCGAACGCCATCCCCTTCGCCGAGCGGGTGGCGAGGATTGTGACGTGGGCGTCCTCGAGCGCCGGGCTGATCGCCGGGGCGGGCAACTCGGTCAACGGGCGGGCGGGCGCCGCGGAACGCCGCTGCGGCGATTGTGCGTCCGGGTCGTCACGCAGCGCGCCGTAATCCCACGCGACGGTCCGGCGGGGCGTCACCCGGTAGGTGTCGTGACCGGCGGCCGACGCCACACCCCGCACGGTCAGCGAGCGCAGCCGGAACCACTGCGGGCCGTCATCGGAGACGACGACGACGTCGCGGCCGGTCAGATCCGGGGTGCCCGGCGGAACCGAGACGATGCGCGGCGCCGCGGCGGGGTCAGTGCCCTCGAGTGCGGTTCGCACCGGCACCAGCACGACGTGGTCGTCGACGACGGCGGCCAGGGCGGTGCGCGGCGGGGCCGACGCCAGGTCGGCCACCGCGCTCGGCGCCACGTCGCGGGTGATCACATTCGGGAAGGTCAGATCGGGATCAGGCCGTGCTTGCGCTGGACTCGCTGAATCTGCTTGTCCCGCAACAGGCGCATCGCGCTGCGCAGCTTGAGCCGGGTCTCGTGCGGTTCGATGACCGCGTCGACGTAGCCCCGCTCGGCCGCCACGTACGGCGTCGCCATATCGCGGTTGTAGCCCTCGATGAACTGCCGGCGGATCTCCTGCACCTCGGGTGCGTTCGGGTCCGGGAACCGTTTGACGATGAGCTGCGCGGCACCCTCGGCGCCGATCACCGCGATGCGCGCCGTCGGCCACAGGAAGTTGAAGTCGGACGTCAGCTGCTTGGAGCCCATCACCGCGTACGCGCCGCCGTAGGACTTGCGCACCGTGATCGTCACCTTCGGCACGTCGGCCTCGACGACCGAGTACAGGAACCGGCCGCCGCGCTTGATGATGCCGTTCTTCTCCTGCTCGACACCCGGCAGGAAGCCGGGGGTGTCGACGACGAAAACCAGCGGGACGTTGAACGAGTCGCAGAACCGCACGAACCGCGCCGCCTTGTCGGAGGCCTCGTTGTCGATCGCCCCGGACATGTGCATCGGCTGGTTGGCGATCACCCCGACCGGACGGCCGTCGACCCGCGCGTACCCGGTGATGATCGCCTGCCCGGCCTGCCCCGCCACCTCGAGGAAGTCACCGTCATCGAAGATCCGCAGCAGGATCTCGTGCATGTCGTAGGCGGTGTTGTCGCTGTCGGGAACGATCGAGTCCAGTTCCAGGTCGTGCGGGGTGACCTCCGGCTCCAGGCCGGGGTTGACGATCGGCGGGTCGTCGAAGGTGTTCGACGGCAGGAAGCCCAGGTAATCGCGGACGTACTGGAACGCGTCCTTCTCGGTGTCGACGACCGTGTGAATGTTGCCGTACTTGGCCTGGGCGTCGGCGCCGCCGAGTTCGTCGAGGGTGACGTCCTCACCGGTGACGTCCTTGATCACGTCGGGGCCGGTGACGAACATGTAGCCCTGATCGCGCACCGCGAGGATGAGGTCGGTCTGGATCGGCGAGTAGACCGCACCACCCGCGCACTTGCCGAGGATGATCGAGATCTGCGGGACCAGACCGGACAGCAGTTCGTGGCGGCGGCCGAGTTCGGCGTACCAGGCCAGCGACGTCGCCAGGTCCTGGATGCGGGCCCCGCCCGAGTCGTTGATGCCGATGATCGGGCAGCCGACCATGGCCACCCACTCCATCAGCCGGGACACCTTGCGGCCGAACATCTCCCCGACCGAACCGCCGAACACCGTCTGGTCGTGGCTGAACACGCCGACCGGCCGACCGTCGATGGTGCCGTGGCCGGTCACCACACCGTCGCCGAAGAGCGCGTTCGGGTCGCCCGGCGTGCGCGCCAGGGCGCCGATCTCGAGGAAGCTGCCCGGATCGAGCAGCGCGTGGATCCGCGCCCGCGGGCTCGGGATGCCCTTGGCGTCACGCTTGGCGGCGGCCTTCTCACCGCCGGGTTCCTTGGCGAGCTCCAGCTTCTCGCGGAGCTCGGCGAGCTGTTGTGCGGTGGTCCGTCCGGTCAACTTGCTCTACTTTCCCTGGGCCTCGATACGGTTGATCGCCTCGCTCATGTGGGCACCCACCTTCGCGATGTACGGCTCGTCGATCGCCTGGATGTGCTCACCGCCGATCGGGATCACTTCCAGCTCCGAAACATACTCACCCCAGCCGCCGTCGGGTTGGCGGGTGGCGTATCGCGGTTCGAAGTAGATCGCGTCGTCGTGGTAGCGGTCGGCCATGTAGAGGGTGACGTGACCGTCGTACGGCTTGATCTCCGCGGTGTCGATCATCCGGTTGTCCAGATACGACGTGCGCTGGTGCTCGATGATGCCGCCGGGGATCTGCACGCCGCTGGCCGCGACGGCCTCCATGACGAACCTCACCTGACCCTCGTCGTCGAGGTTCTCCAGCTCCTCGTACGGGATCTCCGGGATCTGCACGTTGAAGGTGCGCTCGGCGAACCGGGCGTAGCGCTCCCAGCGGGCGCGGGTCTCCTCCTTGGTCTGCGGGACCTCCTCACCGGCGCGCACCGCGTCGATGAGGCCGACGAACCGCACGTCCGCACCGGCCTGCTTGAGCCCGATGGCGCACGCATAGGCCAGCACCCCGCCCAGCGACCAGCCCGCCAGGATGAACGGCACGCCGGACCTGCCCTCGGTCCACCCGTTCATCTCGAGCAGTTTCGGCACGTACTCCGCGGCCCGCTCCTCCACGGAGCCCTCGACCCGCTCGATGCCGTAGATCGGGGTGTCCGGCGGCAGCCGCTTCATCAGCGGTTCGTACACCACCGTCGACCCGCCGGCCGGATGGAACACGAACACAGGGATCCGGTCGCTCCCTTCCTGCGGCGCACGCAGGACGCGGACGAACCCGTCGACCTTGCCCGCCTCGAGGTGTTCGCGCACCGTGGTGGCCAGATCCTCGATGGTGGTGGCGGCCTTCACGTCGTCGGCGGTGATGGTGCCTTCGGCTCGTTCGGTCAACCGTTCGGCCATCTTCGCCGCCGTGGCGTCGTCGACCTTCGGCAGCTCGTTGAAGATGCCGCCCGGCGATTTGCCGGTGACGATCGCCCAGGTGGCGAACGTGACGCGTTCGGCGGCGTCACGCGGTGGGACGTCGGCGCCCAGCGCCTCGGTGACGGCCTCCTGGGTCAGCACCTGCGCGGCCGCCTTGGCGGCGGACGACTTCGCGGTGGTGTCCGGTCCGGCCGGGTTGGTCGGCGGCGGCGGGATGTTCGGTCCCGACGGATCGGTCGGCGGGGCCGGGATCGCCGAATCTTGTTGGGTGCTCGGTTCGGCCTGCGGATCCGGCGCCGGCGTGGTCACCGTCGTCAGGTTCGCCCCGGACATCACCGCAGCTTGCTCTGAGGCAGCTTCGCCCAGCGGGTGTCCCGCCGCGGCCAGCTTCTCCTCGAGCTCGGCGACCGTCGACGCCCCGCCCATCAGCTCGGCCTGTTCGGCGGCGATCTCCTCGGCGGTCTTACCCTTCTGCGATTCGGCCAGCTGGTCGACCTCGTCGCGATGCTCGATCGCGTAGGTGATGAGCTGTTCGACGGCATAGAGGTTGGCGTCGCGCACCGCGGTCAGCTGGATCGGCGGCAGGTCGAAGTCGTACTCGACACGGTTCTTGATCCGCACCGCCATCAGGGAATCCAGGCCGAGCTCGATGAGCGGCACCTCCCACGGCAGATCCTCGGGCTCGTAACCCATGGCGCCGCCGACGATCGTGCCGAGCCGGTCGTGGATGGTCTCACCGGAGTCCGGCGACCACTTGCCCAGTCCCGCACCGAGGTTCGCGCCCTGGGTGAGGTTGTCGGACAGGATCGCCGCGTCGCCGCCCTCGGGTTCGGCCGCTGGAGTCAGCGAATCGGCTTGCGGAGCAACGGTCCCCGTGGCGACCGCAGCGGGCAGGGCAACGGCCTGACCACCGCGGGTGACGATCGCGTCGTAGACCAGAGCGAAGGAAGATTCGCCTCCGTTGTCCATGCGGGCGTGCACCTGCACCGACGCCCCACCGGGGTGGCGGGTCAGCGTGGTCACCAGGCGGGCGCCGTCACCTGGCACCGCCCGCTGCTCCGCCGCCGTCACGGCCGCCTCCGGGAACACCTGCGAGGCAGCGGATTTCACCAGCGCCGCCAGGGCCTGGGCGTCCACGGCACCGCGCGGCGAGTACTCCCACACGTGCCTGCCGTCCGGGGTGGCGACGTGGCTACCCGGCATGACACCGGCGTTGTCCCCGCTGAAGCGCACGTCGAGCCAGTGCGGCTTGCGCCGGAACCGGGTCGGCGGGATGTTCGCGTAGTCCAGCGCACCGGCCAGCCCGCGCGAACGCCGCGGGAACAGGGTGCGCATGTCGAGGTCGTGGCCGTGGACGAACAACTGGGCCATGGCCGCGGTCATCGAGTCGACCTCGTCCTGCTTGCGGGCCAGCGTCGCGATGAGCTGCCCGTCATGCAGACCCGCCGACATCGTGGTCAGCCCGACCTGCATGAGCGCCACCGGGTTCGGGGCGAGCTCGAGGAAGGTGGTGTGGCCGTTGTCGACCGCGTTGCGGATGCCGTGGGTGAAGTAGACGCTGTGGCGCAGCCCCTTCTTCCAGTAGTCCACGTCGTGGATCGGCTCGCTGCCCGCCCGCAGGAACTTGCCCTCGTGCACCGTCGAGTAGTAGCCGATCTGCAACGGGTGCGGGGTGATTCCGACCAGTTCGGCGGCCAGCTCACCGAGCAGCGGATCCATCTGCGAGGTGTGGCTGGCGCCCTTGGTCTGGAACTTGCGGGCGAACTTGCCCTCCTGCTCGGCCCTGGCGATGATCGCGTCCACCTGCTCGGGCGGGCCGCCGATCACGGTCTGGGTCGGGGCGGCGTACACGCACACCTCGAGGTCGGGATAGTCGGAGAACACCGTCTTGATCTCGTCGGCGGAGTACTCCACCAGCGCCATCAAGCGGATGTACTCGCCGAACAGCATTGCCTCGCCCTCACCCATGAGGTGGCTGCGCGAACAGATGGCGCGGGTGGCGTCCTCGAGCGACAGGCCGCCCGAGAAGTAGGCCGCGGCGGCCTCACCGAGCGACTGGCCGATGACCGCACCCGGCTTGGCGCCGTGATGCTTGAGCAGTTCGCCCAGCGCCACCTGGATCGCGAAGATGACCAGCTGCACCTTCTCGATCGGCAGCTCGGTGGTCTCGTCGGTGTAGTCGACGGCATCGTCGAGGATGAGCTCGAGGATCGAGTGCCCCCGCTCGTCCTGCACGTGGGAGTCGACCTTGTTGATCCAGTCGGCGAACACCTCGTTGCGCAGGTAGAGGCTCTTACCCATCTTGCGGTGCTGGGCGCCGAAACCGGCGAGCACCCAGACCGGCCCGTTCGTCACGGGACCGTCGGCGCTGTAGACGTTCGGGCTCTGCTTGCCCTCGGCCAGCGCGCGCAGACCCTTGATCGCCTCGTCGTGATCGCGGGCCATCACGACCGCGCGGGAGCGGCCGTGGTTGCGGCGCGACAGCGCGCGGCCGATCGACTCCAGCGACGACGCCCGGCCCTCTTCACTGTCCATCCAGTCGGCCAGCTCGGCGGCCGCGGACTTCTTGCGTGAGGTTAGGAACGCCGAAACCGCCAGCGGCACAAGCGGAACGGGCTGTTCGGCCGCTTCGAGCTCTTCGCGCGCGACCTCGAGCAGACGCTTGGCCTCGTCGGTCAGTCCGGGCAGCTCGTAGTCGTCCTCGACCGCTGCGGCGGGCCGGTCGAGACCGTCCCCGTTGTCCAAGTCATCCTCATCGACGAACTCGCCGTACTCGTCCATCCGCACCCCGCCCACGTACACGGCGGGCTGGTTCGGCTCGGCGGTCACCTCGACCACCTGCTCGGGTTCGGGCTCGACCAGGTCGCTGGGCAGCACCTCGCGCAGCACCATGTGCGCGTTGGCGCCGCCGAAGCCGAAGCCGGAGACGCCGGCGATGGCGTGCCCGCTGTAGCGCGGCCAGTCACTGACCGTGTCGTTGACCTTCAACCGCACGGCATCGAAGTCGATGTAGGGGTTCGGGCCGGTGTAGTTGATCGACGGGGGCAGCTTGTCGTTGCGCAGCGACAGCGCCACCTTCGCCAGGCTGGCCGCGCCTGCTGCCGACTCCAGGTGTCCCACATTGGATTTCACCGCACCCAGCAGGGCGGGCTGGTCGGCCGGCCGACTGCGTCCGATCACCCGGCCGAGCGCGTCGGCCTCGATCGGGTCGCCGAGGATGGTGCCGGTGCCGTGCGCCTCGATGTAGTCGACGTCGCGCGGGTTGATGCCGGCGTCCTTGTAGGCCTTGCGCAGCACCTCGGCCTGCGCGTCCGGGTTGGGCGCCAGCAGACCGTTGGACCGGCCGTCGTGGTTGACCGCGCTGCCCGCGATCACGGCGTAGATCTCGTCACCGTCGCGCCGCGCATCGGAGAGGCGTTTGAGCACCAGCATGCCTGCGCCCTCGGAGCGGGCGTAGCCGTTGGCGTCCTGCGAGAACGACTTGATCCGGCCGTCGGGTGCGAGCACACCGCCGACCTCGTCGAACCCGATGGTCACCAGCGGGGTGATCAGCGCGTTGACGCCGCCGACCACCGCGACGTCGGCCTCGCCTGCGCGCAGCGCGGCCACCCCCTGGTGGGCGGCGACCAGCGAACTCGAACATGCGGTGTCGATCGCCATCGACGGGCCGCGGAAGTCGTAGAAGTACGACACCCGGTTGGCGATGATCGAACTGGTGGTGCCGGTGATCGCGTACGGGTGCGCGACGCCCGGATCGGCCACGGACATGAAGCTGTAGTCGTTGTTCGACGCGCCGATGTACACGCCGACCCGCTCACCGCGCAGGCTCGACGCCGGGATGCGGGCGTGTTCGAGCGCCTCCCACGTCAGCTCGAGCGCCATCCGCTGCTGCGGATCGATGTTGTCGGCCTCCATCTTCGACAGCGCGAAGAATTCGGCGTCGAAACCCTTGATGTCCGACAGGTAGCCGCCGCGGGTGGCCGCCTTGGCGACCCGCTCGGCGATCCGCGGCTCACCGAGGAACTCCTCCCACCGGCCCTCGGGCAGATCGGTGATCGCATCGCGACCCTCGAGCAGCGCCTCCCACATCTCGTCGGGGGTGTTCATATCGCCCGGGAAGCGGGTGGCGAGACCCACGATCGCGATGTCGTCGACATCGCGCTCACGGCTCCAGTCGGTACCGTCGTCGTCGTGCTCGACCTCGGGCTCACCCTCGATGATCACCGTCGCCAACGACTCGATGGTCGGATGGCGGAACGCCACGGTCGCCGTCAGCGTGACACCGGTGAGGTCCTCGATGTCGCTGGCCATCGCGACCGCGTCGCGCGAGGACAGGCCGAGTTCCACCATCGCGGTCTGCTCGTCGATGTTGTCGGCGTTCTGGCCGGTCGCGTTGGCGATCCAGTTGCGCAGCCATTCGCGCATCTCGGCGACGGTCATGTCGACCTGCGCGGGACGCAGCGGGCCACCCTCGCCCTGGGCGACGATCGGCTGATTCTCAGCGGAGGGCGAATTGTTCGGTGTTTCAGACATGTTCATCTCTTTCGCCGCCCGCGGCGGTGTATGTGTGAGGGGGCGTCAGTCCGTCTCGTCAGTCCGTCTCGTCGGGGAAGGCGTTGGCGACCTTCCCGCTGCGGAGGCTTCCGTCGAGGTAGGCCGAGCGGCACGCCCGGCGGCCGATCTTGCCGCTCGACGTACGCGGGATCGCTCCGGCCGGGGTCAGCAGCACGTCGCGCACCGTGACGCCGTGGCGCACGGCGATCGCGGCGCGGATGTCGTCGGCGATCGGGCCCATGTCGAGCTTGTGGGCACCGGGCGCCCGCTCACCGACGATGACGAGCTGTTCGGAGGTGTCGGAGGGGTCGCGCTTGAGACCGGCGTGCGCGTTGTCGAAGACCTCGTCGGGAAGCTGGTTGGCCGGCACCGAGAACGCCGCGACGAATCCCGTGCGCAGCGCCTTGGTGGCCTCCTGCGCCGAGTACTCGAGATCCTGCGGATAGTGGTTGCGGCCGTCGATGATCACCAGGTCCTTGACGCGGCCGGTGATGTAGAGGTCGCCGTCGTGGAAGGCCCCGAGGTCACCGGTGCGCACCCACATCGCGTCGTCGGGCGCGCCTTCGGCGTGGCTCGGGTTCGTCCGCGACTTGAGGATGTTGCGGAATGTCGCCTGGGTCTCCTCTTCCTTGCCCCAGTAGCCGGTGCCCATGTTCTGCCCGGAGATCCAGATCTCGCCGATCTGGCCGTCGGGCAGTTCGGTGGCGGTGTCGTGGTCGACGATGACCGCCCATTCCGCGACGCCGACCTTGCCCGCCGACGCCTGCGCGACGGCCTTCGGCGAATCCGGCGGCACCTCGACGAAGCGGTGGCTGTTCAGTTCGTCGCGGTCGACGGTGACGATCTTCGGCGATTCGTTGACCGGGGTCGTCGACACGAACAGCGTGGCCTCGGCCAGCCCGTAGGACGGTTTGATGGCCTGCGGTTTGAACCCGAACGGCCCGAACGCCTCGTTGAAGTTGCGGACCGTCGCCGCCGAGATCGGTTCACTGCCGTTGAGGAGCGCCTTGACGTTGGACAGGTCCAGCGCCGGTTCGCCCTCGCGGGGCACTCCGCGGGCGGCGGCGTGGTCGAACGCGAAGTTCGGCGCGACGGAGATGACGCCGCCTGTCTCGCCCTCCTTGCGGGCCATCTCGCGGATCCAGCGGCCGGGGCGGCGGACGAACGCGGCGGGCGTCATGAACGAGATGTAGTGCCCGATCATCGGCGAGATCATGATCGTGATCAGACCCATGTCGTGGAAGAACGGCAGCCAGGACACACCCCGGTCGCCTTCCTCACCCTCGAGCGCCTCGATCACCTGCACCACGTTGGTGGCCAGGTTCAGGTGGGTGATCTGCACACCGGTCGGGATACGCGTGGAACCGGAGGTGTACTGCAGGTAGGCGATGGTCTCCTGGTGGACGTCGACGGGCTCCCAGGTCTGACCGACCTCGTTGGGGACCGCGTCGACGGCGATGACGCGGGGACGCTGGTTGGCCGGCCGGGTGCGGAAGAACTTGCGCACACCCTCGGCGGCCTCGGTGGTGGTCAGGATCGCCGACGGTGTGCAGTCGTCGAGGACGGCGTGCAGGCGTCCGACGTGGCCGGGCTCGTTCGGGTCGAACAGCGGCACGGCGATGCGGCCGGAGTACAGCGTGCCGAAGAATGCGACGAGGTAGTCGAGGTTCTGCGGGCACAGGATCGCGACGCGGTCGCCGGGCTGGGTCACCTGCTGCAGGCGGGCGCCGACGGCGCGGTTGCGGGCGCCGAAGTCGGCCCAGGTGAGGTCGCGCTCGACCCCGTCGCGTTCGGTGGAGAAGTCGATGAAGCGGTACGCCAGTTTGTCGCCACGCACCTTCGCCCATCGCTCGACGTGACGCACCAGGTTCCCGTTGTCGGGGAACTTGATGAGGCCGTCCTTGATGAACGGGTTGTGGAACGGCATTTCACACTCTCCTGTCAAACCGCGGCTTTCTGCACGGCTTTCTCACGGGCGCTGCAGTCTCTCGGCGGACGGCGCGGACCCGAACCTCAAAATGTTACTCGCGCTGCGGGCGGGTGCCGGCGTCGACGCACCCGCGTCAGCGATCGCTCAGCCTTAGTTATCTCTTAATATCAAGCATGTTAAGGGCCGTACTGGCACTCGCCAAATCAACTT
This sequence comes from Mycolicibacterium monacense, assembly GCF_010731575.1. Taxonomy (NCBI): domain Bacteria; kingdom Bacillati; phylum Actinomycetota; class Actinomycetes; order Mycobacteriales; family Mycobacteriaceae; genus Mycobacterium; species Mycolicibacterium monacense. The sequence goes on along the minus strand of NZ_AP022617.1, from coordinate 5,316,415 downwards.
CGGTCACGTGTCAACCATGTTTTGGTTGCGGCGCGCTCTCGATGAGGTTCCGCGCCCAGTTCAGCGTCCATCCCGTCGCCGGCTGACCGTCGACCTGCCAAAACTGCGGGGTGGCGTACATCGCATGGACGGGCTGTCCGGCACCGCCGGCCAGGGTCTCCAGCGTGCGCGGCAGGTTCACGATGGAGAACGCCGATTCGGGGGCGGCGCAGATCAGATCCCCCGGTGCGCAGATCTCGAAAGTGCGGTCGTTGAGCTGCCCGAAACCGCCGGGGCGCGGACCCGTCATGCTCAGCCCAAGGGCGCTCAGCGTCGGCACCTCCTGCAGCGTGATCTCGGCACCCACCCCGGGCGGGGTCGGTCCGACCGTCTGGCCCACCCCGCTCTCACGGCGGCCGTCGGCGATCGCGGTCACCCCGAGCACCAGATCCTGGTCGATCGGTCCGCGGCCGTTGCCGACGTCGCTGGCGATGTCGCCGGCGATCACCGCCCCCTGTGAGAACCCGACGATGACGTAGCTGGTCAACGGGCAGCGGTTGTTCATGTCGACGAGCGCCTTCACCGCGGCCTGGGTGCCCTCGGCGCGGCTGTCGTTGTACGACATCTGCCTGTCGGCGGAGAACGGATTGTGGAACTGCGCGGTGTAGGGAACCGTGTAGATCTCCAGGCGGTCGTTGCCGAATTCGGCGCGCAGCGGGTTCGTCACGTTGAGCAGCAACGCGATCGGGAACTGGGTCGGGTTGAACGGGTCCATCTGCGGCGAGGACTCCCACGTCCCCGGGATGGCCAGCAACTGCACGTCCGGGCAGCTGGCGTCCTGGAACTCCGGGCGAGGCTTACCGGTCGACGGCACACTCGTCGGCGGCACCGCGGTGGGGGGCAGCGCCGTGTCCGGGGTGTCGGGTTTGCGCATCACCACCACGATGATGGCGACGACCAACACCACCACCAGGGCCATCGCCCCGGCGGCGGCCAGGGCGAGGATGCGGTGGCGTTTGCGTCGACTGGTTTTCGGCATGGGGTAATCGGCTCCTCGCGTACGCGGGTCTGCGCTAGCAGAGTCGTTCGGTTGCGATGCGAATGTAGTCGGCCGTCGTGGAGTCGACCTCTCGCACCGAGGTTCGCATGGAACTGGGCCGCGTCGCGCGCACGTCGCTGCGCACGAGCGGCAGGATGAACTCCCACACTCCCTGGTCGCTCTGCTTGGCCGCACGCGCCTGACAGACCGCGGAGCCGATCGACAGGGCGCGCAGATCGGTCGTCGCCCGCACCCCGGCGGCCTTCAGGGCATCGAGGTAGCCCCGCTGCTGGCCGGTCACGGTCACCGCCCCCGGCTGACCGGCGCCGTCGGGCGGGGTCGGCAGATCCGACCCGCGATCGGCGGACTGGTCCGGTAGCGCCGCGGGCGGCGGTTGCGCGGTGGAGGTGACGTCGCGGTTGAGCACGCTGTCGGTCAGCGTGCACGCGGCGACCAGGACGACTGCGGACAGCACGAACAGCGTGGGGAGGATCCGCCGTCGGGTGTGCTGCACGATTCCACGGTACCGGCTGCCCGGGGCGGTCCCCGGTGAGCCGACCGCCCGCCGATCAGCGGATCGCGGCCACCAGGTCACCCGACATGGCTCCCAGTTGCGGCGCCCAGCTGCCCCAGCCGTGCTCACCGCCGGACGGGAAGTCGAAGTGCCCGTTGCTGCCGCCGACGGCGCGATAGTGCTGGTAGAACACGCGGTTACTGCCCTGCGCCTGATCGCAGTAGCCGATCATCGCGGCCGGGTCGGCGCACGTCAGCGTGGTCGGGCTGTACACCCACAGCCGGGTGTTGTTGTTCGCCAGCAGCTGGATGTGGACGTCGGGGTCGTGCCACTTCCAGCGGCCCAGCTGTGGCAGTCCCCACATGTTGCGGGTGTCGACGCCGCCGTACTGGGCCAGGCCGGCGGTGATGGCGCCGTTGAGCGTGGTGGCCGAGGGCGTCATGAACCCCGACATCGAGCCGGCGTAGCGGAAGCGGTCGGGATGGAAGGCGGCCATCGTCATCGCCCCGGTACCGCCCTGCGCGGCGCCGACGATGCCGTGCCCGCCGGGGGCCAGCCCCTTGTTGGCGGCCAGCCAGTCGGGCAGCTCGGTGGCCAGGAACGTCTCCCACTGCCTGCTGCCGTCCTGCTCCCAGTTGGTGTAGAGGCTCCACGCGCCACCTGCGGGGGCGGCGACCGAGATGCCCTTACCGGCGAGCGTGTTCATCGCGTTGCCCGCGGTCACCCAGTTGCTGACGTCGGGAGCGGCGTTGAAGGCGTCGAGCAGGAACACCGCGTGCGGTCCGCCGCCCTGGAAGGCGACCGGGATGGCGCGGCCCATGGCGGCCGACGGCACCATCAGGTACTCGACGGCGTCGGCCCCCGCTCTGGTCCCGGACGCGGTCTCCGTGGCGGTCCACAGACCTGCGGCCAGCACCACGGCCGCAACCACTCGCAACAACCCACGCATCATCACCGCACACCTCACGTCTGTCGACCGTTTGATCACCCGATCCCCGCGCAGGTAGTGAATCACACCACCGTCGCGGGCCGGGTCGAAAAGCCCCCGCAGACGGCGACGGCGGCGACCCCGAGGGGATCGCCGCCGCCGACCGTCAGTCAGTGCGCGAGTGTCAGCCCGCCGGTGCCGGCGCGGGGCTCGGCTGCGGGACCGCACCCAGCACGCGCTGGATGTCCGGCTTCATCTGCTGGAGCTGCTGACCCCAGTAGCCCCAGCTGTGGGTACCGGACTGCGGGAAGTTGAACACACCGTTGCGACCACCGGCGGCCAGGTACTGCTCCTGGAACGTCTCGTTGGTGCGCAGCGTGAAGCTCTCGAGGAACTTCGCGTTGAAGTTGTCGCCCTCCGCCTGGCCGGTGCCGCTGATGTCGGCCGGCTTGCCGTTACCGCAGAACACCCACACGCGGGTGCCGTTGGCGACCAGCTTGTCGATGTTGACCATCGGGTCGTTGCGCTTCCACGCCGGATCGCTCGACGGGCCCCACATGTCCTCGGACTTGTAGCCACCGGCGTCACCCATGGACAGCCCGACCAGCATCGGCCACCAGCCCTCGGAGAGGTTCAGGAAGCCCGACAGCGACGCCGCGTACTGGAACTGCTGCGGGTAGTAGATCGCCAGCGTCATCGCCGCGGAACCGGCCATCGACAGGCCGACGGCGGCGTTGCGGTTCGGGTTCACACCCTTGTTGGACGCCAGGTAGGCGGGCAGTTCCTGGGTCAGGAACGTCTCCCACTTGTAGGTGGAGCAACCGGCCTTGCCGCAGGCCGGCTTGTACCAGTCGCTGTAGAAGCTGGACTGGCCGCCGACCGGCATGATCACCGACAGGCCCGAATCGAGGTACCACTCGAACGCGGCGGTGTTGATGTCCCAACCGCTGAAGTCTTCCTGCGCACGCAGGCCGTCGAGCAGGTAGACACCCGGGGAGTTGGCGCCGCCACTCTGGAACTGGACCTTGATGTCGCGGCCCATGCCCGCAGACGGAACCATGAGGTACTCGACCGGCAGGCCGGGGCGCGAGAACGCGCCTGCAGTCGCCGAGCCCCCGGTGGCACCGACCAGGCCCGGCACCACGGCGGTTGCCGTGACGACGGCCATGGCGCCCATCGTGAGCCGGCGCGGCATGGCTTTCACCGCGTCGCGCATCTTCCCAACGAAACTCATACTGCTATTTCCCATCTGTCGTAAGCCGCAACCGGTCCGGGCACTCCAGACCAGCCGCGTTGCCCGTGTAGTCAACCACACGATCGTGTGATCGTTCTCTCCAGCGTGTTTCGCCACGACCGCCGCTGCATCGTTGAAAACGGCGTCCGAGTCGGGTGGTGTGAGGTGCGTTCGCGCACCTCAGAGCCCCGGGACGCGGGTGCGTTCCGAGGGGGAATCCAGGGGTGGCGAAGTGGCCACCGGGGGGTGCGTGGAATTGATCACCCGAGGGCCTGCGGGCCGCGATCACCCCGGCGGACACGCGCTGATGCGCGGCCGGGTCGACACGCGACGTGCTACGCATCTGCGGTCCTTCGATCGGGTTCGGCGCCGTTGCCGGCACTGTCGTCAGGGCAGCGTTCAACCGGTGTTCGGGACACCTGAACGGGATATCGCTTCGACCTGCCCCCGGCGTTACCCAAACAGACCGGATCTGCGACCCACAAATCGACGGCCGCCGCCACGGGGTGGTCACGGTCCGGCCGCCGGCATCCCGGTGTAGGGCGGTTCGTGGGGTTCGGGGATCGCCATACCGCACCGGATGAGCTCGTAACGCGGCACCCGATCGATCCGGTACTGGGTGAACTCGTAGGCGTGCACCACGTTGGACAGGAACCGGCGGGGGGTCAGCGGAGCGCGGATCGAGTTCAGCACCGACTCGGTGGCCGGACACTTCAGCGCCACCTCCGCCTGCGCCACCCAGTCCCGGTCGATGTACACCGGCAGATAGGGCGGGATCTTGAGGAAGGGCCCCTCGGCGATCGCCCAGTCCGGGAAGAGGTTCTTGTCGTGGCCGATGCGCCCGTCCTCGAGGCGTTCGGTGTGCGCGGCCAGCGGGTTGGCCAGTCCGATCTGGTCGATGACCCGCACGTCGAGGCCGACGTTCATCCCGAGCATGCCCAGGTTGGTGAAGAACACGGTGTGCGGACCGTTGTAGTCGTCGGGGGCGTCGGGCAGCGGCGGGAGCGCGGGCACCACGTCCCACATGTCGTAGTTGCCCGCGGGCAGCAGCAGGGCTCCGTCGGGCGTGTTCTCCAGCGCGGTCAGCACCGCCCGCATCCGCGGGTAGTCCAGGTAGTCGGCTGCGGTCATCGGGTGGGCGTGCCCGGTCGCCTGCGCGTAGAAGCGGCGCTCGTCGACGATGCCGGTGTCGGTGACCCGGGTGGCGTCCGGACCCATCCCGGGCGAATTGGCCGCCCACAGTGACCAACCCGCGATCGCGAGCCACAGCACGCTCGTGGCCCCGGCCAGCAGATACCCCGTCTCCCGGCTGAACCGGCTGCCGTCGGGCAGGACGACCGGGATCACCGAGACCGGCAGCAGCAGGCAGAACAACGGGGTGAGCAGCACCCGTCCGTGCATGAAGTCGCCGCCCTGGCGGATCCAGTAGATCCCCTGCAGCAGGCCGCTGCACACGATGAACAGCACCACCGCCGGCGGGCTCTGCACCATCCGGGCCAACCGGCCGTAGCCGCGCGGCGGCTGGTGCCGGATCCACCACGGCCGGCTGCGGGTGCTCACCAGCACGACGCCGGTCAGGATCAGCAGGACCGCGGGCACCCACAGCAGGTACGGCTCGGCGAAGTTGGTGAGGTAGGTGAATCCCTGGGGCCACTTGGCGCCGGTGGCGTCCTTGGCCACCGCGGTGCCGGGCACGACCAGGGCGTAGTAGCCCATCCGGAAGATCTGGTACGCCACCGGCAGAAGCCCGCCGGCGACGACGATCAGCAGCCGGCGCCGCCAGGAGCGGGCGGCCACCAGCATCATCAGCAGCGCTCCGACGCCGATCAGCGCGAGTTCCGGGCGCACCAGCACGCTCAGCCCGGCGAGGAAGGCCAGTGCGGCGGTGAACGGCCGGCTGACCGCGTCGCGGCCCGGCCCGGACGGGCTGCGCAAGCCCTGCGACCAGCACACCAGCATCCACCACAGCAGCCCGAGGTAGGCGAGAACCAGCCCGTTCTCCAACCCGGAGGTGGCGAAGTCGCGCGCCGGGGGCACCGCGATGTAGACGAGCACCCCGGCGGGCAGCAGCAGCGCGCGACGGCCCTGCAGGCTGGGCGCGTAGAGCCGGGCGGTGCCGAGCATCGCCATCACCACCCCGGCCACGCTGAGCACGAACGCGAACACGAACGCGATGTACTCGAGTTGTACGGAGCCGCCGACCCACGCGCCTGCGGTGATCAGGTAGGTCCACAGCGTCGAGGTGTTGGCCTCGACGCGTTCGCCGGCATTGAACACCGGCCCGTTGCCTGCCAGCAGGTTGCGCACCGTGCGCAGCACGATCAGACCGTCGTCGGCGATCCAGCGGCGCTCCCAGGCGCCCCAGGAGAACAGCACCGCCACCACCGCGACACTCACCCACAGGCTGACCCGGACAGTGACGTCGAACGGGAACGCCGGGCCGCGAACCAGCCGGCGCGCCACAACCGACCCGGTGGCCCGCCGCACCGTGCCCGACTGGTGCGGCGGCCTCACCGTGTCAGCCGAAGATGACTGCCGCACCGACAGTCCCGATCCACGCCACCGCGAGGAACTGCAGCACCCGGTCGCGCAGCGCGATCTCCTCGGGCTCACCGGCCATACCGCCGTCGACGTCGACGGCGTAGCGCAGGATCGCGATGGTGAACGGGATCATCGAGACGACGAACCACGAGGTGCCGCCCTGGTCGTCGCGGCCGAACGCCCACAGGCCGTAGCAGAGCACCACCGCCGTCGCCGACATCGTCCACACGAACCGCAGGTACGTGGTGGTGTAGCGCTCGAGCGATTTGCGGATCTTGGCGCCGGTCCGCTCGGCCAACTGCAGTTCGGCGTACCGCTTACCGGCCGCCATGAACAGCGATCCGAACGCCATGACGAGCAGGAACCACTGCGACAGCGGGACGTCGGCGGCCACGCCACCCGCGATGGCGCGGATCAGGAATCCGGACGAGACGATGCAGATATCAAGCACCGCTTGGTGTTTCAGGCCGAAGCAGTAGGCCAGCTGGATCGCGATGTAGATCGCCATCACCAGCGCGAGGTTCGGGGTGAGCAGCCACGAGATGATCAGCGAGGCCGCGCCCAGCACGATCGCGAGGCCGTACGCCAGCCGCTCGGACACCACACCGGCCGCGATGGGCCGGAACCGTTTGGTGGGGTGGGCCCGGTCGGCCTCGACGTCGCGGGCGTCGTTGACCAGGTAGACCGTCGAGGCGGCCAGACAGAACGCGACGAACGCCACCGACACCTTGATCAGCACGGTGCGGTAGTCGTAGGTGAACCGGTCGTCGCCGAGCGCCACGAGCGGCGCGGCGAGCACCAGGAGGTTCTTCACCCACTGCCGCGGCCGGATCGCCTTGATGATCCCCGCGGGCAGACTGCGCGGCGGACCGGTGACCGGCGCCGCTTCCTCACTCATCCCGATACCCATGACGCCCAGAACCCATCTCGATCCGCTCCATTGCGCTGCGTTCACCTCTGCCGGCCATCAGTGTCATCCCCGGGCGCCGGTCCGCTCGGCCACCCGCGCGCTGACCTCGGCGACCACCGCACCCACCGCGACACCGGTCATCACGTCACTGGGATAGTGCACGCCGAGCACCAGTCGCGACAACGCCATCGGCGGCACCAGCACCGCCGGCAGCGGCAACCCGGTCACCCGGCCGAGCAGCACCGCGGCCGCGGTGGTCGAGGTGGCGTGTGCGGACGGGAAACTCAGCCGGCTGGGCGTGCCGACGTTGACCGCGATCGCCGGGTGATGCGGTCGTTCCCGACGCACCACGCGTTTGATCAGCACCGCGGCCGCGTGTGCGGCGAATGCGCCGGCACCGGCGACGAGCCAGTCGCGACGGCGTTCGGGCTGCAGCACCGCGCCCAGCCCGGCCACGGCCAGCCAGCCGGCGCTGTGCTCACCGAAGTGGGACAGCGCCCTGGCCCCGGGGAGCACGCCGGGGCGGCCGGCGAGGGCCGCCTGCACCGCCACCAACGCAGCGTCCTCGCCGCGCGGTTCGTCAGCCATCGCTCATCGCACTTCTTGCGGGGGAAGCAGCACCGTCTCCCACTTCTGCTTGCTGGCCAGCACCGGCAGCGCCTCGCGGTAGACGCGCCGCATGTGGTCGAACCGCCGAGCCAGCCGGCGCTGCCTGCGCACCGACTGACCGAGCAGGGCGATCATCTTCGCGCGGTCCCGCTTGCGGTAGACCACACCGCGGCCGTCGGCGGTGGTCACCGTGACACCGTCGTACTTGGACAGCAGGAACCATCGCGAGTTCTGCGTCGGCACGTTGAGCTGTGGGCGTTCGTGGTGCTGCGGATCGGGCTTCTTGATGTTGTGCACGATGCCGCGCATCAGGTGGTAGGCGATCACCGGTTTGGCCACCGGCGGGTCGATCTTCTGCAGCTTCTCCGACGGCGGCGGCAGCTCACTCGCCGCGGGCATCACCACGGCGTCCGGATACTGCTTGCGGATGCGGTGCACCTCGGGCAGCGCGCTCTCGAGGATCGAGAAGATGTGTTCCGGGCCGGCGAGGAAGTCGTCCATCGCCTTGTTCTGGATCTCGACGGTCGAGTACTCAAGGCAGGCAAGGTGTTTCAGCGTGGCCTTGAAGTGGCTGCGGACCAGCCCGCCGATGTCGCCGTCCCAGTGCAGCGCCGCCACCACCAGCCGGTTGCGGAGGTGGAAGTACGCCTGCCAGTCGATCGCGTCGTCCTTGTCGCTCCACGCCATGTGCCAGATCGCGGTACCGGGCATGGTCGCGGTCGGGTAGCCCTGTTCGGCGGCGCGCAGCCCGTATTCGGCGTCGTCCCATTTGATGAACAGCGGCAGCGGTTGGCCCAGTTCCTCGGCGACCTGCCGCGGGATCATGCACATCCACCAGCCGTTGTAGTCGACGTCGATACGCCGGTGCAGCAGCTGGCTGCGTTCGTTGTTGGCGTGCAGCGGGTACTTCGCGAAGTCGTGGTCGTATTCGGTGTAGGGCGCCGACGTCCACATGAAGTTGTCCCGGTCGACGACCTCACCCATGATGTGCAGGTGTGACGGCTCCTGCAGGTTGAGCATCTGCCCGCCGACCAGCATCGGCGACTTGGCGAAGCGGTTCAACGCCAGCGCCCGCAGGACCGAATCCGGTTCGACGCGGATGTCGTCGTCCATGAACAGGATCTGTTCGCAGTCGGTGTTCTTCAGCGCCTCGTACATCACCCGGCTGTAACCGCCGGACCCGCCGAGGTTGGGCTGGTCGTGAATGGACAGCCGGTTGCCCAGCGGCGCGGTGGCCTCGGCGAACTCGGGGTGGTCGCGCACCTTGCGGTTCCCCTGGTCCGGCACGATGACCGCGCTGATCACCTCGTCGACCAACGGATCCGAGGTGAGCGCCCGCAGCGAGTTCACGCAGTCGTCGGGGCGGTTGAAGGTCGGGATGCCGACCGCGATGTTGGCCACGCCCGGCGCGGGCACCGGTGCGTACCAGCCGGCGCTGTGCAGGGTGACGGCACTGTCGGTGGTGATGTCGAACCAGATCCAGCCGCCGTCCTCGAACGGCTGCAGGCCGATCTCCACCTCGACGACGGTGGGCCGGTCGGCCTCGCTCGCGAACGCCTTGCCCTCCACGAAGATCCGGGCGCCGGTGGCCTTGGTGCGGTAGAGGTCCACCCGGCCGCTGCCGGTCAACTCGACCCGCAGCACCACCGACGTCAGCGTCGACCAGCGCCGCCAGTAGCTCGCCGGGAACGCGTTGAAGTACGTGGCGAACGACACCTCGGACTCGGCACCGATTTCGAGGGTGGTGCGGGTGCGGGCGTGGGCGCGCCTGGCGTTGGTCTCGGATTCCTCTATATAGAGCTTGCGGACGTCGAGGGGTTCGCCGGGCCGCGGCAGGATCACACGCGCGAGCAGGCTCACTGCGCGTGAATCACCGGCGGCCGGCGCACCGGTCGGGATCTCACTCATGGGTTGGTGCTCTCGCTCTGGGTCAGGGCGGCGCCGTCGCGCAGGTGTGGCGCCAGGGTGTTGTCGTACATGTTGAGCGCGCTGGCGATGGCCATGTGCATGTCGAGGTACTGGTAGGTGCCCAGTCGCCCGCCGAACAGGACCTTGGCCGACGCCGTCTCGGCCTTGGCCTTGGCCCGGTAGGCGGCCAGCAGCGCGCGGTCGGATTCGGTGTTGATCGGATAGTAGGGCTCGTCGTCCTCGTCGGCGAACCGGGAGAACTCGCGCATGATCACGGTCTTGTCCGTGGGGTAGGCCCGCTCCGGGTGGAAGTGCCGGAACTCGTGGATACGCGTGTAGGGCACGTCGGCGTCGTTGTAGTTCATGACGGGGGTGCCCTGGAAATCCCCGGTCTCGAGCACCTCGAGTTCGAAGTCGAGGGTGCGCCAGCCCAGCCGGCCCTCGTCGTAGTCGAAGTAACGGTCCACCGGGCCGGTGTAGACCACCGGAGCGTCGGGGTTGGCGGCCCGGAGTTCGTCGCGGACGTCGAACCAGTCGGTGTCCAGCCGGACCTCGATCCGATCGTCGGCGGCCATGTTCTCCAGCCACTTCGTGTAGCCCTCGACGGGTAGACCCTCGTAGGTGTCGTTGAAGTAGCGGTTGTCGAAGGTGTAGCGGACCGGCAGGCGGTTGATGGTGGAGGCCGGCAGTTCCTTGGGGTCGGTCTGCCACTGCTTGGCGGTGTAGTGCTTGACGAACGCCTCGTAGAGCGGGCGGCCGATCAGCGAGATCGCCTTCTCCTCGAGGTTCTGGGCGTCCTCGGTGTCGATCTCGGCGGCCTGTTCGGCGATCAGCGCGCGCGCCTCGTCGGGGGTGAAGTAGCGCCCGAAGAACTGGCTGACCAGGCCCAGCCCCATCGGGAACTGGTAGGCCTGCCCGTTGTGCAGGGCGAACACCCGGTGCTGGTAGCCGGTGAACTCGGTGAACTGACGCACGTAGTCCCACACCCGCTGATTGGAGGTGTGGAACAGGTGCGCACCGTAACGGTGCACCTCGATGCCGGTCTGTGGTTCCGGTTCGGAGTAGGCGTTACCCCCGAGGTGTGGCCGTCGCTCGAGGACGAGGACCCGTTTGTCCAACTGGGTCGCCACACGCTCGGCGATCGTCAGACCGAAGAAGCCTGAGCCGACGACGAAAAGATCGTACTGGGAGCGCATCGGCAGCCAGGGTATCCGACCGCGGCCACTCTTCCCGACATGCTGCCTCGCCGGGCGGCGTAACGGGCCCGCGAGTCCAGGTCGCAATTAGCTCACGATTCAGTATCGCCACTCTAGTCACACCAGTCACGCCAGTAGCATCGGTTTGGTCGGAGCGTGGGCTCGAGAGAGGGAGTTCGGCGCCGTCGACACCGATTGGCCCTACGACCAATAACCACATGTAGTCCATGTATTGAGGAGACTTCCGTGCCGAACCGACGTCGCAGCAAGGCCTCGACAGCCATGAGCGCGTTCGCCGCCCTGGCCGTCGCAAGTCCAGTCGCAGCCGTTGCCGTGACCCAACTCTCGGGGTCCTCCGATGCGCCTCAGCACCGTGAGTTCGTCCAGGCCGCCATGGTCACCGACCTGCCCGGCGAGTTGATGTCCGCGCTGTCCCAGGGACTGTCGTCGTTCGGGATCAACCTGCCGCCGATGCCGACCGGCATGTTGAACGGCACGCCGTCAGCCCCGACCACGCTGACCACACCGGGTCTGGGCGCCACCGGGCTGACCTCGCCGGGGCTCACCACGCCGGGTCTGACCAGCCCCGGACTCACCGCACCCGGTCTGACGACGCCCGGTCTCACCACACCCGGCCTGACCACGCCCGGTCTGACCACGCCCGGCCTGACCACGCCGAGCGCCAGCGTGCCGCCGCTCACCGCGTCCGCACCGGGTCTCGGTGACGCCGGCCTGACCAACCCGGCGCTGACCAACCCGGCGCTGACCAGCCCCACCGGGGACCTGCCGGGGCTGACCGCTCCCGGGCTGAGCACGCCGGGCCTCACCACGCCGACCACCGGTCTCGACCCGGCGCTCACCCCGATCTCCACCGGCGCCCTGCCGGTGCCGGGCGAGGTGCCGATCTCGGCGCCGCTGGCCACGGATCCGGCGCTGGGCACCTACCCGATCCTCGGCGATCCGCTGATGGCGTCCGTACCGACGGCTCCGGCTAGCACCGGGCTGCTGGGCGATCTGTCCAGCGCGGCCAACCAGCTCGGCGCCGGCCAGGCCATCGACCTGCTCAAAGGGGTCGTGGTGCCCGCGATCACCGGGGCGATCAAGTCGGCCGCCCCGCCGGCCGGTGCGCCGCTCCCGCCGCCGCCGCCCGCCGCCCCGGGTATGTAGAAGTCCTGCATCGAAACGGCACCGCAGAAGCCAGAGCGGCTCTGCGGTGCCGTTGCGATTTATTTTGGTTGCCGTTTTCGGCCGTGTCGAAACATGAGTAACAACTGACACATACGTAACATCAGTCCGTGCTGTCCCGCCGACCTGCGCCGTCGCTCTTCTTCACCGCGATCGCGGCGACGCTCGTGCTCCTCCCGTGGGCGGTCAACGGTCTGCCCGGTGACGACGACGAGTCCGCCGCCGCCGGCGCCCCGACCTTGACCGAACAGCCCCTTGCGGGGCTCGGCGGCGGGGAGACCATCCGGGAGATCCACCAGGACACGCCCTTCTCCATGGTCGCGCTGACCGCCGAGGACCTGACCGGGACGTCCGCGCGGGTGCGCGCCAAGAAGGACGACGGCTCATGGGGGCCGTGGTACGAGGCCGAACCGCTCGAGGGCGTCGGCGAGGAGACCGCCGCACGGCGCGGCACCGACCCGGTGTTCGTCGGGCGCACCACCACCGTCCAGATCGCCGTGACCAGACCGGCCGACGCACCCCCGAGCGCCCCCGCCCCCGCCGAACACCGGGGGCCCGACCTCGGATACCTGCCCGCCACCGTCGAGCAGCCGTTCGCCCAGAACATCAACGCGGTGCTGATCAGTCCGCCGCAGGCGCCGGGAGACACGCTGCCGCTGCCCAACGCCGTGATGGCCCCCGGCGTGCCGCCGCGCATCATCACCCGCGGACAGTGGGGCGCCGACGAATCGATGCGGTGCGGAGGCCCGCGCTACGACGCCGCCGTCCGCGCCGGCGTCGTGCACCACACCGCGGGCAGCAACGACTACGCGCCCGAGGATTCGGCCGGAATGGTCCGCTCGATCTACGAGTACCACACCCGCACGCTGGGCTGGTGCGACCTCGGCTACAACGCCCTGGTCGACAAGTTCGGCCAGGTCTTCGAAGGCCGCGCGGGCGGGATGGACCGCCCGGTCGAGGCCTCCCACACCGGCGGGTTCAACACCGACACCTGGGGTGTCGCGATGATGGGCAACTTCGAGGTGGTCCCCCCGACCCCCATCCAGCTGCGCACCACCGGCCGGCTCCTGGGCTGGCGACTGGGCCTCGACCGCGTCAATCCGATGGGCACCACGGTGCTCACCAGCGCGGGCGGCTCGTTCACCCACTTTCCGGCCGGCGCGACGCCGACGCTGCCGAGCATCTTCACCCACCGCGACGTCGGCAACACCGAATGCCCCGGCAACGCCGCGTACGCCGCGATGGGCGAACTGCGGGCCATCGCCGCCCGGTTCAACGCACCGCCCGGGCCGGAAGACCTCGCCGAAAGCCTGCGTGGCGGAGCGATTTTCGACCGCTGGGCCAAGATGGGCGGGATGGCCAGCGCGCTCGGCGCCCCCACCTCCCCGGAGGCCGCTGGTGAGGGGACGGCCCGGTACGTGCGGTTCCAGCGCGGCGCGATGTACTGGTCACCGGAAAGCGGCGCGGCACCGGTGATGGGCGCGATCTACGACGCGTGGGGGTCCCTCGGCTTCGAACGCGGCGCCCTCGGACTGCCCACCAGCGGTGAGATCCACGAACCGCTGTGGATCAAACAGAACTTCCAGCACGGCACGCTGAACTTCGACCGGGAGAAGGCCACCGTCACCCGCGTGATCGACGGTGTGCCGTTGGAGCTGCCGCCCGCGTCGTCGCACACCCCGCCGGTCCAGCTGGAGCGCTTCACCGCCCCGATCAACCCCTGACGGGTCGCTACATCCACCAGCGTTCGAGGACGCGGGCGACCCCGTCGTCGGTGTTGCGGGAGGTGACCTCGTCTGCGGCCGACACCGCCTCCGGGTGCGCGTTGCCCATCGCCACACCGTGACCGGCCCAGCGCAGCATCGGCACGTCGTTGGGCATGTCGCCGAACGTCACCACGTCGCCGGCGACCAACCCGAGCGGACCCGCGAGCTCGCGGATACCGCTGGCCTTGCTGATGCCCGACGGCATGACCTCGATCAGCCCGTTGTTCGTCGAATAGGTGATGTCTCCCTCGACGGTGATGTGCTTGGCGAGTTCGGCGGCCATCTCGGCACTGCTCGCCCCCGACTTGCGGATGAGCAGCTTGACCGCGGGGGCGCTGAGCAGATCGTCGAGCGAGACCTCGGTGTTGTCCGGGTTCAGCCAGGCGTGTTCGTAGCCGGGTGAGCTGACGAACTGCGGGGTCGCCGCGTCGTGGGCGGAGCGGCCGACCCGCTCGACGGCCAGACCGGAACCCGGAAGGACCCGGGCGGCGATATCGGCCAGTTCGGCCAGCGCGTCGATGGACAGGGTGCGCGCGGACACGATGCGGTCGGCGGCCGGGTCGTAGATCACCGCGCCGTTGGCGCACACCGCCATCGGCGCCAGGCCGAGCCCGTCGACCACCGGCGCCACCCAGCGGGGTGGGCGTCCCGTCGCGAGCACGAAGTGCACGCCTGCGTCGACGGCGGCGTGGACGGCCGCGCGGGTGCGCGGCGAGACCTTCTCGTCGTCGTCGAGCAGCGTGCCGTCCACATCGGTGGCGATCATCGCGGGCAGTGTCATGTTTCGGCTGTCATCTCATCGTCTTCCTTCCGCCCGCTTCCGGGCGCGTTCCGCCAACTCGACCTCTTCGAGACGTCTGGCTTCCTCGAGCGTCGGCGCGCCGCCTCCCAGCCTGCGCGGCACCCAGTACTGGCCGGCCGGCGCGGGGTAGTCCGCCTGCGCCCGCTCCAGCAGCGCGTTCATCGATGCGCGCAGTGTGGTGCTCAGTTCGGACACCGGCCCGGCCGGGGGGATCGGCTCCCCCACCACCACGGTGACCGGGATCCGGTTGCGGCCCAGCGCGCGGGGGTGGTCCTTGGTCCACAGGCGGTGCGCACCCCAGACGATCAGCGGCAGGATCGGCACGTCGGCCTCGATCGCCATGCGTCCCGCACCGGTCTTGAACTCCTTGAGTTCGAAGCTGCGGCTGATCGTCGCCTCGGGATACACGCCGACCAGTTCTCCGGCGCGCAGCGCCTGGACCGCGACGGCGTAGGCCCCCGCACCCGCACGCCGGTCGACGGGGATGGTGCCGGTGTGCCTGATCAGGTAGCCGACGATCTTGACCTGCTCCATCTCCGCTTTGATCATGAACCGCATGCGCCGCCTGCGGCGTTTGGCCGCGAGCGCCGCGGGCAGGAAGTCGATGTAGCCGGTGTGGTTGATGGCCACGACGGCCCCGCCGCGAGCGGGGATGTTGTCGAGTCCGTGATAGGTGATCCGTGTCCCGGTGACCCTGGTCGCCGCCTCCGCGGCGATCTCCAGCGTGCGAAAGACGGGCTCCACAGGCGCTACTCCGGCGCCCCGCCGGGCCCGGACCGCTCGGCGCGGCGGGCCGCCTTCTCCGCCGCTTCCTCCATGTCCATCCGGTTGGCCTCGGCCAGCGTCGGGGCGCCGCCACCGAGCCGGTGCGGCACCCAGAACTCGCCCTGCGGGTGCGGGCCGTACTCGTCCTGCACGCGTTCGAGCAGATGCTGCATCCGGTGGTGCAGCAGCGCCGACAACTCCGGTGCGGGCAGCGTGGGCTCGATCGGTTCGCCGACGGCGATGGAGATCGGCACCTTCGGGCGGGCCAGCTTCTTGGGGTGTCCCTTGGTCCAGATCCGCTGCGCACCCCACACGATGTGCGGAACGATCGGCACCTGGGCGGCGATCGCCATGCGCGCCGCGCCGGACTTGAACTCCTTGATCTCGAAGCTGCGGCTGATCGTCGCCTCGGGATACACGCCGACCAGCTCACCGGCGCGCAGCGCCTGGACCGCATGCTCGAACGAGGCGGCGCCGCTCTCGCGGTCCACCTCGATGTGGCGCAGGCTGCGCATGATCGGTCCGGTGATCCTGTGGTCGAACACTTCCTTCTTCGCCATGAACCGGACCTTGCGGCCCAGACCCTGCCGGTAGGCCGGCAAACCGGCGAAGGTGAAGTCGAAATAGCTGGTGTGGTTGATCGCGATCACCGCGCCGCCGGTCTTCGGCAGGTTCTCGACGCCGGTGACGGTGAACTTCAGCCCCTGCATGCGCCACGTCAGCCGCGCGAGCTGGATGACTGTTCCGTATACCGGTTCCACAGGGCCAGCGTAGTGCGCCACACCACCGCGGCGTGGTGAGCGGTACACCACCCGACGCGGCAGGCGGTCCGCACCGGCCGCGCCCCTTAGACTGAGGCGACGACGTCATGCGCGCGAAACCGCGTGCAGGAAGGAAAATGTGCAGGTCACCAGCGTCGGACACGCCGGCTTCCGGATCGACACCAAGGCGGGCAGCATCCTGTGCGACCCGTGGGTCAACCCGGCCTACTTCGCCTCGTGGGTCCCGTTCCCCGACAACACCGGACTCGACTGGGACGCGCTCGGCGACGTCGACTACCTCTACGTCTCCCATCTGCACAAGGACCACTTCGACCCGAAGAACCTGCGCGACCACGTCAACAAGGACGCGGTCGTGCTGCTGCCCGACTACCCGGTGCCGGATCTGCGCCGCGAACTCGAGACACTGGGTTTCCACCGGTTCTTCGAGACGACCAATTCGGTCAAACACCGCGTCAGCGGCCCCAAGGGCGACCTCGACGTGATGATCATCGCGCTGCGGGCACCGGCCGACGGGCCGATCGGGGACTCCGGTCTGGTGGTCGACGACGGTGACACCGTCGCGTTCAACATGAACGATGCGCGGCCCGTCGATCTGGATGTGCTGGCCGCCGACTTCGGCCGCGTCGACGTGCACATGCTGCAGTTCTCGGGCGCGATCTGGTACCCGATGGTCTACGACATGCCCGCCCGCGCGAAGGAGGCGTTCGGCACCCAGAAGCGGCAGCGCCAGATGGACCGGTGCCGCCAGTACATCGCGCAGGTCGGGGCCACCTGGGTGATCCCGTCGGCCGGCCCGCCGTGCTTCCTGGACCCCGAACTGCGCCACCTCAACGACGACCACGGCGACCCGTCGAACATCTTCCCCGACCAGATGGTGTTCCTCGACCAGATGCGCAGGCACGGCCACGACGGCGGCCTGCTGATGATCCCGGGGTCAACCGCGGAATTCACCGGCTCCGTACTCGATTCGCTGACCCACCCGCTGCCCGACGACGAGGTGGAGGCGATCTTCACCACCGGCAAGGCGGACTACCTCGAGGCCTTCGCCCAGCGGATGGCGCCGGTCCTGGCGGCCGAGAAGGCGACGTGGGCGCCGGCCCACGGCGACCCGCTGCTCGAACCCCTGCGGGCGAAGTTCGAACCGATCATGGTGCAGAGCGACCAGATCTGCGACGGCATCGGCTACCCCGTCGAGCTGCGCCTGGGCGCCGAGACGGTGGTACTGGATTTCCCGAAACGTGTTGTGCGCGAACCTATTCCGGACGAGAAGTTTCGCTACGGATTCGAGATCGCCCCCGAGTTGGTGCGCACCGTGCTCCGCGACGGAGAACCGGACTGGGTGAACACCATCTTCCTGTCCACCCGTTTCCGCGCCTGGCGGGTCGGCGGTTACAACGAGTACCTGTACACGTTCTTCAAATGCCTCACCGACGAACGTGTGGCGTACGCCGACGGGTGGTTCGCCGAGGCGCACGACGATTCTGCGTCGATCACGATGGGCGGGTACGAGTTCCAGCGACGCTGCCCGCACCTCAAGGCCGATCTGTCGAAGTTCGGTGTGGTCGAGGGCAACACCTTGACCTGCAACCTGCACGGCTGGCAATGGAATCTGGAGAACGGACGATGCCTGACGACCAAGGGTCACGAACTTCGGACCGGACCGCTGTGAGCGCACCGCGGCAGTACTACGACGACGGCCAGATCCAGCTCGACAAGCAGGCGATCACGCTGCGGCGCTACCACTTTCCGTCGGGCACCTCGAAAGTGATCCCGCTGCAGCAGGTCCGCGGTTACACCGCCGAGCCGCTGGGGTCGTTCGTGCACCGCTTCCGCATGTGGGGCAGTTCGGATCTGCGGCGGTGGTTGCCGCTGGACATGCGCCGGCCGTTCAAGTCGACGCTGGTCACGCTCGACGTTCCCGGCAACCGGTGGCGTCCGGCGTTCACCCCGGCCGACCCCGAACGGTTCACCGCGATGCTCGACGAACTGCTCGACCGCTGACGCCGCGGACTCAGCGCGTGACGACGGTCTGCCGCAGTTCGGAGAACTCGTCGGATTCGGTGTCGTAGACCCGGACGACGGCCTCGTCGCCGGGCTGCAGGAAGGTCGACTCGCCCAGTTCGGTGTAGCGCGTGGCGCCGATCCCGATCAGCACGTGTTCGGGGTGGCCCGCGGCGGCCATCAGTGCCCCCACGTCCTCCAACGGGGTGTCGGCGGAACCCTTCTGGTTCGCCAGCCGTTCGACCACCCAGTCCAGCAGCACCTCGCCGTAGTAGGAGTAGCCGAGCAGCGGGCTGTCCACGCCGTAGGCGTGTTCGTGGCCGTCGCGGTCCCGCAGGAAGCACACCAGCCGCAGCGTGGCGGTGGGGCCGTCCGGGGTGAGGTCGCCGATGTCGAAGAACTGCGGCGCAACCCCTTTCGACGATGCGCCCCAGTTCTTCTTGTCGCTGATCTTGGCGGCACCGGGCCGGCGGATCGAGCAGTCGTTGAACGCGCCGAGCGCGAACGGGTCGAGTCGCACGACGGTGTCGCCGTACCACACCACCCGGCACGCCAGCCCCACCTCGGGTTCGATCTGCAGATTGAGCGGCTCGGCACTGTCGGGCAGCACGATGCGGTCGTGCGAGAGCGGGAACTCGCCCAGCTGTCCGTCGACGCCTGGCGCGTACCACGGGAAGATGCCCTTGGGCGCTGGATCGCCCGCATCCGTTCCGACCTCGACGTTGACGAAATCGGCGGCCTCACCGGCCTGTTCGAGGTGTCCGGCGAAATTGCCCGCCACCCCGAACCCGAACCACGAGCGCAGCTCGTCGAGTCGCATATCCATCACGGTTCGAGCACCTCCGTCCCGACGAACGGCACCAGGGCCGCGGGTACCCGCACGCTGCCGTCGGGCTGCTGGTGGTTCTCCAGGATCGCGACGAGCCAGCGGGTGGTGGCCAGCGTCCCGTTCAGGGTGGCGGCGATCTGCGGTTTGCCGTTCTCGTCGCGGTAGCGGGTCGACAGCCGCCTGGCCTGGAACGTCGTGCAGTTCGAGGTGGAGGTCAGCTCGCGGTAGGTCTGCTGTGTCGGCACCCACGCCTCACAGTCGTACTTGCGGGCGGCCGACGATCCGAGATCCCCTGCGGCCACGTCGATCACGCGGTACGGCACCTCGATGAGGGCGAGCATCTCGCGCTGCCAGCCGAGCAGACGATCATGTTCGGCGGCAGCATCTTCGGGTTTGCAGTAGATGAAGCCCTCGACCTTGTCGAACTGGTGCACGCGGATGATGCCGCGGGTGTCCTTGCCGTAACTGCCTGCCTCCCGGCGGAAGCACGACGACCACCCGGCGTAGCGGCGCGGGCCCGCGGACAGGTCGATGATCTCGTCGGCGTGGTAGCCGGCCAGCGGGACCTCCGAGGTGCCGACCAGGTACATGTCGTCGGATTCCAGCCGGTACACCTCGTCGGCGTGCGCCCCGAGGAACCCGGTGCCCGCCATCACCTCCGGGCGCACCAGCACCGGCGGGATGACGAGGGTGAACCCGTTGTCGGTGGCCAAGCGCACCGCCAGTTGCATGAGGCCCAGTTGCAGCAGCGCGCCGCGTCCGGTGAGGAAGTAGAACCGCGATCCGGCCACCTTCGCGCCGCGCTCCATGTCGATCAGCCCGAGCGCTTCGCCGAGTTCGAGGTGGTCCTTCGGGTCGTCGATTGCCCGCGGCTCACCGACGACGTCGAGCACGGCGAAGCAGTCCTCGCCGCCCGCGGGCACCCCCTCGATGACCACGTTCGAGATCGCCATGTGCGCGGCGGTGAACGTGCGGTCGGCGTCGGCCTGCGCGGCTTCGGCGGCCTTGACCTGTTCGGCGAGTTCCTTGGCCCGGGTGAGCAGCGCGGGCCGTTCCTCCGGCGAGGCCTTGCCGACCTTCTTGCTGGCCGCCTTCTGTTCGGCGCGCAGGTTGTCGGCGGCCGACACCGCGGCGCGCCGGGCCGCGTCGGCGTCGAGCAGGGCGTCGACGAGTGCGGGATCCTCCCCGCGCGATCGTTGTGAGGCGCGTACGGCGTCGGGGTTCTCGCGCAGGAATTTGAGGTCGATCACGGCCGCAACCCTACTTTTGCCCGGGGGCTCCGAACATCTCGAGGTCGCCGAGCGGGGTCGGGTGGCACAACCGCGTAACTTTACATCCGCATCACTTGTCACAGCACCTGACACGCCTGTCACAATGGAGCGGATGTTGGAGGCACCAGAACGCGACCGCCCCGCGGGCGACGCACGCGACAAGGCGCCGTGGTGGCACAGCCTGCAGGCCACGCCGACCCGGCGCGCGCTGCTGCTGACCGCGCTCGGCGGGCTGCTCATCGCCGGTTTCGTCACCGCCCTGCCGCGCAGCGAGGGGACCAACGGCCCCGGCCTGAGCGCGAGCGCGATCACGCTCGGCCCCCGCGGCAACGACACGTTCAACCACGCCAAGGCCGGGGACTGCCTGAACTGGCCCGAACGCAACCCCGACGGGGCGCAGATCGTCGACTGCAAGGACGAGCACCGCTTCGAGGTCGCCGAATCGGTCGACATGCGCACCTTCCCCGGCAGCGAGTACGGCCCCGACGCCGAACCCCCGTCCCCGGCGCGCATCCAGCAGATCAGCCAGGAGCAGTGCCAGGCCGCGGTGCGCCGGTACCTCGGCCCGCGATTCGATCCGAACAGCCGCTTCACCATCAGCATGATGTGGTCCGGTGACAAGGCGTGGCGCCAGGCCGGCGAGCGCCGGATGCTGTGCGGCCTGCAGCTGCCGGGTCCGAACAACCAGCAGCTGGCGTTCACGGGCAAGGTCGCCGAGATCGACCAGTCGAAGGTGTGGCCCGCGGGCACCTGCCTCGGGATCGACCCGGCCACCAACCAACCCACCGACATCCCGGTCGACTGCGCGGCCCCGCACGCCATGGAGGTCACCGGCGCGGTCAACCTCAAGGAGAAGTTCCCGGGCGCACTACCGCCGGAACCCGAGCAGGACACGTTCATCAAGGATGCGTGCACGCGGATGACCGATGCCTACCTGGCGCCGATCAAGCTCCGCAACACGACCCTGACCCTGATCTACAGCACGATCTCGCTGCCGAGCTGGGCCGCGGGCAGCCACCAGGTGTCGTGCAGTATCGGCGCGACGCTCGGCAACGGCGGCTGGTCGACGCTGCTCAACAGCGCGAAGGGTCCGCTGCAGATCAACGGGCAGCCGCCGGTGCCGCCGCCGGACATCCCCGAGGAACGGCTGAATTTGCCGCCGATCCCGATGCCCGACGATGTGGACTCGTCGTCACAGCAGAGCGAGCCGGACTACAGCCAGACCGAGCAGACGCAGCAGACCCAGACCGAGCAGACCCAGCACGGTCCGCAACCGGCGGCCGCACCCCCCAGCGAGGCACCGGCCCCGCCGCCCGGCGACGGCAACACCTTCCTCAACGGCCCGCCGCCCCCGCCGGGCGCACCCGCGCCACCGCCGCCGGCCCCGGAGGCCGCGCCGCCACCACCCCCCGCGCCGGCGCTGCCACCGCCACCACCGCCGGCTCCGGCCCCGCCGGTCGAACCGGTTCCCCCGCCGCCGCCTCCGCCGCCGGGACCGTAACCGCGTGGCCGTACGCATGAGCGCGCAAAGGTTCGACGAACTGGTCTCCGATGCGCTCGACCTCATCCCGCCCAAGTTGGCCGCCGCGATCGACAACGTCGTGGTGCTCGTCGAGGACCGCCATCCCGAGGAGCCCCAACTGCTCGGGCTCTACGAGGGCATCGCACTGACCGAACGCGACACCACCTACGCCGGCGCGCTGCCCGACACGATCACGATCTACCGTGCCGCGCTGCTCGACATCTGCGACAGCGACGAGGACGTGGTCGAGGAGGTGGCGATCACCGTGATCCATGAGATCGCGCACCATTTCGGGATCGACGACGACCGGTTGCACGAACTCGGCTGGGCGTGAGCGCGGCACTCACCATCCGTCGGCGGGCAGTGCTATGAACGAGGTCATGAGCATCCAGTGCCGGGAGTGTCGGTCCGGGCTGGACCACTGCCACGGCACCGTCATCCACCACGTCCGCTACCGGAGCGAATGCACCGAGGACGACTGCACCACCCCCGAGGTGGTCCACACGTTCAGCGTCGACTGCGAGGCGGTGGGCTGCCAGTGTGGCCAGTCGGCCGCGCAGGCCGTGATCTGACGGAATTTCCCCGTCAGCCCATCGGATCGACCGACTCCAGCGCATCGCGCACCGGATCGGCATCGGGTTCGGGGTAGAACGGCGGCGTCCGGCTGCCCCACTGCACGCAGCTCCAGCGCCCGTCGGTGACGGGCCTGAGCACCACCGACTCGGTGTTGGCCAGGTGGTTGTCGAGGGCGAAACTGCCGTCGACACCGGCCAGCACGGCCGACACCAGCCGGATCGCGGCGCCGTGGCTGACCACCACGATGTCGTCGTGCCAGGTGTCGACGTCGAGGTAACGCATCCGCAGCTGCGTCAGCACCGGCACGTAACGGTCGAGCACCTCGTCGCCGGTCTCCCCGCCGGGCATCGGCACGCGGAGGTCGCCGCGCTGCCACCGTTCGTAGATCGACTCGAACTCGGTGATGGCCTCGTCGTCGGAGCGGTTCTCCAGCTCACCGACCTGCACCTCGTGCAGACCGTCGAATTCGAGCGGGTCGAGCGTCGCGGCCGCGGCGATCTCGGCGGCGGTCTGGGCCGCGCGGCGCGCCAGCGAGTGCGCGAGCAGCCCCGGCGGCCGCACCAGCCCGCGCGCGAATGTGCGGGCCTGTTCGCGACCGAGGTCGGTCAGCGCCTCGCCGGGCGGGCGGGTGTCGAGCCGCCGTTCGACGTTGGCGTGCGACTGCCCGTGCCGCACGAGTACCAGCCTGCCGCTCACCTGCCGCCCTCCGGTGGTGTCGGCAGTCCTTCACGGAGTCGTGTCAGCCAGCGAGTCGCCTCGTCACTGCTCGGCGGCGGCGCGCCGGCGGCCGTCCCAGTCGGCCAGGAACCCAGATATCGCACATCTTCACAACGACGGTGGAGCGCTTTGAGTGCCTCGGCGACGGCGTCGTCTTCGAGATGACCGACACAGTCGAGGAAGAACACGTAGGTGCCGAGTTCGGTGCGGGTGGGCCGGGACTCGATGCGGGTGAGGTCGATGTCGCGGATCGACAGTTCGGTCATCGCCGCCACCAGCGCACCGGGGGTGTTCGGCAGGCGCAGGGCGACCGAGGTGCGGTCGGCGCCGGTGCGGGCCGGTGGCGGGGCGGGCCGCCCCACGAGGACGAACCGGGTGCGGGCGTTCGGTTCGTCGACGACGCCCGCGGCCAGGCTGCGCAGCCCGTAGCGTTCGGCGGCCAGTGCCGTGCTGATTCCGGCGTCGGCGCGACCGCCTGCCACGTCGGCCGCCGCGGCGGCGTTGGAGTGCGAGGGCACGAGTTGCGCGGCCGGTAGGTGTTCGGCCAGCCAGCGCCGCACCTGCGCGGCGGCCACCGGGAACGCGGCGACGGTTGCGACGTCACCGTCGTGATCGGGGCGCACCACGATGCTGAACGACACGGCGAGGGTGAGTTCGGCGAAGATCTGCAGCGGCGCTCCGACCGCGAGGCTGTCGAGTGTGGGCAACACCGAGCCCTCGATGGAGTTCTCGATGGGGACGCAGGCGTAGTCGGCCGCGCCGGATCGCACCGCCTCGAGCCCGGCGGGTGTGCTGTCGGTCGGCACGGGGGTCACCGCGGTGTCGTCGGCATCCCCGCCCGGCACCATCGCGCCGGAGATCATCTGCAGCAACGCCGATTCGGTGAACGTCCCCTGGGGGCCGAGATAGGCGATGCGCGGCACGTGCCAACACTATCCGCTGCCCGGGATTCGCCGCGGCAAAGTCTTGCGCGCCTCCCGGCTCCGTAGTTAAGTAAGGCTTACCTCACCAACCGGAAGGCAGCGCGATGGCCAAGACTCCTCCGACGACCGCACGGACGACCGTCCCGACCGGCCCCTCCACGGCCGAACGAATCCGCAGCGCATGCGCCCGAGGCGGCGGTGCGATGCTCGCCGCGGAAGGCGTCGACCCGGTCAGCACCCCGGTCCACCACCTCCTCGACGATGGATCCTTCGCGATCACCGTCCCCGTGGAGGTCCCACTCTCGACGATGGTCGCCTCCGCAGGCACCTCGGGCGTGCAGGCGGTGCTCGAGATGACCGACCACGCCCCGCTTCCGCTGCGGGAACCGGTGCGGTCGCTGGTCTGGATCGGTGGACGCGTCCAGGCCGTCCCGAGCGCCGACGTGTCCGCGCTGCTCGACCTGATCGCCAGCGCCGACCCCAACCCAGCTCTGCTGCAGGTCAATTCGGGCGACCACTCGCGCTATGCGTTGATGCGTCTGGAGATCGAGTCGGTGGTGGTCGCCGACTCGACCGGCGCCGAGTCCGTCGGCCTCGGCGCGCTGCTGGCGGCCCGTCCCGACCCCTTCTGCGCGATGGAGTCCTGCTGGCTGCAGCACATGGAGTCGGCACACCGGGACGTCGTCGACCGCCTGGCGAGCCGGCTGCCCGCCGCCATGCGCCGCGGCCGGGTGCGTCCGCTCGGCCTGGACCGCTACGGCGTCCAATTGCGCGTCGAGGACCCCGACGGCGACCACGACGTGCGCCTGCCGTTCCCCAAACCCGTCGACGACGTGACCGGTCTGAGCCAGGCCATCCGGGTGCTCATGGGATGCCCGTTCCTCAACGGCCTGCAGGCCCGCCGCCTCGAGCGCCCCGGCGGCTAGCGTATGGGCGGTGAGCCGGCCGTCCGACGAGTTGCCCGACCTGCTGGACCACGGACAACGCCGTGCGATCCGCATCGAGATCGCCATCGTCCTGGCCGTCACGTTCGGCCTCAGCGCGTACACCGCGCTGCTGCGCCTCCTCGAGGCCGTCCTGCTCGGCCTGTCCGGTCAGGTGGTGGCGCTCAACCCGCGTCGGTCCACCTACGACCTGCTCGACCTCGGGCTGAACCTCGCCGGCGTCTTTCAGCTCCTGGCCTGGGGCGCGCTCGGCGTCTACCTGTTGTGGCGCAGCGGATTCCGCCTGCCCGAGATCGGCCTGGCCCGTCCACGGATGCGCCCCGACCTGCTCGGCGGGCTCGGGCTGGCCGCGCTCATCGGACTGCCCGGGCTGGCCTTCTACCAGCTGGCCCGGGTCCTGGGGATCAACGCCTCGGTCGAACCCGCCGAGCTCTACGACACCTGGTGGCGCATCCCGGTGCTGCTGGCCATGTCGTTCGCCAACGGCTGGGCCGAGGAGATCATCGTCGTCGGGTTCCTTCTGACCCGGCTGCGTCAGCTGCGCGTCAACCCGGTCGTCGCGATCGTCGCGGCCAGCCTGCTGCGCGGGGCGTACCACCTGTACCAGGGCTTCGGCGCGGGCCTCGGCAACGCGGCCATGGGGCTGGTGTTCGGTTACTACTGGCACCGCACCGGACGGCTGTGGCCGCTGATCATCGCGCACACCCTGATCGACGCGGTGGCGTTCGTCGGATACGCACTGTTGGCCGGCCACCTCGGCTGGCTTCAGTGATCCGGCGGGTCGGGCACGTACATTTTTCGCTGTGAACCCCAATCGGCCCGTGGGCGGCGGGCCCGACCCGAGACGGCCGAACCCGCCGCGTGAGCCGTCGCAGGTGATCCGCCGCGATCCCGGTCACCGTCCGCCGCCGGCGTGGCCGC
Organism: Mycolicibacterium monacense; assembly: GCF_010731575.1. Classification (NCBI taxonomy): domain Bacteria; kingdom Bacillati; phylum Actinomycetota; class Actinomycetes; order Mycobacteriales; family Mycobacteriaceae; genus Mycobacterium; species Mycolicibacterium monacense. The sequence continues at coordinate 5,290,553 of NZ_AP022617.1, read as the reverse complement.
CGAACCCCCCGAGCCCGCCGCCTCGGGTTCCGCCCCCGCGGGTTCCGCCGCCGGCCTGGGAACAGCGCCTCCCTCCCCCGCCGCCGCAGGCCCGTCGTCAACCGCCGCCGGGGCCGTCGGCGCCACCCCGAAGGTCAGCACCGCCACCACCACCGCCGCGGCCGCCCACCCGCTCGCCGGTCCGGCCCCCCGGTCCGCCCGCCGCCGCCCGGCCCCGCCGGAAACGCCACTGGGGCCGAATCATCATGGCCGTCCTGCTCGTCATGGTGGTGTCGCTGGTCGGCCTGACCGTGTGGGTCGACACATCACTGCAGCGCATCCCCGCCCTGGCCGCCTACCCCGACCGGCCGGCCGCCGGTCGCGGCACCACCTGGCTGCTGGTCGGCTCCGACAGCCGCGCCGGCCTCGACGCCGAACAGCAGGCCCAACTGGCCACCGGCGGTGACGTCGGCAACGGGCGCACCGACACGATCATGCTGGTCCACCTTCCGGGCCTGACCTCGAGCGCACCCGCGACCATGGTGTCGATCCCGCGCGACTCCTATGTGCCGATCCCCGGGTACGGCGAGGACAAGATCAACGCCGCATTCGCGCTGGGCGGCGCGCCGCTGCTCGCCCAGACCGTCGAGCAGGCCACCGGTATGCGCCTCGACCACTACGCCGAGGTCGGATTCGACGGATTCGCCTCGGTCGTCGACGCCGTCGGCGGCGTGACGATGTGCCCGGCGGAGCCCATCAACGATCCGTTGGCCGGGATCGATCTGCCCGCCGGATGTCAGGAACTCGACGGGCGCAATGCGCTCGGCTTCGTGCGCACCCGCGCCACCCCGCGCGCCGATCTGGACCGGATGACCCACCAGCGGGAGTTCATGTCCGCGCTGCTGCACCGCGCGGCCAGCCCGGCGGTCCTGCTCAACCCGCTGCGCTGGTATCCGATGGCGAGCGCGGCCGGCGGCGCGCTGACCGTCGACACCGGTGCGCACGTATGGGATCTCGCCCGGCTCGGCTGGGCGCTGCGCGGTGATCTGACCACCACGACGGTGCCCATCGGGGAGTTCACCAACGGCGGCGCCGGCGCCGTCGTGGTCTGGGACAGCGAGGCCGCCGGACGCCTCTTCGACGCGCTGTCAACCGACACGCCGATCCCCGCCGACGTGCTCGACACCACACCGGGCGGCTGAGGGCCGCCTGTCCTCAGCAAATGCGCCCGAAACTGTTGCCACCGTCACACATCGACAGCTCGCCGTTAGGAAACCCTTCCCTCAGTAAGGTCCTCCTTCACTGACAATGCCCTCTGACCTGCTATATTGTGGCGGCCATGACGACATTCGGCGCACTCGACACCAAGTTCCACGGACTCCTCCAGGAGCAGATCCGCAGCGAGTTCACCGCCGCTCAGCAATACATCGCGATCGCGGTGTACTTCGACGGCGCCGATCTGCCGCAGCTCGCGAAGCACTTCTACGGTCAGTCCGTCGAAGAGCGCAACCACGCGATGATGCTCGTGCAGTACCTGATCGACCGCGACGTCGAGATCGAGATCCCCGGCGTCGACGAGGTGTGCAACCGCTTCGACTCCCCGCGCGACGCGCTCGCCCTGGCACTGGATCTGGAGCGCACCGTCACCGAACAGATCACCCGGCTGGCCAGCGTGGCCCGCGAGGAGGGCGACTACCTCGGCGAGCAGTTCATGCAGTGGTTCCTCAAGGAGCAGGTCGAGGAGGTCGCGCAGATGACGACGCTGGTCCGTATCGCCGAGCGGGCGGGCGCCAACCTCTTCCACCTCGAGGATTTCGTCGCCCGCGACCTGTCGGGCGCGGGCGCCGATGCGGCGGCCCCGCGGGCGGCGGGCGGCGCTCTCTAACGATCGGTGCCGGCGGCGCCGGTCAACCCGTTCTGCAGCCAGTCCTTGGTGCGGCGCGGGTGGTTCGTCGCCACCCACGCCACGCCGAGGTCGCGGCAGTAGCGCACGTCCTCGTAGTGGTCGACGGTCCAGCAGTACATCGCCCTGCCCTGCGCGGCGGCCCGGTCGACGAGTTCGGGGTGTTCGCGCAGCGTCATGATCGACGGCCCCACCGCGGTCGCGCCCACGGTGGTGGCGGCGCCGCCCCCGAGATACCGCGACGTGTCACCGAGCAGCACGGTCGGGAGCATCGGGGCGGCGCGTCGGATCCGCCACACCGCGGCCGCCGAGAACGACATCACGACCGCGCGCGAGAGGTCGGCCGACGCCGGTGCCGCGATACCGAACCGGTGCAGCAGCGCCAGCACCTTGCTCTCCACGAGCGCCCCGTAACGGACCGGATGCTTGGTCTCGATGAACAGCTTCACCGGCCGGTGCCAGTCCAGTACCAGCTCGACCAGCCGCTCGAGCGTCAGCAGGTCGGTCGTGTCGGGGCCCGCATCCGGTCGCGAACTGGCGTGCCACGACCCGAAGTCCAGCTCGCGCAGCTCCGCCAGCGTCATCTCGCTGACCACGCCGGTGCCGGACGAGGTGCGGTCCACGCGCCGGTCGTGCACGCACACCAGATGGCCGTCGCGGGTCAGCCTGACATCGCACTCGACCCCGTCGGCACCCTCCTTGAGGGCCAGCTCGTAGGCCGCCAGCGTGTGTTCGGGGCGATCGGCCGAGGCCCCGCGGTGCGCGACGACGAACGGATGACCGCCGAGCGCGCCGTCATCCGGGTTCATGACCCTATGCTGCCGGGTTCTGCCCGCTGGACTCAACCGGACGGGCCGATTGGCCCTCGGGGTGCTGCGCGTCCTGAGCGTCGTCGGGCACCATCACCCACCGGTGGACCGGTCGGGACACCGGCGCCTGTTCGAATCCGGACACCACCCGGTACGCGACCAGCAGGGTGGCCAACGCGGTCAGGTAGGCGATCGTCGTGATCATGGTGTTGTCGGCGATGCCCTGGGGGTCGGTGGTGAAGCTGGTGGCGATCGAGGACACCGAGACGACGGTGCTGAGCACCCACAGGATCCACCACACGATGATCGGCTTGCGCAGCGTCGACGTCCGGCTCTCCACCCCGGCCAGTTCCAGGACGTACACCGGTGCGAAGAACAGGTTCACGAACGGCACCAGGCAGCCCAGCCGCAGGCGCAGCGCGTCGCGCGGATCGGACTGCCCGCGGTAGGCGTAGGCCGCGCCGCGGCGCGCGATCAGCCAGTTCGTCAGCAGCACGATGCTGCCGACCACCAGGAACGCCGCCGCGACACTCAACGCGACGGCCAGCCAGGTGGCGGCGCCCGCCACGATCGGGTTGAGCAGCACGGTGCGGTTGATCAGCAGCAGCAGGTAGCGCAGCGCGTGCACCGCGGCCGCGGCGCCGAGCACCCCCATGGTGATGAGCAGGGTCGTACGCACCGCCGAGGTCGACGGGCCGGTCCGGGTCTCGGCCGCGGACGGGTCGACGGTGTCGAAGTGCTCGACGAGGCCCCACCGGGGGATGGTCGGGTAGCGCGGGGTCGGGCCGAGCGGCCGGCGGCGCGCGCGGGGCGGGGGCGGGGCACCCGGTCGGACCGCGATCCAGCGGTAGCCGGCGGGCAGCCGCGGCGGGGCGCCGGCGGCGCCGGGCCGGACCTGGCGGGCGCTCCACTCGGCACCCGGGGTGGGCACCGCGGCCGGCGCCATCAACGCGCCCTGGCACCGCGGACACACGTGCCGCTCGCGGTCACGCACGTTCCACCGCGTTCCGCAGCGGGAACACACCTGGATCATCCGACCAGCCTAGCGGCGCTGATCACGCGTTCCCTGCGCCACCGCCGTCGGTGACGATCGGCCGGCCGGCGGCGGACCAGGCGAGGATGCCGCCGCTGACGTTGACGGCCCGGTACCCGTTGCGGACCAGGTACTGAGCGACCCGCTGCGACCGGCCGCCGGCGTGGCACATCACGTAGACGGTGGCTTCCGGATCGACCTCGGCGAGGCGCGACGGCACGTCCCCCATCGGGATGTGCAGCGCGCCGACGGCGTGTCCCTGCTGCCATTCGTCGTCTTCGCGCACGTCGAGCAGCAACGCCGACCCGTCGAACGCGGTGGGGAGCTCGGCCACCTCGGCCTGTGTCACCTCGACGTCATCCATGCGCCCCATGCTGTCACGCCGCCGTCCACGTGGCGTACCCCTCCGAGGACAGCAATCGTGAATCTATCCACAGTTTCCACAGGTTCATCCACAGGCGCTATCCGCATCCGATCGGATAAGCGCTCGTCGAACTGTGCGCTTGCTGAATGAAACTGTGGATAAACCGGGAGTACGCGCAAAGGTCACATGCCGGTAACGAAACCGCCGAGCGAAATGCTTAGCGGCACTAATCCAGGTCCCGGGCCGGACCCCCTGGCACGGAAGATCGAGTGTGCCAGCGGATCGCGCGAGCGCCCGTGCGACACGCCGGGGTGGTCCAGGATTGGGTCCGGTGGCTGACGCGCCGGGTGGCGGCGCGCGAGTTGACCGCACGACGATCCGAACCCCGGATCCGGAACCGGCACCGGCGGGCCGATCCGGCCCCTGACGTCGGAGGACGGCCGTTCACCACCGTCGGCGCCGACCCGATTTCCTCCTCGGTGGCCTAGCGGTTATGATCGGCGTCACACGGTTGTATGTGATTGATCTCACTGGGGGTTTATATTGTTCGTGCAGGTCAGGGGCCTCTGATGTCGTCTCATCCAATGGGAGGCAGTTCGGCCGTGCCGCCGTCGGAGTGGCATACATCGGCCAGCGTGTACACCCGCAGCCAATTGATGGCCTGTCTGCGCGCCGGCGTCATCGCCCTCGTCTTGCTCGCCATCCTCGCCCTGATCGTTCTGTTCTGACGTCTCGGCGTCGGGTATTGGTGTAGGTGGACGCGCATCCTTGCGGTGCGCGCTGCTATGGAGCAAGGTTGACATCGATGTCGAGGATGTCGAGCTCCATCAATCACTGCTGAGGAAGGAACCTTGTGGCTGAATACACCTTGCCCGATCTTGATTACGATTACGGCGCCCTCGAACCGCACATCTCGGGGCAGATCAACGAGCTTCACCACAGCAAACACCATGCGACGTATGTGAAGGGCGCCAACGACGCGCTGTCCAAGCTGGCCGAGGCGCGGGAGTCCGGAGACCACTCCGCGATCTTCCTCAACGAGAAGAACCTCGCCTTCCATCTGGGTGGACACGTCAACCACACGATCTGGTGGAAGAACCTCTCCCCCAACGGTGGCGACAAGCCGACCGGTGAGCTGGCCGCCGCGCTCGACGACGCGTTCGGTTCGTTCGACAATTTCCGCGCCCAGTTCACCGCCGCCGCCAACGGCCTGCAGGGCTCCGGGTGGGCGGTTCTCGGATACGACACGCTGGGCCAGCGGCTGCTGACCTTCCAACTGTTCGACCAGCAGGCCAACGTGCCGCTGGGCATCATCCCGCTGCTGCAGGTCGACATGTGGGAGCACGCCTACTACCTGCAGTACAAGAACGTGAAGGCCGACTACGTGAAGGCGTTCTGGAACGTCGTCAACTGGGAGGACGTGCAGAACCGGTTCGCCAAGGCGACGAGTTCGGCCAGCGGCATCATCGTCGGCTGACACCGGTCTTTCGCCAGGCTCGGATGAGGGGCGCCGCGCGATTTCGCGCGGCGCCCCGCTTTCGTCCCCGGGGGTTCACCACCCGTTAGCACTCGTGTCGTCTTGTGTGCCAGCACGCCACTGCAGCATCCTGTTTCACACGGCCCACAGGCGTGTCGGTCCACGAACACCGATGTCTCGGAGGCGATATGGAGACAGGGTCCGGTCGGGCGATCGAAGTCGCCCCATTCCATTCCGGCGGTTCACTCAAGGGCTTCGTCGTCTCGGGGCGCTGGCCCGACTCCACCAAGGAGTGGGCGCAGCTGCTGACCGTCGCCGTCCGCGTCGCATCGTTACCCGGATTACTCTCCACCACAACGATTTTCGGTGTGCGCGAGGAGCTGCCCGACGAACCGGAACCGGGCACCGTCGGGCTGGTGCTCGCCGAGGGCACCGTCGTCGGGGACGCCGCAGTGCCGCCCGGCTACTTCGCCGAGCGCCAGCCGCCCGCCCTGCTGATGCTGCATCCGCCGTCTGAGACCACCCCGTCGCTGCCGGAGTGCAACGGCGCCGCATCGGGTTGTGTCCTGTTGCCGGGCCTACCCCATCTCGGCCTCGAGCACCGGGCCGCCTGGGTGGAGGCGGAATCCGACGGCACCGTCACGTCGATGGTCAGCCGAGTGGGCGTCGACCCCATCAGCCATCCCGACACCGCGGTGCTGGCCATGCTGCTCGCCGCGTAGCGGGCCCCGGAACCCGGCGAACACTACTTTCCGAACCGGAGAATACGGCTGTCCGAAAACGGCTGTGGCGCTGGCGCACCGGAGAACACGCCGCTATGGTCGAAGAAGTCAGCGAAGGGGAGTAGCCCCTAATCGTCGTGTCGACATACTGGCCTTCGGGCCCGGCCGGCGAACCGCACCCTCGGTGGGCGAGACCTTCGACTCAGACGCCGTCGCGTACTCGCGTACGCCTCGGCGACGTGTCGAAAGGTGTGCTCGATGCTCGGTGCCGTCCTGGTCAGCCTCGCAGTGGTCTTCGTCGCCGAACTCGGTGACAAATCCCAGATCATCACCATGACCTATGCGCTGCGGCACCGCTGGTGGGTGGTGCTGTCCGGCGTCGGTATCGCCGCCGTGCTCGTCCACGGGCTGTCGGTGGCGATCGGCCACTTCCTCGGGCTCACGCTGCCCGAGAAGCCCATCGCGTTCGCCGCGGCCATCGCCTTCCTGCTGTTCGCCGCGTGGACCTGGCGCGAGGGTCGCAACGCCGGCGGCGACGACGACGTCCGGGTGGCCGAACCACGGTTCGTCGTGCCCGCCATCGTGTCGTCCTTCGTCCTCGCCGAACTCGGCGACAAGACCATGCTCGCGACGGTGGCGCTGGCCAGCGACCGTGACCCCATCGGTGTCTGGATCGGCGCGACGGTGGGCATGGTGCTCGCCGACGGGGTTGCCATCGTCGTCGGGGCAATCTTGCACAAACGCCTACCCGAGGGCTTTCTCCACGCGATGGCCAGCGTGCTGTTCCTGCTGTTCGGCCTCTGGATGCTGTTCGACGCCGCGCTCGGGTGGCGGGTCGTGGCGCTGGCCGCGACCGGTGGGGTCTCGGCCGTCGTACTGCTGATCGCCGTCGTGCGGACGGTACGCGCCAGGCGGCTGCGGGCCGCGTCGGCGACGCCGCACGAATCGACGTCCGAGACCGTCTAGCTGCGACTGGCTATCTGCGACGGGCGGCGGATCGCCGCCCGTCCGTCGGTTCTGCGGGCCGCCCGCCCGCCCTGTCCCGGTCGGTGCACCTCGGCAGACGTGCGATTTCGACGCGAGAGCGGCCCGGATCTGCCCGCGGTTGACAACAACGATTGCTGGGAGCCACCTGAGAGGGGGTCCAGCACAGCGTATGCTACGGAACCGTTATTATTTGCTTCCGGTCATGGTTCTCCGAGGCCTGATTTCGGCGAACCTGCTGATCCAAGCGGTTTCATCAACCAGGTGAGCGAGCCGACACGAACAATAGGGCGGTTTGCACTTGGATGAGGGCATAAGTCTCGCTACGATGGTCAGCAAATACGCCGCCCCTTTCGCCCGCTCGTCACATGTGGAGGTCAATACGATGAGCAAGACGTTCGCCGCCCGGCTGAACCGACTATTCGACACGGTTTATCCGCCAGGCCGGGGACCGCACACGTCGGCCGAGGTCATCGGTGCGCTCAAGGCGGAGGGCATCACGATGTCGGCGCCCTACCTGTCACAGCTGCGTTCGGGCAATCGCACCAACCCCTCGCAGGCCACCATGGCGGCGTTGGCCAACTTCTTCCGGATCAAGCCGGCCTACTTCACCGACGACGAGTACTACGAGAAGCTCGACAAGGAACTGACGTGGCTGGCCAACATGCGTGACGAAGGCGTCCGCCGGATCGCCGCGCGGACGGTCGGGTTGTCACCCGAGGCGCAGCAGGACATCGTCGCCAAGGTCGATGAACTGCGCCGTAAGGAAAATCTCGACGACTGAGCTCCCACTGCGGCGGCGGGCGGCGAAGCGACCGGTGTTTGCCTCAGCGTGCTGTGCCCGCGTTTTCGCGGTCCAGTGCCCGGTACTGCCGGGCGATGGCGAGTATCCACTCCCGGTCCGAGTACGACTCCGGTTGACGCAGCCACTCGAATCCGGGGAATCGCCGCCGGCCGGAATCCGCTGAGCCCTCACGGCTCGCGTGGATCCACTCCGCGATCGCCCGCGCCTGTTCGGCGGGTGTCACGCCCGGCGCGGGGAGTCCGTCGTCACGCGCCTCCTGCTCGCCCTGATCACCGGGGGTGCGCCGCGCGTCCACGGGCATGCGGGCGCTCGTCGCCTCGAGGAACAGCGCGTCGGAGATCAGCGACATCCGTTCGGCGACGCGGAAGACCAGCGGGCCGTGCGGTCGGACTCCGATGCCGACATCGGGGTGGCGGCGGCCGAGTTCGATCAGCAGCGGATCGATGATCCGCAATTCGCGGCGAGCACCGAACCAGTCCTCGACACTCGGCAGCAGCGCCCCTACGGCCACCGTGACCATGGCGCAGCCGAGCAGGGTGGCACCGGCGCCCACGCCGATCGAGTCGACGACGCCGAACAGGCGGAGCAGAAACAGCGCGGCCACCACCAGGATCAGCGCGATGCCCACGGTGAACACGAACAGGGCCCGGCCCCGGCGGCTGCGGCTCGAGTGGCGCAATCCCGACCACATGACCAGCGACATCGCCAGCAGCACGTAGATCAACGGCAGCAGCCACGAGATGTCAGCGGAGGTACCGCTCGCACCGAGGGTGCGGCGCAGGTACTCCTGGGGCGCCATCTCCGGTTGCTTACCGCCGGCGAAGAACAACACCAGGCTGAGCGCCGCGACGATCCCCGCGAGCACGTACTGCGCGACCGCGATGCCGCGTGTCGCCGACGGGGTGCGCGCGGAGGCGACGGTCGTGATCATCACGCAACTGCCCGCCGCGCACATGATCAGCGCCACCTGACTCAGGGCCACCGCGATGTTCGGCCACTTGAGCACCGTGTCGACCAGCAGGGTCAGTGGCTGCCAGTTCAGCGCCGCCACCGCCGCGAGGTTTCCGAGCGCCAAGATCATGGCGGTGCTCACGAGGGACTGCTTGTTGACCAGGGCCCACCCGATCCGCAGCCCGGTCGCCAAGCCGAGCAGTCCGGCGATACCCCAGACGATCAACCAAACGCCTCTCCGAGGCGGATCTGCACGATCGACGAGCGGTCGCAGGGCAGCCGGCCGAGCCGGTAGATCAGCAGGGCCGCGAAATCCTCTGCATCCTGTTCGGCGTCCTCCCCGCTGGGTCCCATGCAGCCGGTCCGCTGGTTGAGCATGTAGCCGATCAGCTCGGAGCTCGCGACCTCGGTGCTCTGCCGGGCGGCCTGGACGACCCCGATGCCCTCGTGCCCGAGCACCAGGTGTCCGAGTTCGTGGGCCAGGGTGCGATCCCAGGCCGGCAACCCCTGTTGGATCAGGAACTCGTCGTGGTCCGCGTACTGACGCCACTGACCGCACACCCCGGGCGGCAGTTCGGCGGTCTTGATGTCGATCGGCCGCCCACGTTCGGCGCTGACCGCCTGCACCAGACGGGGCAACGAGACCTCACCGCGTCGCGGTGCCAGATCGAGCACAGCGCTGACGGCGCGTGTGACCGTGCGACTCGTCGGCATGTCTCCCCTCCCCGACGGCTAGTTCATGAACCGCGCGATGCTCTCGGTGCGCAGTGCCAGTCCGGCCCTGGCCTGGCGGTATCCCACGAGACCGCCGAGTCCGGTGAGCATGAGGATGCCCGCGGCGCCCGGTACGGCGACGGCGGCGACCTGCATGACACCGGCGGTGCGCAGGTATTCGCCGTATCCGGCGCGGAAGCTCGCGGGCACCGCGGCGGGGTCGCCGCTTCGGACGGGCACCTCGGGCTGGCGGACCGACGGCTGCTGCGGGGGTGCGACGCGCGCGGGGGCTTCCGGTGCGGGTCCCCGGGGTGCGGCCGCAGCGCCACCGCCCGAACCACCGCCGCCACCCGCGGCGCCCGCTCCCAGCACCGACGGCAGCCCGACGGGCGGGACGACGAGAACCGGGACGGCGATCGGCGCCATCGGCACGACCACCGGCAGACCCGGTGCCGCGTCGATCACGCTCGGTGCGATCGGTCCCGGCTCGTCGAGCTTGGGCGGCATCCCTTCGGGCCCGTCGTGGTCGCTGCCGGTGTCACCGGGTGCGGGAACGACCGTCGAGGTCGTCGTCGGTGTCGAAGTCGTCGTCGGTGTCGAGGTCGTCGTCGGTGGTGAGGTCGTGGGGGACGAAGTCGTCGAGGCGGTGGTCTCCGTCGACGGGGTGGTCTGCGTCGGTGTGCTCGTCTCCGTCGACTTGGTCGGCGGGGTCGTGCGCTCCGGGATCGAGCTGCCCGACTGCCCGGTACCCGGCGTCCCGGACTGCTCCTCCTCCGGATTCGACTGGCTCGCAGCCGGTTTCGTGCGCTCGGGGTCGTCCGGTAGCCGATCGACATCGCCGGGTGAATCGGCGGCGGTCCCCGCGCCGACGGGAGCGGCGCCGCCATCGTCGGGCTCGGCGAGCGCCATCGCCCCGCCCACGCCCGCGAGGGACATGCCGGCCGCCACCACGGCGGCCGACGCGGCGACGCGTACCCGCGATCCCACCTGGTCACCGCCCCTCAAACCGGTCAGCCCGGAGTTCTCAAACCGTTGCGACGATTCTCGCACAATAGTGGCCGCGCATTTGCTAGTGAGTTGAATCAGCCCACCGTGACAGGGCGCGGGCGTCGCCGGGACCCGCCCGACCGCTAGGGTTGGACTGCACCGCACCGGCCACGCGCAGCGGCTGGGGAACAGAGGACCGGAGGGCAGCGGGGAATGGGTTTGTTCAAGCGACGCAAAAGCCGCGCTACCCGCCGAGCCGAGGCCCGCGCGATCAAGGCCAAGGCGAAGCTGGAGGCCAGGCTCTCGGCGAAGAACGAGGCCCGTCGGTACAAGTCCCAGCAGAAGGCCGAGACGCGGGCGCTCAAGTCCCAGCTGCGCGCACAGCGGGAAAGCGACCGTGCCGCCCTCAAGGTTGCTGAGATGCAACTCAAGGCCGCCCAGGAGGGCAAGTTCTTCTCCCCCGGCCGGATCCGCCGCACGCTGACCGTGGCCCGGCTCCTCGCCCCGATCGCGGTGCCGCTGGTGTACCGCGCGTCGGTGGCCGCCCGCGGTTACGCCGACGAGCGCCGCGCCCAGCGGCTCGGCGTACCGCTGAGCCAGCTGGGCCAGTTCTCCGGGCACGGCGCCCAGTTGTCCGCGCGAATCGCCGGTGCCGAGCAGTCGGTGCGGCTGGTCGGACAGAGGAAGCCGAAGGATGCGGAGACCAAGCAGTTCGTCGCCGCGATCACCGAGCGCCTCGGCGAGCTGTCCGCGGCCGTCGCGGCCGCCGAGAAGATGCCGACCGCGCGCCGGCGGACCGCTCACGCCGCGATCGCCGAACAACTCGACGGGATCGACGCCGACCTGATGGCCCGTCTCGGCGTGGCCTGATCCGCGAGGGACCTGTCGCATGCAGACACTTGTGCGCCGGTTGGCCGTCGCCGTCACGGCGGTCCTGCTCGTCGCGCTCCCGCTGATGGGCGCCGGGGTGGCCTCCGCCCACGCGGCCGTCATCGCCACCGATCCGGCCGACGGAACCACCTTGACCGAGTCACCGCCCCGGGTGAGCGCGACGTTCAACGAGGCCATGCAACCGGCCTTCGCCGCGATGACCGTCGTCGGCCCGGACGGAAACCTGTGGTCGACGGGCGGACCAGAGGTTCAGGACACGGTGGTGTCGGTGGACCTGCGCCCGCTGGGCCCGTCGGGCACCTACACCGTCAACTACCGCGCGACGTCCGCCGACGGCCACGTCGTCACGGGTTCCTGGGCGTTCGAGCTCACCGTCAGCGGCACCGGCACACCGGGTCCGTCGGCCGCGGCGCCCGTACCCCCCACCGCGCCGGCCGACGATCCGCCGGTGTGGCCCTTCATCGTGGGGGCCTGCGTCGCCGTGGGGGCGGCCGCGTTGTGGGCGGCGCGACGCCGTACGTGACGTCGTCGCACCTGCGTGCGGCGGTCGGCGGTATCGGTGTCGTCGCCGCGACGTCGGTGGCGGCGTGGGCGCTGGGCCGCCCCGACAACGCGTTGAGCCTCACCGCCGTCCGAGCGGCGGCGGACTGCGCCGCCGCCGTGACGCTCGGTCTCGCCGTCGTGCCCCTGCTCGACACCGGCCGGCACCGCGACGAACTGTCCCGGGCGGCGGCCGCGCCGTTGGCGGTGAGCGCGGCCGTGTGGCTGCTCACCGAACTCGTGCGGTTGGTCGTGGTCAGCGCTCAGACCGCGGCGCTGCCGGTCGGCACCGTCGGGGTGCAGACCTACGTGGAGTTCGTCACCCACACCGCGGCCGGACGGGCCGGCGCGGTCAGCGCGGTCGCCGCCGCGGCCGTGTGTGCGGTGGCGGTGTCGGCGCCACGCTCGGGTTCGGTGTCACTCGCGACCACGGGTATCGCCGCGGCGGGACTGGCGGCGCGCACGCTGGCCGGGCACCTCACCGTGAGCCCGCTGGGTGGGGTCGCGGTCGCGGTGCACGCGGTGGCGGCCGGCCTGTGGTGCGGTGCGCTGGTGGGGCTGCTGGTGACGGTGGCCCACCGCGGGCAGTGGGCGCGGGTGCTGCCGCGGTTCTCCGCCCTGGCGCTCGGCTGTGTCGGTGTGCTGGTGCTGGCCGGTGTCGGCGGTGCGCTCGCGGTCGTCGGCGCCCCGGCGGACCTCGTCGCCACCGGCTACGGCAGGATCCTGACGGCTAAGTTGCTGGTGACGGCAGCGCTGACGGCGTTGGCGTGGCGCAACCGGAGCCGCTGGCTGCCGGCGGCGCGGACCCACCGGGCCAGCGCCGGTCTGTCGCGGACGAGGTCGCTGCTGGAACTGGGCGGTATGACGGTCGCGTTGACCTTGGCGGCCGCGCTGGCCGTCACCGGATGACCCGCCGCGCGCGCCTGGCATGATGGACCCACTGTCGCCGAACCCGAAAACCGCGAAGGAGCAGCGTCGATGGCAGACCGCCCTGATGGGTCCGACGAGCAGTCCGACACCCCCGCCGAACCGACACCGCCGTCGGCCGCGACACCGCCTCCGGTGAAGAAGACACCCGCCAAGAAGGCCCCGGCGAAGAAGGCTCCGGCCAAGAAGGCCGCCGCGAAGAAGGCGCCCGCCAAGGCCGTCAAGAAGGCACCCGCCAAGAAGAACACCGCGCCGCCGAAGAAGCAGCCGCCGCCCTCCCCTGCGGACCTCGTCACCGCCGACGGTGACGTGACCGCCGCCGCCGAAGAGGCCGCGGCACAGGCGAAGGCCGCGGTCGCGACGGCCAGCAATCCGGTGGCCGGTCCTTCGCCCGTCCCCGTGGACGGCCCCGATCAGTCCCGGCTGCCGCTGGCCGCCGCGGTGGCAACCGCCGTTCTCGTCCTGCTCGCCGTGCTCGTCGCCCGCCGCCGCTGATTTTCCCTTGACCCTGACGCCACGTCAGGGTGCAAGGTGGCGTACATGCAAGCCAGCACGGTCGGTACGGTCGCCGCGCTCACCGGTGTCTCGGTGCGCACGCTGCATCACTACGACCACATCGGTCTGGTGGTGCCCAGCGTCCGCACCGCGGCCGGGTACCGCGGGTACACCGACGCCGATGTCGAACGACTGCACCTCGTGCTGGTGTTCCGGTCGGTGGGCCTGCCACTCGAGGAGATCCGCACGCTGCTCGACGATCCGCAGGTCGACGTCGTCGCCCGGCTCGAACGTCAGCTCGAGCTGTTGCACGAACGCGCCGACCGCATCCGGCACACCATCAAGGCAGTGGAGGAATTGATGAACGCGCACCGCGACGGAATCCAGCTCACCGCCCAGGAGCAGGTCGAGATCTTCGGCAGTGTCGTGCACACCGAGGACCACGCCGCCGAGGCGCAACAGCGCTGGGGTGACACCGAGGCCTGGCGCCAGTCCCGGCAGCGCACGGCCCGGATGAGCAAGCGGGACTGGATCGAGGTCCGCGACGAAGGCGAGGCGCTGCTGGCCGACCTCGTGGCGGCGAAACGCGACGGGATCGCGCCGGGCAGCCCGGAGGCCGATCGACTCGCCGCGCGGCACCGCGCCTCGATCGAGCGGTTCTACGACTGCGACGACGCGATGCAGCTGTGCCTGGTGCAGATGTACCTCGCCGACGAACGCTTCACCCGCCACTACGACGACCGCGAGCCGGGGCTGGCCCGGTATCTGCACGATGTGGTCGTCGCTAGCATCGAGCGGTGACCATCGAACCGCGCGCCACCGCCGACCTCGTCGACGACATCGGACCCGACGTCCGCAGTTGTGATCTGCAGCTTCGCCAATTCGGCGGGCGACCGGAATTCGCCGGGCGGGTCACCACGGTGCGGTGCTTCCAGGACAACGCGCTGCTCAAATCGGTGCTGTCGGAACCCGGCGACGGCGGCGTGCTGGTGATCGACGGCGACGGTTCGTTGCACACCGCGCTGGTCGGCGATGTGATCGCCGCGCTGGGCCGCGACAACGGGTGGAGCGGGCTGATCATCAACGGCGCCGTCCGGGACGCCTTGACGCTGCGTACCCTCGACATCGGGATCAAGGCCTTGGGCACCAACCCGCGCAAGAGTACGAAAACCGGTGCGGGCGAACGGGATGTCCCCGTCGAGTTCGGCGGCGTGACGTTCACGCCGGGCGACGTCGCCTACAGCGACGACGACGGAATCGTCATCGTCACGCCGTAGCTTCTGCCCGCCCACTGTGCAGTCGAGCGGATCAGACCGTGACCGGCGCCTGGTGCTTGCTGAAGGCGAGCGTGTCGTCGTCGATCTTGCCGTTGCGGATGACCCGCAGATCGATCAGGTAGTTCTGCTTCAACCGCCACGGTGCCTTACCGCCGGACTTGGGCAGCCTGTCGAGGGCGCGCTTGATGTAACCCGACGTCAGGTCGACGAACGGCAGGCGCTCGACATCATCGCCCGGATCGCGCGGTTCGACGGTGTCGTAACCCTTCTCGTCCATGTAGGAAAGCAGCCTGCTGACGTACTCCGAGGTGAGGTCGGCCTTGAGCGTCCACGAGGCGTTGGTGTAGCCGAACGTGAACGCCATGTTCGGGATGCCGGAGAGCATCATGCCCTTGTAGGCCACCGTATCGGCGAGGTCGAGCGGTTCGCCGTTGCGCAGCACGTCGGCGCCGCCGAAGAACTGCACGTTCAAACCCGTTGCGGTGATGATGATGTCGGCCTTCAGCTGCTCCCCCGACTTCAGCAGGATGCCGTCGGCGGTGAACCGTTCGATCGCATCGGTGACGACGTCGGCCTTACCCTTGCGGATCGCCTTGAAGATGTCGCCGTTGGGGGCCAGGCACACCCGCTGATCCCACGGACGGTAGCTGGGGCTGAAGTGCCGGTCGTAGTCGTAGCCCTCCGGCAGCCGGCGTTCGGCCATCTTGCGCAACGCTTTTCGGAACATCGTCGGGAAGATGCGGGCCATCTGGTACTGGCTCATGGCCTGCAGGATGGCCTTCCACCGCACGGCCGTGTACGCGGGCTTCTCCGGGAGCAGCCGGTAGGCGCGCGCGGCGAAGGAGTCCTTGTCGGGCAGCGTGCCGATGTAGGTGGGCGTGCGCTGCAGCATCGTGACGTGGCCGGCGCCGGTGTCGATCAGCGCGGGGATCAGTGTGATCGCGGTGGCCCCGCTGCCGATGACGACGATGTTCTTGCCTTGGTAGTCAAGGTCTTCCGGCCAGTGCTGCGGGTGCACGATCGTGCCCGCGAAGTCGTCGGCGCCGGGGAACTCGGGCGAATAGCCCTTGTCGTAGTTGTAGTAGCCGCTGCACGCCCACAGGAACCCGGCGTTGAGCGCGGTGCGCTCGCCGTCGCGCTCGATGGTCAGCTCCCAGTGGTTGTCCGCGTCCGACCAGTTCGCGGCGACGACCTTGTGGCCGTACCGGATGTGCTTGTCGATGCCGCTCTCGGTGGCCGCCTCGTTGAGGTAGTTCCAGATCGACGCGCCGTCGGCGATGCTCTGGTCGGTCGCCCACGGCTTGAAGTGGAAGCCGAGCGTGTACATATCCGAGTCCGACCGGATGCCCGGGTATTTGAACAGATCCCAGGTGCCGCCGAGCTTGTCGCGCCGTTCCAGGATCGCGTAGCTCTTGTCGGGGTTCTGGCCCTGCAGATGCCATGCGGCGCTGATGCCGGAGATCCCGGCTCCGATGATCACTACGTCGACAAATTCGGTCATGGTGTCAAGCTATCAACACCTCGTCGACATCGTCAACAGTGTGTTGAGAATTTCGACGGCGTGTAAAGTATCCGGCGTGACCACCGCCAGCCAGGCCCGCGCCTCTCGTGGCCGCCGGTCGGCCCGCCCGTCGGGCGACGACCGTGAACAGGCCATCCTGGCGACCGCCGAACAACTCCTCGAGGCCCGCCCGTTCGCCGAGATCTCCGTCGACGACCTGGCCAAGGGCGCGGGCATCTCCCGCCCCACCTTCTACTTCTACTTCGGCTCCAAGGAAGCGGTGCTGCTGACGCTGTGGGAGCGGGTCATCCGGGAGGCCGATGCGGCACTCGAGAACGCGGCCTCCAACGCGACGTCGGAGGACGTGTGGCGGCCGGGCATCAAGGTGTTCTTCGATACGTTCGGCGCCCACCGGGGCGTCACCGTCGCGGCATCCGGATCCGACAACGCCGAGGTCCGCGACGTCTTCGCGAAGTTCATGCAGAAGTGGATCGATTTCACCGCGGCGACCATCGAGGCCGAACGCCGGCGCGGCGCGGCCCCGCAGACGCTGCCCGCCCGCGACATCGCCACCGCGCTCAACCTGATGAACGAGCGCACCCTGCTCGCGGCGTTCGCCGCCGAGACACCCGGCATCCCGCCCGACCGGGTCCTCGACTCGCTCGTCCACGTGTGGACGTGTGCGGTGTACGGGGAATGCCGCTGACACGTCGGACCCTCATGCGAACATATGTTCGTGTCGGCTCCGGCTCGTGGTCATGCGCAGGCCAGCATCCTGCACGCTGACCTCGACTCCTTCTACGCCTCGGTCGAGCAGCGCGACGATCCCGCACTGCGCGGCCGGCCCGTCATCGTCGGCGGCGGGGTGGTGCTCGCGGCCAGCTACGAGGCCAAGGCCTACGGCGTCCGCACCGCGATGGGCGGCCACCAGGCGCGGCGGCTGTGCCCGCAGGCGGTCGTCGTCCCGCCGCGCATGGCCGCCTACTCCCAGGCCAGCGCCGACGTGTTCGAGGTCTTCCGCGACACCACCCCGCTCGTCGAACCTCTCTCGGTGGACGAGGCGTTCCTCGACGTCTCCGGCCTCGGCCGGGTCTCGGGCACACCGGTGGCGATCGGCGCGCGCCTGCGGGCCAGGGTGCGCGAGGAGGTCGGGCTGCCGATCACCGTCGGGATCGCGCGGACGAAGTTCCTCGCCAAGGTCGCCAGCCAGGAGGGCAAACCGGACGGGCTGCTGCTGGTCCCGCCGGACCGCGAGCTGGCCTTCCTGCATCCGCTGCCGGTGCGGCGGCTCTGGGGGGTCGGCGAGAAGACCGCCGCGAAGCTGCGCGCGCACGGCATCGAAACCGTCGCCGACGTCGCCGAACTCGGCGAGTCGACGCTGAGCGCGATGGTCGGTGGCGCGATGGGCCGTCAGCTCTACGCGCTGTCGCACAACATCGATCGGCGCCGGGTGGTCACCGGCGTCCGGCGCCGCTCGGTTGGGGCGCAGCGGGCGCTGGGCCGCCGCGGCAACGCCATGACGGCCGCCGAGGTGGACGCCGTGGTGGTCAACCTGATCGACCGCATCACCCGCCGGATGCGCAACGCCGGTCGCACCGGCCGCACGGTCGTGCTGCGGTTGCGCTTCGACGACTTCAGCCGCGTCACCCGCTCACACACCATGCCGCGCGCGACGGCGTCGACTGACGCCGTGCTGGCCGCCGCACGCGATCTGGTCGCGGCGGCGGCCCCGGTGATCGCCGAGCGCGGGCTCACGCTGATCGGTTTCGCGGTGTCCAACATCGACTGCGACGGCGCCCAGCAGCTCGAGTTGCCCTTCGGGCAGGCGCCCGATGCGGGCGCGCTCGACGCCGCGGTCGACGAGGTGCGCACCCGCTACGGCAACGCCGCCGTCACCCGCGGGGTGCTGCTCGGGCGCGATCCCGGATTGGAGATGCCGATGCTGCCGGACTGACCGTCAGGCGGGGACGACGCGGCCCCACACCCGGTGTTCGCCGAGGCTCTCGAGCAGCGCCGACGTCAGGCCCGCGGGGTCCGACGCGCTGAGCACGCCTTCGGAATCGGTGTTGACGCCGGACGAGGCGAGCAGATCCGTCCCCTGCGGGAGCACGCCGAGCGCCTTGAAGTGCCGGAACGCTTCGTCGACGAGGATCTTCGCCTGCACGGTGGCGGGCGAGCCGGCGAGGACGAGGCCGTCGAACTCGATCGAACGCGCGGTCGCATACGTGCGTGAGATCGGGATGCTGCCACCCTCGTGGTCGAGGGTCCCGCCGTGCGCGGCGATCACCAGGGGCACCAGCTTCGCCGCCCCCAGCGCTTCGACCACCGCCGCCACGACGCCGTTGTCGGAGTCCGGTCCGGTGAGGATGCCGATGTTGCGGCCCTCCACCGGCCAGGTCTTGCCCACCTGCGACACCGCCGGGCTGAGCACCGCCGGCTCGGCCGGGGTGACCGTGGGCGCGGGCGGTTCGAGACCCAGACCTGCGGCCACCGTCGCGCACAGTTCGGCGTCGATGTTGGCCAGGACGGCGAGCTGGCGTTCCTTGATCGTCTGCTCGTAGCACTTGCCCAGCTCGAAGGTGTACGCCTCGGCGACATGGGTCTGCTCGACCGGGCTCAGGCTCCGGTAGAACATCGCCGCCTGCGAGAAGTGGTCGTCGTAGGACGCCGGTGCGGCGCGGACCTTCGTCGACTCGGCGACCACGGCGGGCGCCTCGATGAACGCACCGGTGTCCACGCCCGCGAGGAACGGGCATCCGCCGTCGAGCGAGTTCGGCCGGTACGGCGCGGCACCCGGGTGCACGCCGTGCTGGTGGAACCCGTCGCGCAACATGTCGTTGACGGGCGCGTGCGGACGGTTGATCGGGATCTGACCGAAGTTCGGTCCGCCCAGCCGGGTCAACTGGGTGTCGAGGTACGAGAACAACCGCGCCTGCAGCAGCGGATCGTCGGTGACGTCGATACCGGGCACCAGATGGCCCGGGTGGAAGGCCACCTGTTCGGTCTCGGCGAAGAAGTTGGTGGGGTTGCGGTTGAGCTGCATGGTGCCGATCACCTGCACCGGGGCGAGTTCCTCGGGCACGATCTTCGTCGGGTCGAGCAGATCGATGCCCTCGAACATCTGGTCCGGGTTGTCGGGCATCACCTGTACACCGAGATCCCACTCGGGGTAGGCGCCCTTTTCGATCGCATCCGCCAGATCGCGGCGGTGCAGGTCGGGGTCCATCCCGGCAGCGATCTGCGCCTCTTCCCAGACCAGTGAGTGCACGCCCAGTCGCGGCTTCCAGTGGAACTTGACCAGTGACGTCGACCCGTCCGGTCCGGTGAGCCGGAAGGTGTGGACGCCGAAGCCCTCCATCATCCGGAAGGACCGCGGGATGCCGCGGTCGGACATGTTCCACATGGTGTGCGCTTGGGCTTCGGTGTGCAGGGACACGAAGTCCCAGAAGGTGTCGTGCGCGCTCTGGGCCTGCGGGATCTCCCGGTCCGGGTGCGGTTTGGCAGCGTGCACGACGTCGGGGAACTTGATGCCGTCCTGGATGAAGAACACCGGGATGTTGTTGCCGACGAGGTCGAACGTGCCCTCGTCGGTGTAGAACTTGGTGGCGAATCCGCGGGTGTCACGGACCGTGTCGGCCGATCCGCGCGACCCGAGCACAGTGGAGAAGCGGACGAACACATCGGTTTCGGCGCCGGACCTCAAAAAGCCCGCCTTGCAAATCTTCTCGGCCGCGCCGTTACCGCGGAACACGCCGTGTGCCGCCGCCCCGCGGGCGTGCACCGCACGCTCCGGGATGCGCTCGTGATCGAAATGCATGATCTTCTCGCGCAGGTGGTGGTCCTGCAGCAGGGTCGGGCCGCGTTCGCCCGCCTTCAGTGAGTGGTCGGTGTCGTGGAGTCGCGCGCCCTGTGCGGTGGTGAGGTACTCGCCCTGCTGTCCGCGCGCGGTCTGCCCACCGCCGACGGAAAGGCCGGTGGCCGTGCGGAGATCGGGTCCGCCCTGATCCGGTTTGGGGGGCAGCGGTTCCCGCGGGGCGGTCGGCTCCTCGAAGGTCGGCTTCTCCGGTCCGGGCGCGCCGGGGATGTAGCTCGGGCTGTGCTGCTGCAGCCGCTCGGCGGCCTCTACGACCTTGTCCTTGGCATCTTTGACGACGCTCTTGATGGTCTCTTTGGCTCCGCGATCTTGCGCCATGGGGTCCCCTTCGTTTCAGCTCGGTCGCTGAGCGGGGCGCGCCGAAACGGCCCCTGCTCACGCGTCCCCCCGCCTTTCCCTGCCGCAGGGGTGGCTAAACGCGGCGGACCGCCATGTGGGATTTCAGGAGGAGGTCCACGCCAGCAGATCGTCGGCGGGCCAGGTGTTGACGATCCGCTCGGCGGGCACGCCGGCGTCGAGCGCCCGTTGTGCGCCGTAGCCGAGGAAGTCCAGCTGACCCGGCGCGTGCGAATCGGTGTCGATCGAGAACACGCAACCGATGTCGAGCGCGAGCTTCAACAGCCGGGTGGGGGGATCCCGCCGTTCGGGGCGGGAGTTGATCTCGACGGCGGTGCCGTTGTCGCGGCACGCGGTGAACACCTTCTCGGCGTCGAATTTCGATTCAGGCCGGATTCCGCGGTTTCCGGTGACCAACCGCCCGGTGCAGTGGCCGAGCACGTCGGTGTGCGGATTGGCGACGGCCTTGAGCATGCGGCGTGTCATCGCCGGGGCGTCCATCGCCAGTTTCGAGTGCACGCTGGCCACCACGACGTCGAGGCGCTCGAGCAGTTCCTCCTCCTGGTCGAGGGAGCCGTCCTCGAGGATGTCGACTTCGATGCCGGTCAGAATGCGAAGGGGTGCAACGCTTTCCCGGAGTTCGTCGATGACGTCGAGCTGTTTGCGCAGCCGGTCCGGGGACAGCCCGTTGGCGATGGTCAACCGCGGTGAGTGGTCGGTCAACACGCAGTACTCGTGCCCGAGGTCGCGGGCGGCGAGCATCATCTCCTCGATCGGCGCCGACCCGTCCGACCAGTTGGAGTGCACGTGCAGATCGCCCTTGAGTGCCGCGCGGATCTCACCGCCGCCGAGATCGACTGCGTTCTCCCGCAATTCGATGAGCACGTCGGGTTCGCGGCCGGCCCACGCCTGCGCGATCACCTTCGCCGTCTTGGGCCCGATTCCGGGCAGCGACTGCCACGAATCGGCGGCGCCGTGGCGGTCACGTTCGGCTTCGGTGAGCCGCTCCACGACGTCGGCGGCGTTGCGGTAGGCCATCACCCGTCGAGAGTCCTCGCGGGCGCGGTCCTTGTAGTACGCGATCTGGCGCAGCGCGGTCACGGGGTCCATGTCCCCAGTGTGCCCTCAGTGCGGACTCCACTCCGGGTCGCGGCCGCTGAGCCCGGCGATGCGGTCGATCGCCGGCGCGTCGTCGGGCACCGGCACGGCCGGGCCGAACATTCCCTCGGTGCCCGCGGTGTCGAACTGGCTCAGATGCTGCAGGCACGCGTGGGCGGTGGCGGCGTCGCAGTCATAGTTCTGACCGGTGGCCACGGCGACGTCCCAGCCGTGGATGACGACCTCGGCCAACGCGACCGAACCCGCGACCTCTCCGGGCAGGTCGATCCCGCCGGCGCGCGTCATACCCGTCCACGCCGCCGGGTCCCGCCAGGACTCGGCGAGTTCGGCCAGAAACCGCGGATATTCCGTCCGCCATCCCGGTGACAGCGGTGTATCCGGTTCCGGCGGGGTGTCAGTCAACGGGCCGAACTCCTTGTCCGCTGCCGCGCGGAAAGCCTGCGCCAACCCGCCGATGTGGGCCACCAGCGCCCGCAGTGGCATCTCGCTGCACGGCGTCGGCGCGTCCAGCGCGTCGTCGGTCACCGCGGCCAGCACTGCCGCCGTCCGCCTGCATGCCTCGCTCAAATCCTCCATGGCGGTACTGACCACCGGTCGCCTCCGATTTCATCGCGCCGCTCCCAGGAAGACGGACTACCGTGGGTCGACGTGCGATTCGCCTTCAAGACCTCACCGCAGAACACCACCTGGGCCGAGATGCTGCCGATCTGGCAGGCCGCCGACGACATCGACGTCTACGAGTCGGGCTGGACGTTCGACCACTTCTATCCGATCTTCTCCGACTCGACCGGCCCCTGTCTCGAGGGCTGGATCACGCTGACCGCGTTGGCGCAGGCCACCAAGCGGTTGCGCGTCGGGGTGCCCGTCACCGGCATCCACTACCGCCACCCGGCGGTCCTGGCCAACATGGCCTCCGCCCTCGACATCGTCAGCAACGGCCGGCTCGAACTCGGTATCGGCGCCGGCTGGAACGAGGAGGAGTCGGGTGCCTACGGCATCGAACTCGGCTCGATCAAGGAGCGGTTCGACCGCTTCGAGGAGGCGTGTGAGGTGTTGACCGGCCTGCTCTCCCAGGAGACGACGAGCTTCGACGGGAAGTACTACCAGCTCAAGGACGCGCGCAACGAGCCGAAGGGTCCCCAGCAGCCGCACCCGCCGATCTGCATCGGCGGCAGCGGCGAAAAGCGGACGCTGCGCATCACCGCCCGTTGGGCGCAGCACTGGAACTACGTCGGTGGCCCGCCCGAGGAGTTCGCCCGCAAGCGGGACGTGTTGGCCTCGCACTGCGCGGACATCGGTCGCGATCCGAAGGAGATCATGTTCTCGGCGCACGTCCGTCTCGGCGCGGACCGGGACTACGCGAAGGTGGTCGACGAGGCGGCCGCACTCGGCGCCGAGGGTCTCGACCTGGCGATCATCTATCTGCCGTCGCCGTACGACACGGCGGTGCTGGAACCGCTCGCCGAGGCGATCAGGGACTCCGGGCTGACGGTCACGAAAGCATAACGATCAAGCAAAATGCAGGGGCGGCCCGCGCCGACCACCTGTCCAGCGGTCCGCCGCTTAGCTAGACGCCGTAGCGCACCAGTTCGGCGGCGGTGATGAGCCGTTCGTGCTTGGCGGGGAACTCACGGCTCTTGACGGGGTGACGGAACAATGACCAGGCGATTCGACCCACCCGTGACCGGGAAATCGGGTTGATGTACACGGCGATTACTCCTGCAATAACTCAATTGCTGATCGTGGGCCACGATATCGCAAAACCCACATCAAGTCATTAGAGTTCGACCTCGCGGCAAACGCCATGAGGCGCGCCGAAGAGGTTGCGGCGAGTTTCTGGTGTGACGGGTGTGGTTCTTGTGGTCTGTAGCGCTGCGGTCGAGCGCCGACTGTGCGACGCCATACGCGACACGCCGGGGTGGCCGTATGAGACCGCACAATCGCTACGGGCGGGCCCGATCTACCGCTGCGGAACCGCCGTCGGCCTGATCGGAGCCGGCAGCGCGCTCTTACCCATCAGGTACCGGTCGACACCCGCGGCGGCCGCCCGCCCCTCGGCGATCGCCCACACGATGAGCGACTGTCCGCGGCCCATGTCGCCGGCCACGAACACGCCGGGCACCGAGGTCGCGAAGTCGTCGTCGCGGGCGACGTTGCCGCGGTCGGTCAGCTCAACCTTGAGGTCGGTCAGCAGGCCGTCTTTCTCCGGCCCGACAAAGCCCATGGCGAGCAGCACCAGATCGGCCTCCAGCTCGAAATCCGAACCCTCGATCTTCTCGAACTTGCCGGCCTTCATCTCGACCTCGTGCACCTTGAGCGACCTGACGTGGCCGTTCTCGTCGCCGCAGAACTCCTCGGTGTTGACCGAGAAGACCCGCTCACCGCCCTCTTCGTGCGCCGAGGAGACCCGGAACATCAACGGATAGGTCGGCCACGGGGTGCTGTCCGCCCGCGTCTCCGGCGGCCGCGGCATGATCTCGAACTGGTGGACGCTCGCCGCACCCTGCCGGTGGGAGGTGCCTAGGCAGTCCGCGCCGGTGTCGCCGCCACCGATGATGACGACCTTCTTGCCCTTCGCGGTGATCGGCGGCTCGCCGTCCTCGCCGGTCACTTCATTCTTCAAATCCCCCGCTGCAAACCGGTTGGCCCACGGCAGGAACTCCATCGCCTGGTGGATGCCGTCGAGTTCGCGGCCGGGGATCGGCAGATCACGCCATGCGGTCGCACCGCCGGCGAGCACCACCGCGTCGAACTCCGAGCGCAGCTGCGCGACGCTGATGTCGACGCCGACGTTGACGCCGGTGCGGAACTGGGTGCCTTCGGCCTCCATCTGTTCCAGCCGGCGGTCGATGTGGCGCTTCTCCATCTTGAACTCGGGGATGCCGTAGCGCAGCAGGCCGCCGATCCGGTCGGCGCGCTCGAACACGGTCACCGTGTGACCGGCGCGGGTGAGCTGCTGGGCGGCGGCCAGCCCGGCCGGGCCGGAGCCGACGACGGCGACCTTCTTACCGGTCAACCGGTCCGGCGGGAGCGGGACGACCCAGCCCTCGTCGAAGGCGTTGTCGATGATCTCGACCTCGACCTGCTTGATGGTGACCGCGTCCTGGTTGATGCCGAGCACGCACGAGGCCTCACACGGCGCCGGGCACAGCCGCCCGGTGAACTCCGGGAAGTTGTTGGTCGCGTGCAGCCGCTCGATCGCATCGCGCCACCGGTCCTTGAAGACCAGGTCGTTCCACTCGGGAATCAGGTTCCCCAGCGGACACCCGTTGTGGCAGAACGGGATCCCGCAATCCATGCAGCGGGCCGCCTGGGTCTGCAGCGTCTCGTGGGAGAAGTCCTCGTAGACCTCTTTCCAGTCGCGCAGGCGCAGCGGCACCGGCCGGCGCGGCGGGAGCTCGCGATGGGTGTACTTCATAAAACCGCGCGGATCAGCCACTTGCGGCCGCCATGATCGCCTCGTTCTTGTCGGCGCCGGTGCGTTCCGCCTCGGCGATTGCGGCCAGCACGCGCTTGAAATCGCGCGGCATGACCTTGACGAAATGCTTCAACTCTTCTTCCCAGTTGTTCAGGATGCGTTGTCCCACAGCCGAATCAGTGGCGTCGACGTGGGCCTGCAGCATGCCGTGCAGCCACGAGACGTTCTCGTCGTCGAGAGTGTCGAGCTCCACCATCTCGGCGTTGAGGTTGTCCGGGAGTTCACCCGCGGGGTCGTAGACGAACGCCATCCCGCCGGACATCCCGGCCGCGAAGTTGCGGCCGGTCGGGCCGAGGATGACGACCTTGCCGCCGGTCATGTACTCGCAACCGTGGTCGCCCACACCCTCGACGACGGCGACGGCCCCGGAGTTGCGGACCGCGAAGCGCTCCCCGACCTGGCCGCGCAGGAACATCTCACCGCTGGTCGCCCCGAACAGGATGACGTTGCCTGCGATGATGTTGTCCTCGGCCACGTAGTCGGCCGGGGCGTTCTCCGCCGGACGGACCACCACCCGGCCACCCGAGAGACCCTTGCCCACATAGTCGTTCGCATCGCCGTAGACCCGCAGCGTGATGCCCTGGGGGACGAAGGCGCCGAAGCTGTTGCCCGCCGAACCGTCGAACGTGATGTCGATCGTGCCGTCCGGGAGCCCCTGGCCGCCGTACGCCTTGGTCACCTCGTGGCCGAGCATGGTGCCGACCGTGCGGTTGACGTTGGCGATGGTGGTCGAGAACTTGACCGGCGTGCCGGAATCCAGTGCCTCGCGGCACATCACGATCAGCTGCTGGTCGAGCGCCTTGTCCAGCCCGTGGTCCTGACGCGAACTGCAGTACAGGTCCTGGTTCATGAACGCCGACTCGGGCTCGTGCAGCACCGGCGACAGGTCGAGCTTGTGGGCCTTCCAGTGCTCGGCCGCCTCGGTGGTGTCGAGCACGCCGACCTGGCCGACCATCTCGTTGACGGTGCGGAAACCCAACTGCGCCATGGTCTCGCGCACTTCCTCGGCGATGAACATGAAGAAGTTCTCGACGAACTCGGGCTTACCGTTGAACCGCTCGCGCAGCACCGGGTTCTGGGTGGCCACGCCGACGGGGCAGGTGTCGAGGTGGCAGACCCGCATCATGATGCAACCCGAGACCACCAGCGGTGCGGTCGCGAAACCGAACTCCTCGGCGCCGAGCAGCGCGGCGATCACCACGTCGCGGCCGGTCTTGAGCTGACCGTCGACCTGCACCACGATGCGGTCGCGAAGACCGTTGAGCAGCAACGTCTGCTGCGTCTCCGCCAGGCCCAGCTCCCACGGCGCGCCGGCATGCTTCATCGACGTCAGCGGCGTCGCGCCGGTGCCGCCGTCGTGGCCGGAGATCAGCACCACGTCGGCGTGGGCCTTGGAGACACCCGCCGCGACCGTCCCGACGCCGTTCTCGCTGACCAGCTTCACGTGCACGCGGGCCTGCGGGTTGGCGTTCTTGAGGTCGTGGATAAGCTGCGCGAGATCCTCGATCGAGTAGATGTCGTGGTGCGGCGGCGGCGAGATCAGCCCGACACCCGGGGTGGAGTGCCGCACCTCGGCGACCCACGGGTACACCTTGTGACCCGGAAGCTGCCCGCCCTCACCGGGTTTCGCACCCTGGGCCATCTTGATCTGGATGTCGGTGCAGTTGCTCAGGTAGTGGCTGGTGACCCCGAAACGGCCCGACGCGACCTGCTTGATCGCGCTGCGCCGCCAATCGCCGTTGTCGTCGCGGTCGAAGCGGGTGACAGCCTCGCCGCCCTCGCCCGAGTTGGACCGGCCGCCGAGGCGGTTCATCGCGATTGCGAGCGTCTCGTGCGCCTCGGCCGAGATCGAGCCGTAGCTCATCGCGCCGGTGGAGAAGCGTTTGACGATCTCGCTGGCGGGTTCCACCTCGTCGATCGGAATCGGTTGACGGACACCGTCTTTGAACTTCAGCAGGCCGCGCAGCGAGGCCATCCGCTCGGACTGGTCGTCGACGAGCTGGGTGTACTCCTTGAACACCGAGTACTGGCCGGTCCGGGTGGAGTGCTGCAGCTTGAACACCGTGTCCGGGTTGAAGAGGTGGTACTCCCCTTCCCGCCGCCACTGGTATTCGCCGCCGACCTCGAGTTCGCGGTGTGCCCGCTCGTCGGGCCGGTCGAGGTAGGCCAGCGCATGACGGGCGGCGACCTCGGCGGCGATGTCGTCGAGATCGATACCGCCGACCGGGCAGTTCAACCCGGTGAAGTACTCGTCGAGCACCGTCTGGTCGATGCCGATGGCCTGGAACAGCTGCGCGCCGGTGTAGGAGGCCAGCGTCGAGATGCCCATCTTGGACATCACCTTCAGCACACCCTTGCCGGCGGCCTTGACGTAGTTGGCCTTGGCCTGGTCGCTGGAGATCCCGGTGATGACCCCTCGGTCGACCATGTCCTCGATCGACTCGAACGCCATGTAGGGGTTGATGGCCGCGGCGCCGAAGCCGCACAGGGCGGCCATGTGGTGCACCTCGCGGGCGTCGCCGGCCTCGACGACGAGCCCGACCTGGGTGCGGGTGCGCTCCCGGACCAGATGGTGGTGCACCGCCGAGACGCTCAGCAGCGACGGGATCGGCGCCATCTGCTCGTCGGATTCGCGGTCGGAGAGCACGATGATGCGCGCGCCGTCGCGGATGGCGGCCGAGACCTTGGCGCGGACGTTGTTCAGCGCCTCCTTCAGCCCCTGACCGCCCCGGTTGACCGGGTACAGGCAGCGGATCACCGCCGCGCGCATCCCGTGCTTGTGGCCGCGGATCTCGTGGTCGGGGTCGACGCAGATCAGCTTCGACAGTTCGGCGTTGCGCAGGATCGGCTGCGGCAGCACGATCTGACGGCACGATTCGGCGGTCGGGTTGAGCAGATCGCCCTCCGGGCCGATGACGCCCTGCAGGCTGGTCACCACCTCTTCGCGGATGGCGTCCAGCGGCGGGTTGGTCACCTGCGCGAACAACTGCTGGAAGTAGTCGAACAGCATGCGCGGCCGCTGCGAGAGCACGGCGACGGGCGTATCGGTGCCCATCGACCCGATCGGTTCGGCGCCGGTGCGCGCCATCGGGGCGACGAGCAGGTTGAGCTCTTCGTAGGTGTAGCCGAACGCCTGCTGGCGCAGCACCACCCGGTGGTGCGGCATCCGCACGTAGTCACCCGGCGGCAGCTCCTCGAGCTGGAAAAGGCCGGCCTCGAGCCATTCGCCGTACGGGTGTTCGGCGGCGAGTTCGGCCTTGATCTCCTCGTCGGAGACGATGCGGCCCTGCGCGGTGTCGACGAGGAACATGCGGCCGGGCTGCAGGCGCATCTTCTGCACGACGGTCGACGGGTCGAGGTCGAGAACCCCGGCCTCCGATGCCATGACGACCAGGCCGTCCTCGGTGGCCCAGATCCGCGACGGGCGCAGACCGTTGCGGTCGAGCACGGCGCCGATCACGGTGCCGTCGGTGAAGCACACCGCCGCCGGGCCGTCCCACGGTTCCATGAGCGAGGCGTGGTAGCGGTAGAAGTCCCGTCGGGCCGGGTCCATCGACTCGTGGCGTTCCCACGCCTCGGGGATCATCATCAGCACCGCGTGCGGCAGGCTGCGGCCCCCGAGGTGCAGCAGTTCGAGCACCTCGTCGAAGCGCGCGGTGTCCGATGCGCCCGGCGTGCAGACGGGAACGATCTTGTCGAGGTCGGCCTGGGTGCCGAAGACGTCGGTGCGGATCAGCGCCTCGCGCGCCCGCATCCAGTTCTCGTTACCGGTGACGGTGTTGATCTCACCGTTGTGGGCGACGCGGCGGAACGGATGCGCCAGCGGCCACGACGGGAAGGTGTTGGTGGAGAAGCGGGAGTGCACGATGCCCAGCGCGCTGGTCAGCCGCTCGTCCTGCAGGTCGAGATAGAACGCCCGCAGCTGCGGGGTGGTCAGCATGCCCTTGTAGACGAATGTCTGACCGCTCAGGCTCGGGAAGTACACCGTCTCCCGGCCCGGACCGTCCTGACCAGGACCTTTGGTGCCCAGCTCGTGCTCGGCGCGCTTGCGCACGACGTAGGCCCGGCGCTCCAGGTCCATGCCGCGGACGCGAGGAGCAGAGGGATCTCCCGACGCGCCGGCCATGAAGACCTGCCGGAACGTGGGCATCGCGTCGCGGGCCAGGGCGCCCAGCGAGGAGTCGTCGGTCGGCACGTCGCGCCAGCCGAGCACCGTCAGCCCCTCGGCCTCGGCGATCTTCTGGACCTGCTCGCAGGCCGTCGCGGCGTCTTTGGACGACTGCGGCAGGAATGCGATGCCGGTGGCGTAGCTGCCCGGTTCGGGCAGGTCGAAGTCCACCACGGCCCGGAAGAACTCGTCGGGGACCTGCAGCAGGATGCCCGCACCGTCGCCGGTGTTCGGTTCCGCGCCCTGGGCACCGCGGTGCTCCAGGTTGAGCAGGGCTGTGATGGCCTTATCGACGATGTCGCGGCTGCGGCGCCCGTGCATATCGGCCACCATCGCCACGCCACACGAGTCGTGCTCGTACGCGGGGTTGTACAGCCCGCTGGGCACTGGTCCCACTGGATCCCACCTGACCCTTACTCTCGAACCTTCGGCGAAGCTTCAGTTGGCTGCCGTCTGCGACGGCGTGAGCCGACGGGGCGGAGGCGGTCCTCTGTGCAGCACTGAACAGCGGCCTTTTTCCCACTCGCCACAAGTGAAGAAAACGATAAGTCAAACACCGGCTGACATGCCAACTTAGTCGGACCTAACTATACTCGCCCGCCACGTTGCCGAGGTCTGCGTGCGCCGATCGGCAGTCGCGCGAAAACACCTGCGCTACAGGCAGATTCACCGGACCCCCGTGGGCCCGCGCCCGAACCGGCATCCGGCCGAGAGATTGCTACCACATTCCAGCAGTTTGCTGTAGGTGAATTTCGAGGCCATTTTGCTGGTGTTGTTGACTGTGTGACGTTTGCAGAAAGCCTAGTCAGATTCTTAGACAACGCTGACCTACGCCTGAGCGGACGTCGTGACGCGCACATGAAGCCGCCGAATGGCCGATTGCCGAGTCCCACAGCAAATCTCGGCCACCACGCTGGCGCTCCGCCGGCGTCGCGGTGCGGTCCCGGCGAACACCGCAGTCTGCGCCGGTACCCCCAAGGGGTACCTGGCCCGCGCCGCCGTCCCGCATGCTGAGCGCGATGTCACACCCGCTCAACACCCCGATCGGCCGGTTCGGCATCGAGACGTTCGAGGGCACCGGCGACCACAGCATCGCCCGGGTGCCCACCCGCGGTCTGCTGAACCCACTCACCGGCCTGCCCACCGCGGCCCCGCTGGCGATGCTGCTCGACCACGTCGGCGGCCTGGCCAACCACCTGCGACGCGGCGAGGACGAATGGACCGTGTCGACCGAACTGTCACTGGAACTGTCCCGGAGACCGCCGACCTGATCACGGCCGACGACGCGGGCGTGGTGGGGCGGGCGTGGCCGGTCGGCGAGAAGGGCCCCACCGCGATGGCCCTGTGCGAGTTCAGCCACCGCGACGTCGTGATCGGCACCGGCAGCGTGCGCTCCTTCTACATCACCGGCGCCCAGTTCACCGATTTCCCGGAACACGCCGAGCACCACACCCGCAAGGTCGGCCTGGCCGCGATGATGGCCGTGGAAGCGGACGGTCCGGCCTCGCTCAGGCAGCACGCTGACCCCGTCATCAACAACATGCTCGGCATCGTCCACGGCGGGGTGGCCGCCACCGGCCTCGAACTCGTGGCGTCCGCCGCACTCAACGCGGGCCGCGCCGACACTCCCCTGCGCACCGGGTCCCTGCGCGTGAACTTCCTGCGGAGGCTGGTCGCGGGTGGCGAATGTCGTTACAGCGCAACGTCATTGCGTGTCGGGCGGTCCACCGGCGTGGCTGACGCACAGGCCGTCGGGGCCGACGGGCAGCTGGCGCTGACGGCGCGCTTCACCGGGTACCGCTGAGCGGGGCACGCCCTCCCGGGACATTGCGGTCCGACCACGATTCGGCCGCACCACCCACATACCGCAGTGATCCGTGTCACGCTCGACCCAGCGCGAAAGGAGCGGGACATGCGAGAGCCGACCATGATGCATCGGGTGGCCGCCGAGTTCATCGGAACGTTCTGGCTCGTCTTCGGCGGCTGCGGCAGCGCGGTATTCGCCGCCAAGTACACCTCGGCCGACGGCTACGCGTTCGGCATCGGGTTCCTCGGCGTCTCGCTCGCCTTCGGTCTCACGGTGCTCACCGGCGTGTACGCGTTCGGGACGATCTCCGGCGGGCACTTCAACCCTGCGGTCACGCTGGGCGCGGCACTGGCCCGGCGGGTCGAATGGCGTGTGCTGCCGGCCTACTGGCTCACCCAGGTGATCGCCGGCGTGGCGGCCGGACTCGTCATCTACGTCATCGCCAAGGGGCGTGAGGGGTGGACCGCCACCGGGAACATGGCCGCCAACGGATACGCCAACCACTCGCCGGCGGGCTATTCGCTGCTGGCCGTCGTCATCGCCGAGGTCCTGCTGACGGGCATCTTCCTCCTGGTGATCCTCGGCGCCACCGACACCCGCGCCCCGAAGGGGTTCGCCGGGCTGGCCATCGGGCTGACCCTGACGCTGATCCACCTGATCTCGATCCCGATCTCGAACACCTCGGTGAACCCCGCCCGCTCCACCGGCGTGGCGTTCTTCAACGGCAACGAGGCGCCCGCGCAGCTGTGGGTGTTCTGGATCGCCCCCCTTCTCGGCGCCGCCATCGCCGGCGCGGCCTACCCGTACCTGTTCGGGCGGCACGAGGAACTGGCCGATCGGCCGGTGCGCGACGAAACGCTGGACGCCCAGGTGCGCGCCGAGGACGTCGCGGACGCGCGCGTCGAACGCGGTCCCGACCCAGAGGTCCGGTAGCCGGCCCGGCCCCACCGGACCCGGGTGGGTGGCCGTGACAAGCAGAATTAGGCAAGCTAACATCCTCGCCATGAAGAGAGCGATCCTGGCGGTTGCCGTCGCTGGCATGGCGCTCGCCACGCCGGCGGTCGCGCACGCCGATCCCGACACCGATTTCTCGAACTCGCTGCAGACCATCGGCATCTACGGGCAGAAGGATTACAACGCCTGGATCGCCAAGATCGCCTGTGAGCGGATCGATCGCGGTGTCGACCGCGACGCGTTCGCGTCGGCGACATTCGTCGGCAGGCAGTTGCCGAAGGGCAGCACCACCGAACAGGCGTGGAAGTTCATCGGTCTGGCCTACCCCACCTACTGCCCGGCCCATCAGGCGCTGCTCTATCAGGCCGCGGAGAAGCCCGCGTGAGCGCCCGTACGCGTCCGACCGAACACCGAGGGAGTGCCATGACCGGCCGTCTGAAAGTCTTGTGGACGGGTGCGATCAGCGCCGCCATGGCGATGGGCGTGCTGGCGGCTCCGGCGGTCGCCTCGGCCGACGCCACCGACGACTATCCGATCCCGAACCGGATCATGCGGACCACCTGCACCGTCGAGCAGTACATGGCCGCGGCGCGCGACACCTCGCCCGTCTACTACGAGCGGTACATGATCGACTACAACAACCGGCCGGTGGACATCCAGAACATGGCCCGCGACCGGATCTACTGGTTCTTCTCGCTGGACTACACCGCCCGCAGGCAGTACTCCGAGAACACCGCCACCAACGTCTACTACGAACAGGTCGCCACCCGGTGGGGCAACTGGGCGAAGCTGTTCTTCAACAACAAGGGCGTCGTCGCACACGCCACCGATGTCTGCATGACCTACCCACCGGCGGATCCCTCGGTGTGGCACTGGGGACACAACGCACGATGAAATCGATCGTCACTGCCGTCGCGGTCGCGGCCGCACTCAGCGCAGGTGCTCTCGGCCTCGGCACTGCCACCTCGATCGCGCAGCCCCCACCTCCCCCGCCGCCCGCACCCGCTCTCGGGGAGCCGGTCCCGGCGTGGGCGCCGCGCAAGCCGGCCGAGAACTGGGCCGGGCAGCCGGTCGTGTGGACGTCGGCCTGGGGTGGCCGCTGGGGTGTGTGGATCAACGGCGGTTTCATCGCGCTGTCGAAGAACCCCGTCACCAACGGCGGCTGAAGTCGGATACGAAGAAGGCCCGCGTCCGAGGACGCGGGCCTTCTTCGTCGTGTGCGGGAAGCTAGCTCTTGGCCGCCTTGGCCGCACCCTTCTCGGTGGACTTGCCGCCGTGCTTGAGGTCGCCGCCCGCGTTCTCCAGGTGGGCCCGCACGAACCACTGGAACTTCTCCAGTTCCGCGGCGTGGCCGATCAACATGTCGTTGGTGACCGGGTCGGGTTCCTCGGTCTCCTCGATGTTCTTGCGGGTGTCCTCGATGATGCCGTCGTAGACCAGGTCCAGTGCGGCCAGGTGCGCCTGGACGGTGTCACGCTCCAACGAGTAGTCGTCCCATGTGCGGTCGCTGATGATCGCCCCGGGGGTGCCCTTCGGGGAGCCGCCCAGGGTGGCGATGCGCTCGGCCACCTCGTCGGCGTAGCCGCGCACCAACTCGACCTGCGGATCGATCATCTCGTGCACACCGATGAAGTTCGGGCCGACCACATTCCAGTGGACGTGCTTGAGCGTCAGGTGCAGATCGTTGTACCGGCTGAGTTGCTTCTGCAGCAGCTCCGCGACCTGTGCGCCCTCTTTGTCGGTCATGCCGGGAACGGTGTACGCCATGGAACATCTCCTTCTTGCGCGCTTGATCAAGTCTTCGAACCTCCGTCTACCCCTCACCCTCTCGGCGTAATCAGAGCCCCGATGCACGTCACAGTTCGGCAAGCTTCGGGATCGCGAGGCGGGCGCCGAAGCGCGGGTTGCGGGCCAGTCCGCTGGCCAGCAGCAGGCGCACCGCGCGGTGGCGGTGCGGGCGCATCGGTTCGAGCAGTTCGACCATCGCGGGGTCGTCGATCGGGTGGCCGAGCAGGCTCCACCCGACCGTCTTCGCGAGGTGGTAGTCACCGACCGAGAGCGCGTCTGGGTCACCCCACGCCCGTTGCGCGGTCTCTGCGGCGGTCCACTCCCCGACCCCCGGCAGCGACATCATCGCCGCGCGCGCCTGCTCGGCCGGCCGGGCGGACAGTCGCTCGAGCGACTCGGCCCGCTGTGCGCACAGCACCACCGTGCGCGCCCGGCGCGGATCGACGTTGGCGCGGTGGAACTCCCACGACGGGACGTGCCGCCAGACCTGCGCGCTGGGCGGCACCCGCATGTGCGCCGGGGCGGGCCCGGGCGCCGGCGTGCCGTACTCGGTGACCAGCAGCCGCCAGGCGCGGAACGCGTCCATGCCGGCGACCCGCTGTTCGAGCACCGCGGGGATCAGCGCCTCGAGCACCCGGCCGGTGCGCCCCAACCTCAGGTGAGGCACCCGCCGGTGCGCCAGGGCGATCGTCGGCTCCTGCGGGGCGAAGCCCGCGTCGTCGTCGTCGGCGCCGAGCAGTGCGGGCGCGTGGTCGAGGAATTCGGTCGCGCCGGGACCCCAGGCGTCGACGTCGACCGTGTTCGCCGACGCCCGGGTGATGCGGGCGGTCACCGGGCCGCTCGGCGGCAGGCTGGTGCGCCAGATCGTCCCGTCGGGGGCGAGGTGGAAACAGGGGTCGCCGCGACCCCGCCGCAGCGGCGAGAGGGTGAGCGCCGGACTGACCGGACCGCTGAACCCCACGCTGCGACGAAGGCCCTGGTCAGCCCGCACGGCGGCCTCCCGACGGATAAGCGAAGTGATGACGCAATCGTGACATCGGATCCCGATTGGTTTCCACGATCACGGGTACGGACAACTAGAACCCTAGTTTGGTGATCACAGCAGGGTGACGGCGGAAGGTTTCGGGTGAGCGGTGTCGACGATCGGCTGCTCGCCGCAGCTTTGCGGCCAGCCCCAGCCCGGCTCACGGCCGACTCCTTCGACACCTGGCGCAGGGATGTGCGCCGCGCGGCGATCGATGCGGTGACCGAGTTCGTCACCGACCGGTGCGCCGACGACCTGCGGCTCACCGGTGTCGACGTCACCCTCGACGTGCTCTCCGACTTCGTCGGCGACGGTAAGTGCCTGCGTTCGACGTTCGCCTACCTCGGCTGGCTGGCCGGTGCCGCCCCCGACGACGCCGCCCTGCGCGCCGCGGCGAGTTTCGACCTGCTGCACGTGTTCGCGCTGCTGCAGGACGACGTGATGGACGATTCACCGCTGCGCCGGGGCCGTCCGGCGGCGCATGTGCGCTTCGCGCAGTGGCACCGGGACAACGGACTCAACGGATCCGCGGAGCGGTTCGGCGCCTCGGCGGCGGTGCTGCTCGGCGACCTCTGCCTGGTGTGGGCGGGGCAGATGATGCGCGAGAGCGGTCTGGGTGACCGCGCACTGGCCCGGGCGTGGCCCCGGTACGACGCGATGCGCACGGAATTGGCGGTGGGCCAGTTCGCCGATCTGGTCAATGACGCGGGCGGACGGCCGACACTGGAGGACGTGCTCGACGTCGCACGCCGCAAATCCGGGAACTACACGGTGCGCCGCCCCCTGGAGATCGGCGGTGCACTGGCCGGCTGCCCCGAGGCGACGCTGGGGTTGCTCGGCCGCTACGGCGCGGCCGTCGGTGAGGCGTTCCAGCTGCGCGACGACCTCCTCGGCATCTTCGGTGCCCCGACGGTGACCGGTAAACCCGCAGGCGGCGACCTGT
The DNA here is from genome assembly GCF_010731575.1 of Mycolicibacterium monacense. NCBI lineage: Bacteria > Bacillati > Actinomycetota > Actinomycetes > Mycobacteriales > Mycobacteriaceae > Mycobacterium > Mycolicibacterium monacense. Next base: position 5,254,703 of record NZ_AP022617.1, on the reverse strand, counting down.
CCGAACACAAGGCCACCAGCGTGGTGGTCGCGGCGCACCGGCTGGCCGAACCGTCGGTGCGCAACCAACTCACCGAGTTGATGTCGCGACGCGACCTCGACGCCGGTGACATCACCCGCTGGCAGCACCTCATCGCCGCGACCGGTGCCGTGCAGTGGATCGAGCAGCTGATCGACCGGCGGCTCTCGCACGCGCTGGAGCGCATCCACACCAGCCCACTCGACGACACCGTCAGAACCGCACTGGTCAACATGGCCGCCGTATGCACTCGGCGGGCAGCGTGACCGGGAAACAGTCAGGAGAATCGAACTGATGCGCACCGTCGGGGGGCGAACAGACCGCGTGGTGGTCGTCGGCGCCGGATTGTCCGGCCTGTCGGCCGCACTACAGCTGGCCGGGCGCGGCCGCACCGTCACGGTGCTCGAACGCGAGACGTTCCCGGGCGGCCGGATGGGCCGGCTCGACATCGACGGGTACCGGCTCGATACCGGGCCGACCGTGTTGACGATGCCCGACATCATCGAGGACGCCTTCGCCGCCGTGGGCGATTCGATGAACGGGCGCCTCGAACTCGACCGCGTCGACCCGGCCTACCACGCGTCGTTCGCCGACGGCAGCGGTCTGTACGTGCACACCGACGCCACTGCGATGGCCTCCGAGATCGAACGCTTCGCCGGCTCCGACGCCGCGGACGGCTATCTGCGGCTGCGCACCTGGCTGACCCGGCTGTACCAGGCCGAGTTCAACGGTTTCATCGCCTCCAACTTCGATTCACCGCTGTCCCTGGTGACACCCCAGCTGGCCCGGCTGGCCGCGATGGGCGGTTTCCGGCGGTGGGATCGCGTGGTGCGCAACTACATTGCCGACGAACGGCTGCGCCGCATCTTCACCTTCCAGGCGCTCTACGCCGGCGTGCCACCACACAAGGCGCTGGCCGCCTACGCGGTGATCGCCTACATGGACACCGTGGCGGGGGTCTACTTCCCCCGCGGCGGCATGCGCGCCGTACCGGATGCGATGGCGGCCGCCGCCTCCGACGCCGGAGTCGAATTCCGTTACGGTTCAGCGGTTTCCGTGCTCGAACGCAGCGCCGACGGCCGGGTGACGGCGGTGCGCACAGACGCGGGTGACCGCATCCCCACCGACGCCGTCGTCCTCACCACGGAGTTGCCGACCACTTATCGCCTGCTCGGCCGCACACCGCGGCGCCTGTTGCCGCTGCGGCCTGCGCCGTCGGCGGTGGTGGCACATGTCGGGTGCGCCAAGGTGGATCCCAGCGGGGATGTCATGGCGCACCACAACATCCTGTTCGGCGGCGCCTGGGAGCAGACGTTCCGCGACATCATCGACGAGGGACGGGTGATGAGCGATCCGTCGCTGCTGGTCACCCGGCCCACCGCCGGCGACCCGAGCCTCGCACCACCGGGTCGCGATCTGCTCTACGTGCTGGCGCCCGCACCGAACAAGGCCGTGGGACACGTCGACTGGTCTCAGACGAGCGACGCCTACGTGGAGGGGATGCTGGCCACGGTGCGCCGGCGGATGCCCGCGGTCGGCGACGACCTCGAACTGCTGCACGTCGTGGACCCCGACGGGTGGGCCCGCCAGGACATGGCGGCGGGCACCCCGTTCGCGTTGGCGCACACCTTCGGCCAGACCGGCCCGTTCCGGCCCGCGAACACGATTCGCGGCGCCGAGAACGTCGTGCTGGCCGGATCGTCCACGGTCCCCGGCGTCGGGGTGCCGACCGCGTTGCTGTCCGGCCGGTTGGCCGCAGATCGAATCACCGGGACCGTCACCCCGTCCACCCCCACGGCGGCCCCGACCAGAACGAGGAGCGGGCTGTCATGATCGGATCCGAACTCGACGCCGCCGGGGTACGCGACCCCGCGCTGCGCAACGCCTACCGCTGCTGCCGGGTGCTCAACGCCGAACACGGCCGGACGTTCTACCTGGCGACCCGGCTGCTGGCGCCCGAGCAGCGGCCCGCGGTGCACGCCCTGTACGGGTTCGCCCGCCGCGCCGATGACATCCTCGACGATCTGGACTCCGCGGCCACCACCGCCGAACGTGCCGACCGCCTGCACCGGCTGGCCACCCAGCTGTTCGACGGTCTCGTGCAGGGCAACGCCACCGGCGGCGATCCGGCGCTGGCCGCGGTGGTGCACACCGCCCGCCGCTACGGGATCCCGTGGGAGTTGTTCGACGACTTCCTGGCGTCGATGCGGATGGACCTCACCGTGACCGACTATCCGGACCGGGCGTCGATCGACCGCTACATGTACGGCTCCGCGGAGGTCATCGGGCTGCAGCTGCTGCCGGTCCTGGGCACGGTCGTCCCGCGCGAGGAGGCCGCTCCGTACGCGGCGGCCCTCGGTAAAGCCTTCCAGCTGACCAACTTCCTGCGCGACGTCGACGAGGACCTCGACCGGGGGCGGGTGTACCTGCCCGCCGACGAACTAGCCGCGCACGGCGTCGACCGCGATCTGCTGATGTGGTGTCACACCACCAAGCGCACCGACACCCGGGTCCGCAATGCGCTGGCCGAACAGCACGCGGTGACCCGGCGCGTGTACGACTACGCCCGGCACGGCGTCGATCTGCTGCATCCGCGCTCGCGGGCCTGTGTCGGCGCCGCGGCCGTGCTCTATTCGGAGATACTGGACCGCATCGAGGCCATCGATTTCGACATCTTCAACCAGCGCGCCACCGTGGGGAACGGACGCCGGCTCCAGGTGGCGGGTGCCGGGCTGCTGCGGGCCTGGCGCGCCCGCATCGCCCACCCCGCGAAGGTCTGAGGCATGGATCGTTTCCACTACCTGCTGGTCCTGGGCGCCTGTCTGCTGGTCACCCTGCCGCTGGAGGTCTTCGGCGCCGGGGTGTACCGCCAGGCCAGGCGGGCCGCTGCGGCGATCCTGCCGATCGCCGCGGTGTTCGTCGTGTGGGATCTGATCGCGATCTTCGCCGACGTCTGGGGCTACAACCCGCGGTTCGTCACCGGCATCGGGTTCCCGGGCGTGCCGATCGAGGAACTGCTGTTCTTCATCGTGATCCCGCTCTGCGGGCTGTTCACCTACAACGCGGTCGACACCATCCTCACCTACCTCAAACGCCGGCTGCGCGCGCGATCGGCGCAGTCCTCATGATCGGTCTCGGCTACACCCTGCCCGCGATCGTGGCGGTGGTCGTGGTGGTGGCCTGGGAGGTTCTGTGGTTGCGCACCGGCCTGTTCCGGCGGCCCGCGTACTGGATCTCGATGGTCATCGTGGTGGGCTTCCAGATCCCGGTCGACGGATGGCTGACGAAGCTCAGCGACCCCATCGTCATCTACAACGAGGAGCACACCAGTGGCATCCGGTTCCCCTGGGACATCCCGGTCGAGGACTTCCTGTTCGGTTTCGCGTTGGTGACCGGGGTGCTGCTGCTCTGGGAGCGTCAGCGGACCAGGGGCGTCAAGGTCGGCGAGCGGGTGCACGATGAGTGACGCGCTGCCCCACGCCCAGGTGCCCGCCGCGTTCGACGTCGGCGCGGCCGCCTACGACAAGCTCGTCGGCGCCAATCCCGGTTACCACGACCATCTCCGGCTGTCCGCGCAGCGGATGGGCCTGCCCGACGGCGGACGCGGTATGCGCCTGCTCGACGCGGGCTGCGGCACCGGCGCATCGACCGCCGCGCTGCTCGCCGCCGCCCCGCACGCCGAGATCGTCGCCGTCGACGCCTCGGCCGGTATGCTCGCCGAGGCGCGGTCGAAGGCGTGGCCCGACTCGGTGCGCTTCGTCCACAGCCGCATCGAGGACATCGCCGACGCCGACGTGACCGGACCGTTCGACGGGATCTTCGCCGCCTATCTGCTGCGCAACCTCGCCGACCCGGACACCCAACTGCGGACGTTCCGCGACATGCTCAACCCCGGCGCACCGCTGACCGTGCACGAATACTCGGTGCGCGACTCCGCCGTGGCGACCGCGGTGTGGAATGCGGTGTGCTGGGCGATCATCATCCCGGCCGGTCGCCTGCGCACCGGCGACGCATCGCTGTACACGTATCTGCGGCGCAGCGTCCTCGACTTCGACGGGGCGTCGGCCTTCCTGGACAGGTTGCAGCGCAACGGATTCACCGACGTCCACAGTGAGACCATGCCCGGTTGGCAGCGCAACGTCGTGCACACGTTCACCGGGAGGGCCACCCGGCGATGAGCGCTTGCGCGAAGAGCAGAGGTGCCCGATGAAGGACCCCCGACGCGTCGTCCATCCGGCGTTCCCGGGACGACCCGACGCCACCTCGCTGACCACCCGCCCACGCGCGGTCGTGGTCGGCGGCGGTATCGCCGGGCTGACCGCCGCCACCGGACTGGCCGAACGTGGCGTCGAGGTGGACGTCGTCGAGCGTGAGCCGTACCTGGGCGGCCGGGTCGGCGGCTGGGCCGACGAGGTGGACGGGGTCGGTGCGGCGGCGATGAACCGCGGCTTCCACGCGTTCTTCCGCCAGTACTACAACCTGCGCGACCTGCTGCGCCGCGTCGACCCTCAGCTGTCGATGCTGATCCCCGTCGAGGACTATCCGCTGATCGACGGTCAGGGCCGCCGCGACACGTTCCGCGGACTACCGCAGACCCCGCCGTTCAACGCCGTGGCGTTCGCGTTGCGCAGCCCCACATTCCGGCTGCGGGATCTGGCCCGGCTCAACGCCAGGGCGGCCGCACCGCTGGCGACGGTGTCGGTGCCCGACATCTACGACCGGCTCGACCACGTCGACGCCGATCAGTTCCTGCGCGACATCAACTTCCCCGAGGCCGCCCGGCATCTGGCGTTCGAGGTGTTCTCCCGCAGCTTCTTCGCCCAGCCGCCGGATCTGTCGGCGGCGGAACTGGCCACGATGTTCCACATCTACTTCCTCGGCTCCAGCGAGGGGCTGGTGTTCGACGTCGCGAACGACAACTTCGACGTTGCGCTGTGGAATCCGCTGCGTCGCTACCTCGAGGGCCGCGGTGTCCGCTTCCACACCGGTGTGTCGGCGACCGCGGTAGAGCCCGGTTTCACCGTGCACTGCGACTCCGGACAGGCGTTGTCCGCCGACGGGGTGGTGCTGGCCACCGATGTCACCGGTCTGCGCGGAATCGTCGCCGGCTCAGCCGAACTGGGCGACGACGCGTGGCGGGCGGCGGTCGACGGGCTGGGCACCGCACCGCCGTTCCTGGTGCACCGCATCTGGCTGGACCGTCCGGTGGCGCCCGATCGGCCGGCGTTCTTGGGCACCGGGGGGCTGACGCCGCTGGACAATGTCAGTGTGCTCGAACGCTACGAACGTCAGGCCGCCGACTGGGCCCGGCGCACCAACGGGTCGGTCGTCGAACTGCACTCGTATGCGGTGACCGACACCTCCGAGGAACTGCCGCGGCAACTGCTGGCCCGGATGCACGCGATCTTCCCCGAGACGGCGCAGGCCAACATCGTCGGGGAACGGCTGTTGTTGCGCGGCGACTGCCCGCGGTTCGCGCCCGGCGACTTCGCCGTCCGGCCCACGGTGGGCACCCCGGTCGACGGTCTGGCGTTGGCCGGCGACGGCATCCGCATCGACCTTCCGGTGGCGTTGATGGAGCGTGCCGCCACGACGGGCTGGGCGGCCGCCAACCGCCTGCTCGCGCACTTCGGTGTCGCGGGCCACGCCGTCACGACCGTGCCGACCACCGGCCGGTCCGCGACGCTCAGACGACTCGCCGAGCGACGGAGGCAACTGCAGTCATGAGCGCGTTCGCCGACATCAAGGCCAAGTGGGCGAAATCGTCACCGTTCCAGGTGCTTCCGCATATCGACTGGGCGGAGCAGAAACCCACCTACCAGGATGCGCAGCCGGCACTGATCAACGATGCGCTCGCCCGCGCGAAGTCCCGTCCGAGCGGCAACTGGTTCCCGTTCGCGGCCAGCGACACCATCCGGCACAAACCGGTGGGCGCCTCGGTGGGCGGCGTCGAACTCGTCGCGTGGCGGGGCGCCGGCGGCGAACTGCGTGTCGGCCCCGCGAGCTGTCCGCATCTCGGGGCGGACCTGTCCACCGGCACCGTCGACTGCGGCACGCTGATCTGCCCCTGGCACGGCCTGCGGCTGTCCGGGGAGCGCCGCGAATTCGGGTGGAAACCGTTGCCCGCCTTCGACGACGGGGTACTGGCCTGGGTCCGTCTCGACCGGGTCGGCGGCGAGCAGCCGACGGACCGCCCGATCATCCCGGTGCGCCCGGCGGAACCCACGCTGCACGCGGTGACCAGCCTGGTCGGTGTCTGCGAACCCGACGATGTGATCGCCAACCGGCTCGACCCGTGGCACGGCGCCTGGTTCCACCCGTACTCGTTCACCCGCCTCGAGGTGCTCAGCGCCCCGACGGCCGGTGAGGTGCCCGAAGCGGAAGACCGGTTCCTCGTGGCGGTCACGTTCCGCATCGGCCGCCTGGGCGTGCCGGTGGTCGCCGAGTTCATCGCGCCCGGACCGCGCACGATCGTCATGCGGATCATCGACGGTGAGGGCGCGGGCAGCGTCGTGGAAACCCACGCGACACCCGTCGGTCCGGGTCCGGACGGGCGTCCGCGCACCGCGGTGATCGAAGCCGTTGTCGCACACTCGGATCGGCGCCGGTTCGGCTACGGGAAGAAGGTCGCGCCGTTGATCACGCCGTTCATGCGGCATGCGGCGACGAAGCTGTGGCGCGACGACCTCGCGTATGCGGAGCGCCGTTACGCAGTGCGCTCACAGCTCAACCGACGGTGAGACCCGCCGCGGTGCGGATGCGCCCGAAGGCGCGAACCATCGCATCGGTCGCCTCGTGGGTGTCCGCGAGCGTCTCGCCGTCGCTGAGCACCGAGAAGCTCAGTTGGTCGACGTAGCTCCACACCGTGACGTTCATCGCGCTGCCCGCGGCCAGGGGCCCCACCGAGTAGATCTCGCTGACCACCGCCCCGGCGATGCGGCCCCACTGCCGCGGTCCGGGGACGTTCGAGACGATCACGTTGAACAGCTGATTGGGCGCCCGGCGCCTGGAGGTCCATCCGAAGACGGTGCGCAGGACCGTCGGCGGTACGTACTCCAGCGACCGCCCGACCGTGGCGGGACCGAGCAGATCGTGGTTCTCCTTGGCGATCCCGGCGGCGAGGCTGGTCAGCCGCACCTGCTCCAGGGGGTCGTCGACGTGCACCGGCAAGGACACCAGCATGGTGCTCAACGCGTTGCCGGTGATGCGGTCCCGCGAGATGTCGGTGGCGGCAGGCACCGAGGCGATGATCGGTTCGTCGGCGTGGCCGTCGTAGGCCAGCAGCAGTTCGCGCAGCCCACCCGCGGCGGTGGCCAGGACCAGATCGTTGATCGTGACGCCGAGGCGCCTGCTCGTCTCCTTGGCCTCGGCCAGCGACAGGGTGGCGCCGGCAAAGCTGCGCGCCGGTGACAACCTGTGGTTCAAAAACGTTGGCGGCGGGTGGAATTGGTGGGCCAGGTCGGGGTTGTCCCGGCGCTGCCGTGACCGGCGCCGCAGCCGGTGGATCCCCAGGGCGCCGTCCTTGAGGACGTCGGGCAGCTCGGTCAGCTTGCGCGCATGGTCGCGGGCCGCATCGCGGATCAGCTCCACCGCCGACGGCTCGCCGCGCGTGTCACCCGCCACGGGCCCGCTGTCGGGAACGAGGTCGGGCCATTCCATGGCCCGAGCCATCAGGTTCGCCGAGGCCACCCCGTCGGCGAGCGCGTGATGGACCTTCCCGATCACCGCAACCCGGTTGTTCGCAAGGCCCTCGGCGTAGTAGAGCTCCCACAGCGGACGGCTGCGATCCAGTGCGGTGCCTGCGATCTCGCCGATGAGCGCGTCGAGCTCCCGCCGTCCACCGGGAGCGGACACCCGAACCTGCCGCACGTGGTAGCCGAGGTCGACGTCGGCGTTCTCCCGCCACATCGGGCGGTGCAGATGCAACGGGACGTCAACCAGTTCGTAGCGCAGCGGCTCCAGCAGATGCATGCGGCCGCGCAGCGTCTCGCAGAACGCCTCGAAGCTCGGTTCGCCCTCGAACGCCGAGGTGTCGACGACGGCGACCTTCAGGGTGTGCTGGTGCACGTTGGGCGTTTCGCTGTTCAGCAGCAGGACATCCCAGCCGCTGAGCTGCTTCACGATGCGACGTCGGTGAGCACGCGTTCGTGTACCGAACCGATCGCCTCGCTCAGCGCGGGCACGAATTTCGCGGCCTGCAACGTGCAGCTGGCGTGGCCGGCGTCGACCGGCACCGCGTGGGCGCCGGGTATCCGCTCGGCCAGCCAGCGCTGGCGCCCCGTCCCGAACGCGCGGTCGCGCAGCGTGATCACCACCGACGTGGGCACGTCGATCTCCGGAACCCACGGCCGCGAGTCGAACCGGGTGATCTCGGCGAGGGCGCGGGTGATCGCGCCGGGACTGGTGGTGCGGAACTGGTCGAGCAGCCACTGCGGCACACCGAATGCCCCGTCGGCCACCGAGGAGACCGGGGTGAGCGACGGCCCCCGCAGCGGCGGGCTGAACGCGTCGATGAACGCGGCGAAGATCCCGGTGGCCAGCCGCTCGTAGCTCGCGCGCGAGACGGCCGCCGCCCCGGCGCACAACACCAACCCGTCGACGCGCTCACGGTGGCGCCGCCAGACCAACTGGGCCACCAGCGAGCCCATCGAGTAGCCGACCGGTACGAACGTGCGGATACCGAGTGCGTCGGCCACCGCGGCGACGTCGTCGGCGCAGTCTTCGAGGAGGAACCGCGGCGCACTGATGCCGTGCCCGTGACAACGCTGGTCGAACACCACCACCCGGCCGAACTGCCTGACCGCCTCCAGGGCCGGATACCAGGTCATCAACCCGGTACAGGCCACCGAGTGCAGCAGCATGTACGTGGGCCCGTGCTGCGGCCCGGAGTCGATGACATAGGTGCTGCCCCGCCCCGGCAGTTCGACGGTCCGCCCGGGCGGGATGTCGCCGACAGCGGCCAGCGCGGGGATTCCGGGAAGTCTCGGCATGGTCAGCCCCCATCGGCGCCGATGGTCGTCGTGCCCGCCATTACAGCACGGCGATCAAGACCAATCCGGGTTTTAGGGGTGCGCGTTCCGCCGGTTTCTCAGCCGACGGTGACGTCGGCCTTGTCCGGATAGAACGCGACGTGGCCGGCGATCGCGCCGACCGCCGGATACGGCTGCCCGTAGGTCCAGATCACGTCCTCGACGGTCTCCCCCGCCGCGTTCACGTGGTAGTAGGCGGCGTCACCCTTGTACGGGCAGTAGGAGGTGGTGTCGCTGCAGACCAACGCCGAATCGTTGACGTCACGCAACGGGATATACTGCACCGCAGGGTAATCCGCCTCCTGCAGGGTGAGCGCCTGGTCGGTCTCGGCGATCACTTCGCCGTTCACCGTCACCGTGACGTGGCGGCCGGTCGGTGACACCGTGATGGGGTGCGCCGCGGTGGGTTCGAGCACTGGGCGTCCGGACATGACGGACCTCCTGACGTTGAGTCGCTTCCACCATCCCAACAATGCGCCCGCCGCCGTTCTTCCGTCACTAGACTTCTCGAAACACTACGATCGATCGTCATGACGAACCCCGCCGCCGCCTCGGCGAAGGCCACGGTCGACATCGACGCCGACCCGGCCACGGTGTACCGCCTCATCACCGATCTTCGCACCCTCGCCGAACTCGCCGAGGAGACTTCGGCGATGGAGTGGAAGAAGGGTGACGACGCCAGGCCGGGCGCGGTGTTCGTCGGCCGCAACCGCAACGGTTCGCGGTCGTGGAGCACCACCTGCACCGTCACCGACGCCACGCCGGGGCAGGTGTTCGCGTTCGACGTGCGCAGCACCGTCATCCCGGTGGCCCACTGGCGCTACGAGATCAGCCCGACCGCGTCGGGGTGCCGGGTCACCGAGAGCACCTGGGACCGGCGGCCGGGGTGGTTCCGGAAGCCGGCCGGCTGGGCGACCGGTGTCAGCGACCGGGACACCGCCAATGCCGAGAACATCGCCGCGACGCTGCGCCGGCTCAAGGCCCGCGCCGAGGCCTAGGGACGGCCGGTGATCAGGTCGGCGACCCGGGCGATCGGAGACGTGGTGGCCCGGCCGCGGGCCTCGTGCCGGTCGGCCAGCCGGTAGGCGAGGTAGAGGCCCCGGACGCCGAGCCAGCGCAGCGGTTCGGGTTCCCAACCGCGCGAGTGGTGCCCGACCCAGGGCAGTTCGGTCAGCGTGGTCGACCTGCCGACTACGAGGTCGGCCAGTGTGCGGCCGGCCAGGTTGGTCGCCGTGACCCCGTGTCCGACGTAGCCGCCGGCCCAGCCCAGCCCGCTGGCCCGGTCGAGGGTGACGGTGGACTCCCAGTCGCGTGGCACCGCGAGGACACCGCACCAGCCGTGGGCGATCGGCACATCGCGGATCTGCGGCAGCAGCGAGTGCAGCACGGCGGTGAGCCGGGTGATCGTCCGGGGCGGCACCCGACCGTCGTCGTCGATCCGCGACGCGTACCGGTACGGCACGCTGCGCCCGCCGATCGCGATGCGGTTGTCGACGGTGCGCTGGGCGTAGAAGAACCCGTGTGCGGTGTCGCCGACGGTCTCGCAGCCGTCCCACCCGATCGCGGCCCACCGCTCGTCGGGGATCGGTGCGGTGGCGATCATCGAGCTGTTCATCGGCAGCCACCGGCGGCGCAGACCGGGCAGCGTCGGGGTGAATCCCTCGGTGGCGCGCAGCACGATCGGGGCGCGCACGGTGCCGTGGGGCGTGACGGCGCGGCCCCGGCCGATCGCGGTCACCGGGGACTGTTCGTAGATCGGCACACCGAGGCGTTCGACGGCATCGGCCAGCCCGCGGGCCAGGTGGGCGGGTTGGATGCGTGCGCAGTGCGGGGTGTGGTACGCCGACACCACACCGTCGAATCGGATACGTTCGGCCGCTTCGCCCTTCGTTAACGGCGCGATGCCGTCGACCCCCCACCGCCGGTCCTCGTGGAGTTCGTCGGCCAGCCGGTTCGCCTGCGCGGCGTTGCGGGCGATCTCCATGGTTCCGCCCTTGACGATGCCGGCGTCGATCCCCTCTGCCGCGGCGACGGCTGCGACCTCGTCGACGGTCTCGTTGAGAGCGCGCTGCCACGCGACGACAGGCTCACGTCCGTACCGCTCGGCCATGGCGTTGCGGTTGCCGGGCACCAGGCCCGACAGCCAACCGCCGTTGCGGCCGGACGCCCCGAACCCGGCGAACCGGGCTTCGAGGATCGCGATGCGCAGTGACGGGTCGGCGCGCTTGAGGTAGTAGGCGGTCCACAGGCCGGTGTAGCCCGCTCCGACGATGCAGATGTCGGCGTCGCGATCGCCGGGAAGCGGCGCCCGATAGGCGGGCTGTTCGTCGAACCAGTGGGACACCTGACCGTTGACCGTGAGCACCGGACGATTCTGGCACCTGGCCCGTCACGCGCGTTGACTCTGCGTCCAGGGCGGGGTCCACTCGACCGTCCGGACCCTCGGCGCAGAGTCAACGCACCAGGATGTGGGTGTCAGCGGACGCTGACGTAGACCACGCGGTCGTCGTTGTCGTAGCGCACCGACACGATGCTCGACTCTTCCAGCGGCTTGACCATGCCCTGGTGGTTCACCTCCACCGAGTACCCGCGATCGTCGAGCGACGCGATGGTGTCGGCGGCGTTACCGGGGCCGGCGGGAGCGGCCTGCGCGGCGGGAGCGGCCAGACCGAAGAACGCGGCGGCCAGTCCGCTGGCGGCGATGGTGGCGAATCCGAGCTTGTTCATGTCCGTACCTCTTCGTTTCCGTTCGGTCGGGAGGGCTTCCTGGCCGGTCTGATGGTTCAAACCAGCAGGTCAGGGCGGTGATTCCGGTTGGCAGTGATTGACCGGCAGGTGGCAGAATCTATCGGTTGTCACGGCTGCTGCCACCGCGAGCAGTGATGTCAGACCCCCGGCGCATGCTGGCCACAACGACGAAGAAAGGTGCGGCCATGTGCTGGCATTGCGACCATCCGGAAGCCACCCGCAGCGACTACCTCGACGTGGTCCGCGGCCTGATCCTGAAGAACGGATGGGCCGTCCAGTACGTCGAAAGCGAACGCACACCGTTCGCGTACACCATCGGTCTGCACGAATGCGGGCTGCCGGAACTCCTCATCACGGCCGTCGACAAGAGACGCACCCTCCTCGTGCTCAACACCGTGGCGAATTACTGCATCAAGCACGACGGCCCGGTCTCGGCGGGCGATGTGATGTCGCTGCCCGACCAACAGCTCGAGTTCGTCGAGGTGTCCCAGCCTGATGCGCACATGGGAATGGCGATCGGCATCTACGGGCGGGACGTGCGCGCACTGCAGCTCGTCTGGGCCGACGAGCAGAACCGGTGGCCCTGGTCCGCGGAGTTCAACCCCGGCGGCGTGCGTCAGCCGGTGCTGGGCGAGCGGGTGACCCGGTGCCCGCATTGACTCGACGACGACCGGCGTCAGAACGCGTAGCGGTGGAACTGCGCCATCGTGCGCAGCCCCGGTACCCGGTTCATGACGGCCGCCATCACGCGGTAGCCGACCGTCAGTTCGGAGAACGCCTCGGATTCGAAGACTGGTACCCACGCCAGCAGCCGTGTCCCGGGCACCGCGTCGAGGATGTCGGAGGGACCGTCGATGGCCCAGTGCAGCCTCGCCCCCGACCGCCGAACCGGCGTGTTGGTCCACTGCAGGCTGATGCCCGGCCGGTTGAACGAGTCGAATTGCAGTTCGCCGGAGGGGAATCGGCCGACGAGGCGGCGTAGCAGCGCCACGCCGTCGGCTTCGTCGAGGTACATCGTCAGGCCCTCGGCGACGATCAGGGTCGCGCGGTCCGACGGCACCGACGTCAGCCACTCGGGGTCCGTGACCGAGGCCGCCACCACGTGACAGTGCTCGCGCCGCGGATAGAACTGCTCGCGCAGCGCCGCCACGTCGGGATAGTCGACGTCGAACCATTCGACACCGGGCCCAGGGTCGAGGCGGAAATACCGGCTGTCCAGACCGCATCCGAGGTGCACCACCACAGCATCCGGGTGCACCGCGAGGAACTGCTTCGTCCAGGTGTCGAAGTGCTTGGCGCGCAACGTCACTGACGGAGCGTTCTGCGGTTTGATTCCGGTCCGCGACCAGTCGTAATCGATGCGCGCGACGATGTCCCTGGCAAAGCGGTCGTGGAGTATCGAGCGCGGTGCATCGGCGTCGAGCGCCTTGGCGTACAGCGTCGCGAGCATCGTCTCGGGAGCGCCGTGGAGGTCGACGCGGGTCACGGCACGAGCCACCTCGGAGCGGGCATCGGAACCTCCCTACGCCTGGGTCTTGCTCTCCCGCTTGACATTACGCAGGTTCACCCAGAATCGCGCGGCTTCACGGATCGACTCCTCGACCGGCCCCGGTTGCCAGCCCAGTTCGCGCACGGCCTTGCTGTGGTCGAGTTCGGCTTCGGCCCGCATCAGCCGCAGCGATTCCAGCGACAACCGCTCGTCGGTGCCCCGCAACCGCGACTTGACGCTGCCCAGCGTCGCGAGCGCGTACGACACCGGCAGCGGGATCGACTTCGCCGGCGGCGCCACCCCCGCGGCCTCCGCGGCGATGCGTGCGACCTCGGCGTTGCTGATCATCTTCTCCGAGATCAGGTACCGCTCACCGACCCGGCCCTTGTCGGCGGCCAGGATGAGTGCGCGTGCCGCGTCGTCGATCCCGACCGCTTCGAGTTCGATACCGCTCATCACGAACGGCAGCTTGCCGAAGGCGGCGCCGGCGATGATCGCGCCGTGCGGGGTGCGCCCCCAGTCACCGCTGCCGTAGGTCGTCGACACACACATCGCGACCGCGGGCAGACCGCGGTCCCGGGCGTAGCGCAGCACCAACTCCTCGCCCTCGATTCGTGACCGGACGTACGGGGTCACCCGGCGGACATCGGCGACGTCGTCCTCGGTGGACCGTCGCCCGCGGCGGCGTCCGACGGTGACGTAGCTGCTGGTGAACACGAATCGGCGCAGCGGCATGTCCCGGGCCACGTCCAGCACGTTGCGGGTGCCGTCGACGTTGGTGCGGAACAGCGGGGCGGGGTCGCGTAGCCACCCGCGGGCGTCGACCACGCAGTAGTACACGTCGTCGCACCCGGTCATCGCCTCGCGCAGGGTGGCGTCGTCCCAGATGTCGCCGACGAAGCGGGTGACGTCCAGGTCGTCGATGCCTACCGTCTTCGCGTTCGGGCGCACCATCGCCCGGACCTCGTGGCCACCGTCGACCAGCCGGCGGGTGACGTGCGAGCCGAGGAACCCGTTGGCGCCGATGACCAGTGCGGTGCTCATCGACCGCCCCCGGCGTCATTGCTCCTCGCGTGCGCGCCGTACTTCTCCATCCACTCCGCTGCCTCATCGGTCAGCGTGCCCAGTTCGGCGGCCTTGCGGCACCACTTCATCGTGGCCTTGACGAACCGCAGCGGGTTGTAGACGTCCTCCTGCCGGGACCACTGACCATCACCGGCGTAGGTGACGATCGAGATGTTGGTGGCGCTGATGATCGTGCCGTCGCCGGGGTCGCGCATCGGGTTGTCGAGTTCGCAGATGATCCGCCCGGACTCCTCGTCGGCGACCGACCACAGCGACGGGAATGCGGTCATGTAGCTGCCGGGGAAGCTGGTCATGGTCTTCCAGATCCACGTCCGGACCTCTTCGCGTCCGCGCATGGTCCCCGCGGCGTGTTCGATGTAGAGCACGTCGGGGGTGTACTGCTCGACCCATGGGTCCCAGTCCCGGGTCTGCGCCGCGTGGGCGACCGTCTCCTCGAACGTCGCGAACGCGGCGGTCAACTCCGCGCGCGTGAACCTGGCAGGGGCCGTGTTCGTCACCTGTAGAACTGAAACACGTTCTAGCCACCTTTGTCGAGGGTGAACACGCGGCGAGCTGGGATGATCGCGGCCCGGCCTACGGTTGTAGAGGGTGCACACGAGGAGGTCATGTGGCACGGGCTTACAACAGGAATCCTGCCGCGGTGGACGCGCTGTCCCCCGAGCAGTACCACGTCACGCAGGAGGGCGGCACCGAGCGGCCGTTCACCGGTGAGTACTGGGACAACCACGAGCCGGGTATCTACGTCGACGTCGTCTCGGGCGAACCGCTGTTCGCCTCGGTCGACAAATTCGAGAGCGGCAGTGGCTGGCCGAGCTTCACCCGGCCGATCGACGCCGGGAACATCAAAGAGAAAAAGGACTTCAGCCATCTGATGATCCGCACCGAGGTGCGCTCGGCGCACGGCGACAGCCACCTCGGCCACGTCTTCACCGACGGACCCCGCGCGGAAGGCGGGCTGCGGTACTGCATCAACTCCGCGGCGCTGCGGTTCATCCACCTCGACGACCTCGAGGCGCAAGGATATGGCGAATACAGGACGTTGTTCACCAAGGAGGACGCACAGTCATGAGTGACCACAAGAAGGCCATCCTGGCGGGCGGCTGCTTCTGGGGTATGCAGGATCTGATCCGCAAGCAACCGGGTGTGGTGTCGACCCGCGTCGGCTACACCGGCGGGCAGAACGACCACCCCACCTACCGGAATCACCCGGGCCACGCCGAGTCGATCGAGATCACCTACGACCCGGCGCAGACCGACTACCGGGCGCTGCTCGAGTTCTTCTTCCAGATCCACGATCCGACGACGAAGAACCGTCAGGGCAACGACGTCGGCACCAGCTACCGGTCGGCCATCTTCTACGTCGACGACGACCAGAAGCGCGTCGCGCTCGACACCATCGCCGACGTGGATGCGTCCGGGCTGTGGCCGGGCAAGGTGGTCACCGAGGTGACCCCGGCCGGCGAGTTCTGGGAGGCCGAGCCCGAACACCAGGACTACCTCGAGCGGATGCCGTGGGGGTACACCTGCCACTTCCCGCGGCCGGACTGGAAGCTGCCGAAGCGGGCTGACGCGAAAGCCTGATCAGGCCAGCGGCTGGGGCCGGCGGCGCAGGGTGACCTGCCCGCCGGCCTTCGGCGTATAGGCGACCCCGCGGGAGTGCACCTTCTCCCCCGGCGCGGTGGTGGGTTCGATCACGAAGTGCCGCAACACCGTTCGCAGCACGATGTCCATCTCGACGTTCGCGAACACCGCCCCGATGCAGCGACGGGTGCCGCCACCGAAGGGGACGTGGACCAGCGGCGACGGGCGCGACCCGACGAACCGCTCGGGTGAGAACCGCTCCGGATCGACGTAATCCTCGGCCTGTTCGTGGATCTCGGCCAGCGCCACGACGATCGAGTAGCCGCGCGGGATCACCCATTCGCCGAGCTCGAACGTCGGGGCGTAGACGTGGCGGCCGGCGAAGTCGATGACGGTGCGGTTGCGCTGCACCTCGTAGATCGTCGCCTGCCGGTATTCGTTGTCGTCGGTGGCGGCCTCGGCGACCAGTTTCGCGAGCACCTCGGGGTGCCTGCTGATCCGTTCGAAGGCCCAGCCCAGGGTCGACGCCGTGGTCTCGTGACCGGCGGCGAGCAGGGTGAGCAGTTCGTCGGCGATCTCGCTGCGCGACATCTCCGTACCGTCCTCGTAGGTGCTGCGCAGCAGCAGGGCCAGCACGTCGTCGCGTTCACCGAACCGCGGGTCGGCGCGCACCTCTTCGATCAGCCGGTCGATCACCTCGTCGTAGCGTCGGCGGTAGTCGGCGAGTCGCCCCCAGGGGGTCCAGCGTCCGAACGTCGTTGGCGGACTGGGGATCACGGCAAGGCGTGAACCCAGCGTGACCCACGGGGGAATGATGCGGCGCAGTTCGTCGAGCTTCTCGCCGTCGGCGCCGAACACCGCCCGCAGGATCACGTTGAGCGTGATGCGCATCATCGGCTCGAGCGTCTCGAAGGGCCGGCCTTCGGGCCAGTTCGCGGATTCGCGCAGCGTCTCCTCTTCGAAGAGCTTCTCGTAGTTCTTGACGCTCTTCCCGTGCAGCGGCGGGGTCAGCAGCCGCCGTCGCCGCTTGTGTTCGGCACCGTCGAGGGCGAACACCGAACCGGGCCCCAGGATGCGGCTGAGGTTGGGCTGGATGTTGCCGACCTCATCGGTGGGCGCCATGAACAGTTGCTTGGCCAACTGCGGGTCGGCGACCATCACCGTCCGTCCGAACATCGGGATGTGGATGCGGAACACCGGCCCGTGCCGTCGCGCCATCCACGACACCAGTTGTCTGCGGGCGAACGCGTAGGCGATCCCCTGCAGCGGCATCGGAGCGCGCAGGGCGGGCGGCAGGTTCACCGCGCGGGGGTTCGGCGTGGGGACTTCGGCAACGGTTGCTTCGCTCATGGCACTCCAGCCGGTTCGTGGTACTGCGATGTACCGGAATCTTGTGAGGTACGGTACCGGTTGGTACCACCCGATGCAAGGGTGTTCGGGAGGTGACATGAGTGTCGTCGTGCAGGACGACGTCTACCGCGGCAGGCTGCTCGACGGCCTGGCGGCGTCGATCGCCGAACGCGGGTACCGCGACACCACCGTCGCCGACATCGTCCGGCACGCACACACGTCCAAGCGCACCTTCTACGGCCGGTTCGAGACGAAGGAAGAGTGCTTCATCGAACTGCTGCGCGCCAACAACGATGCGCTGATCGCGCGCGTCAACGCGGCCGTGGATCCGGACGCCGACTGGGACGAGCAGATCCGTCAGGCGGTCGGCGCGTACGTCGATCACATCGCTGCGCGGCCCGCGATCACGCTGAGCTGGATCCGGGAACTGCCCGCACTCGGCGCCCGGGCGACGCCGATGCATCGGTGGGCGATCGACCGGCTCACCGACATGCTGATCGGCCTCACCGGCAGTGCCGGATTCCGCCGCGCCGGCAAGGCGCCGTTGAGCCGTCCGGTGGCCGTGGTGCTCCTCGGTGGTCTGCGGGAACTGACCGCGCTGTTCTTCGAGGACGGCCGCGACGTGCGGGGGATCCTCGAGCCGGCGGTGACGGCGTCGACCGCGCTGCTCGGCGGCTAACTCAGCAGCAGGCGGGCCGAGCGCTCCAGCCGCTGCGTCATGTCGTCGTAGGACGAGTAGCCCATCCCCGCCCACACCAGCGCACCGACATAGAGCAGTTCGAGCGCCTCGATCACGTCGAAGTCGACCGGCGGACCCAGCGCGTCCACCAACCGGTCGCGCACGTCTCGTCCGATGCGCTGCCGCAGCACCTCGACGTCGGGGTCCTTACCGAGCAGCGCGTTGGTGACGGCGCCGGCGAACTCCGGTTCGTCGGCGACCAGCAGCGCGATGTCACGCAACACCTCGACGACGCGGGCGGCGGGGTCGTCGGACACGTGCGCGGCCGGGGGCGCCGCCGACAATCGACGCCAGAACACCTCCGCGACGAGATGTTCCTTCGACGAGAAATACGTGTAGGCGGTGGCCGCCCCGACACCGGCTTCGGCGGCGACGCGCCGCACTGTCAGACCGGAGAAGCCGTCACGGTTGAGGATGTCGACCGCAGCGCGCCCCAGCCGGTCGACGGTGTCGGCTTGTTTCGCGGTCAGACGGCGCCGAGTCGACTCCAGAGTCGGATCGGACACATGTCCGGACGCTACTACAACGCCCCAGGACCAGCAACGGCTAGGTTGGGTAGCCATGAGCGTCACCGACACCGATCTCCCGCCGCGCGCAGCGCGCCTCTTCGCACTCGCAGACAAGGCCGTGGGCTTCATGCCCGCCGACGAGGGCCGCACCCTCTACGACACCGCGGTGCGCTACCTCGGTGACGGTATCGGAGTCGAAATCGGTACGTACTGTGGCAAGTCCACGCTGATGCTCGGCGCGGCGGCCCAGGAGACCGGTGGTGTGGTGTACACGGTCGACCACCATCACGGCTCCGAGGAACACCAACCCGGCTGGGAGTACCACGACACCACCATGGTGGACCCGGTGACGGGTCGGTTCGACACCCTGCCGACCATGCGGCACACCCTTGACGCGGCCGACCTCGACGACCATGTCGTCGCGGTGGTCGGACGTTCACCGGTGGTGGCGCGCGGATGGCGAACCCCGTTGCGGCTCCTGTTCATCGACGGCGGGCACACCGAGGAGGCGGCCCAGCGTGACTTCGACGGCTGGGCCAGGTGGGTCGAACCGGGCGGTGCGCTGATCATCCACGACGTCTTCCCGAATCCCGACGAGGGCGGACAGGCGCCGTTCCACATCTACCAGCGGGCACTGGCCACCGGCGCGTTCCGCGAGGTGGCGGCGACCGGATCGATGCGGGTGCTGGAACGCACATCCGGCGAAGCCGGGGAGTCGGCCTAGCTCACACACACTCACCCAGGCTGTCCGCCGACTCGGCAACCGCCCCTGCCGCCGCACGATTTATTGCGAAGTTTATTTCGTGTGTTACTATTCACGTATGTCACAACCGGTACTGGGAAACGGCAGCATGGTGTGTGCGGTGGATGTCATGAGCCGCCCGGTGGTGTCGGTGCAATCCTCGACTCCACTGCGGGAAACCGGTTCACTTCTCGCCGATTACGGCTACGCCGGCATACCCGTGGTCGATGAGGATGGCGTCCTGCTGGGCATGGTCACCTCCGGAGACGCGCTGCGTGCAGATCCTGCTCGGCATCACACCGCGGGCGCGGTGATGACAACGCCGGCCGTGGCTGTCGACGCCTCCGCCGATCTCGACGAGGTCGGACGGCTGCTCCTGCAACGCGGTATTCGCAGTGTCCCGGTGGTGGACGACGAGTGTCGGGTTCTCGGTGTCGTGAGCCGGGGTGACCTGTTGCGGCTCAGCGCGACCAGCGACGACGCCATCGCCGTGGGAGTGCAGAAACTGCTCGACGACTACACCGGAAAGCGGCGGTGGATCGCCCAGGTGCGCGAAGGCGACGTCACCGTCGCCGGCCCGTTCGACGACGACTCGGAACGCCGGATCGCTCTCGCACTGGCCCGCATGGTTCCGGGCGCGCGCGAGGTGCGCATCGGCGCGCCGCCGTCAGCCCACTGACGACATCCAGCGTCCTCGCGCCGCACGGAATCCATTGGCAGTGAACGTGATCAGATGACGGGAGCAGTATCGATGACGGATCCGGTGATCGTTCCACTGTGGGGCTGGGTCGCGTTGACAGCAGCCATTGCCGTCATGTTGGCAGTGGATCTGTTCCTGCACCGCGACAACCACGTGATCGGGTTCCGGGAAGCCGCCGTCTGGTCCGCCATCTGGATCGCGGCCGGCCTCGGCTTCGGGGCGATCGTCTGGTGGGCATACGGCGGTGACGTCGCAGGCACCTACTATGCCGGCTACCTCATCGAGAAGGCGCTGTCGGTCGACAACGTCTTCGTGTTCGCCCTGATCTTCACCTACTTCGCCGTTCCGGACGAGTACCAGCACAAAGTCCTGTTCTACGGCGTCATCGGTGCTCTGCTCTTCCGTCTGGTGTTCATCTTCGTCGGCGCCGAATTGCTGGCGGCGTTCTTCTGGACGGCCTACCTGTTCGGCGCCTTCCTCATCTACACCGCCTACAAGATGGCCTTCCAACACGACAAGGACCTGGAGCCCGACAAGAACCTGATGGTGCGTCTGGTCCGCCGCCTGGTCCCGATCGACACTCGATACCACGGGGACCGGCTGTTCACCCGCGTCGACGGCAAACGCGTCGCGACCCTGCTGTTCGTCGTGCTCATCGCGGTGGAGGCGACCGACCTCATCTTCGCGATCGACTCGGTCGCCGCGGTCCTGGCGATCACGACCAGCACCTTCATCGTGTGGACGGCCAATGCGTTCGCCGTGTTGGGGTTGCGCAGCCTGTACTTCTGCCTGTCCGGCCTGCTGCGACGCTTCACCCACCTGCATTACGGATTGGCGATCCTGCTGGCGTTCGCCGGCGTGAAACTCATCCTCTCGGAGACACCCGTCGGCAAGCTGCCCATCCCGTTGACGCTGTCGGTCATCGTCGTGACCTTGACCGCCTCCGTCGTGTGGAGCCTGGTCGCCACCCGCGCGAGTGACGCGCCACGGCAGTCCCCGTCACCGAAGCCCAATACGTGAATCGGACAGCTAGGATGGCCCCGCAATGGTTGCCACCAAGAAGATCTCGAAGCCGACGGAACGACCGCGGGCGAGGACCCGGTCCGCTCCGGCGGAAAGTGGCGGCGACGGCCAGCCCCGTGGGTGGACGTTCCTGACCAACCACACCCATGTTCTGCTGTGCCTGGCGCAGAGCGGATCACTGACCGCCCGCGAGTTGAGCTTGCGGATCGGCATCACGGAACGTTCGGTGCAAGCCATCCTGGCCGACCTGGTGGCAGACGGCTACCTCACCAAATCGAAGGTCGGGCGGCGTAACAGCTACACCATCAATCCGAAGGGGCGCCTTCGCCATCCCCTGGAATCCGCGCACACCGTGGGCGAATTGATCGCCGCACTGTCCTGACGCCGAACGCCCGGCTAGCGGTCGCTGACTGCGCAGGCGCAGTCGAATTCGTCCTCGAGGCCGCGCGGCAGATCCGCGCCGCGGAAGATCCCGCTGCCCGGCGTGGTGCCCGTCAGGGCGTCCGCGGCCAGGATGACCGCGGCACCGGTCCACGTGGTGCGCTCCTCGGGCCAACGCTTCCCATCGGCGAAAACCAGTCCGGTCCAATAGGATCCGTCACCCTCACGCAGATGGTGCATGGCGGCGAACTGCTGGTGTGCACGCGCCGAATCGCCGATCGCGTCGAGCGCCATCACCAACTCGCAGGTCTCCGCGCCGGTGACCCAGGGGCGGTCGTCCACGCAACGGATGCCCAGACCCGGGACCACGAAGTCGTCCCAGCGTTCGTGGATGCGGTCGTGGGCGGCCGCACCCCGCAGCGCACCGCACAGCACCGGGTAGTACCACTCCATCGCGTGCCGGTCCTTCGGCACGAACGATCCGGGATGCGCGACGATCGCGTGCCCCAGCCGCCCGACGGCCACCTCCCACTCGGGCTGCGGCTCACCGATGTAGTCCGCGAGCGCGAGCGCGCACCGGATGCTGTGGTGGATGCTGGCACACCCGGTCAGCAGCGCCTCCGGAATCGGACCGTCTTCGCTTTGCGCCCAAGAGATCTCGCCGTTGGGCCGTTGCAGGCCCAGCACGAAGTCGATCGCCTTGGCGACCACCGGCCACATCGTCTCCGCGAAGGAGCGGTCCCGGGTGATCAGGAGGTGGTGCCAGACACCGGCGGCGATGTAGGCGCAGAAGTTGCTGTCGCTGTTGGCGTCCTCGATCACGCCGTTGCGGAACTGGATCGGCCAGGACCCGTCGGGACGCTGGGTGATCCGGCACCACTCGTAGGCCGCCCGCGCCGGTTCGAGCAGACCGGCGACGGTCAGCGCCATCGCCGACTCGACGTGGTCCCACGGGTCGGTGTGCCCACCGGTGAACCACGGAATCGCGCCCGAGGACTCCTGTTCGGCGGCAATCGATTCAGCCGTCTGCCGGCACTGGTCCGGCGTGAAGACGCCGGGTATCCCGGGCAGGTCAGCGGCCGGCATCGGCAACCGCGGCTTTCTCGAAATAGAGCGCGACGCTCTTGCCGATCAACGGGTCGAGCAGCTTCTCACCACGACGGGTCAGCCAGGGCGCCGAGATCATGTCCCACACCAGCAGCTTGTGGTACGCCGCGACGGCGGGGTGATCGTTGCTCGACGTTCCCACAGCGCATTTGAGCCACCAGAACGGTGAGTGCAGGGCGTGGGCGTGGTGGCTGTGGCTGAACCTCAACCCGTGCGCGAGCACCTTGTCACGCAGTTCGTCGGCCTTGTAGATGCGGACGTGGCCGCCCTCGTTGGCGTGGTACTCGTCGGACAGCAGCCAGCAGATCCGTTCCGGCAGCCAACGGGGCACGGTGATCGCGAGCTTGCCGCCGGGTTTGAGCACCCGCACCAGCTCCGCGATGGCCTCCGTGTCCTGCGGTACGTGTTCGAGGATCTCCGAGGCGATCACGCAGTCGAAGGTGCCGTCGGCGTAGGGCAGGTCGAGCGCATCACCCTTGACCACTTCGGCTTTCGCCGACGGCGGCACCTCACCCTGGGCCTTCATCGCCTGCAGGATCTCGTCGACGTCGTTGAGGTCCTGCGCGTTCTGGTCGAAGCCGACGACGTCGGCACCACGCCGGTACGCCTCGAAGGTGTGCCGGCCCGCGCCGCAGCCGACGTCGATCACCTTGGAGCCCGGCCCGATTCCCAGCCGGTCGAAGTCGACGGTCAGCATGTCGCCATCGCCCGCTCGTAGACCGAGACGGTCTGCGCGGCAACCGATTCCCAGCTGAACACCTCGAGCGCACGGCGTCGGCCCGCGGCCCCGAGCCGCTGCCGCTGCGCCGGCGAGTCGAGCAGTTCGCCGAGCGCCCGGGTGAGCTCGTCGACGTCACCGGGCCGCACCAGGCGGGCACACTCGCCGTCGGCGCCCACCACCTCCGGCAGCGCGCCGGCCCGGCTGGCCACGATGGGCGTACCGCTGGCCATCGCCTCCACCGCGGGCAGCGAGAACCCTTCGTAGAGCGACGGGATGCAGGCGACCTCGGCGGATGCCAGCAACGCGGCGAGCTCCTCGTCGGACAGCCCGCTGGAGCTGTGCACGATGTCGGAGATGCCGAGCTCGGCGATCAGCTTCTCGGTCGGCCCGTTGGGTTCGAGCTTGGAGACCAACTGGACGTCGAGGTTGCGTTCGACCCGCAGCCGGGCGACGGCGTGCAACAGGTGGCTTATGCCCTTGAGCGGCACGTCCGCGCTGGCGATCGCGATGATGCGGCCGCTCACCCGGTTCTCGACGGGCCGGAACAACGCGGTGTCCACCCCGAGCGGTACGACGTGCAACTGTTCGGGAGAGACGCCGAAGTCATCGGCGATGTCGGTGGCCGACGACGACGAGACGGTGAGCAGTTCCGGGATCTGGCGGGCGACCTGCTTCTGCATCTCGGCGAAGCCGTACCAGCGGCGCACCAGCGGCTTACGCCACCAGCGGGCGGCCGCCACGTCGAGCACCTTGTCGCGGGTGATCGGGTGGTGGACGGTGGCCACCACGGGCAGCCCGGTCGCGGCGATCTTCAGCAGACCGGTGCCGAGGCTCTGGTTGTCGTGGACGACGTCGAAGTCACCCCGCCGTCCGGCCAGGATCCGCGCCACCCGCATGGTGAAGGTCTTGGGTTCGGGGAACCCGGCGGTCCACGTGGTCAGCAGCTCCTGCAGGTCGATCCGGTCGCGGATCTCGCTGGGCCGCGGCACCCGGAACGGATCGGGCTCGCGGTAGAGGTCGAGGCTGGGCACCTTGGTCAGGCGCACCCGCGGATCGAGTCCCTCGGGGTACGGCTGACCGGAGAACACCTCGACGTCGTGACCGAGTTCGACGAGCCCCCGGCTGAGATGACGGACGTACACACCCTGGCCGCCGCAGTGCGTCTTGCTGCGGTACGACAGTAACGCGATACGCATACTCAGATGAATCCGAGACCGACGGGCCGGGCCGCGCTGAACTGGTCGAATCGTGTCACGCAGAGACTCCGAACCTTCTGGACATGTGTCCAGACTATAGTTTGACGTGCTAGGGGACGCAACGCGTCCGCATGTGCCTGACTATCACAGCGGGGCGGTCCTGTCTTCTCCGGCGGACTCACCCGCGTCCCGGGGCGGCGGGAAACCGCCGGTCGCGACCGGCCCCCACCGCGTCGGCACCAGGCGGATCAGACACTTGCCCTGGTCGACCATCGCCTGCCGGTACTCCGACCAGTCCGGGTGCTCACCGGCGATGGCCCGGTAGTACTCGACCAGCGCGTTGACGGCCTCGGGCAGGTCGACCACCTCCGCGTCCCCGTCGACCTGGACGTACGGCCCGTTGAAGTCGTCGGAGAGCACGGTCACGCTGGCCCGGCCGGCCCGCCGGATGTTCGCCGACTTCGCGCGCTGCGGATAGCTGGCGATCACGATGCGGCCTTCGCCGTCCACCCCACCGGTCACCGGCGAACTCTGCAGCGATCCGTCGGCGCGATGGGTGATGAGCACCATCTTGTGCCGCGGCCGCACGAACTCGAGCAGCTCGTCGCGTCCGACACTGTCCGCGGTCGCGTATCTCGGAGACATGGGGCCACAGTAGTTGTCACACACCGGCGCTAGCGTGTCGAACATGAGTTCGACACGAGATCAGATCATGGATGCGATGGACGCCGTGGAGGCGCTGTCCGCCCGGCTCGCCACCCTGCCGGTTACCGGGATGAGCCGCGCCGAGGCACAGGCGGCGCTGATGCGGCTGGGCCGGCTGCGCGAACAGCTTCAGGAGGTGGAGCGTCGACTGACCGGACGGCTCGTCGCCTCGGGCAGTCCGTCGCAGTTCGGCGCCCGGACGTGGGCCGACGTGCTGGCCCAGCGCCTGCGCATCTCCCCCGGCGAGGCGCAACGCCGCATCGCCGAGGCGGTCAGCGAGGGTCCGTCCGCCGCTTGAGCACCCACGCGGGCACCCAGTGGGTGACCGATTTCCGCCGCGCGCCGTAGGCGATGTCATAGGTGACCAGGCCCCACCAGTAGCCCTGTTCGCACATCCCCCAGCACGTCAGGCGGCCCTCGACGACGGCGTGCATCTGCAGCCCGGCCGGGTTGTAGCCGCCGTGCCGGTGCGGTTCGCGCGGGAAAAGCACCGCGAGGTCGACGAGCACCGCGACCGGAGGGTCCACCCGCCGGAACGCGGGCGGTACGGGCTGCCCGTTGTAGCCGATCGCCTGCAAATCGCCCACGGTTCGATCATACGTTCGATACCTGGCGGGGGCACCCCGTCGTCGAGCGCCGACCGCCCGGATCACGAACTGTCCACAGAACGAAGCTGCGTTATCCGGTTGAACCACAAGATGCTGCCAACCGTCAATCAATTACAGCCACCGGAATTAAAAGGTTGACCAGCGGGTTTACACGTTCAGATCGGTACGGAGAACCTCCGGAACGGTCGAAAAAAGAAGGTACGAACCGCGACGAATCCACACCGGGGCCACGGCTCGCACACACCAGAGGGACAGAAAGAAGCACGGACATGAACAAGCTCGGATTCGCCACCATCATCGCCGGCGGACTGGCCACCGCCTTCCTCGGACTGGCCACCCCCGCCCAGGCCGCCCCGGCCGGACCGGGCAACGCCCAGAACACCATCGAGAAGCTCGACGACCGCGGCTACGCGGTACGGGTCAACCATCAGGGCATGGTCAAGCCGCTCGATGAGTCCAGCATCGTCTCGATCCGGTACGACAACGACGACCGCGTCGTCTACGTCACCGTCCGCTGATATCCGCACCACCGACGAGGGGCACCCACCCGGGTGCCCCTCGTTTGCGTTCGCGTCGCGATCGGGTGGTTTCACGCGGCCTGCCACGGGCTATCCGACCGCTCGATGACCTTCGACCTCACGCCCACCAAGGCGCAGCACGATCTCGCTCGGCGCACGCACGAGTTCGCCGAGCAGTGCATCCGTCCGGTGGCCCTCGAGTACGACCAGCGCCAGGAGTTCCCCTGGCCGGTCCTCGAGGAGGCGGCCCAGCGCGGGTTCTACAGCCCGCTGTTCTACCGCGACCTGATCGGCGACCCGACCGGGCTCTCGCTGCCGATGTTCATGGAGGAGCTGTTCTGGGGTTGCGCGGGAATCGGATTGGCCATCGTCATGCCCGCGCTCGCCCTGTCGGCGATCGGCCAGGCCGCCTCGCCCGAACAGATGCTGCAGTGGGCACCCGAATGCTTCGGCACCCCGGGCGACCTCAAACTCGCCGCTCTGGCGATCTCCGAACCCGAGGGCGGCAGCGACGTGCGCAACCTGCGCACCACCGCCCGCCGGGACGGTGACGACTGGATCATCGACGGCCACAAGATGTGGATCGGCAACGGCGGCATCGCCAACGTCCACGTCGTCAACGCCGTCGTCGACCAGGAACTGGGACACCGCGGCCAGGCGCTGTTCATCGTCCCCGGTGGCACGCCTGGCCTGGAACTGGTCCGCAAGCTCGACAAGATGGGCTGCCGTGCCTCGCACACCGCGGAACTGAAGTTCGACGGCGTCCGCATCCCCGGCGACCACCTGCTCGGCGGCGAAGAGAAACTCGAACACAAACTCGCCAAGGCCCGCGAAGCCGTCGAGGGCGCCCGGAAGTCGGGGTCGGCCGCGCTGGGCACCTTCGAGCAGACCCGCCCCATGGTCGCCGCGCAGGCGCTCGGGATCGCCCGCGCCGCACTGGAATACATGACCGAGTACGCCAACCGGCGGGAGGCGTTCGGCGCCCCGATCATCGACAACCAGGGCATCTCGTTCCCCCTCGCGGATCTGGCCACCCAGATCGACGCCGCCCGTCTGCTCACGTGGCGCGCCTCGTGGATGGCGGCCACCGGTGTGCCCTTCGAGCGCGGCGAGGGGTCGATGTCGAAACTGGCGGCCAGCGAGGTCGCGGTGAAGGCGACCGAACGGGCCATCCAGACCATGGGCGGATGGGGCTACATCACCGACCATCCGGTCGAGAAGTGGTACCGCGACGCCAAGCTCTACACGATCTTCGAGGGCACCAGCGAGATCCAGCGCATGGTGATCTCGCGGGCCCTCGGCGCCGCCGACGGCGCCCCACCACTGCATGTCGACCTGGAACCGACCGGCGGCCCGCTCAACCGTTACTTCGGCCGCGGCACTGTCCTGCGGGGCCGCGCGGCCGACCGAGCGCTGTCCGCCAAGGACCGGGTACCGGAATCCGTCATGCGGTTGGCGATGAAAGTGCTTCAGCCACCGCGTAAGTGACCGGGGAGGCCGGATGGCCCAACAGATGAGCGGCATCGTGCACGCCGCATTCGACACCCTGCGCTACGAGCCGACGGCCAAGCGGATCCGCGTGACGCTCGCCGGGGAACCGGTCGCCGAGACCGACCGGGCCCGGCTGGTGTGGGAGCCGCGCCGGATAGTGCCGACCTACGCCGTACCGCTCGACGCGCTGATCGCCCATCTGGTTCCGGCCGGCGGCGAGTCAGGCGCCGAGGAGGCCACCCGGAGCACGCTCGACCCGACCGTGCCGTTCACCAACCACACCTGCGAGGGCACCGAGTACGACGTGGTCGCCGGGGAGGAGACCGGTGGGGCCGCCGCGTTCCGCCCGGACGACGCCGACCTCGCCGACTACGTGGTGCTCGACTTCGCGGCGTTCCACTGGCACGAGGAATCCGAACCGCTGGTCAGCCACCCCCGCGACCCGTTCCACCGCATCGACGTGCTCCGCAGCACACGCCGCGTGCGCGTCGAGTACGAGGGCCGGCTGCTGGCGGAGTCGTCGCGACCGCTGCTGCTGTTCGAGACGAACCTGCCGATGCGCTGCTACCTACCTCCCGGCGACGTCACCGAGTTGGCGCCGAGCAACACCGTGTCCTACTGCGCCTACAAGGGTCGCGCCGCGTACTACTCCCTGGCCGACGGACCCCGCGACATCGCGTGGACCTACCGGGATCCGCTGCACGACGGGGAGCCGGTGCGCGACCACATCTGCTTCTTCGACGAACGCGTCGACGTCATCGTCGACGGCGTCAGGGCCGAGCGGCCGATGACCCAGTGGAGTGAACCCGGCGTTTGACCCGCCACAGAGCGGGCACGCTGACTCGGACACCGAGTTGGAGGAGGACGCATGCGCGCAGTGACCTGGCAGGGCCGACGGAAGGTCTCGGTCGACAACGTGCCGGACCCGATCATCAAGGAGCCGACGGACGCCGTCATCCGGGTCACCAGCACCAACATCTGCGGTTCCGACCTGCACCTCTACGAAACGCTCAGCGCGTTCATGAGTCCCGGCGACATCATCGGCCACGAGGCCATGGGTGTGGTCGAAGAGGTGGGCACCCAGACCGGTGACCTGAAGGTCGGCGACCGCGTGGTGATCCCGTTCAACATCTCGTGTGGAACGTGCTGGATGTGCGACCACGGTCTGCAGAGCCAGTGCGAGACCACCCAGAACCGGGACCAGGGCACGGGTGCGGCCCTGTTCGGTTTCTCGAAGCTCTACGGCGAGGTGGCCGGCGGACAGGCCGAGTACCTGCGCGTGCCGCAGGCGCAGTACACCCACATCAAGATCCCCGAGGACGGGCCCGACGAGCGCTTCGTCTACCTGTCCGACGTGTTGCCCACCGCCTGGCAGGGCGTCGAGTACGCCAACGTGCCCGACGGCGGCACGCTGGTCGTCGTGGGGCTCGGACCGATCGGCTCGATGGCGTGCCGGATCGCCGCGCACCGCAACAACTGCCGGGTGATCGGCATCGACCTCGTCGAGGAGCGCCTCGACCGGGCCCGCCCGTACTGCGCCGAGGTGATCGACCTGCGCACGCAGGACGCCGACGCGGTGGTCGCCGAACTGACGCAGGGACGCGGCGCCGACTCCGTCATCGACGCGGTGGGAATGGAGGCGCACGGATCCCCCGTCGCCGAAGCCGCCCAGACCGCCAGTGGCTTCCTGCCCTCGAGCATCGGCCGGGTCGTCATGAAGCATGCGGGTGTGGACCGGCTCGCCGCGCTGAACTCCGCGATCGCGCTCGTGCGCCGCGGCGGAACGGTATCGCTGTCGGGTGTGTACGGCGGCGCCGCCGATCCGATCAACATGATGACGCTGTTCGACAAGCAGGTGACGCTGCGGATGGGCCAGGCCAACGTCAAGCGTTGGGTGCCCGACATCCTGCCGCTGCTGACCGCCGACGATCCGCTGGGCGTCGAGAACTTCGCCACCCACCGGCTGCCGCTCGCCGAGGCGCCGGGCGCGTACGAGACCTTCCAGAAGAAGCAGGACGGGATGGTCAAGGTGGTGCTCACCCCGTAGCGGCGACGCGGGTGATCAAGCGGGGGTGATTGGCGGACCGCACTGTGGGGTACCTCACCCGCGTGGTTCAGACGTGTCGCAGGGCGGAGCCCGGGATCGGAAAAAATACCCGGTACCCCTGGTTTCACTTTGGCGATTCTGGCAATATTACCGGGCAGTAAGTTCCGTCCGTCCAAACCCGGGAGATGACAGTGGAGTTCTTCAGCGAGGTTTCCGGCGTATCGGTCCTGGCGCAGGGTGAAGAGGGTGGCGGCACCGCCATCCACGAGGTCATCGGCCTGTCCGTCGCGGCGGTCATCGTCACGGCGGTGCTGCTGTACATCGGCTACCTGCACCGCAACCACAAGATCAGCTGGCTCACGTCGCTGGCCGACTGGTCGGGACGCCGGTTCAAGCGTCCGCCATGGGTGGCGTTGCCGGTCGCGATGTTCACCGCCTCGATCATCTGTGCGCTGTTCGGCTTCATCTGGGACGTCAGCCTGCACATCGGAAACGGCCGCGACGACGGTGCGCTGGCGAACCCCGCGCACTACTTCATCCTCATCGGCCTCTTCGGCATCTTCGTCGCGGGCTGCACCGCGGTCGTGCTGCCGTTCGACCGTCCCGGACCGGCCGCGGTGCGGATCACCGACCATTGGCATGCGCCGGTCGGTGGGCTCGTGATGGCCGGATGCGGCCTCTACGCGCTGATGGGCTTCCCGCTCGACGACGTCTGGCACCGCATCTTCGGACAGGACGTGACCCTGTGGGGGCCGACGCACCTGATGATGATCGGCGGCGCCGGCTTCTCCACCCTGGCGGCGGCCTACCTCGAGTACGAGGGCAAGCGGGCGGTCGGCCCGGACGCCCCGCGCGACGGTCTCGGCCTCAAGTTCGTCCTCTACCTCGCCTTCGCGGGTGTGCTGATCGGCGCCTCGGTGTACCAGATCGAGTTCGACTTCGGTGTGCCGCAGTTCCGGCAGGTCTTCCAGCCGATGCTGATCGCCGCCGCGGCGGCCCTGGCCCTCGTGATGGCCCGCATCTTCCTCGGGCGGGGCGCCGCGCTCATCGCCGCGTTGATCGCGATCGGCCTGCGCGGCATCGTGGCGTTCCTCGTCGCCCCGGTGCTCGACGCACCGGTCAACTGGTTCCCTCTCTACCTCGGTGCCGCGGTCGTCGTCGAACTCGTGGCGTTGACCCCGCTGCTCAAACGGCCGATCGTGTTCGGCCTGGTGTCCGGGCTCGGCATCGCCACCGTCGGACTGTGGCTGGAGTCGCTGTGGATCAACGCGGTGTATCCGTTGACGTGGCCGACGAGCATCTGGCTCGAGGCGCTCGCGATGTCG
Source organism: Mycolicibacterium monacense (assembly GCF_010731575.1). NCBI lineage: Bacteria > Bacillati > Actinomycetota > Actinomycetes > Mycobacteriales > Mycobacteriaceae > Mycobacterium > Mycolicibacterium monacense. Next base: position 5,223,590 of record NZ_AP022617.1, on the reverse strand, counting down.
GTGCCGGTCGCGATGCTGGTCGGCGCCTGCGGCGCGATGGCCGGCATGGTGATCACCGGACAGCGTCTGCCGAAGCGGGCGGTCGGTGTCGGCCTCGTCGCGCTGACCGTGGTGGCGATCGGCGGCGCCGCCGCGAACGGTCTGCAGTACAAGGTGCCCGAGAACGCCGCCGCTGCCGTCACGCTGACCGAGGCCCCCGCCGTCAACGGCGCGCGTTACGTGACCGCCGATGTCCGCTTCAACCCGCCGGACGTGATCGGCGAAGACCCGAACTGGGTGGCGGTGCTCGGCTGGCAGGGCGGCCTGGAGAACCAGCGCGGCCAGTTCGTCGACAACCTCGAGAAGGTCGGTTCCGGCCACTACGTCTCGACTCAACCGCTGCCGGTCTCCGGGACGTGGAAGACGCTGCTGCGCGTGCACGACGGCAAGACGCTGGCCGCCGTGCCGATCTACCTCGCGGGCGACCCGGGGATCGGCGCGGAGGAAGTCCCGGCCGATCCGCAGTTCACCCGGCCGTTCGTCTCCGAGGTCACCATCCTGCAGCGCGAGCGCAGCCCGGACATCCCGCAGTCGCTGTGGCTGATCGGCTGCCTGGTGGTGCTGGTCTGCACGTTGGCGATGGTCGCAGGCATCACCTGGGGCGGCGGGCGCATCAACAACAGTGAGCCCAGCGGAAGCGAAGCCGAACTGCAACCGTCGGCGCAGGCATGACGGTGGCGGCACCGGACGTCACGGATATGTCGGACGTGTTGTACCTGGCCGACCATCCGATCTGGATCGCGGTGCCGGCGTTCGCGCCGGCGATCGTGGTCGCCGGCGTCGTCGTCTACATCGCCGCGAAGAACCGCCGCAAGGACGGCGGTCCCGACCCAGAAGGGAATCCGTGACACGCACCGCACGACGCTCCGGTTCAGCACTCATCGTGACCGCGGCGGCGTTGCTCGTCGCTGCCTGCGGCGGCTCGCCGGACAGTGAGGAGGCCTCGGGCCCGGGTCCGTCCGCCTCGACGATCAGCCCATCGGAGATGACCGATCAGCAGCGGCCGACCGACCGGCTGACCATCGACATCAGCATCGAGGGCGGCAACGTCACCCCGACCAACGCGCGACTGCAGGGCAAGGTCGGCGAGCCGATCGTGCTGCGGGTCAACAGTGACGCCGCCGACGAACTGCACGTGCACTCGGTGCCGGAACACACCTTCCGCGTCGAACCCAAGGCCGGCCAGATGTTCCAGTTCACCGTCGACGTGCCCGGCAACGTCGAGATCGAACTGCACGACCTCAACCGCGTGATCGCCGGCGTGCAAGTGCAGTGACCCCCGCGGCGCACGTGACGGTCCTGGCGCACGGACTCGGCGGCTCCACCGATCTGCCGATCCCCTACACCTACGCACTGCTCGGCGCCGCCTGGGCGCTCACCGCGACGTTCGCCGTGGTCGCGCTCGCCTGGCGCAAACCTCGGTTCGACGAGACGCGGCCGGGCCGCGCGCTGCCGCAGTGGGTCACCTCCGTCGTCGACGCGTCGGTGACGCGCTGGGTGATCGCCCTGGCGGCGCTGGCGTTCACGCTGTGGGTGGCGCTGGCCGCGTTCTTCGGCCCGCAGAACGCCGAGAACCCGCTACCCGGCGTGTTCTACGTGCTCATCTGGGTCGGCCTGGTCGCACTGTCATGGGCGATCGGACCGGTTTGGCGGGTGCTCTCCCCGGTGCGTGCCCTCTTCCGGGTACTGCAGTTGCACCGGCGCGAGAACCGGCCGCCCTACCCGGTGCGGCTCGGGTACTGGCCCGCGGCGTTCGGGCTGTTCGCGTTCGTGTGGCTGGAACTGGCCAGCCCCGACCCGGGCTCGGTCACCGCCATCCGCACCTGGTTGCTCGTCTATGTCGGCGTGACGTTCGCGGGCGCCCTGTGGTTCGGCGAGCGGTGGTGCGCGCGGGCCGACCCGTTCGAGGTGTACAGCGTGGTCGCCTCGCGGCTGTCGCTGTTCCGGCGGCAGCGCGACACCGGGCGGATCGCGATCGGCAACCCGTTCGACCACCTGCCGACGCTGCCGGTGCGGCCGGGCACCGTCGCGGTGCTGGCGGTGTTGCTCGGGTCCACCGCCTTCGACAGTTTCTCGGCGATGCCGGTGTGGCGCGACTTCGTCGATTCGACCGCGGGCGGCGCATGGACGGCGACGCTGCTCAAGACCGCGGGGCTCGCGGTGTTCGCGCTGGTCGTGGCGGGCACGTTCAGCGCCGCCGCGATGGCGACCGCGGGTGTCGACCGGCAGCGACGGCGCGAACTGCCCGGACTGATGGCCCACTCGCTGATCCCGATCGTCATCGGCTACGTGTTCGCCCACTACCTGACCTACCTCGTCGAACGCGGTCAGCAGACCGTCATCCTGCTGGCCGATCCGCTGCAGCGTGGCTGGAATCCGTTCGGTCTGGCCGACGCCGAGGTCGGTTACCTGCTGTCGATGCACCCGTCGGTGCTCGCGACGCTGAAGGTCGCGTTCGTGGTCGCCGGGCACATGGCCGGCGTGGTCGCCGCGCACGACCGGGCGCTCAAACTGCTCCCGTCGGCGCACCAGATCACCGGCCAACTCGGCATGATGCTGGTGATGGTCGGCTACACGTTCACCGGTTTGTATCTGTTATTCGGTGGCTGAGGTCACACCGCCGGGTTAGTGTGGCAGGGTGCCCCCCGAAGAAACACTGGAGCGGGCACTCGCCGGTGGGTCGCCCCAAAATGTCGGATGGTTCCGCTATCACTTCGCGGACGGCCGCTGGGAGTGGTCCGACCAGGTGCACCTCATGCACGGGTACCAGCCAGGAACCGTCACTCCCACCACCGAACTGGTGCTCGCCCACAAACACCCCGACGACTACGTCTCGGTGGCGGCGACGCTCGACGACATCCGGCGCACCCGCCGCACCTTCAGCACGCGCCACCGGATCATCGACACCCAGAAGCGCATCCACGACGTCGTCGTGATCGCCGACCGGATGTTCGACGACACCGGGGACATCGTCGGCACCCAGGGCTTCTACGTCGACGTCACCCCCAGCCGCCTCGACGCGTCCACCCGCGAGATGGCGGCCGCCACCGCGGCGGCGATGGTCGAGCACCGGGCGTCGATCGAACGCGCCAAGGGGATGCTCATGCTGGTCTACCGCGTCGACGCGGTGGCGGCCTTCGAACTGCTCAAATGGCGGGCCGCCGAGGCTGGCGTGAAGCTGCGCACCTTCGCCGAACGGTTGCTCGCCGACTTCACCGCCCTGTACTACGAGGACACGCTGCCGCCGCGCTCGGTCTTCGACCACCTGCTGCTCACGGTCCACCATCGGGTCCGCGCGGCAGGTGTGTGACGCGCCGCGCGGCGCTACCGTGACGTCATGCGCGCGCTCATCGTCGTCGACGTCCAGAACGACTTCTGCGAAGGCGGCTCGCTGGCCGTGACCGGCGGGGCCGCCGTCGCCCGGCGGATCAGCGACCTCCTCGCGGACGGCACCGCTCGCTACGACCACATCGTGGCGACCAAGGACTTCCACATCGACCCGGGCGAGCACTTCTCCGATACGCCCGACTATCGGGTGTCGTGGCCCCGTCACTGTGTCGTCGGCACCGACGGCGCGGAGTTCCACCCCGACCTGGATCCGTCCCCGGTCGAGGCGGTGTTCACCAAGGGTGAGTACTCGGCGGCCTACAGCGGCTTCGAGGGCAGCGACGCGTCGGGCACGCCGCTGGGTGACTGGCTGCGCGAGCGCGGCGTCGACGAGGTCGACGTGGTCGGGATCGCCACCGACTACTGCGTCCGGGCCACCGCGGCGGATGCGGCGGCGGCCGGTTTCACCACCCGGGTGCTGCTCGACCTCACCGCGGGTGTCGCCCAGGACTCGACCGCCGACGCGGTCCGAGCGCTGCGCGACGCCGGCGTCGCCGTCGTCTGAGGCGGCCCGGCGGTGTGACCGGGCACGCCGTTGAGAAACGGTGAAGTGGGTATATCTCCGTGACGCCGCTACGGGCGCCGGCCGTGCTGCCCGCACCCCGGTCCGCCCGTATCGTCGCCCTCGTCCGTACCCCGAAGCTCAGGAGCGTGCACTTTGGCCGCAGCCCCCAGACCGAACGTCACCCCCGAAGTATGGCCCGGTAAGGCATACCCCCTCGGAGCGACGTATGACGGCTTTGGCACCAATTTCGCGTTGTTCAGCGAGGCCGCCGAGCGTGTGGAGCTGTGCCTGTTCGACGCCGACGGCGAGCAGACGGCGTGTGTCACCCTGCCCGAGGTCGACGGCTTCGTCTGGCACGGGTTCATCCCGAACATCGAGCCGGGTCAGCGCTACGGCTACCGCGTGCACGGCCCGTACGATCCGCCCAACGGTCAGCGGTGCAATCCGAACAAGCTGCTGCTCGACCCGTACGCCAAAGCCATCGACGGCACCTTCGACTGGGGCCAGCCGCTGTTCAGCTACAACTTCGGCGATCCGGACAGCCGCAACGACGACGACTCGGCGGATTGCATGCCGAAGTCGGTGGTGATCAACCCGTACTTCGACTGGGGAACCGACCGCCCGCCGAACCATGAGTACGCCGACACCGTGATCTACGAGGCCCACGTCAAGGGTCTGACGCAGACCCACCCCGACATCCCCGAGCAGATCCGCGGCACCTACTCGGCGGTGGCCCACCCGGTGATCATCGACCACCTCAAGTCGCTCGGTGTCAACGCGATCGAGCTGATGCCGGTGCACCACTTCGCCAACGACTCGACGCTGCTCGACAAGGGACTGTCCAACTACTGGGGCTACAACACCATCGGGTTCCTCGCCCCCGATCCCAAGTACAGCTCGAGCCTCACCCCCGGTGGCCAGGTGCAGGAGTTCAAGGCGATGGTGCGCACCCTGCACGAGGCGGGGATCGAGGTCATCCTCGACGTGGTCTACAACCACACCGCCGAGGGCAACCACATGGGGCCGACGCTGTCCTTCCGCGGCATCGACAACGCCGCCTACTACCGGCTGGTCGACGACGACAAGCGCTACTACATGGACTACACCGGCACCGGCAACAGCCTCAACGCCGGCCACCCGCACGCCCTGCAGCTCATCATGGACTCGCTGCGGTACTGGGTGACCGAGATGCACGTCGACGGTTTCCGGTTCGATCTGGCCTCGACGCTGGCCCGCGAGTTCTACGACGTCGACCGGCTGGCGACGTTCTTCGAACTCGTGCAGCAGGATCCGACCGTCAGCCAGGTCAAGCTGATCGCTGAACCGTGGGACGTCGGCCCGGGCGGGTACCAGGTCGGCAACTTCCCGCCGCAGTGGACGGAGTGGAACGGCAAGTACCGCGACACCGTGCGCGACTACTGGCGCGGCGAATCGGCGACGCTGGACGAATTCGCCTCGAGGCTGACCGGGTCGTCGGACCTCTACGAGCACACCTCGCGCAGGCCCGTCGCGTCGATCAACTTCGTCATCGCCCACGACGGCTTCACGCTGCGGGACCTGGTGTCCTACAACGAGAAACACAACGAGGACAACGGCGAGGACAACAACGACGGGGAGAGCCACAACCGGTCGTGGAACTGCGGTGTGGAAGGCCCGACGGACGATCCTCAGGTCAACGCGCTACGCAGCCGTCAGCAGCGCAACTTCCTCACCACCCTGTTGCTGAGCCAGGGCGTGCCGATGATCGCGCACGGCGACGAGCTCGGGCGCACGCAGCACGGCAACAACAACGTCTACTGCCAGGACAACGAACTGTCCTGGATCGACTGGTCGACCGTCGACACCGAGTTGATGGCGTTCACCCAGAAGGTCTCGGAACTGCGCGCCGCACACCCGGTGTTCCGTCGGCGCCGGTTCTTCTCCGGCCGTCCGGTCCGCCAGCGCGGTGCGCCCGGCCTCCCCGACATCGCCTGGTTCGCCCCCGACGGCTCGGAGATGACCGACGAGGACTGGGACAGCGGCTTCGCCAAGTCGATCGCGGTCTACCTCAACGGCCAGGGCATCCCCGATCTGGACGTCCGCGGTCAGCGCGTCACCGACGACTCGTTCCTGCTGTGCTTCAACGCCCACCACGAGCCGCTCGAATTCGCCATGCCCGCAGCGGAATTCGCCCGGGCCTGGCTCCCGGTGATCAACACCGCAGACGACGATGACGCCCGCGAGTCGGTGACTGCGGGCGCCAAGATCGAGGTCGCCGAACGGTCGGTGCTGGTGCTGCAGGCCGTCAACGAGCCCTGAAGGGGGTCACTCGACGACCGTGCTCATTCAACGACGGTGAAGAACGAGTCACCGTCCTCTGGGGTGCCGCTGACCTGACCGGCATCCGTGCCGTGATGGTCCGCTTCGAGGTTGTCGATCCGGTCTTCTGGCATGGGCTCGACCTCACCCGCCGGCGCGGAGTCGTCGGCGGGTGCGGCCCCGGCCGTGTCGTCGGGCACCTCGGCGGCGAGCTTTTCGTCGAGCGACTCCCCGCCGCCCACCTCGCCGCGCGGCAACTGATCGGACCGGTTCGCCTCGCTCCAGTCCTCGGGCGGGTCGACGACGTTGTCGCCGTCGTCGTTGCGGATGTCGTCGGAGTCGAGTGCCTCCATCGGGCTCAGGGTGTCGCCGGGGCCTTCGGTGTCGTTGGCGGACTCGAAGTCGATGTTGTCGCTCATGACGGGGCGGTTGCCCCACGGCCATGGGCACTAAACCTGATGCGACGGCCGCGACACCCGGCCGCACCCGCCGGACCAGCACAAACCGCCGTATGCTCCCGGTCATGGCGACCGCGCGGGACCGCCCGACCTCGCTGGACGACTGGATCGACGCCGGGTTCGCGCTACTCGCCGAGGGCGGGACCAACGCGCTGCGCATCGGCAGGCTCTGCGACCGGTTGCACGTCACCAAGGGCAGCTTCTACTGGCATTTCAGCGACATCCAGGCCTACCGCGCGGCACTGGTCGAGGCCTGGGGCGATGTCCGCGACCGGGAGCGCCGCCGATTCGCCACGATGCAGGATGTGCCGCCACGCCAGCGGATGCGGGTGATGATGGAGGCCCTCGTCAACCCGTCGCACTGGGCGGTCGAACGCGTGATGCGGACGTGGGCGATCGCCGACGACGAGGTGGCCGACAAGGTCCGCCAGAGTGACCGCCGGGTGCTGGCCGCGCTGCAGCAGGCGTTCCTCGACGAGGGATTTCCCGACGACGAGGCGGCGCTGCGCTCGACGATCATGTTCTCCGCCGGAGTCGGCCTGTTGCACGCCGCCGACCCCGGTCAGACCGCGCCGCCGGAGGTGCGCGAGCACTTCCTGGCGTTCATGCTCCGCCGCTGACATCCCCCTTTCTACTGACCGGTAGCCGACCCGACCAACCGGTGAGTTAGTGTGAATTCAGGCCCTCAGTCACCGATCAGGGAGTCACACATGCAGCTGGCGCTGACCGAAGAGGAAGCCGCCTTCCGCGACGAGCTTCGTACCTTCTACCGCACCGAGATCCCCGCCGAGATCCGCGAGCGGTCCCGGCGAGGCGGCGAGGTCTCCAAGGACGACATCGTCACCACGCACAAGATCCTCAACGACCACGGACTCGCCGTGCCGAACTGGCCGGTCGAGTGGGGCGGCAAGGACTGGACGCCGGTCCAACACCAGATCTGGCTCGACGAGATGCAGCTGGCCTGTGTCCCGGAACCGCTGACCTTCAACTCCAAGATGATCGGCCCGGTGATCGCCGAGTTCGGGTCCCAGGAGATGAAGGAACGGTTCCTGCCGCCGACCGCGGCGCTCGACATCTGGTGGTGCCAGGGCTTCTCGGAACCGGAGGCCGGTTCGGACCTGGCCTCGCTGCGCACCACCGCGGTCCGCGACGGCGACACCTACATCGTCAACGGTCAGAAGACGTGGACCACGCTCGGCCAGCACGCCGACTGGATCTTCAACCTCGTCCGCACCGACCCGCAGGCGCCCAAGCGTCAGGCCGGGATCTCGATGCTGCTCATGGACATGAACACCCCCGGGATCACGCTGCGCCCGATCAAGCTCATCGACGGCAGCTTCGAGGTCAACGAGGTCTTCTTCGAGGACGTCCGGGTGCCCGCCGATCAGCTGGTCGGTGAGGAGAACAAGGGCTGGAGCTACGCCAAGTTCCTGCTCGGCAACGAGCGCACCGGCATCACCCAGGTGGGCCGCACCAAGGTGAAGCTCGCCGAGGCCAAGGCCCGCGCGAAGGAATCCGGCCTGATCGACGATCCGCTGTTCGCCGCCCGGCTCGCCGAGGCGGAGAACGACGTCATCGCCCTCGAGCTCACCCAGATGCGGGTGGCGTCCGGTTCTGCCGACGGACAGCCCAACCCCGCCTCGTCGGTGCTCAAACTCCGCGGCAGCCAGCTGCAGCAGCTCGCCACCGAACTGCTCGTCGAGGTGGCCGGACCCGACGCCCTGCCGTTCGGGGCGGGCGCCGACCTGGCGTCGCCCGAGTGGGCGCAGCGCAGCGCGCCGACGTACCTCAACTACCGCAAGACGTCGATCTACGGCGGCAGCAACGAGGTCCAGCGCACCATCATCGCGTCGACCATTCTCGGATTGTGAGGTAGTCATGGATTTCGACTTCACCGACGAGCAGGAACTGCTCCGCGACACCAGCCGCGAGGTGCTCTCCCGCACCTATGACATCGAGACCCGGCTCAAGGTCGTCGACTCCGAGCTCGGCTGGAGCCGCGAGGTGTGGAATCAGCTGGCCGAGATCGGCATCCTGGGCCTCGGTTTCGAGGAGGACGCCGGCGGACAGCTCGAGATCATGGTGGTGGCCACCGAGATCGGTCGACGGCTGGCGCCCGAGCCGGTGCTTTCCGCCGCGCTCGGCCCCGGCGCCCTGATCGCCGAGGTCGGCAGCGACGAGCAGAAGCAGGTGCTCGACGAGGTGGCCGCCGGACAGCGTCTGCTCGCGTTCGCCCACACCGAACCCGGTATGCGCGGTGCCGGTGCGAAGCTCTCGACAACCGCTGCCCAGCAAGGGGATTCGTGGACGCTCACCGGCCGCAAGAACCCGGTGATCGCCGGTGACAGCGCCGACACGCTGATCGTCAGCGCCGCACTGCCCGACGGCGGCGCGGGTCTGTTCCTGGCGGACGCCGCTGCGGTGTCGCGCAAGCCCTACCGCACCTTCGACGGTCACCGCGGTGCCGAGATCGACCTCGACGGGGTGGCCGCCACACCGCTGGGCGCCGGCGGGGACGCCGGCGAAGCCATCTCGCGCGCGGTGGTCCGCCTGCAGTCGGCGCTGTGCGCCGAGGCGCTCGGCGCGATGGAGGAGGCGCTGCGGCTGACCACCGATTACCTCAAGAACCGCAAGCAGTTCGGGGTCACGCTGAGCAAGTTCCAGACGCTGACGCAGCGCGCGGCGGACATGTACGTGTCACTGGAGCTGGCCCGCAGCATGACCTTCTACGCGGCGATGTCGATCGCCGACGGCAACTTCGACCCGGCGATCGCCGCACGCGCCAAGCTGCAGATCGGCCGCTCCGGCCGGCACATCGCCCAGGAGGCCATCCAGCTGCACGGCGGTATCGGCGTCACCGCGGAGTATCCGGTCGGCCACTACGCCGCGCGGCTCACCGCGATCGAGAACACGCTGGGGTCGGCGCAGGATCAGCTGCACGTGCTGATGGGCGGGCTGGGCGACTACGAGGTCGTCACCGTCTAGTCACACGCCGAGGATCCGCAGGATCGACTTCATCGGGATCGGCAGCCAGCTCGGCCGGTACCGCGCCTCGTAGCCGACCTCGTAGACCGCCTTGTCGAGTTCGTAGGCGGCCAGTAGTTCGGCATGGTCACGCGGATCGGTGCCCGACGCGGCGGCGTACCCGTCGCAGAACGAGCTGACGTTGCGGTTCACCCACTCCCGGGCCCGGGCGGCGAGCTGTTTGTCGTGCTGGGCGTCGCCGCCGCGTTCGATGAGCCGCTGGTAGGCCGCGTATTCGTAGGACCGCAGCATGCCCGCGACGTCGCGCATCGGGGAGTCGGGTCGGCGGCGCTCGTCGAGCGGTTGGCCCGGTTCGCCCTCGAAGTCGATCAACAGCCAGCCCTCTGTGGTGCGCAGCACCTGCCCGAGGTGCAGGTCGCCGTGCACCCGGTGGACGGTGATCTCCTGGTCGGCGAGTTTGCGGTAGCGCTCCTCGATCGACTGGGCGTGCGGCTGCAGTTCGGGTACCGCATCGGCCACCGACTGCAGCCGCTCCAGCACGGTGTCGAGCGGGAACGGCACCTGCGAGGTGCCGAGTTCGGCGGCGAGCGTCGAGTGCACCGACGCGACCGCCTCGCCGAGCCGGTGCGACTCCCCGGCGAAATCGCCGCCCACCTCGTCGGCGTACAGGTCGCCCTCGGCGAACAGGTCGCGGGTGCTGGTGAGTGCCATATCCCAGCCCTCCGCGGAGTTCGCGGCGAATTCGGTGACCATGCCCAGCGCGTAGGGCTCCCGGTCGAGCGTCGTCTCGAACGACCCGAGCAGCCGAGCGACGTGCGGGTTGCCGGCGCGGGCGAGGACCCGGTTCAGCTCGATGTCGGGATTGATACCGGGGGTGATGCGCCGGAACACCTTGAGGATCGCGTCCTGGTCGAAGATGACGCTGGTGTTGCTCTGCTCGGCGCTCGACACCCGCGGCGCGGCCTGCAGCGGCAGCGTCACCTCCGGTTCCTTCGCGAATCGGATGTCGCCGACCTGCGCCGAGGAGTCGATCAGCGTCATCAGGAAATGGGCCGCCGCGGGATCGTAGAGCGCGTCGTAGCCGGTGCGTTCGCCGTGTTCGGTGTCGCTGCCGATCCGCGCGACCGCGCTGTACTCGTCGATCGGGGCCGCATCCCAGCGCACCAGGATCTGGTAATGCTCCGGCCTGCCTTCGGCGTAGTTCACCGTGAGCAGCACCAGGTCGAGGTCGTCACGCAGGGTTACCACCACATCCGCTGTGGCGGAGGAGAATTCACGACTGCGTCCGCCGTACCACCGCTGCTGCGGTAGCCAGTCGTCGAAGGGGAGGTTCATGGCTGCACTCCTTCGGGTTCGGGGTCGGGGGCGCGTAGCTGGAACCAGTAGAACCCGTGGCCGGGCAGGGTCAGCAAGTAGGGCAGCGCCCCGATACTCGGGAAGTCGACGTAGCCGGTCATCTCGACCGGCGTGAAACCGTTCCACTGCTGCAGATTCAGTTCGATGGGCTGCGGGAAGCGGGACAGGTTGTTGACGCAGAGCACCGTGTCGGTGGCGGTCTCACGCACGAACGCCAGCACCGACGGGTTCGACCCGCCGAGTTCGCGGAACATGCCGATCGCGAACGCGTCGTGGCGTCTGCGCACCCCGAGCATGGTCTTCGTCCAGTTCAGCAGCGAATTCGAACTGTCCCGCTGCGCTTCGACATTCACCGCTTGGTAACCGTAGATGGCGTCCTGGTTGGGCGGCAGGTACAGGCGGCCGGGCGTGGCCTTCGAGAAGCCCGCGTTGCGGTCCGGCGTCCACTGCATCGGGGTGCGGACACCGTCGCGGTCACCGAGCCAGATGATGTCGCCCATGCCGATCTCGTCGCCGTAATACAGCACCGGTGACCCGGGGAGTGAGAGAAGCAGCGCGGTGAACAATTCGATCTGATTGCGGTCGTTCTCCAGTAGTGGTGCCAGACGCCGCCGGATGCCGACATTCGCTTTCATCCGTGGGTCTTTGGCGTATTCGGAGTACATGTAGTCACGTTCTTCGTCGGTGACCATCTCGAGGGTCAACTCGTCGTGGTTGCGCAGGAAGATCCCCCACTGCGCCATATCCGGGATCTCCGGTGTCTGCGCGAGGATCTCGGAGATCGGGAACCGCGACTCGCGCCGGACGGCCATGAAAATCCTTGGCATCAGCGGGAAATGGAACGCCATATGGCACTCGTCGCCGCCGGTGTCCGGGTCACCGAAGTACGCGACCACGTCGGCCGGCCACTGGTTGGCCTCGGCCAGCAGCACCCGGCCCGGATATTCGTCGTCGATCACCTTGCGGCAGTGCCGCAGGAACGCATGGGTCTCCGGCAGGTTCTCGCAGTTGGTGCCCTCGCGTTCGAACAGGTACGGCACGGCGTCGAGCCGGAACCCGTCGATGCCGAGGTCGAGCCAGAAGCGCAGCACGTCGAGCATCGCCTCCTGCACGGCCGGGTTGTCGTAGTTCAGATCCGGCTGGTGGGAGAAGAAGCGGTGCCAATAGAACTGCCGCCGCACCGGGTCGAAGGTCCAGTTGGACTCCTCGGTGTCGACGAAGATGATCCGCGCGTCGGCGTACCTGTCGCTGGTGTCGCTCCAGACGTAGAAGTCGCCGTAGGGTCCGTCCGGGTCGCGGCGCGACTCCTGGAACCACGGGTGGGAGTCCGAGGTGTGGTTCATCACCAGGTCGGTGATGACCCGGATGCCGCGGCGGTGGGCGGCGTCGAGCAGCGTGACGAAGTCCTCGACGGTGCCGAATTCGGGCAGCACCTTGTAGAAGTCGCGGATGTCGTATCCACCGTCGCGCAGCGGTGAATCGTAGAACGGCGGCAGCCACAGACAGTCGACGCCGAGCCACTGCAGGTAGTCCAGGCGTTCGGTCAGCCCGCGCAGGTCACCGGAACCGTCGGCGTCCGAATCGTGGAACGCACGCACGAGCACCTCGTAGAACACGGCCCGCTTGAACCACGTCCGGTCCTCGGGGACCATCCGCGCGTGGCCGAAGTCCCCTGCGGTCGGATGTTCGACCACCCCGTCCTCGATGTGGCTGCCCTCGGCCGGATCGTGATCGGGGTGGGCGGGTGAGCCGCTGCTGTGGTCCATCGGTCTTCAGTCCTACCCATCGTGGGGATACCTGAATCGTGGCCCAGTGCGGGCCGCCGCGCGACCGCAGCGCAGCGGTATGGTGCCGAAGTGGCCAACCGTGATCACGGCGACCCCGGCGACGCGCCGTCGGTGCCCCCGCCGCTTAGTCCCGCCGTGGAGGCTGTGCGACCGTCGGCCGCCGAGGAGGCCCGCACCATCGCGGCCTCGACCAACACCGCCACGCTGGCCACGCTGACCGCCGACGGGGATCCGTGGGCGTCGTTCGTCACCTACGGTCTGCTCCACGGCGCCCCGGTGCTGTGCGTGTCGAACCTCGCCGAACACGGCCGCAATCTGGCCGCTGATCCGCGGGCGAGCCTCGCGATCGTCGCGCCGGCGTCGGAATCCGATCCGCTCGCCAGCGGCCGCGTGACGCTGGCCGGGGTGGTCGAGCGCCCCGCCGGTGAGGAGGCCGGCGCGGCGCGCGATGCCCACCTGGCCGCGGTGTCGGCGGCGAAGTACTACATCGACTACAGGGATTTCACCGTGTGGGTGCTACGGGTGCGCCGGGTCCGGTGGGTCGGCGGTTACGGCCGGATGGATTCGTGCAGCGGTGCGGACTACGCAGCCGCCGAACCCGATCCGGTCGCCCCGCACGCCTCCGGTGCGGTGGCGCATCTCAACGCCGACCACGCCGAATCGCTGCTGGCGATGGCGCGGGTGCTCGGCGGCTATCCCGACGCCACCACCGCGATGTGCACCGGGGCGGATCGCTACGGCCTGGACCTCCGGCTCGAGACCGAACGCGGGATCGCCTACACCCGGGTGGGGTATGCCGCGCCGCTGAATTCGCCCGCCGAACTGCGGTCTGCCGCCGTGGAGTTGACGCGGCGGGCCCGTCAGGGCTGACGGGGCGTCTAATACGATCTGCGGTATGTCTGCGCAGAGCGACCGTCCGGAATCCTGGCAAGCGGCGTTCGAGTTGATCCGCACGCGCGGATACGAACACCGTGAGGAGCCGTTCCGCCTCGCCAGCGGACAACTCAGCCACGACTACATCGACGGGAAGTACGCCGTCGACAACGGTGAGCGGCTGACGATCGTGAGCCGCGCCGTCGCGGATCTCGCCGCACGCACCGGCATCGAGTTCGACGCCGTCGGCGGTCTGACGATGGGCGCCGACCCGCTCGCCCACGGCGTCGCGATGGTCACCGGTGCGGCCTGGTTCTCGGTGCGCAAGGAGCAGAAGCAGCGCGGCCGCGAACAGTGGATCGAGGGCACGCGTATCGAGCCCGGGATGCGGGTGCTGCTCGTCGACGACGTGATCAGCACCGGTGGGTCGACGGCGCTGGCGTTCGACCGAGTGGTCGCGGCCGGCGCGGTGGTGACCGGGGTGATCCCGATGGTCGACCGCGGTGACGTCGCGGCGACGCTGTTCGCCGAACGGGGCGTGCCGTTCGCCGCGCTGGTGACCTACCGCGATCTGGGAATCGAACCGATCAAAGCGGTCTGACTGCCGTTGACTCTGCGTCCAGGGTCTCGCCCACTCGAGCTTTCGCGCCCTCAGCGCAAAGTCAACGCGATACGACGAGCACCGCGGTGGGTTCGACGCCCACGGTGACGGCGTCGCCGCTGGTGAATTTCGTCGCCTGCGAGCTGGGCAACTGCGCGGACAGCACGGTGCCGTCGGACAGGGTGCAGTACACCCGTGAGATCGACCCGAGGAACGCCACCGATGTGACCGTCGCGTTCGGGGCGCCGCCGGTGGTGACGGTGACCGATTCGGGCCGCACCAGCGCCACCCCGTCGCCGCCGGTGGCGGATCCGTCGAGCACGGGCACCTCGGTGCCGAGCAGCCGCGCGCTGCCCGCGCTCACCGTGGCCGGCACCTCGTTGTTGAGCCCGACGAACTGCGCGACGAACGGCGTCGCGGGGTGCGCGTACAGCTCGGCGGGGGCGGCGAGCTGTTCGAGGCGGCCCTGGTTCATCACGCCGACCCGGTCGGCGACCGCCAGCGCCTCCTCCTGGTCGTGGGTGACGAACAGCGTCGTGGTCCCCACTTCGAGCTGGACACGCCGGATCTCGTCGCGCAACTGTGCGCGGACCTTCGCGTCCAGCGCGGAGAGCGGTTCGTCGAGCAGCAGGACGCGCGGCTGGACGGCCAGGGCGCGCGCCAGCGCCACCCGCTGCTGCTGACCGCCGGACAGTTCGTTGGCGTACTTGTGCTTGTGCGCCGACAGACCGACCAGGTCGAGCATGTCGGCGGCGCGAGACAGCCGGTCCGCCTTGGCTTTTCCGCGCATCTTGAGGCCGAACGCGACGTTGTCGAGCACGGTCAGGTGCGGGAAGAGGCTGTAGGCCTGGAACACCATGCCCATATCGCGTTTGTTGGCGGGCACGCGGCTGACGTCGCGACCGTCGACCGACACCGAACCCGACGTGGCCTCGTCGAGGCCGGCGAGGATGCGCAGCGCGGTGGTCTTCCCGCACCCGGAGGGGCCGAGCAGTGCGACGAGTTCGCCGGGCTGCATGTGCAGGGTCAGCCCGTCGAGCGCATGAACCGTTCCGTAGACCCGGGTCAGGTCGTTGAGTTCGACGGCGACTCCGGCGGTCATGCGGCTCCTAGCGTGGCGGGGCGACGGCGGCCGCGGGTGACGAGCGAAAGCACCAGCAGCAGACCGAATCCGAACAGCAGCACGGCCAGCGACGCCGCGACCGAGGTCGGTCCGTCGGTCTTGCCGAGTGCGACGATCTGCACCTGCAGCGTCTGGAAACCGCTCAGCGACGCGATGGTGTACTCACCGAGGACGACGGCGATCGAGATGAACGCCGCCGACAGGATGCCCGACCAGATGTTGGGCACCACCACCCGCAGGATCGTCGCGGTCCACCCGGCGCCCAGCGAACGGGCCGCCTCCGAGAGCGTCTGCAGGTCGATGGCGGACAGCGCCGCGTCGATCGAGCGGTAGGCGAACGGCAGCACCAGCACGACGTAGACGAATGTCAGTGTGAGAGCGGATTCCCCGAGGAAGTACGTCACCCACAGGTAGACGTTCTTCAACCCGACGACGATCACCAGTGCCGGGATGGTCAGCGGCAGCAGGCACAGGAATTCGACGGGCCGCCGCGCCCACGGCGCCCGCAGCCGCACCCAGATCATCGTCGGTACCAGCACGGCGAGCATCGCGATCACCGTGAACACCGCGAGCAGCAGGGAGATGATGATGGCCTGGTACAGCGCCCGGTCGGCGACGAGGTTCTGCCACGCCTGCAGGGTGCGGCCGCCGTTGATCAGGTCGCGGGTCGAGAAATCGGCCATCGCGTAGAGCGGGAACAGGAAGAACAGCGCGAAAACCAGCCACAGGACTACGCGCACAACCTTTTTCACTGGAGCCACCTCGCGGTGCGGCGCACCAGCGCGTTGTAGGCGACCATCACCAAGGCCACCACGACGATCATCTCCAGCGCGAGCGCGTAGGCGAAGCCGGACTGGCCGAGCACCACCTCACTGGTCAGCGCGGAGCGGATCAGCAGCGGCACGATCGGGCTGCCCTGGCTGACCAGCGCCGCGGCCGTCGCGTATGCGGCGAAGGCGTTGGCGAACAACAGCAGAAGCGATCCGAGGAACGCCGGCGTCAGCAGCGGGAAGCCGACCTCGCGCCAGTACTGCCAGGTCGAGGCGCCCAGGTTGACCGCCGCCTCCCGCCACTGTTCGCGCAGTCCCTCCAGCGCGGGGACGAACACGATGACCATCAGCGGTATCTGGAAGTAGGTGTACACCAGGATGAGCCCGGACAGGCTGTAGAGCCAGCCCGATCCGGCGAGGTTCCAGCCCAGTGCCTGCTGGATCCACAGCGTCAGCACCCCGTTGAGGCCGACGGTCGCCAGGAACGCGAATGCCAGTGCGACACCCCCGAATTGGGCGAGGACGCTGCACAGCGCGAGCACCGCGCGGCGCACCATCGACTCCGGCGGGCTGCTCACTATCAGCCAGGACAACAGCGCGCCGAGGACCGCTCCGATCAGCGCGGTGCTGCCGGAGAGCAGCACGCTCTTCCACAACGCCGACAGCGCGGTCGCGGAGAACAACGCCTCGATGCGGTCCAGGGAGAAGGCGCCGTCGGCGACGAAGGCGTTCACCACCACCGTCACCGTCGGGATCAGCAGGAAGATCGTCAGGACGGCGAAGAACGGCAGCAGCGGCACCCCGTCGCGCAGCCGTCGGCCCAGGGTGCTCACGGTGCCCGTCAGCCGATCGCGCTGGCCCAGTTGCCGGCCAGGTAATCGGTGGCCTTCTTGTTCTGCTCCACCGAGACGATGACGGGCTCACCGCTCACCGGCGGCAGGGCATCCCACGCCGCCTTGTCGATCGTGCCGGCCTGCTGCATCGGTTCGGCCCGTACGGGGCGTGCCCCGCCGCCGAGGTAGAGGTTCTGCCCCTCGTCGCTGTAGAGGAACTCCTGCCACAGGCGCGCGGCGGCCGGATGCGGGGCGTCCTTGTTGATGGCCTGGTAGTAGTAGCCGGCGACGGCCTGCCCGGGCGGCACGACCACCTTCCAGCTCGGCAGCTTCTTGGTCTCCGCGGCGTTGAGGTAGTCCCAGTCGATGACGACCGGGGTCTGACCGGATTCGATGGTGGCCGGGGTCGGGTCGACGGGCAGGAAGTTGCCGGCGTCCTTGAGCTTGCGGAAGAACTCGACGCCCGGGGCGATGTCGTCGGCGGAACCGCCCTGGCTCAGCGCCACCATCATCACGCCGGAGAAGGCGGCGCCGGCCTGCGTCGGGTCGCCGTTGAGCGCGACCTTGCCGCGGTACTCGGGCTTGAGCAGATCGTCGACGTTGGCGATCGGCGGCACCTTGGCGGAGTCGTAGCCGATGGACATGTAGCCGCCGTAGTCGTTGACCCAGGTGCCGTCGGGATCCTTGAACTCGGCCGGAATGTCGTCGAACGTCTCGACCTGGTACGGCGCGAACATGCCGGTGTTGGCCAGCGCCACGGACTGGCCGAGGTCGAACACGTCGGGCGCGGTGGACTTACCGCGCTGCTGGTTGGCGGCGTTGATCTCGTCCTGGCTGGCGGCGTCCGGCTGCGCGGAGTTCACCTTGATGCCGTACTTCTTCGAGAACGTGTCGATGATCGTGCCGTAGTTGGCCCAGTCCGGGGGCAGCGCGATGACGTTGAGTTCGCCTTCGGCCTTGGCCGCCTCGACCAGCTTGTCCATGCCGCCGAAGTCGGCCGCCGAGGTGGCCTCGCCGACCTGGACGCCGGAATCGGTCTCGCCGCCGCCCGACTCCTTCTCCGGCGGGGCGCAGGCCACCAGACCGGAGAGCAGAAGCGCGGATGTGCAGGCTGCCAGCAGCCGTGAAGTGGTCATTGCCGAACCTTCCGATGGTCAGGAAGCGCCGCGGTGACACGGTGGTTACCGCCCCCGGTCACCGCGGTGAACGAATCCGAACGGGGCGTGAGAACCCTACCGTGACCAGGCGGGTAACGCGCCGGCGTTGATCAAGATCAGGATGACGATGCCCGTGCCCGCGCATTTGTGCTGGTCGCGGGGATAGCATCGGAGCGTGGCCGAACGCGAAGCCCCGGGGGACTTCGACTACCGCTGGGATGAACCGCCCCATGTCGGCGGCGCGCGCGCCGAACATGGCCCCGCGGCCGAACCGGATTACGACGATGTCTACCAGCCGACCGTCGCGGAGTACGCCGCCGCACCGGACGACACCGCACCGGACTACACCGAACCGGACTACACCGAACCGGAGTACACGGAACCGGAATTCAGCGAACCCGAGTACACCGCACCGCTGCCCGACGACCGTTTCGACGCGTTCAACGCCAACACGTGGACGTTCCGCCCACCGCCCCCGCCGTGGTACCGGACGCGGCAGGCGGTGACGGCGCTCATGATCGTCGCGCTGGCCGCGATCGCGCTCGTGGTGTCCGCGGTGCTGCTGATCCTCGGTGGCCTCGGCGGCGCGGACAGCGACGAGGAGTCGACGGTCGCGCCCACGCCGTCGTCGACGGTGGCGCCGTCGCCGTCGCCATCACGCACGAGCGAACCTCCGCCACCGCCACCGCCGCCTCCTCCCCCGCCACCACCACCGCCGCCGTCGGCGGAGGCCCCGGTCAACACCGGACCGACGTGGCGGCCGACGCAGCGGCCGAGCCAGACGAAGAAGCCCGAGATCGGGGTGACCAAGAACCCCGCCATCCGGAAACCGAACAATCCGCGCGAGCCTGATTGACCCACACGCCGGACAATCCGCCAATAGGGTGGCGGTATGGCCGAATTCGACGCGGTCGAGATGTTCGCCGCGGCCCCCGCGGCGACGCTGGCGACGGTCAACCCCGACGGTGCGCCGCATCTCGTGCCGGTGGTGTTCGCCGTGCACCGCGAGACGGTGTACACGGCGGTGGACGCCAAGCGGAAGTCGACCCAGCGGTTGCGTCGGCTGGCCAACATCGAAGCCGATCCGCGGGTTTGCCTGATCGTCGACCACTACTCCGACGACTGGGGTCAGCTGTGGTGGGTGCGGGCCGACGGGGTGGCCGCCGTGCACCACAGCGGCGACGAGATGGCGGCCGGGTACGCCATGCTGCGGCAGAAGTACCCGCAGTACGAACGTCTCGCCCTCGACGGACCGGTCGTCACCGTCGAGGTGCGGCGCTGGTCATCGTGGCAGGCCTGAGCACCCCCTTCAGAAGGGTGGATGAAAGCGACTGGCCCACGGCCACTTCACGGAATGTCAGCCGCCTGCGCCCGTGATGTGATCGAGCACTGTCTTGATGCTTTCGGTGGGAGAGAAATCGACGTACTCGCAATCCGTGATCGCCTCGGGCGCGTGCCCCGCGGCCCAGTAGAACGCGTCCCCGGCGGTATAGACATGCTGTCCTTCCCGGGCGTGCATACGCAGTTGACCGCTGAGCATGTAACCCCAATGAGGGCACTGACAGAGATCGTCGTCGAGTCCCACCAGGGCCGGCCGCAGATCGGTTCCCGCGCCGTGATGGAGTGCTCCCCTGACGTCTTCCCTTGTTGCGGCCGCGCACGCCATTGAGTTCATATGCCGTTGGGCAATTGGTTGTCCCGCCAAGATGTCGCGAACGAATGGTGGCGTCGAAATTCTGAAGAACACTGTGCAGAGCGGGAGATGGTTAGAGTTTCTTGAGCTCACGGACGATCTTGTTGAACGGCTTTACCGACATCAGCCCCTTGCGCAGGTTGCGCTGCAGGAAGCTCACGTTAACCAACACCATGTAGCGGACGCAATCACGCCACTGCGCGGCTTGCTGAATGACCTCGTCGGAGGTTCCGTTCAGCAGAAACTCCCGTGTCACCCCCGGCGGAATCACAGCCACGTGCGACAAGGCCGTTTGTTCGTCCATGTCGTGCGGGAGCAGATCCTGAGCACCAGAGAAGCCCGCGCCCATTGGGTGCCGCCCACCGTGGCGGGTGAAAACGTCATCAGAAGCATTGAGCCCGAACGCGCGGAGTAATTCGGAATCAAGCGCCTCGTCCACGTCGTCCCGGGTGCTCCCCGTGACTACAAACATCTGCACCGCTGGGAGAATGGCCATCGGATCGCGACCGACGTCGGAAGCGGCTGACCGGACGCTGTCAAGCCGTTGTGCGTACTCCGTGGGCAGGTGAGCGAAACTTGGAAAATATGCATCTGCGTATCGCCCGGCGGCGCGCAGCATCCGCGGTCCGTGGGCGGCGATCCAGATTTCGGGCCACTTCCCGCGATACGGCGGCAAATCGAATATCGCTTTCCGTAGCGGAAAGAAGGGAGAGTCGCGGTTGACGAGCTCGCCGCCCGAATCCCATAGCGCGCGAATGGTGGCCATCGCCTCCTCAAAACGCGCGACCGGTTTGGACCAGTCAACACCGTAGGGCTCGTTACCTTCACGTTCGCCGGGGCCAATGCCAAGGATCGCCCTTCCGCGAGTGAGCAAGTGAAGAGTGGCGGCCGCCTGTGCGGTGACCGCGGGGTTGCGCCGACCGCTATCCGTCACCGCCACGCCAAGCCGCAGGCGACCGGCCCGGTTGCGGGCAGCGATGTGCCCGAGCATGGTCCATGGTTCCATTACGGCGTCGACCCGTGGTATCAGCTTGGTTGCGCCACAATACTTCTGCTTCCACAACGAACGCGGGAACAGTTGGTTGAGGTGGTCGGGGACCCAGAACGAGTCGACACGGTTGGCGACCGCCCCGAGGTAGTTGGCTCGGGTCATCGTCTCTGCTGCAGGGCGAGCCGCAGGTATCCCGTCCCCCACGCCCACACGAAAACCTGTCATGGCCTGCCCTTCCCCGCAGAAGCGTCAGAGCTTCAGTGTCTCGCAAACCAACCGGGCGGAGCAGCGTATTGGACAGTCGAATCGCTGAAAGGACCGCTGATAGCGCACCGACTCCGCCGACTCCCAGGTGTGACGCACCAGCAACTACGCCACGGCCGCCAGCCGGTCGCCACCAACTAGGCTTCGAACGACCGTGCGGATCGACCGAGATGGTCTGAAACGCGGACCCAACACAAACAGCCGCCCTGCTCGAAAGCCGGACGGCTGTTGTTGTGGCAGGCGCGACCTACCAGTGATTGACCTTGCCGGGGTTGATCTTGTGTCCCCAGACATCCCAGTGCCCGGGCGGCCCGAATCCGGCCTGGTTCAGGTGTCCGGGCGGCGGGAGGCAACCCGGTCCCGGAGTGTTCGGAACCCACCAACAGTGCGGATCCGCCTGCGCTGCACCGGCACCCAGTCCGATGGCCGCAAAGCCCAGTGCACCCGTCATCGTGGCCGTCGCTGCGATCTTCTTCAAATTCATGCCTGGCCCCCTTGTATCGCCGTTCACATTCCACGCCGTGCCGCACCATGCTCGCAGCCGGGCGGCTCGGGCCCCCGTCTCATCGTGGGTTCCCTACCGGCTCGGCCACGAAACACGGTTAGTGTCGTACCCACCGCCTCGGCAGACTCGGAGTCCTCATGGTCACCATCCACGTGGAGCGAACCATCGGCGCACCCCCGGAGCGGGTGTTCTCCTGGCTGGCGGACCCGGCCAGCCTCACCGCCGCCCCCCTTGTCTTGAGGGCGGCCTGGACCAGGGAATCCCCCGGTCCGGGCGTCGGCGCACTGCGGCAAGTGATCGCCGCCGGCATGTGGTTTCGAGAGGAGATCACCGCCTACGACCCACCACACAGCTACTCCTACCGGATCGTTCGGTCCGTCCCGGCGTTCGATCACGAAGGCGGCACCATCACGTTCACCCCGTCGGGCGACGGCACGCACGTCAGCTGGACCAGCACGTACTCCCATCCCGCCTACGGCGGCGGTAAGGCGATGGAGGCGCTCTCGGCCCGTCTGCTCCCCTGGAACTTCAAGGCGATACTCGCCCGCTGCGCCCGCGTTCTGGAGAGTTAGCGGTCTTATCGGCGGTCGGCCGCCGCCTCGAACAACCACGAGATCACCAGCGCGCCAGGGTCGACCGCGCCGCGCGCCGCATCGCCGACATAGCTTGCGCGCCCCTTGCGAGCGATCTGGTCACGCGTCGACTCCGCACCCTCGGCCGCCGCCCGCGCCGCCTCGGCGAGCGAAACACCTTGCTGTAGCGCCTCATTCGCCGGGTGCAGCGCATCCACCACGGTGTGGTCGCCCACCTCGGCGCCGCCGAGATCGACCACCGACTCCAGCCCGTCCCGGGTGCCCGCCGCCAACGCCTCACCGAATTCGTCGGTGTCGGAGAACGCCTTCGACAGCTCGCGGAACAGCGTGCCGAACACCGCACCAGACGTACCGCCGGACCGCACGAAGAAGCTGCGCGCGATGGCGTCGAGGACCTCGGCGTCGGAACCCCGCAGCGGTAGGTCGAAACCGCCGAGCGCCGCCGACATGTTGACGCCGAAGTCGCCGTCACCGACCTGCCGGTCGAGGGCGGTCAGCTCGTCGACGGCGCCCTGCACCCGCTCGACGAAGACTGACAGCCAAGCACATTCGGGTCCCGAATCGACGGCGTTGTCCGGTTCGGCGACCGTGGCATCGGTCAGCTCGCCCGGCTCCGAGGCGGCGAGTCGCGGCCATGCCGGCGCATCGGTCGGCGCATCCCACAACCGGACCATCTCGTCATCGACCGGGGCCACCGTCACCGACGCCCCGCGCATGTCGAGTGCGGTCACCATCGTGCCCACCAGGCTGCGGACCACCCGCACATCCGCGGCCCGCAATTGTTCGAGCACATGGCCGAACACCAGATTCAGTTCCAGCGGATGGGTGCTGCCGAGACCGTTGACCACCACGATCACCTGCTCGCCCGCCGGCGCTTCGAGGGAGCCGAGGATCCGCTCCAGCAGCATCCGCACGATCTCCGCCGCGGGACGCCATTGCGTTCGCTCCGTACCGGATTCGCCGTGGATGCCGATGCCGAGCTCCATCTCGTCCGGCCCGAGGTCGAACGACGGCTGATCCGATCCGGGCACCGTGCACGGGTCCAGCGCCACCGACATGCTGCGCGCGCGGTCCGCGACGCGCCGGCCGAGCGCGGTGACTTCGGCGAGGGTCGCACCCGCCTCGGCGGCGGCACAGCACACCTTCTCGACGATGATCGTCGCGCCGGTGCCGCGGCGCCCGGGTCCGCCGTCCTCGGAGTGGGACGCCACGTCGTCGGCCACCACCACCACGTCGGTTTCGATTCCCTCGTCCTGCACGATGTCTCGCGCGATGCGGAAGTTCATCACGTCGCCGGTGTAGTTCTTCACGATGTGCAGCACACCGGCACCGGAGTCGACGTGGCGCGTCGCGCCGGCGATCTGCAGCGCGTTCGGCGAGGTGAACACCGGACCCGGACACACCGCGTCGAGCAACCCGGTCCCGATCAGCCCGGAGTGCATCGGCTCGTGACCCGACCCGCCACCCGAGATCACCGCCACCCGTCCCGACGGCGTCGGCGTCCGGCGCGCGAGGAAGCCGGGGTCACGGTGCCAGACCACCTCCGGGTTGGCCGCGACGAAGCCGCGTAGCGCGCCGGGCAGGAAGGAGTCGGCCGAGTCGAGGAAGTACCGCTGCATGAACCCGACTGTAGGTGGACCGCGACGACCTATGGTGAGGGCGATGAGCGATGCGCCCCGCAGACGCCCCCGGCAGTCCCGGTCCCGCGAGACCGTGGACGTCGTGCTGGAGGCCGCCGCGCAGATGTTCGCCCGCGAAGGCCTGAAGACCACCACCAACCGGATCGCCGGGCGGGCCGGAGTGTCGATCGGCTCTGTCTACCAGTACTTCCCGAACAAACAGGCGCTGTTGTACGCCCTGGCCGAACGTCATGTCCGCCAGGCCCGTGAGCATCTGGGTGAGGTGTTCGCAGAACTGCGCGCGCGGCAACTGCCGTTCGACGAGACGATGCGTGTCATCCTCGACGAGGTGGTGGCCCTGCACCGCGACCGTCCCGGTCTGCATCGTCTGATGCACCGCCTGGCACCGCGCCACCCGGCCGAGCTGGCGTCCGTGCAGGACTTCGAGGACCGCATCATCGACGAGGTCGCCTACCACCTGCGCCGCTGCGGCCGCGGCGGCGACGATCCGGTGGCCACCGCGCAGATGCTGGTCCACACCGTCGACGCCCATCTGCACCGGGTGATGACGCGCCGCACGCCCGACTCGGCTCAGTTGGTGGCGCTCGTGGACCGGTTGCTCGCGGACTGAGCCACGTCGTCGCAGACCTCGCGCAGCGCCGCCGCGAGCTGGCCGATCCCGGGTTCCTCCACCGGGTAGTGACCGCAGTTGGCCAGCATCACCACCCGTGTCGGTACCCGAAGGCGCTCAAGGAAACTCAGGCTCAGCGCCGGTGGTGTCCACGTGTCGGCGGCCGGGTGCACCAGCGTGACGGGCGCCGCGTCGAACCGCTCGGGCCGGGTATGGACGAACCTCAGCCAACTGATCAGAAAGCCCAGCGGCACCGAGACGCCACCCCCGCGCGGGTCGCGGGCGCACAGCCGCGCCAGCCCGCGGTCACCGCTCATCGCGGCCATGTTCACGACGAGGCGCAGCGGCACGCGGATGCGCCCCACCACCGGGTCCAGCGCGCGCAGCACCGCGGGCCCGACGGCCCCGACCAGGGGTACCCGGGCGGCGGCCCGACGTGCCGCGGGGTCGGCCGGATCGAGCAGACACGTCGCGACCACATGGGCGACCTCACCGGTGCGGGCGGCCACCTCGTAGCCGAGCAGCCCACCCATACTCGCGCCGAACACGATCAGCGGCCGCGGGTCGCGGCGGCGTTCGGCTCGCACCAGATCGCACAGCAGGTCCACCCAGTCGGCGTACCGCACGTCGCGCGGGTGCGGTTCGACGGTGCGGCCGTAGAGCGGCAGGTCGGGCACGAACACGTCGACGCCCTGGCGGGCCGCCATCGCGGCCAGGGGCCACAGCGCACCGGCGTGCCCGCCCCCGCCGTGCAGCACCAGCATCCGGACGGGACTCTCCGGGCGGACCGCACGGGCGATGTGCACGCGGCGGCCGCGCCAGGTCCACCAGGTCGACTCCGGTTCGATCGGCGCCCGCCACCGGGCGGGCAGGTATGCCGCGTATTCGTCGTGGTTCATACGTCCAGCTTGAAACCCGCTGCGATACGGCACAACTCGCGTTCTCCGCGGTAATCCGGACGATTGCAGAGCCGCTGACCTGCGCCGGTGCGACGGCCTGTCGGACCCGCGCCACGGTTGCTCATGTTTCACCCACCCCTTGTGTTGCAGGTCACATCGGAGCAGGGTGGAGACGCGGGCCGGACGCAGGAGGGAAGTCATGGCCGACAGGACTACGCCGCAGACGGTGCCGACCGCGGACGCACCCGACGCCATCCGCAACATCGCGCTGGTCGGACCGTCGGGCGGCGGGAAGACCACCCTGGTCGAATCTCTGCTGGTCGCCGCGGGTGTCCTCACGCGGGCCGGCGCGGTCACGGAGGGCACGACGGTCTGCGACAGCGACGAGGTCGAGGTGTCCCAGCAGCGTTCGGTCGGCCTGGCGCTCGCGCCGTTGCTGCACGACGGCGTGAAGATCAACCTCATCGACACCCCGGGATATGCGGACTTCGTCGGGGAACTGCGGGCCGGCCTGCGTGCCGCCGACTGCGCGCTGTTCGTGATCGCCGCCAACGAGGGTGTCGACGAACCGACGAAACTGCTGTGGCAGGAGTGCGATGCGGTGTCCATGCCGCGCGCGGTCGCGATCACCAAACTCGACCACGCCCGGGCCGACTACACCGGTGCGCTGGCCGCGGCGCGGACGGCGTTCGGCGACAAGGTCGTTCCGCTGTACTTCCTGGCCGATGCCGGCGTGATCGGTCTGCTGACCGGCAGGCACTACGAGTACCGCGACGGCGTCCGCACCGTTCACGACCCCGGCGCGCCGCACCTCGACGAGTACACCGAACTGCGCGGCTCCCTGATCGAGGGGATCATCGAGGAGTCCGAGGACGAATCCCTGATGGAGCGCTACCTCGGCGGCGAGGACATCGACCAGGCCCTGTTGATCGCCGATCTGGAGAAGGCGGTGGCCCGCGGATCGTTCTTCCCGGTGATCCCGGTCTGCAGCAGCAGCGGGGTGGGCACGATGGAACTGCTCGAGGTGGCCACCCGCGGTTTCCCCTCTCCGAAGGAACATCCGCTTCCCGAGGTGTTCACCCCACAGGGCGCTCCCCGGCCGAACCCCGGGTGCGATCCGGCGGGCCCACTGTTGGCCGAGGTGGTCAAGACGACATCGGACCCCTACGTCGGCAGAGTGAGCCTCACCCGGGTGTTCTCGGGGACGATCAGGCCCGACATGACCGTGCACGTGTCGGGCCATTTCTCGTCGTTCTTCGGTGCCGCAGCGGATTCGGCGACCGGATCCGGCCACCCCGACCATGACGAGGACGAGCGCATCGGCACCCTGTCCTTCCCGCTGGGCCGACAGCAGCGGCCGGCCCCGTCGGTGGTGGCCGGCGACATCTGCGCGATCGGCAGGCTGACCCGCGCCGAGACCGGGGACACGTTGTCCGGCAAGGACGATCCGCTGGTGCTCAAACCGTGGACGATGCCCGAACCGCTGCTCCCGATCGCCGTGCAGCCCCGCGCGAAGACCGATGAGGACAAGCTGTCGGTCGGGTTGACACGCCTGGCCGCCGAAGATCCGACCCTGCGCATCGAACAGAATCCGCAGACACACCAGATCGTGCTGTGGTGCATGGGTGAGGCGCACGCCGCCGTCGTCCTCGACGCGCTGTCGCGGCGCTACGGCGTGACCGTCGACGTCATCGAACTGCGCATCCCGCTGCGTGAGACGTTCGGCGGCAGCGCCAAAGGCCACGGCAGGCACGTGAAACAGTCCGGCGGACACGGGCAGTACGCGGTGTGCGACATCGAGGTCGAACCCCTGCCCGAAGGCGCCGGGTTCGAGTTCGTCGACAAGGTCGTCGGCGGGGCCGTTCCCCGGCAGTTCATCCCGAGCGTCGAGAAGGGTGTGCGCGCGCAGATGGACAAGGGTGTCGGGCCCGGTTATCCGGTGGTCGACATCCGGGTGACGCTGGTCGACGGTAAGGCGCACAGCGTGGATTCGTCGGACTATGCGTTCCAGATGGCCGGTGCGCTCGCACTGCGCGAGGCTGCCGCGGCGACCACCGTGAACCTGCTCGAACCCGTGGACGCGGTGACCATCACGGTGCCCGACGATCTGGTGGGCACGGTGATGGGTGACCTGTCCGGCCGCCGCGGCCGGGTACTGGGCACCGAACAGGCCGGTGCGGACCGGACGGTGGTGCGCGCCGAGGTCCCCCAGGTCGAGCTGACCCGGTACGCGGTGGATCTGCGCTCACTGGCCCACGGCGCCGGCGTGTTCCACCGGTCCTTCGCCCGCTACGAGCCGATGCCGGAGAACGCGGCCGCCAAGGTGCGCGCGGCGAGCTGACGGTCAGTCCGCCTCGTAGAACTCCGGCCGGCCCGCCCATGGTTCGGGCTCCACACCGAAGGTGTTGAGCGCCGTGGCCATCACCCCGTAGCCGCCGGCGGTGAAGATGAGATCCATGCGGGCCCGCTCGTCGAGCCGGTCGCCGAGCGCCTCCCACGTCGGCGCACTGATCTGCGAACCGTGGTGCAGCTCGTCGACGGCGGTGAGCACCAACCGGTCGAACGCATCGGCGGGGGCCCCGGTGCGGGCGGCTTCCACGTCGGCGTCCGTCAGCCCGGCGGCCCTGCCGATCGCGCTGTGGTGCACCCACTGGTAGGCGCAGCCGTGGTGGTGGGCGACGCGCAGGATCACCAGCTCACGCAGCCGCGCCGGCAGCGTCGACTGCTCGGTCAGGTAGGTGCTGAACGGCAGGAACCGCGCCGTGAGATCCGGGTGCCGCGCCAGCGTCGCCAACGCGTTCCCCACCGATGCGGGATCGCGGCGTTCCGGCGGCGCCACACTCTCGAGGGCCGCGCGGGTACGGTCGTCCCATTCCTCTTCGGGCAGCGGCGTCAACTTCACGGGTTCAGGTCCTTTCCAGGGCTGCCGTATCTCACGGGGTCAGAGCATGCAGCATTACACGACATACTCGCCACTTTGCTGGCAAGGTGATCTGCGCCGCAGCCGACGTCTCCCGACTTGCGCCACAGCGCGCCAGTTGGAATAGTTAGATGACTTTGACTGTTGGCCGGCGAACACGGTCGGGGAAGGTGGTTCACGGTGGCAGGGTCGGGGGCTGCGTCGGGTTCGGCGTGGCAACGCCGGGTGACGCGGTGGCGGTTCGACCCGCCGCTGAAGACGGCCTTCCTGGTCACCGTGCTGGTGGTCGTCCTGATCCTGACGCTGGTGTGGATGCAGTTCCGCGGTGCGTTCACCCCTGAGGTGAAGCTGCGGATGATCGCCGAGCGGTCCGGCCTCTCGATGGATCCGGGCGCCAAGGTCACCTTCAACGGGGTTCAGATCGGTCAGGTGGACACCGTCGAGGAGATCGACGACGACGGTAGGCCCGCCGCCGAACTCGCCCTCGCCCTACGCCCCGAGTACGTCGACCTCATCCCCGCCAACGCGGAGGTCGCGATCCGGGCCACCACGGTGTTCGGCAACAAGTACATATCCTTCTCGTCGCCGGAGAACCCGGTCCCCCAGCGCATCTCGAGCAGTGATGTGATCCGCGTCGACTCGGTGTCAACGGAGTTCAACACCCTGTTCGAGACCATCGTGTCGGTGGCCGAGCAGGTCGATCCGATCAAGCTGAACCAGACGTTGACCGCGACGGCCGAGGCCCTCGACGGTCTCGGTGACCGCTTCGGGCAGTCCCTCATCGACGGCAACACGATCCTGGCCGACCTCAACCCGCAGATGCCGCAGATCCGGCGGGACACTCAACTGCTCGCCGATCTCGCCGACGTCTACGGCGACGCCGCCCCCGACCTGTTCGACGGTCTCGACAACGCCGTGACCACCGCCCGCACCCTCAACGAACAGCGCGCCAACCTCGACCAGGCTCTGATGTCGGCGGTCGGGTTCGGCAACACCGGCGGCGACGTGCTCGAACGCGGCGGACCCTATTTCGTGCGCGGCACCAACGACCTCATCCCGGTGTCCGAGACCCTCGACCGCAACAGCCCGTCGCTGTTCTGCATGATCCGCAACTGGCATGACGCCGAACCGGCCTTCACCGAGTTCAACGGAGGCAACGGCTACTCGGTGAACCTGCACAACACCGTGCAGGGCGCATCGAACCCGTGGGTGTACCCGGACAACCTGCCGCGGGTCAACGCCAAGGGTGGGCCGGAGGGCCGTCCCGGCTGCTGGCAGAAGGTCACCCGTGATCTGTGGCCGGCGCCGTATCTGGTCCTCGACACCGGCGCGTCCCTGGCCCCCTACAACCACCTCGAGCTCGGCCAGCCGCTGGCCATCGAGTACGTGTGGGGCCGCCAGATCGGCGAGAACACCATCAACCCGTAACGGGTCACCCCACCCGTTCGGCCAGTTCGGCTTCCAGCTTCTCCTCGTAGGCCCCCTCGTCGCGGCCGAGCGCGACCGTCGCGGCGATCATGGCCGCTGCGGCGGCGGCCAGCGCGATCGGTTCCAGTCCGCTGATCTGCATGTGCTCGTTGAGGACGATGGCGCCCAGGACGACGGCGATCACGGGTTCGAGCACCAGCATCGTCGGCACCGACGTCTGCAGCGACCCGGCGTGGAACGCCGACTGCTGCAGCAGCGTCGCCCCGACGCCGAGCAGTACGAGCAGGTACAGGGCGGGGGTGGTCAACGCGGTGCGCACGTGGCCCTCGGTGATCATGTGCATGACGATCTTGGTCAGCACCGCGACCAATCCGAACAACACCCCGACCGCCGCCGCGAGCATCACCGCCCGCCGCCAGTTGGTGGCGCGGATCGCGATCAGCACGCAGGCCAGCACGACGCCCAGGCAGACCGCGACCACGATCACCGTCAGCGCGACCGGGATGTCGTAGTCACCGGCGCTGGACTTGGCCAACGCGACGAACACGGTCAGCGCGGCTGTCAGCAACAGCGCCCACAGCCACTCCCCCCGGGTCACGCGACGACCGGCGAGGCGTGCGCTCAACGGCAGGGCGAACAGCAGTGCGGAGACCAGCACCGGCTGCACCAGGAGCAGAGACCCGTATCCGAGGGCGAGTGCCTGAAAGACGAATCCGGCGACCGCGGCGCCGGTGCCCGCCCACCACACCGGCCGACGCAGCAGCGTCATCAGCATGACCGTGCTGACGCCCTTCTCGGGCGGCACGTCCATGGTGGCGCGCTGACGGACGACGATGCCGATCGCCATGAAGATCGCCGCAAGCAAGGCGAAGAACACCGCGAACCCATGGCCGACCAAGCCGGACACCCCTTTGCACACCGGACCGATGCTGACGACAGACAGCACCCACCACCGTAGAGGGAGTGCGCAAGTTCGGCGTTATCGGCGGGTCACCGCCCCGGCGCTAGCTGGCCTCGCGGCTGGACTGCGGTGTGGCGGGTTCCGAAGAGGACGGTGCGATCTTGTCGTTGACCGACGCGACCACGGTGTCCACCCGGTTGACCGCCTTGTCGCACATCCCGCGGACCCGTTCGCCGGCCGTGTCGACGTCGTCGGCCGCGCTCAGCAGGTAGGCGCGCACGGTGACCCGCAAGTGTTCGCCGAAGGACCGGACCCGGCGGCGCAGGCGGTCGTCGACCTCGAGAGTGACGTACGGCATCAGTCGGTATCTCATGTGCCTGCTCCCCATCGTCAGCGCTTGCCCAACACTAACGACGGAGTCGCCCGGCGGGAAGTTGAGCTGTGCCGCAGATCACTGCGACAGTGACGGGCGTCACACCGTCGGCGGTGTGCCGTTCCAATCGATCAGCGTCCACCCGGCGGTCGGGCTGCCGGTGACGACGACCCGGCCGGTGTTGGGCAGCGGGTGCTCGCGGAGCAGTTCGGGGTGGGAGTTGTCGACGTTCATGGTCACCCAGAGCATGATCGCGGCGCCGTGGGAGTAGGCGACGGCGTTGACGTCCCCGCTGTCGTAGATCTGTTGGACGGACGCGTCGAAGCGGGCGTCGAACTCGTTTCCGTCGATCGAACCGGGGATGCGGGCGGCGCGGTCGCCGCTCAGCCACTGCGCCGGCGCGTCGAAGTAGTCGGCCGCCGACGCCTCGGGCCTGCCTTCGAACTGCCCGGCCTCGACTTCCCGCAGGCCGGGGAGCACGACCACGGGTTCGGCGAGCGCGGCGGCCATCGGCGCGGCGGTCTGCTGTGTGCGCACCATCGTCGAGGCGTAGACCCCGTCGTAGTCGTTGCCCGCCAGTGCGGCGGCGCTCTCGGCGGCCTGGGTGCGGCCCAGTTCGGTGATCGACGGTCCCGGTGTCGAGGTGTCGATCAACCCCGAGGCGTTGCCCTCGGACTGGGCGTGGCGCACGAACGTCAACGTGATCTCGGCCGGACCACCCGCGGCGGCGGGTGGCGCGGCGATGACCGCGGCGGCGAGCAGTGATGCGGCCAGCAGCCGCCGAATGCCTGTCACCGCGTCATCGTCGCAGACCCGCCGGTCAGGCCGGGACGGACTGCTCGGACCGCTCGGCCTCGAGGTTGCGGTTGAGCTTGTCACCCTCGATGTCGAGGTCGGGCAGCACCCGCGCCAACCGCTTCGGCAGCCACCAGGCCCGGTCGCCGAGCATGGACATCACCGCGGGCACCACGGTCATCCGCACCACGAACGCGTCGATGAGCACACCGAACGCGAGCGCGAAGCCCATCTGCTTGATCATCGGGTCGGCGTTGAACACGAAGCCCGCGAACACCGCCATCATGATCAGCGCCGCGGCGACGACAACGCGGCTGGCCTGGGTGAAACCGTGCGCCACCGCCGCGTCGCCGCGGTGGCCGTGCACATGGGCCTCCTTCATCGAGGAGACCAGGAAAACCTCGTAGTCCATGGCCAGGCCGTAGAGCACGCCGATCACCATGATCGGCAGCATCGACAGGATCGGCCCGGTCGCCGACAGCCCGATCAGCTGCTGGAACCAGCCCCACTGGAACAGTGCGGTGGTGGCGCCGAATGTCGCCAGCACGGTGAGCAGGAAGCCGGCGGTCGCCTTGAGCGGAACCGCGATCGACCGGAACACCACCATTAGCACCAGGATCGACAGCCCCATCACGATGCCGACGTAGACCGGGATGGCCTTGCCGAGCCGGTCGGACATGTCGATGCCCATGGCGGTGATGCCGGTGACGCCGAGTTTCACCTCGCGCAACTCGGCCAGCGGGCCGGACTGGGCGCGGATGTCGCGTACGAGTTGGGCGGTCGCCTCCTCGGTCGGTCCGTTCTCCGGCACGACCGAGAACACGGCGGTGTCGGAGGCGTCGTTGACGCCGCCGAACGTCACGTCGGCCACACCCGGGACGCGGCGCAGGTCGCTGTAGGTGGCCGCGATGTCCGCAGGGGTCAGCTGTCCGGCGGTCGTGGGTTCGGCGACGACGACCAGCGGGCCGTTGTAGCCGTCGCCGTAGTGCTCGGCGATCACGTCGTAGCTCTCCCGCTGCGGGGTGCCCTCGTTGTAGCTGCCGCCGTCGGGCATCCCGAGCGTCATCGACAGCGCGGGCAGCGCGATCACGCCGGTGACCGCCAGGCCGGCCAGCGCGGCGGGCACCCGGTTGCGCAGGATGGCGCCCACCCATGCCGAGGCGAAGCGGTGGTTGCTCTCCTCGGTGCTCACGCTGTGCCGCCCCTTCGGCGAGGCGATGCGCTCACCCACCAGGCCGAGCAGCGCGGGGAGCAGGGTGATGGCGGCGACGACCGCGACGACGACGGTGGCCGCGGCCGCGAGCGCCATCGGGGTGAGCAGCGAGATGCCCACGACCGTCAGGGCGACGAGGGCGATCACGACGGTCATGCCGGCGAAGACGACCGCGCTGCCCGCCGTGCCGATCGCGCGGGCGGCGGCGTCGGCGGCGCTCAGACCGCGGTCGAGGATCAGCCGCCGCTGCCGGTTGACGATGAACATCGCGTAGTCGATACCGACCGCCAGGCCGAGCATCAACGCGAGCACCGCCGTCATCGACTGCATGTCGAACAGGTGCGAGAACAGGAACGTGCCTCCGACGCCCACGGCGACCGAGATCAGCGCGGTGACCAGCGGCAGGCCCGCCGCGATGAGCGACCCCAGCGTCACGATCAGCACGACCGCCGCGACCATCAGGCCGATGACCTCGCCCGCGCCGACCATCTCGGGCATCTGCGCCATGCTCGCCGACGGCAGCACCTCGATGCCGCGGTCGCCGACCGCTTCACGGGCCGCGTCGATGGTGTTCTCGACGGCGCCGGTGGGCAGTTCGGCGGTCTGCTTGTCGAACTGGAACTGGTAGAGCGCGGCGGCGCCGTCGGCGGAGACCGTCACGCCGGGCACCGGCTGGCCGTCGATGGTCAGCGGCCGCGGGGCCTCCGGCGACGCGGGGGCGTTCACCTGGGCGCGGGTCACGGCCGCGGCGGCGGACAGCGTCGGGCTGGCGGGGCCCTTCGCCATTTCCGCGGCCGCGATTTCCCGCGGATCGAGGACATGGTCGGTGCGCGAGACGGCGTCGACCGCCGCCAGCACGGCGTCGAGGTTGGCGCCCTCGTCGATGCGCTGCCCCTGTGGAGCGGCGAACGCGATGCTGCCCTGCCCGCCGGAGGACTGCGGCATCCGCTCGGCCAGCTGGTCGATGACCTCCTGGGCCGGGGTGCCGTTGATCCGCATCTCGTTCGAGATCTTCGGCGGGTTGACGGTGAGGACGCCCGCCACCACGGCGATCAGCACGATCCAGCCGGCGATGACGTGCCAGGGCCGGTGGAACGCGAACCGGCCGATGCGATGCAGAAATGTCGCCATGAAACTGAGAGTAGGCTCGCAGTACGCGAGTCGGCTATCACTTGTAGTGAACGACACCCCAGCCCAAAGAGCATGATGCGCGCCACTTTTCGGAATATCCCCGCAAACTGACGTTTGACGCTCGCCGATCGAGGTTAATCGGTCAGGCCTCGTCGCGCAGTTGCTGTTTCGCCGCCTTGACCACCTCACCGGCTTCGCGGCTGGCGCGCTTGGCGTCCTCATAGGCGGCGTCGGCCTCGGCGAGTGCGTGCTCGGCTTTGGCCAGGCGCTCCTTCGCATCCTCGACCCGCAACCGGGCGGTGGCCAGGTCGCTCTGCCGGTCCGCCATCGTGTCGTCGGCCCCGGCCTTCGCATGTTCGGCCGCCGCCAGCACGGCCTTGGCCTTGTCGCGTCTGCGCCTGCGCTCCTGCTCGCCGCTGTCCGCCGCGGGCTTCTCCGGTTTCCTGTCGGGTTTCTTCTGCTCGGTCTTCTTCGGGGTGGCCTTCTTCGTTGGTTCGGCGAACACCATCTCGGCATCGCCGAAACCCGACCAGTGCTCGGCCTTGGCGAGACGGCCGAGCCGGGACCTGACGCCCGGGTCGGCGATCGCCGCGTGCAGGGTGTCGGTGACGTCGTCACGCAGCGCGGCCGACGGGGCGCCGACGCCGGACACCTCGAGGGCGGCCCTGGTCAGCTGTTCGATCAACTTGCGCTGCCGTGCCGACAGTTCGCGGATGCGTTCGCCGTCCATGGCGGTGTGCGCGCCGCGCAGTTCCTCGCCGAGTTCAGCCAGCCGGTCGACGACCTCGGCGTCGTGGTGGACCAGCCGGTTGACCACCGCCGCTGACACCGTCGGCTTGCGCGCCGCGCCGATCCGTTTGGCCTCCGCCGCGTCGCCGCGTTTCTTGGCCTCGGCGGCCAGCCGGGTGCGCAACGCGGTGAACTCCTCGGGCGCCACCGCGTACAGCTGGTCCAGCGGGTCGTCGGCCATACCGCCCATGATGGCGTGGATGTGCCGTCAGGCGGCGCAGATGTAGTCGGCGATCAGCAACACCGGCCACAGCAGTGTCGTCTGTCCGAACGCCGCGAGGTCGGCTCCGGCCGGGACGCGTGTCGTCAGCTGAGCTTCGAAGAACTGCACGTACTCGGGGTGCAGGAAGGTGAACCCGACGCCGATGACCAGGTAGGGCACGGCCAGCCACATCGCCGTTTCGATCAGGTCGGCGATGCTGACCTCGGCGAACAGGAGGCGGCGCAGCGCGGCGAGCACGGCGTCACACCAGACGACGGTGCCGGCGCACCCGACGGCGGACGTCCGCGAGCAGCAGATGGCTGCCGCCCTGGCGCACGAAGGGCGGCAGGAAACGGTTGACGAAGGCCACGAACAGGAAGAGCCG
The DNA here is from genome assembly GCF_010731575.1 of Mycolicibacterium monacense. Classification (NCBI taxonomy): domain Bacteria; kingdom Bacillati; phylum Actinomycetota; class Actinomycetes; order Mycobacteriales; family Mycobacteriaceae; genus Mycobacterium; species Mycolicibacterium monacense. Next base: position 5,188,086 of record NZ_AP022617.1, on the reverse strand, counting down.
TTCGAACCACCGCTGTTCCCGCGCACTCCAGGTGACCCCGAGCGCCTCCCGGAAGATCGGGGCGAGGAACCCGACGGTCAGGAACTGCAGCAGATGCCGCGAGGACCAGCGCAGCGGCGCCGGGATCATCCGCAGATCGATCAGATCGGTCAGGTAGGCGCGGACGGTGTCGTCCATCGACACCCGTCCGCACGCGCCGATCCAGTAGCTGTCGAACTCCGCGCGGGTGGGCGGCCACTGGTCCTCGGTGACCTGCAGTGTGGTGCCGAGCGGCCAGGCCGACCGGTAGAACTGCTCGGCCTGTGCGGCGGTCATCTCGCCGCGCAGCATCTGATAGGCGTCCTCGAGCCCGACGAACAGGCAGGCCGCCACCCACATCTGCTGGTCACGGTCGAAGGCGTTGTAGCGCACCGGGCTGGCGTCGGTGGACTTCACGTGGCGATGGGCGCCGTCGACGGCCGCGCGGTAGGCGGCGCGGTCGGCGTCGTTGCCGAACAGCGCGACGGCGAGGTAGGAGAACGTGGTCCTGGCCCGCTTCCACGGATGCTTGAGCAGGTTGCCCGAATCCACCTTGCTCTCCACCACGCCGTAGCCGACCTCCGGCCAGGACAGCTGCATGATCACGTTGGCGGCGCCCGCGGCGAACGACCAGAAGTCCATCGCCTCGGTCGCGGTCACCTCGTCGTCCGACCACCGTGCGGTGCGGCGGTCGACGGTGATGCGGGTGTCGGCCAGCGTCAGCGTCCGCCCGGCGGCGGAGACCCGTCCGCTCTGCTGCGGCAGTGCCATGGGTGCGAGCATTCCATATGAGCGGGGGTGGGGTGTGCGATCGGCGATGAACATCGGTGGGGTGCGGGCCGTGCAAATGGGATCGATAGCGCCTCCGGGGTTCCGAATGATCGTTAACATCTGACGTGAGCGGGAGGGTCATCGCATGGAGACGAAGCTTCGCCGGTTCCTCAGTTACAAGCTGACCATCGCCGAGCTGATCGGGATCGGTCTGCTCCTGGGGACGCCGTACCTGATCATCGGCGTCATCTGGTCGAGTACGCACACCGACCACCTCAGCGATATGCACGGGGTCGACCTGGCGATCTCGTTCCTCGGGTCGATCGCCTCGTGGCCGGTGCTGTTGTTCAGCGACGTGTGTATGACCTGACTCGCGTTTGGCCGACCGCGCACCCGGGGTACGCCCGCCGCATGAGCAACGTGTTCGCCGACGAGTCGATCGACGTAGTCGCCCCGGGCGACATCATCGCGGTGGATCGCGGGTCCGGGCCGCAGCCGTACAAGGTCGTCCACAAGAACGACGGGGACGATTCCTACCTGGTCACGTTGGAAGGCGACGACGGCGAGACCTTCGAGCAGGAGTTCGCCGCGGGGACCAAGGTGACCCGGTCACTGGAGTCCAAGTGGGAGTCCGAGCAGAGCCCCACCCCGAACACCTGACGCCTCAGCGCACGCCGAACATCGCGAAGATCTCCTCCGTCCGCCACCAGATCAGCACCACGAACAACAGCAGCACCGCGGCGGTCACGCCACCCTGCACGAGGTTGCGGCGGCCGGCGGGCGCGTAGGCGTACACGCCGGCGATCGCCGCACCGGTGACCAACCCGCCCACGTGGCCCTGCCAGCTGATGCCCTGACCGCTGATCAGCGGGTACACGAACGTGAACACCAGGTTGAGGATGATGATCGCCGCGATTCCGCGGATGTCCAGGTTCAGTTTGCGGGCCACCACGAACATCGCCCCGAACAGGCCGAACACCGCGCCGGACGCGCCCGCGGTCGCGGCGTTGATCGGTGAGAGCAGGTAGACCAGCACGGACCCGCCCAGCGCGCTGAGCGCATAGAGCGCCCCGAAGCGCAGCCGGCCCAGCCACATCTCCAGCGGCGGCCCGACGACGTAGAGCGCCCACATGTTGAACAACAGGTGCATCGCCCCGTAGTGCAGGAACGCGGACGTGGCCAGGCGGTACCACTCACCGTCGGCGACGCCGGGCGTCCAGAGCACGAATTCGCGCTCCAACTGCCCTGACGTCGTCTGCATCAGGAACACCAGCACGTTGACCGCGATGAGGGCGTAGGTCACGACCGGTTTGGAGTCCGACAGCCGACCGCCGAACGGGGCGCGGGCCTGCGGCGCGGACCGCGCCGCCTCGCCGACGCAGTCGGGGCACTGGTGCCCGACGGCGGCCGACCGCATGCACTCCGGACAGATGAACCGTCCGCAGCGGGTGCACTGCACGTAGGTCTGGCGGTCGGGGTGCCGGTAGCAGGTCGGCGCCTGGGCGGGTGACTGCGGGTACTGGGGATAGCTCATTGCGCGGTCTCCGCTCCGTCGAGGGTGCCGAACAGTTCGACCCAGTTGCCGTCGGGGTCGGCGACGAACATCCACCCCATGCCGGGCACGGGGGCGAATTCGGTGACCGGTTCGACCACCTCGTACTCGGATGCCTCGAACGCGGCGGCGATGGCCCGCAGGTTCTTCACGCCGACGGTGAAGTACCGGAGGCCGGCCTGCGCGCGGCCGCCGCCGGGTGCGACGGGCTGGTCCGGCGGCGGTGAGTAAGTGACGAGTTTGAGCACGCCGCCGCCGAGGGTGTAGCGCCGCTGTGACCCGCCGGGGAACTCGACCACACCCTGGGGTTGCAGTTCGAGGAAGCCTTCGTAGAAGGCCACCATCGCGTCGAGGTTCGTGGTCACCAGACCCACCTCGATGCCGGGGGTCAACAGGTCGAGCTTCACGGCCACCTCGTCTCTTGTGAGTACTGGCGACCATCATGCCAACGGCGGCGTGCGGGGCGGCGGCGTGCGCCGCGCCCCGGTCGCCTCGAACGCGCACGCCCACCGCAGCAGCGCGGTGTCGCTGTAGGCCCGGCCGGCGAAAGTGAGACCGACCGGCATGCCGGTGTCGGCCATCGTGCCCATCGGCACCGTCACGGTCGGGATCCCGAGATGGCGCGGTACGAGGTTGCCGTTGGACACCCACACCCCGTTGCGCCAGCCGAGGTCGGCCGATTCGGCGTCGACGTCCATGTCGGCGGGTCCGACGTCGGCGGCGGCCGGGAAGATCACCGCGTCCAACCCCAACTCGTCCATCCACTCTTCGAGGTCGGCCCGCCGGGTCTCCTCCAGTCCGCGCACACCGCCGGCGAGCCCGGGGATGTCGAGCATCGATCCGATCGGGTTGTCGCGCACCCACTGCGGGTAGGCGGCGATGTCCGCCTCGAACCAAGGGTCGAAGCCGTCGTAGCGGTCGGGCAACGCACCCTCGGGGTGCGGGAAGATCTGCGCACCGTCGACGTCACGCAACGTGGGCAGGGCGGGATCGCCGTTGGCGGTGAGGAATTCGTCCCACGCCCACGCCGAGAGGTCGAGCAGTTCGCGGCGCAGGTACTCCGGGCTGACGAGACCGCGGGTGAAGATCGTCGGGGCGCCGGGCCGGTCCCCCTCGTAGTTGCTGACCACGGGGAAGTCGACGTCGACCACGGACGCGCCGGCCGCCTCGAGGTCGCGGCGCGCGCCGTCGAACAGCGCCAGCACCGACGGCCGGGTGTCGATGCGACGACCCGTCGGGCCGCCGATGCCGGGCGACTCCGCGGTCCCCGCGTCGGGGTCGGCGTTGATGTACATCCGCGGCACCCCGAACCGTCTGCCCGCCAACACCTTCGGACCCGCAGCCAGGGCCGGGTAGGACCGCGGCCGGACGTCGGCGACCTCGGGCACCGGCACCCACGGCTGGGTCCGCCAGAAATCACCGCGGGTGTCGGGATCGTCGGCGACGATGACGTCGAGGATCTCGAGCAGGTCGGCCATGGTCCGGGTGTGCGGTACGACGACGTCCATCGTCGGGACCAGCGGCCAGTTGCCCCGCACCGAGATCACCCCGCGCGACGGGGTGTAGGCGCACAGCGCGTTGTTCGACGCCGGTGACCGTCCCGAGGACCAGGTCTCCTCGGCGAGCCCGAAAGCGCACAGCGACGCCGCCGTCGCGGTGCCAGAACCGTTCGACGAGCCGGAGCCGAAGGCCGCGGTCAGATACGCGGCGCTGTACGGGCTTTCGGCCCGACCGTACAGTCCGCGCTGCATACCGCCGTTGGCCATCGGCGGCATGTTGGTCAGGCCGATGAGCACCGCCCCGGCGGCGCGCAACCGCTCGATCGCGAACGCATCACGCTGGGCCACCAGATCCGCGAACGCGGGACTGCCTGCGGCCGCGGTCAATCCGCGGGCGAGGTAGCTGTCCTTGGCGGTGTACGGGATCCCGTCGAGCGGTCCGAGCGTCCGGCCGCGGGCGCGGCGGGCGTCCGATTCAGCGGCCGCGGCGTGCGCACCGGGGTCGAGGACGACGATCGAGTTCAACCGGATGCCGCTGTGGTCGTAGGCGGCGATGCGCGCCAGATACGCCTCGAGCAGGCCGACCGCCGTCACCTTCCCGGCGTCGAGCGCGGACCGCAGATCGGCGATGGACGCCTCGACCACATCGCCGCTCTTCATGAGGGCCGGCCGACGGTGGCGGTGCGCCGGAATTCGCTCGGGTTGACACCGCGGATCCGTTTGAACGCCGCGCTGAACCCGAACGGGTCGGAGTACCCGACCCGTTCGGCGATCTGCGCGATGGTGGCCGACTCGTCGACCAGGAGGTCGGCCGCCACGGTCATGCGCCAACGGGTCAGGTAGGTCAGCGGCGGTTCGCCCAGCAGATCGTTGAATCTCTTGGCCAGCGTCGAACGCGAAACTCCGATGCGGCGCCCCAGCGAAGCGACGGTCCACGGCTCCGCCGGATCGGTGTGCATCAACCGCAGTGCATCACCGACGACCGGATCCCGCTGCGCGGCCCACCACGGCGGCGGTTCGCCGTTCGGGCGGTCGAACCACTCGCGCAGCGTGCACACCAGCATCCAGTCCAGCAGTCGGTCCAACACGATCTGCTGCCCGGGGATGTCGAGGGCGACCTCCGCGGCGAGGTGGTCGAGCACCGCGTCGCCGGTGCCGCCGGCCTCCACCCGCAGCGCGACCGGCAACGCCTCCAGCAGGCGGTTGTTGATCTCGCCGTGCATCGGATACGCACCGACGATCAGCGTGGTCGTGCCGAATCCCTTGTCGCCGTTGTCGTTCCACCCGAGTCGGTGTCGGGTGCCGCCGAGTTCGGGGGTTGCGCAGAACTGCCCGCACGCGATCGGCTCGGCGCCGGTGTCGAGTTCGTCGACGAAGGTGAACGTCGACGGTCCCCGCACGACCACCGTCTCGTAGGCGCGAAGCGGTTGCGGGGCAGCGTCGGAGGGCACGATCCAGCCGCCGCTTCCCAAGACCGTGCACAAGGTCAGCGGCGCGCCGTCGACGAAGTGCAGCGCCCAGGGCGGCGACAGCGTGGAACTGCCGAACAGCGAACCGTGGGCGCGTACCCCGCGGAACAGGTCAGCGAACACATCCACTGAAACGAGGTTAGACGATCAGACAGGAAATCCAGCCTTTCGCCCATGGAACTGTCCGGGAAGTCGGCGTTGAATCGAGGTCATGAGTGACGACACGCTTCTCGACGGGGATCTCGACTTCCTTCGGCGCCCCCTGCTCGGGTTCCTGTCCATGGCCGCCGGACCGACTCCGCCGCAGCCGCGTCCCGTGTGGTTCGAGACCACCACCGACCGCACGATCCAATTGTTCACCGACCCCGACAGCGTGAAGGTCCGCCAATTGCGCCGCGACCCTCGGGCCTCGCTGGTGGTCGCCGCACCGGCGGACGAGCGTGAGCGGTGGGTGTCGGTTGCCGGACGCGTCACGATCGAACCCGACGGCGCCCGCGATCTGGCCGCCCGCCTCGCCGCTCGCTACTGGGACCTCGATGATCCGGTGCGCAAGCGGGACCTCGCCGGGATCCTCGACGGGCACTGGGTCCGATTCGTCATCCACCCGGAGACGGTGCGCCGCTACGCCATGTGATCGGCGTTCTCGAACTCCATGATCAGCCGGGTCAGCCGCAGCGCGGCCAACTTCCATCCGTCGGCACCGCGCACCCACCGCTCGTGATAGTGCCCGTACCCGGTGAGCGCGGGCCCGTTCTCCCACATCACCCGGTCCTGCATCGCCCAGATGACGCGGGCCTCGTCCCCGTCGACCTCGATCAGCGGGGTGTGCACCTGGTGTGCCGATCGCGCATTGGTCAGCGACGACCGGATCATGTCGACCGCGGCATCGCGGCCGTGCACCACCGGCACCCCGGTGCCCTCGCTGACGTCGAGTTCGATGTCCTCGGCCATCAGATCGGCGAACCCGGCCCAGTCGCGGGTGTCGAGGGTGTAGCAGTATCGGGCCTTGGTCTGGGTGAGTTCGAAGAAGGCGTCGGTCATCGCAGGACGATCCGTAATCTCTCCCAGCCCCGCACCGTGGAGGTCGGCGCGAGTTGTGCTGTGTCGTAGTCGATGTCCCATTCCGGGAAACGGTTCAGCATCTCGTCGAGCGCGACGCGACCCTCCAGGCGGGCGAGGTTGGCGCCCAGGCAGTAGTGCAGACCCTTGCCGAACGTGAGGTGGCTGATGTTGTCGCGGTGGATGTCGTAGGCGTCCGGGTCGGGGTAGCGGCGGGGGTCGCGGTTGGCCGCCCCGAACAGCAGGAGCATCGCGCTGCCCGCGGGCACCGTCGTGCCGTACGCCTCGAAATCCCTTGCCGTCCAGCGCGCGACGTGTGGTCCGGTCGGCTCGTACCGCAGCGTCTCGTCGACCACCCGGTTGAGCAGTGACCGGTCCTCGTAGACCTCGCGGCGCTGATCGGGGTGTTCGGCGAGCACCTTGGCCAGCCACCCGATCAGTCGTCCGGTCGTCTCGTTACCCGCGCCGGCGACCACCTGCGTGTAATGGAGCACTTCCCTGCGGGTCAGCTTGCGGGTGACCCCGTCGGAGTCGGTGAACTCGACGTTGAGCAGCGCGGTCATCAGATCGTCGGAGGGGTTCTTCGACCGCCACTCGACGTAGTCGGCGTAGATCCGGCCGTCGGCGATCCGGTCGGGGTCGGCCACCTTCATCGGTGCGCCGGGTTTGGTGCGCAGATTCGCGTCGTTGGCGTCGCGCACCGAAACCTGTTCGGACTCCGGGATTCCCAGCAACATGCCGATCACCCGCATCGGCATCATCGAGGCGAGTTCGGCGATGACGTCGAAACCGTCCGAGCCGACGTGCGGGTCGAGGCAGCCGATGCAGTACCGGCGGATCTGGTCCTCGATGGCAGCCATCCGCCGCGGGGTGAACACCCGCGACATCAACCCGCGCAGCATCGTGTGCACGGGCGGATCCTCGAACATCATCACGCCCTTGGGCATGTCGTATTCGGACTGGACGAGTTCGAGGATGTCGCTGCGGCTGTTGGAGAACGTCTGCCAGTCCAGCAGCGCCTTCTCGACGTCGGCGTGGCGGGACAGCGCCCAGAAGTCGTAGCGCTCGTTGTAGTAGAGCGGGGCCTGCTCGCGCAGCCGCGCGTAGGTGGGGTAGGGATCGGTGACGATGTCGGTGTCGTAGGGGTCGTAGTACACCTGCGCCTCGACCAGACCCGCCACCGCATCCTCGCTTCGCATTCGGCCGCGTCGGTGTTGAGCGACTGCCCAACACATGGAGAAATGTCTAGCAGCCCCCGCGACAGCGGGTCAAGGGTGGCGAGGCGCCGCTCAGGCGGGCTCCGCCTCCTGCGGGTCGGCGGTGGTGTCGGCCCGCGGGATGACGCCCTCGGGGTCGCACAACGCCAACAGGCGCGACACCGCGGGCCCGGGGATCACCGTCCAGGTGACGTCATGCCGGACGAACTCCGCGTTGAGGGCGTGCAGAGCGGCGATCCCGTCGACCGCCAGAAACCCGAGCGAGCGCAGGTCGACCTCGACCGCGTAGCGCCCGGGGTGCCGGAAGTCGATGGCCTCGCACACCGCCACCGCGAAGTCCTTGGCGTTGGCGGCGTCCACCTCACCGCGCACCGCCACACAGATTCGCTTGTGTGGTGGGCGGCCCCACGACCGGGTGGACAGGGCCAGCCGGTCGGAGTGGGTGGCGTGGACATGCGGACGGGAGTGGCCGTGCAGCGGGGTGATGGTCACGCTGGCGCTCCGGAGGGCGATGGACGCGGCCGGAGCCGCCCGACACAGGCCCCCTTACCCGTGCAAAGAGTGACTCAAACCCTCTGGGTCTGGGCGGCCGCCTCGGCCTGCACCGGAGCGCGGCGCTGGCAGCGGTCGAAGTACAGGTGCACCTGGGTGCCCTGCGGCGTCTTGTCGATGTCGACCCGGTCGGACAGCGCCCGCATCAGCGGGATGCCGCGTCCGCGGGAGCGCTTCTGGTTGGACGTGTCACTCCTGCGCCACTGACCGCGGTCGGCGACGGTGATGGCCAACGTGCCGGTGTCGGCCGCGTAGGAGGTCTGCAGGGTGATGTTGTCACCCATCTCACGATCGGGGTAGGCGAACTCCGCGGCGTTCGACAGTGCTTCGTTGACGACCAGCACTATGTCGCTCGAGCGGACGTCGTCCAGCTCGAACTCCTCGGCGAGCCAGCGCGTGAACTCTTCCCGCAGGCGGGCGACGGCGTGCGCGTCGGCCGCGCCCATGCGAAGGAAACGCAGGTCGGCCCCGTCTGGCTGGAGACTCGAAGAACTCATAGTGCGTACTGGCTACCCGATTCGTGCGATTGTCATTCAGCAAATGTGTTCAGCGCCGCATCCAGCGTCGAGAACAGCTCGATGAAGTCGGTCAGTCCGGTGATCTTCAACGGTCGGCTGGTGCCCGGTCCCTCGGCCACCACCGCGAACCGGGCACCGGGGGTGAGCTCCTCATGGGTGGTGACCAGCACCTGCATCCCGGCCGAGGACAGGAACTCCGCATCGCTCAGATCGACGATCAGGCCGGTCGGCCTCTTCTCGCGGGCCGCGCGGATCGCGATCTCCAGGTGTGGTGCGGTCAACATGTCGACGGCACCGGTGGCGCGGATCACGGCGACGCGCCCGTGCCACTGTTCGACACCGAAGTTCTGACCGTCCAACTCACACCCTCAATGATTCTTCGTACCCGCCCCGGGGGGCCACGGGCCACAACTGTCGAGGCTGCAGTCTCAACCCGGTTTGTCGTCGACGTCGGAGCACGACGGCAACCAGGCTAACCCACGTCCACCCGCGGCGATCACCGAGCGCAGTGGCACTACGGTGAACATCACCGCTATCGGACGGGGAAGTCTGGAGACCATGCCCAGGGAAACCGCGACGACCGTCCCGGATGAACCCGCCGCTCGCAGCCGGGCGCAGCTCACCGAGGACGTCGAGATCGGCCTGGCCGGGACCCTCAACCTGCGCCGGACCGGTCTGCGGCTACTCACCATGCTGCGGCCCGAACTCGCCGACTGGACGGCGCTCGTCCTGCCCGACAACCGCACCGGCGGGGTGACCTTCTTCGGCGGTGACCAGGTCGGCTTCACCGACCTCGTGCCCCGCCGGCCGGAGGCCTACCCGCTACTGGAGCGGACGCTGCGCACCGGACAACCACACCGCGTCCGGCTCGAGTCGGCCGACGCGGACCCCGGTGCCCTGGCGGGCATCGTGCACCATCCGCGCCTGTGCGACGAGGTGGCCTCCCGCTCCCCCGCCGACGTCCTGGCGCTCGGCCTGACCGCCCGGGGCGCAACGCTGGGCGTGCTGCTGCTCGCGCGCGTCGGCGACCGGAGCTGGGGCGGTGATGCCGACAATGACGACGTGGTGTTCGCGCGGCGTCTCGCGGCGCGGGCGGCGGTGGCTCTCGATTCGGCCAGGCTCTACGAAGAGCGCGGCCGGATCGCCGCCGCGCTGCAACGGGGTCTGCGGCCCCCGGTGCTGCCGGAGGTCGAGGGCGTGCGGGTGGCCGCCCGCTACCGTCCGACGGCCGAGCACCTCGAGATCGGGGGCGACTTCTACGACGTCCACGGCGCGGCCGGCGATTGGCTGTTCGCCCTCGGCGACGTCTGCGGTAAGGGTGTGGAGGCGGCCGCGCTGACCGGCCGCACCCGGCAGAGCATCCGGACCGCCGCGCACTTCGACCGGCGTCCGGAGGTGGTGCTCGAAGCGCTCAACTCCGTCCTGCACGAGGCGGAGTCCGGTCAGTTCGTCACCGTGGTGTGCGCCCGGGTGCGGCCGCAGCCGGACGGCCACGCCGACGTCGACCTCGCCGTCGCCGGCCATCCCGCCCCGATCGTGTTGCGGGCCGACGGCCGGGTGGAACAGCTCGAGGTGTTCGGCACCGCCGCCGGGGTGCGCGCCCAGACGCGTTACCGCCCCGCCTCCGTGCGACTCGACCGCGGCGACACCATGCTGATGTACACCGACGGGGTCGACGAGGCACGCGGCGATGCCGGCTTCTACGGCGTGGACCGGTTGACGGCGTTCCTGCCGGCCTACGCCGGTGCCGCACCCGACGTGGTGTGCGAGGCGGTGGAACAGGACGTACTCGAATTCCTCGACGGTCAGCCCCACGACGACATCGCGCTGTTGGCGGTGACGTGCGGGATCTAGAACAGGTGCTGGCCCGATACGAGGCCACGCTCGTCGCCGACGACGCGACGTCCGCCCGCGCGCTGGTCGAGGAACTGCTGGCCGACGGGATCGATCCGGTGACCGTGCTGACCGATGTGGTGGCCCGCACCCAACGTGAGGTCGGTACCCGCTGGCAACGCGGTGAGTGGACCGTCGCCCAGGAGCACGCCGCGACGGCGATCTCGGTCGCGGCGACCAAGGCGGTGTCCCGGCACGTGCGGCGCACACCGGTCACAAGGGGACGGATCCTGGTGGCGTGTTCGGAACGGGAGTGGCATGCCCTCCCGGCGATGATCATCGACTGCGCACTGCGTGCGGACGGCTGGGACAGCACCCTGCTCGGTGCGGCCACCTCCCCGATGCGGCTCAACCAGCACCTGCAGGATCTCGGCCCGGAGGCGGTGGCGGTGAGTTGTTCGGTGCTCGGCGCGTTGCCGACCACCCGGCGGTTCATCGAGGCGAGCACCGCGGCCGGGGTGCCGATCGTGGTGGGCGGTCCCGCGTTCGGCGCCGACGACGTGCGGGCCCGCGCCCTCGGTGCGACGGCATGGGCGCCTTCGGCCCAAGCGGCGGTACTCGCGGTGAACGGTCTGCCCGCGGTCGTACCGCCCGCTCCCCCGCTGCCCGCCGGGCCCGCCGGCGAGCAGGCACTGCTCGAGGTCGACCACCGGATGCTGGTGGACACACTGCGGGTGCGGTGGTCGGTCAGCGCCGCAGCGGGGCCGCCGGAGGCGGCCTCCCCGGGTGATCTCACCGACGTCGCCAACGACGTCCTGCACCAGGTCCTGCACGCGGTCGCCGCGACCCTGCTGACCGGGGACCCTCGGCCGGTGTCCGAATCAGCTTGGTGGATCGCCGATCTCATGCGCACCCGCGGTATCGATGTCGCCACCGTGTACGAACTCGGTGACGTCCTGACCGAGTCGCTGTCGGACTATCCGCTGGCGCGCGGGCTGATCGACCGCCACTTCACCGCCGGAATCGACTGGACCTAGACCGAGGCCGTGGCCGGAGGCCCGGGTGATCAACTCGCGGAATCGCGCAGGATCTGTCGCAGCCGGTCGAGCGGATCCGCCCCGCGCGGGTTCAGTTGCCGCGGAGCGTCGGGTTCGGGTTCGCCGTCGGCGCCGATGGACGGCGCCGCAGGCGGGGGTGGTGGCGGCGGAGGGGGTGGCGGCGGCGGTGGCGGGGCGACCGGTGGTGCACCCCGCAACCCGTCGATCTTTGCCTGCAGCCGTGCGGCGGCGTCGGCGCGCACGGCGCGGCGTTGTTCGTCGGGGTCGGTGTTGCCTGCGAAACAGTCGGCCGGCGCCTGCGTGACGATGTCCAGCGCCTGGGTGTAGAGGTCGCGCGCGTCGGCGTTGCGGCCGATGAAGGCGGCGTCGTCACCGCGGCGCTCGCGGACCAGTTCCACATTCACCCGCACGGGGCAGGAGTCGGCGGCGGGGGTGCCCGCCAGCGCCTCGGTGAACAGTGCGTCGGCGTCGTCGAGCCGACGCTCGAGCACCGCCTGCGTGCCCTCCACGAACGGCGCCTTGGCCGGTTCGATCACGTTGACGACGCCGAGGATCGCCGCGTCGGTGGCCAGCGCTTCGGCGTCGCGAGCGGCGTAGTCGCGTACGGCGGCGTTGCCCGCGAACACCACCGACAGCAGTTTGACCGCGACCAGGATGACCGCAAGCGTCAACGGCGCGCTCCAGAGCAGCAGCCGACGCCGCGTCCGCAGCCTGGCCGGCACCGGGCCTGTCCGCCGGCGCATCACGACAGCACATCCCGTCGGGCCACCCGGCTCTGCCGCAGTTCCCGCACACTGAGCCAGATCTCGCCGAGCAGCAGGCCCGCGGCCAACAGGCAGAGCAGCCAGTACAGTTCGGTTCGCGCCGCGGCGGGGACGGGTTCGGTCGCCTCGGTCGCGTCCGGGCGCGTCTCGAGCGGCGGGAGATCACCGCCGGCTCGCCGGTCGAGGTAGGGCACCCCGAGGTCGTCGGCGATGCGACGCAGTGTGGCGTCGTCGATGGCGCCGTCGGCGGCGTGGCCCAGCACCGCTCCCCCGCTGATCGAATCGGCCGGAAGGTCGATGCCGCCCTGGGCGGTGGACGCGCCGGGGGCGCCCGCACCGGCGTACACCACGAGGTTCTGCGATCCGGGGTACTGCTGGGTGGCCTGAATCAGCTGATACCGCAGGATGTTTCCGGGTGCGGCCGCATCGGAACGGGTCGGGTCGCCGGGCGGCAGGGCGGTTAGCCCGTCCACCTCGGGCTGCAGGCTCCACACATCCTGCGAGAGAGGCCACATGAGCGTGGGTCCGGGCGCGAAAGTGATCACCGCGAAGCGGGCCTCGGGATACCGGTCGAGCAGCGCGTCGATATCCGACCGCGCGTCGACGGTCCGGTCGAGTACGACGAACACGTTGGTGTCGGCGCCGCTGCCGCGCTCGCCGGCATCGTCACCGCTCGCCGTGAGGGCCGGCCGGGTGGTGGCCAGGAGCAGGAGGGTGACCGCGAGAGTCATTGCCGCCCAACGCGCCAGCGCGCTCCTGCGGTGCGCGCCGGTTGCGGCGAGGGCCTGGCGCAACGTCACCAGGCGGGCGCCGACGAGCGCGACCGCCACGACGGCGAAGATCGCGAACGGGATGATCGGTTCGAAGGTCATCGGCGCAGCACCACCAGCGTCACGCTCAGCATCGCGGTCACCACGAGCACCACGGCCAGCACCGCCACCGGCGCGTCCTGGGTCTGCCCGGTCACCCGGGTGCCGTCGTCGAGTACCAACGGGGCGGGGCGGCCGTCGATCTGATCGAGGCTCTCGGTGACGGCGGATTCCGTTGTCGCGACCGTGTATTGCCCGTCGGTGCGCTCGGTCAGTGCCCGCAGCGCCGTATCCTCACCCGAGGTGATCACGTTGATCTGCGCGCCCGCGGCGTCGGCCAGATCGGCGACTCGTTGCGCGTCGAACAGCGCGGGCCGCTGCTCGTCGGCGGCCCGCAAAGTGGGCGGGCCGAGGTAGATCACCGACCGGCGGTGCGAGGTCTTCTGTTCGAAATCGGGAAAACCGCTGAGGCACAACGCGAGGACATCGTCGACGCTCGACGCGTAGTCGGTGTAGGTGACCGGTGCCGCGAATTGGTCGATCACGGCGCGATCCGGGTCCGCGAGGTCCGTGAACCGTCCGGCCGCGTACTGGTAGTCACGCGTGAGGGGGACGACACGGGTGTTCCGCGACGTCAGCCCGATGCGCTCGTTCTCGAAGGCGCCTGCCTGCCGGGCGAAGTGGCGCAGCAGCGCTCCGGTGGTCGGCTCGGTGACCGGGTTCGCGACGCACAACATCACGTCCTCGGGATGCGCGCGGGCGAAGGTGTCGTCAGCGCCGGTCGGCCGGGCCGCGGCCACGGCGGCCGCTCCGAAGAGCACCACCAGCAGCACCAGCGTGGCGATCGTGGACACCGACCTCAACCGTGCGGCGCGGGCGTACTCCGGAAGCCGGACCAACCGGGCGATGTTGGCCATCGGTCGCAGGCGGCGCCGGTCCGGCGACAGCGGGAGCAGCACCGCCAGCGCGAAACACACCAGCAGGCCGAGCAGTCCGATCACCGCGATCGGCCACCACCTCAGGTCCATGTGCGCACCAGTTCCTGTGCGCGGGCGCCGAGTTGCCCGACGTCGGCGTGGGACTCGTCGGTGAACCGCGCCTCGCCCAGATCGGCGAGCACCGGCGCGGCCGCGCCCACGCTGCTGTCTGCGAGGGTGTCGATCTGCATGTACTGCGCGCGTACGCCGGTGGCCTGATGCAGGAAGCTGCGCAGGGTACGGCTGATGGCGGCGCAGGCCTCGGGTGCACTCATCCGGCCCGCCTCGTGGGCGGTGGTGATCTCGGCGATCCGGCCGGCGTACCGGCGCCGCAGCAGCCGGGCGTGCAGCGGGCCGACGACGGGGCGCCCCCGCAGTCGATCGGACGGCAGCGTGGCGACGAAAACGACCGCATACCAGGCGATCACGAGGAGCACCAGGAGGATCGCCGCCCACAACCACCACGGCGAGTACGGGGTCGGGCCGAGCACATGCCGCAGCAACTCATCCGGCACGGGCGAGCACCTCGTTGAGCGCGACGAGTTCGCGGCGGATGTCCCCGCTGCCGGACAGGGTCGCGTAGGGGATGGCGTGCCGGGTGAGCAGGGCGTCGAGCCGTCGTCGGCGGGCCTTTTCGGCGCGCCGGTACGCCGCGACGACGCGTCTGCCGAGCGTGGCGCCGTTGAGGACGACCTTGCCGGTCGAGACGTCGTATCCGTCGGCGTCTTCGGGTCCGCCGAGTGGCGACAGATCGGACGTCATCAGCCACATGATGTCGTGGCGTGCGGACAACCGGCTCAGGATCTCGTCGAGGCGCGCGGTGGTGTCCGGTTCGTCGGAGACCACGACGACGAGCCGGCTGTGACCGTAATGGGTTGCCACGTAGTCGAGTTGGCATGCGATGTCGCTCGGTCCCGGGTCGGCGAGGCTGTGTTGGTACCAGCGGTGCAGCAGGCTTTCGACGTGGTTCTCACCGCGGCGGGCGGGCAGGTTGGCCGAGCCCCTGGCATCGCCGAGCACCATCCCCACCTCGTCGAGGCGGTTGAGGCTGATCAGGCCGATGGCCCCCATCGCGTGGGCGGCGACGTCGCGTTTGCACTCACCGCTGGGCGCCAGCGCGGACATGTTGCGGCCGGCGTCGGCGACCAGCAGGATCTTGTGGTGTTTCTCGGAGACGAACCGCTTGATCAGCACGCTGCCCGAGCGCGCCGAGGCCTTCCAGTCGATGTCGCGTACGTCGTCGCCGGGCACGTAGGGGCGTAGATCGTCGAATTCCAGGCTGCGCGTGTGCAACAGCGCATACCGTCCGCCGTCGAGCAGTCCCCGGGTGTCCTTGCCGAAGTGCGCCCGCGCCCGGTTGAGGTGCTTGCCCACGGGTTAGGGCACCCGCACGGCCTGCAGCACGGCGTCGACGACGCGGTCCGCGGTGACGTCGGCGTTGGCCGCCTCGAATCCGAGGATCAACCGGTGACGTAGGACTCGGTGGGTCACCGCGGCGACGTCCTCCGGCAGCACATGTCCGCGCCCCGCCAGCACGGCCCGTGCGCGGGCGGTCTGACAGAGCGCAATGGTGGCGCGCGGACTGGCCCCGTAGGAGACGAACCGCGCGATCTGCTTCGGCAGGTACTGGTCGGGTTGGCGCGTCACCTCGAC
Source organism: Mycolicibacterium monacense (assembly GCF_010731575.1). NCBI lineage: Bacteria > Bacillati > Actinomycetota > Actinomycetes > Mycobacteriales > Mycobacteriaceae > Mycobacterium > Mycolicibacterium monacense. The sequence continues at coordinate 5,172,337 of NZ_AP022617.1, read as the reverse complement.
GAGGCGACTCGAGTACTGCACGAGTACCGGGTCCATGTGGACGCCGCGCACCACGTGCTGGGCGCGCCGCACGTCGTCCAGACCGACGACCGGCGAGCTGTGGTGTTCGGCGTCGTAGACACCCGCGTCGATGCGGGCCATCACCTCGACCTCTTCGTCGACGGTCGGGTACTCCAGCAGATCCTTGATCATGAACCGGTCGGTCTGGGCCTCCGAGAGCGGATACGTGCCCTCCTGGTCGACGGGGTTCTGGGTGGCGACGACGAGGAACGGTTCGGGCAGCGGATAGACCTGACCGGCGATGGTCGTCTGCCGTTCCTCCATCGCCTCGAGCATCGCGCTCTGGGTCTTGGCGCTCGAGCGGTTGATCTCGTCGAGCAGCACGATGTTGGCGTGCACCGGCCCCAGCTGGGTGACGAACCGGTTGGTGGTCGAATCGTAGATCTGGGTGCCGATGATGTCGCTGGGCAACAGGTCGGGTGTGCACTGGATGCGCTGGAACGCGCCGTCGATGGCGGAGGCGATGACGCGCGCCGCGGTGGTCTTGGCCAGGCCGGGCACGCTCTCGATGAGGACGTGTCCGCCGGTCAGCAGGCCGATCAGCAGGGATTCCCTGAGGTTGCGCTGACCGACGACCTTGGCGCCGAAAGCCTCGCCGACCGCGCGCACGATGCGCTGCGTTTCGGCCAGAGATTGCTGATCGGGTCGGATTCGTGCGGCAGTCATATCCGGCGTGGATTACCCCGAGCGCACATTCTCACACCTGTGCGCCGCGGCGGTGGCTACGCCGAAGGCGAACACCCGCGATGAATCCGGGCGGATCTCACACCGTCGGAGCGATGACGACGGTTTCGCTGCGCCGCTCGATCGGCGACCTCACCTTCGACCACGTTCTCGTCCCGCCGGACGGCCCGTCCGACGGGACGGTCTCTGCGCCAACCATATTGGTGTTCCTCGGCATGGAGGGCCGCAGCGATGCGCAGATCGCGATCGCCGTCCATCACGGTTGGGATGATCCGCCGGCACCGCCCGAGGACGTCGTGGCCGAGCGGGCGTGGCGCGCGCTGGGCGCCTTCCTGAGCGAGACGTTCCGGACTAGAACGCGGTCCCCTCGCAGACCAGGTCGCGGGGCATCGACAGCTCGCTGGGCAACTGCACCGGGAACCCGGGCACCGTCGGCAAGGTGATCGAGGGCGGGGCGGCCGCTGCGGGTGCTGAAGGTGCCGGCGGTGCGGTGAGGGCGGAGGCCGCCGCGCTCACCACTTCGGCGGCGTCGACCGGCGGCACCACCGGCGCCGACGCGTGCTCGACGGTCTCGGCCACGGGCGGCGGTGGCGCGGCTTCCTCGGGCGGCGGTGGCGCGGCTTCCACGGGTGGCGGCGGCAGGGGCGCTTCTACGGCGGGTGGCGGTGGCGCTTCCACGGGCGGTGGCGGCGGCGGCGGCGCTTCCACGGGCGGTGGCGGCGGAGGCGGCGCTTCTACGGGCGGCGGCGGCACCGGTTCTGCCTGCTGAACCACTGGCGCGGCTTCCACCGGTGGCGGCGCAACGGGTGCGGCGACCGGAGGCGGAAGCGGTGCGGCCGCTGGGACCGGGGCCGGGGCTGAGGCCGGGACCGCGGGCACCGGCGGGAGCGGGGGCACGGCCACCGGTGGTGCGGCCGCCAACGGGACCGCCGGTGCGGCGGGTACCGGGGCCGGAGCGCCTGCGGATTCGACGACGACGGCCGCCGGCGCGTCCACGACGGGCGCGACCGCCGCCTCGGCCGCGGGAGCCGCCATCGGCGCCGCCATCTCCGCGACCGGCGCGGCCTCGACCACGCTTTCGGCCGGTGGTGCGGCCTGCTCGGCGAGAGCCGTCGCCGCGGTCGCGAACGACTCCTCGAAGTCCGGCGGCGACGCCGCGAACTGCTGCACCATCTCCAGACACGGCACCCCCGGACTGGGCTGAGCCATCGCCGGTGGGGCGACCACATGGCCGGCCGATATCAGGCCGACAACGGCCAGCGCTCTCGTGGCAAAGCGATTCGCGTTCCGCGACAAGGGATCCCCGACCTCTGTGTTCCGATCTTGAAGAAGAACCTAGTCACCGCGGGTATTTTCGGAAATGCAGATTCCGTGCGGTTACCGAACCGATGCGAACGAGTGCCCCGCCGGTGACCGAACAGTCGCCGTTCATCTCGGTGTGGCGAACCGCCCGGCGATCCCGTCGATCAGCCGATCGCAGACCGCGTACATCTCCACCAGTGCCTGCTCGGCATCCTCGGCCCGGGAGATGTAGAGGGCGGCCTCGTCGAGTGCGCCCAGCACCATGTGTGCCGTCGGCCGCACCGGTTGCTCAGGGATGGCGCCGTCGGCGATGGCCTGCGCCAGCATGGCCTCGATCACCCCGAGGCCGTAGTGGGCACCGATCTCACGCCACCGCTCCCATCCGAGCACTGCCGGAGCATTGACCAGCGCGATGCGATGGATGTCAGGGGACGCGCACCTCTCGAGAAAGAGCCTGGCACCCGCCCGCATCGCCGCCAGGTGGTCAGACGCCTCGCCTGCTTCGATGGCGCCGGCGATCTCCGCCACCAGTTCCTGCTCCACCTCTTCGTAGACCGCCTCGAACAACGCGGATTTGTCGGCGAATTGGTGATAGAGCGCGCCACGGGTCACGCCCGCCGCTTCGACGATCGCCTGCGTGGACACGTCGGTGAACGGCTGCTGCGCGAACAGCCGCCGGCCGGCCGCGACGAGCCGGGACCTGGTCTCCGCGGTGCGCTGCGCCTGCGTCCGCCGAACTGGCTTGGCCGCAGCAGACGCGTCGTTGACTTTCATACAGTCTGCACGTAACTTTCATACTAGGTGTTTGTAAGTTCCAGATCGAAGGGTAGCCGACATGCCCACTCTCACGTTGCCGACCGCAACCATCAACTACCGCGTCGCCGGTCCGGAGAACTCGCAGTTCCCGCCGGTGGTGTTCGTCCACGGTGCGCTCGTCGACCACCGGCTGTGGGATCCCGTGGCAGATATTCTGTCGGCCAAAGGTTTTCGCTGCGTGCTACCCGACTGGCCGTTGGGGTCGCACCGCATCCCGGTCGACTCCGAACTGTCGCCGACAAGTGTGGCCGCAATGGTCCATGACCTCCTCACGACGCTCGGGCTGGATGACGTCACGCTGGTCGGCAACGACACCGGCGGCGCAATCTGCCAATTGGTGGTCGACGCATACCCGGACCTGATCGGCCGCCTGGTCCTCACGAATTGCGATGCCTTCGACAAGTTCCCACCCTTCCCGTTCAACGTGGTCTTCGCGATGTTGCGCGGCCAGGTGTCGATCAAGGTGCTGACCGAGCTGATGCGGGTCCGCGTGTTGCGCCAGTCGCCTCTCGGGTTCGGGTTGCTGAGCCGGCCGCATCCCGAGCTCACCGCGTCGTGGCTGGAGCCCTGCAGGACGGACGCCGGTGTGCGCGCGAATCTGGCGACGCTGCTGAGGCACATCGCCGCAACGGATCTCACCGTCGTCGCGGACCGGCTACCGCAATTCACCAAGCCGGTGCGGCTGGTGTGGGGTATGCGGGACCGCTGCTTCACTCCGGCGCTGGGCCGTCGGCTGACAGGTCAGTTCCCCGACGCGACGATGGTCGAGGTGCCGGACGCGAGCACGTTCGTCGCCCTGGACGCGCCGCACGCGGTCGCCGATGCGGTGGAAGCGCTGTCACGGAGTGCGACCGGCGCTCAGTAGCGGCCGCAACCGCATACCCGGTCTACCGAGTGGCGTCACGCGAACCCCCGTCAACTGGGAGCGCGATATCATTTGCGCGTGCAAGGGCAGCATCGATGGTGACTCCGCGCAGTCGCCGCTCGGACGCGTTCGCCAACGTCCACCGCATCGTCGCCGCCGCCCGCGAGGTGTTCGGCCGTGACGGCGTCAACGCGACGCTGAGCCAGGTGGCCGAAGCCGCCGGCGTCGCCAACGCCACGCTCTACCGTCACTTCCCGAACCGTCGCGCCCTGGCCGCCGCCGTCTACGAGGACATCGTCGTCACCGACATCAAACCGGCGATCCTCGCACTGGGCCGCGATGCCCCACGCGCAGCGTTCATCGACGCCCTCGCCCACCTCGAGGACGTCATGTTCCGCCAGCGTCCGCTGCTGACCTCGATCGGTGACCTCGCCGACCTCACCGCACAGTTGTTCACGCGCGACCGCGAGCAGTTCGACGACATGATCATGCAAGCGCAGGCGACGGGTGCGCTGCGGCCCGACCTCACCGCCGACGACGTGGCGACGTTCGTGGCGATGGTGACCACCGCGTCGGTCGCGATGAACCAGCCACGGCCGGTGCGGCGCCGCTACCTCAGCCTGATGTTCGATGCGCTCAATCCCGCTGCGGCCGAGCCACTTACGACACCCGACCACCGCTGAACCGGTCGCGCAACCGGCGCAGTGTCGCCTCGATGCCCGTCGCGTTGCGCTTGGCGAATCCGGTCCGCTCGTAGTAGCCGATCCGGTCCTTGAGCACACCTGTGTCGCGGAAGTCGAAGGTCTCCGTCACCCGCGTCCGCGTCGGCGAGATCTCCTCGAACTCGAACCGCCAGTGGTGGCCGAACGGATGCCGCCATTCGACCAGCCGATCCGGGTTCAGGGCGGTGACGGTGCTGGTGATCCGGTACGGCACCCCGAACATCCGCATCTTCGTCGAGAACCGGGCACCCGCAACCAGATTCGCGGGCGCATCGATGTTGGCGCCCACGGTGCCGGATCCGTCGAACTCGTGGTGGCGCCGCGGATCGGCGACCACCGCGAACACCTCCGCCACCGGCGCGTCGACCTCGACGGACCGACTGACCTGACCCGGTCCGTTGTCTACCATCGAAACCGTCATGACACCGCCCTCTCGCCCAGCAGTTCGAGGCTGTTCTCCCACAGCCGTTCGGCCATTCCCGCGTCGTCGGCGAGCTTGTTCGCCTTGGCCACCTTGTGCTTGTGGTAGTACTCCCCGGAGCGCCAGTCCACGCCAGGGGTCGCCGAGGCCAGCCACACCAGTTCGTCGCTGCCCTGTTCGGTCCCGATCAGCGCGAGGTGCCGAAGCGGGCTGCGGTAGATCACCCCGAACATCGGATTGTCCACCTCGGCACTGAAATTCGACGCCACCGGCCCGGGATGGAAAGCGGCCGTGGAGATCCCGGCACCGTGGTAGCGGCGGTGCAGTTCCTTGGTGAACAGGATGTTGGCCAGCTTCGACGAGCTGTAGGCGACCGATCCGCTCTGCTTCTGTACCGCGTCGAGGTCGTCGAAGCCGGTACGGACGAACTTGTTGGCCATGCTCGAGGTGTTGAGCACCGACGCACGGCACTGCACGAGCCGGTCGAGCAGCAGCGTGGTCAGCAGCACCGGTGCGAGATGGTTGACCTGGAAGGTCTTCTCGAAACCGTCGACGGTGGTCTCTCGGGTGTTCATCATCCCGCCGGCATTGTTGGCCAGCACGTCAATCCGCGGGTACGCGTCGAGCAGCCGTTGCGCGAGGTCGCGCACCTGCGCGAGATCGGAAAGTCGGCGACGAACGAATCCGCCTCCAGCGCGTCGGCCACGGCCGCGGTCTTCTGCGGCGAGCGCCCGACCACCACGACGTTCTCGCCGCTGCGGCTCAGCCGCTTGGCCGCGGCGGCACCCACACCGTCGCTGGCACCGGTGATGACGATCGTTCTTCCGGCCACAGGCCCGCCCCTCTCGTCGACTCCACGAGGGTAACCCGCACCGGTAATCCCCTCCGGCGCACCGTGTCGGCGCTACGGTCATCGCATGGCCATGAAACGTGTTCTGTGCTTCGGGGACTCGCTGACCTGGGGGTGGGTCCCGGTCGAGGACGGGGTGCCCACCGAACGCTATCCGCGCGACGTGCGGTGGACCGGCGTCCTCGCCGACGAACTGGGCGCCGACTACACCGTCATCGAAGAAGGGCTCAGCGCACGCACCACCTCAGCCGACGACCCCAGCGATCCGCGACTGAACGGTGCGGCCTACCTACCGGCCTGTCTGGCCAGCCACCTGCCACTGGACCTCGTCGTGATCATGCTCGGCACCAACGACACCAAGGCGTACTTCCACCGCGAACCGCTGGACATCGCCATGGGGATGGGGATCCTGGTCACCCAGGTCCTCACCGCCGCGGGCGGCGTCGGCACCGTGTATCCGGCACCCCGGACCCTGGTCGTCGCCCCGCCGCCGCTGGCGCAGATCCCCCACCCGTGGTTCGACCTGATCTTCGCGGGCGGGCACGAGAAGACCGCCGCACTGTCGAGCGCCTATTCGGCGCTGGCCTCGCACATGAAGGTCGACTTCTTCGATGCCGGCTCGGTCATCAGCACCGACGGGGTCGACGGCATCCACTTCACCGAGCAGAACAACCGGGACCTCGGCGCGGCGCTGGCCGCGCAGGTGCGCACGCTACTTTCGTAGCGCGCGCACCTGTCCGTCAGACGCTCGTGGGTTCGGGTGCCTTCGGCGGAAGCCCGGGCCCTGGTGAAGGCCACGGCGACGGCACCGGCTGGTTGCGCACCCGCTGCGGCCACCAGAACCACTTGCCCAGCAACGCCGCGATCGACGGCGTCATGAAGGCGCGGATGACCAGGGTGTCGAACAGCAGGCCCAGGCCGATCGTCGTACCCACCTGGGCGATCACCGTCAGCTCACTGACCGCCATCGAGATCATCGTGAACGCGAACACCAGACCGGCCGCGGTCACCACCGAGCCGCTGCCGCCCATGGCCCGGATGATGCCGGTGCGCAGACCCGCACCGATCTCCTCCTTGAGCCGGGAGACCAGGAGCAGGTTGTAGTCCGCGCCGACCGCCAACAGGATGATGACCGACATCGCCATCACCATCCAGTGCAGTTCGATCCCGATGATGTGCTGCCAGATCAGTACGGACAGGCCGAACGAGGCGCCCAGCGACAACACCACCGTGCCGACGATCACCGCGGACGCCACCACGCTGCGGGTGATGAGCAGCATGATGATGAAGATCAGTGCGAGCGAGGCGATTGCGGCGATCAACAGGTCGTAGGTGTTGCCGTCGTTCATGTCCTTGAACATCGCGGCGCTACCGCCGAGGTAGATCGTCGACCCTTCCAGCGGGGTGCCCTTGACGGCCTCCTTGGCGGCGGTCTCGATCTTGTCGATCTTGGCGATGCCCTCGGGGGTCAGCGGGTCACCGTCATGGCTGATGATGAACCGCACGGACTTGCCGTCGGGTGAGATGAACTGCTCCATACCGCGTTTGAAGTCGGCGTTGTCGAACACCTCGGGCGGCAGGTAGAACGAGTCGTCGTTCATCGATGCGTCGAAGGCCTCGCCCATGACGGTCGTATCGCCCTGCATCGCGGTCGCCTGATCCTGCATTCCCTTCTGGGTGGAATACATGTTCAGCATCATGACCTTCATGGTCTTCATGGTCTCGATCATCTTCGGCATCAGCGCAACCATCTGCGGCATCAGCGTGTCGAGGCGTTCCATGTCCGGGATGATCGCCTTGATGTCGTCGGTCATCACGTTGATGCCGTCGAGGGTGTCGAACACCGACCGGATCGCGAAGCAGACCGGGATGTTGTAGCAGTGCGGTTCCCAGTAGAAGTAATTGCGGATCGGCCGGAAGAAGTCGTCGAAATTGGCGATGTGGTCGCGCAATTCCTCGACGTCGACGGTCATGTCCTTCATCTTGGCGACCATGCTGTGGGTGACGTCGGCCATCTGCACGGTGATGCCCTGCATCGTCTCCATGTTGTCGATGGTCGTCTGCATGTCCTCGGCCTGTTTGAGCATCTGCGCCGTCAGGCCCTCGTTGTACTTCTCGGTCAGCTTCTGCTGGGTGCCCTGCATACCGATCATGAACGGGATCGACGTATTCGAGATGGGCTTACCGTCGGGCCGGGTGATGGACTGCACCCGCGAGATGCCCTCGACCCCGAAGATCGCCTTCGAGATCTTGTTGATGACCAGGAAGTCCGCGGAGTTCCGCAGATCGTGGTCGGTCTCGATCATCAGCAGTTCCGGGTTCAGCCGGGCGTTGGAGAAGTGCCGGTCCGCTGCCGCGTAGCCCTCGTTGGCCGGCAGATCCGCGGGAAGGTAGTTGCGGTCGTTGTAGTTCGTGCGGTAGCCGGGCAGCGTCAGCAGACCGATCAGCGAGAGCGCGATAGTGGCGATCAGGATCGGTCCGGGCCAGCGCACGGTCGCCGCACCGACCTTGCGCCACCCGCGGACGCGCATCGCCCGCTTGGGCTCGAGCAGGCCGAACTTGCTGGCGACGGTGATCATCGCCGCACCCAGGGTCAGCGAGGTGAGGACGACGACGACCATGCCGATCGCCAGCGGAACACCGAGAGTCTGGAAGTACGGCAGCCGGGTGAAGCTGAGGCAGAACGTGGCACCGGCGATGGTCAGACCGGAACCGACCACGACGTGCGCGGTTCCGTGGAACATCGTGTAGAACGCGGTCTCTTTGTCCTCTCCGAGACCTCGGGCTTCCTGATATCGGCCGATCAGGAAGATCGCGTAGTCGGTGGCCGCCGCGATGGCCAGCGTGACCAGCAGGTTGGTGGCGAAGGTCGAGAGCCCGATGATCTCGTGGTAGCCGAGGAACGACACCACACCGCGCGCGGCCGCCAGTGACAGCACCACGGTGACGAGCATCAGCAGCACGGTCACGATCGAGCGGTAGACGAGCAGCAGCATCACGATGATCACCGTGAAGGTGACCATCTCGATCAACCGCATACTCCGGTCGCCGGCGATGTGCTGATCGGCGGCCAGGGCGGCCGGACCGGTCACGAAGGCCTTGACGCCCGGCGGCGGTTCGAGGCTTCCGACGATGTGCTGTACGGCTTCCACCGACTCGTTGGCCAGCGCCTCACCCTGGTTACCGGCGAGCTTCACCTGAACATAGGCGGCCTTGCCGTCGTTGCTCTGCGAGCCCGATGCGGTCATCGGGTCGCTCCAGAAGTCCTGCACCGACTGGACGTGCTTGGGGTCGGCTTCGAGCTTGTCGATCATGTCGTCGTAGAACGCGTGCGCGGCGTCCCCGAGCGGCTCCTCGCCCTCCAGCACGATCATCACGTTGCTGTCGGAGTCGCCCTCTTCGAAGACCTCGCCGACGCGTTGCATCGAGATCATCGCCGGCGCGTCGTTGGGGCTCATCGACACCGCGCGCATCTGCCCGACCTCTTCGAGCTGCGGGACGATGACGTTGAGGACCGCGACGATGGCGATCCAGACGAGGATGATCGGCACGGCGAGCGCGCGGATGGTCCGTGGGATGAATCCCCGGTGCGGGGGCTTCTGCGGCGGGAAGGCGTCGGTGCGCGCGTCGGTCGTGGGCGCGCTCATGCGGACTTCACGAAGCAGTAGGTCAGGGCGTTCACGCCGGTGGCGGTCCTCTCGTCTTTCACTTCGTCATCGACGATGATTCGGCAGGTGATCGAATCGCCGTCGCCCTGGGCGAAGATGTTGGGGGCGGCGGACGCCTCCGTTGTCTCGAGGGTGATCTCCCAGGGAAGTGCTGTGTTGTCCAGGCGTTGCGGTTTGGAGTCGAGGTCGAGGTAGTTGATGTTGGCGTAGCTTCCGCTACCGGTGATCTCGTAGCGGACGACCTTCGGGTCGAACGGCTCCGGGTCATCGGCGAAGACCCTTGGCGTGACGGTGATGCCGTCGGCACCGAAGAAGCCCCGGATGCGGTGCACGGTGAACCCCGCGATCAGCACCACAACGACGACAACAATGGGTATCCACGCCTTCTTGGCGACACTCAACATTTATCTATTTCCCCGACAGTCGCTGGCTCGTCGTCACAATCAACCGGCCATACGGAACACGGTCGCGCCACCCGGTGTGGCGGTATCCTCTCGCAGAGGAGCGGCGGGTGCGATACCGCGACCCGTACCGGCCGTCCACGCCGATGCGTCGGATACCGCATCACTGCAGCTCATCGCCACTGTGGGCACGCCGGCTCCTCCTTGATTCCGCTAAAAACTTAGCCAGTATAAACAGGAACCTTAGTGTATTTAAATGCCTGTCGCAGCCGCCTCTCAGCACCGGAGACTGCGATCACGCACACCCGCTCGGTGTGATCGGCGTCACATAGCTGGGCAACGCTTAGCTCAGCTAGCGGTACGATCCCGGGCATGAAGGCAATCAGGCTCGCCGCGGCGGCCGCCGTCTCGGTCACCCTGACCGTGCCGTTGGCTGCCGCTGCCCACGCCGACCCCGAGCCGTCACCGCCGCCTGCGCCCCCGGCGCCCGCGTCGACCATCGACAAGGACGGCACCTACAAGGTGGGCGTCGACATCCTGCCGGGCACCTACAACGCCGGGGCGTCCGGCGACGGTATGACGTGCTACTGGAAGCGGGTCGGCGCCGACGGCAAGCTGCTCGACAATGCGCTGACCAAGAAGGCGGCGTCGGTGCGGATCGAAGCGACCGATGCCAGCTTCACGACCAACGACTGCCAGACGTGGCAGCTGGCCGCGTGCGGCACCGCATGCCCGCCGCCGCCACCGCCGCCGGGCCCGCTCGAGATGCTGGGTCAGTTGGGCGGCATGCTCGGCCGCGCCAAGGGCCCGATGCCCTGACGCCTCAGGCGGCGAGCATGAACGACAGGAAGAACCCGCCCGCCGTCGCGAACGCGTTGAGGGGCCGGCCGTGCTCGAACGCCTCCGGCATCAGGGTGTCGGCCAGTGAGGCGAGCACAGCGCCGCCGGCGAAGGCCAGCGCCAGGGCGAGGACCTCCTCGCTGAGCGCGCCTGCCGTCGCCCGGCCGAGCACCACGGCCACGGCCAGCAGGGCCGCACACGCCAGCCAGGTGAGAACGACTGTGCGCCCGGACATTCCGGAGTTGCGCATGGCGACGGCGCCGACGAGCGACTCCGGTAGGTTCGAGAAGAAGATCGCCGCCAGCAGGGACAGCGACGCACCACCCACCAGAGAGACGCCGAGCGCCAGGTTCTCGGGGACCCCGTCCAGCGTGACGGCTGCGAGCAGTGCGAGACCGACCCCGCGGCGAGCGCCCGAGGCCGCGACCTCGCGCGCGTCAGGCCCCGCCCGCCCGCTGACGTAACGGTCCAGGAGGGTGTCGGCGGTGACGAAAGCTGCTGCGCCGGCGAGCAATCCGAGCCCGGCGTGCCAGCCGCCTGCCATCGCGAACGCCTCTTCGAACAATTCGAAGGTCAGTGCCGAGATGAGCGCGCCGCTGGCGAACGCGAGCAGGACACCGGTGACCCGTTTCGGCGGACTCCACCGCACTCCGGCCAGGGCGCCGAAGACCAGCGCGCTCGATGCCGCTACGCCGAAGTACGCGGCGGTCAACACGGCGGCCGTGCGACTAGGTGGTGGCCGGCACGACCTGTGCGGGGGCGATGTCCTGGCGCTGCCGCTCGCGGGCCTGGGCGCTGAAGCACAAGATGCTGGCCGCGAAGCTCAGTACGGCGATCACCCCGGCGGTCGCCGCGACCGCCAGATCCGACATCCCCACGCTGGCAAGGCATACCGCGAGCGCGATGACCGCGGTGAAGTTCAGGAACAGCGCGGTGGTGGCGATTGCCTCGGTGGTCGCGTCGGCGGGGGCTGGCACACGCTCGGCCATCGGGATCTCCTCTTCGTACTGCGTTCGAGCTGCAGGTGTTGGGGTCTTTGTTACCCGCGGGGCAACAACTCAAACGGCCCGCCGTCGCGACACTCGGTCGCGGCGACGGGCCGTCGAGGGACCTGCCTGGATCAGCCGGCCATGAACTGGTCGTAGGCCGAGGCGAGCTGCGGCGACAGGACGGTGACGTTGCACTGACGCTGCGTATCGCCGATCGGGGCCAGGATGCCGCGCAGTTCGTAGTACTCCTGCGGGTTGGCGGTGAAGTAGCCGCGGATGTCGGCCTCCGCCTGCGGGCGGGGCTGGCTCATGGCGGCGGTCACCACCTGGTTGGCGCCCGGGTGCTCGGCCAGGTACTGGCGCGCCGAGCCGGTCACGGTGCTGACGGTGTTCGCGACGCCGCTGGCAGAACAGTCGACCGCGGCCGAGGCCGTCGGCGCGGCGATCGTTGCTGCAGCCACTCCGCCGAACACGCAACCGGCGAATACACCGGCGATCCCCCGGCGAGCAGCATTACCACTGAATTTCATGATCACTTCCTCTTGGAATCTCTGAATACGGTGCGCTGTCGACAGCGCTTTCCCCGCCCCAAAGCGAAAGTACCCGAACACATAACGGGCGACTCTTGCAGAATTCGGCGCTCCGGACATCGACACTGCGCGTTACATCATCGGGCTGTGATTTGTCCCTCATTACCGCGCTTATGCTGCAGGTTCTATCCAGAAAACGCTGCGCTCTCTCAAAGTTTGCGGCACTCTCTTAATTGATCGTGATTTGCAGAGATATCGAATTGTTATATGACGACGGATGGCCGACCAAGATCAGTAGATGACCTACGTCACATCGGGCCGCAGAAGGGTTACTCGTTTCCCCGAACGGCAACCCAACCTGTGGTGCACCCGAGCGCCGACAACGATTAAGTCAACGCGAAATGGGAGCGAAACACGTGACGAAGACAGATACCACCAAGTTGCTCGCGCAACTACGCGCGATCCTCGACCTGACCAACACCGAGATCCAGGTCGCAGAGACCCGGGTCGCGCAGGCCCGTACCGAAGCGGTCCGCCGGGAGTTGGAGCAGAACGCCGCGAACGGCCGTGAGCGCGCCGAGGCGATCGAGGGCGCAATCCGCGACCTCGGTGGCTACCCCGATGTGATCGGCCCGTTCCTGGGTCGTGCGGCGGCGGCCGTGAAGGCGCTGACCGAGCAGGCGGAGCCGTTCGACGAGGCGCTGCTGGGTGACCTCGCGCTCGAGGACCAACTCCTCGACCGGTCGCGCTACCTCAAGGCGCTGGCCGTGGCCACCAAGGAGCAGGATGTGCAGGCCCTGGCCGACCGCCTGATCACCGCGCACTCCGCGACGGTCGACTGGCTGACCACTGTGCTGGCCGAGGACGCCCTCGGTGGACCGGCCGCACTGCGCCGTACCCCGCTTCAGGCGGCGGCCGGCGTCGCGGTCAGGACGGTGAACCTGCCGCTGACCTGGACCACCCGGGGCGTCGACCGCACGGTCGAGGCGCTGCGCAACACCGGACCGGCGTTCAACGAACTGGTCAACCGCGGTACCCGCGTCGGCGAGGTCGCCGGCAAGGCGCTCGGCGCTTCGCGAGATGCGGCACTGGCCGCCGCCGAGAAGGTCACCCGTGACGAAGGCGCCGGCAAGGCCGCCGACGCCCTGCACTCGGTCCGCGACGGTGCCGGTGTGCTCGACCCGTCGGAGCTGCCGATCAACGGTTACGACGAGCTGACCGTCACCGAGGCTGTCGCCGAGGTGAAGGACCTCACCGATCCGTCCGACATCCGGACGATCATCGCGTGGGAGGAAGCGCACAAGAACCGCTCGCGCGTCGTGTCCGCCGCTCAGACGCGGCTGGCCGCCATCGCGCAGGAGGTCGTCGGCATCAGCTGACCGACCCGATGACAATCGAAACCCCGCAGCTCCGGCTGCGGGGTTTCGTCGTGTCTGCAGGCGTCCCGGCCCTCAGACCGCGGTGCCCTCGCGTTTCGTGGCGATCCGCGCCAGGCCGTAAAGGACCGCGCCCACCGCCAGCATGATCGCGGCGAACGCCCACACCTTGGCGGTCTGCTGGGTCATCAGCAGCACACAAGACGCCACGCCGAGCACCGGTACCGCGGTCCACACGCGGAAGTGGTCGTGTCCGACATGATCGCGGCGCAGCACCAGCACGGCCACGTTGGTCGAGATGAACACGAACAACAGCAACAGCACCACGGTCTCGGCCAGCGTCGACAATTCACCGACCAGGGTCAGGCACATGGCCACCACGGTGGTCGCGACGATCGCCACCCACGGGGTCCGGCGCTGGGGCAGCACCCGGCTCAGCACCGAGGGAAGAAGCCCGTGTTCGGCCATTCCGTAGGTCAGCCGGCTCGACATGATCATCGTCAACAGCGCGCCGTTGGCCACCGCGACCAGCGCGATGGCGCTGAATAACCAGTCCGGCACGCCGACACCGGCCGCCGAGACCACGTCGAGCAACGGGCCCGACGATTCGGAGAGCTGGTCGGCGGGCAGTGCGACGGCGCTGGCGACACCGACCAGCGCATAGACCACACCCGCTGTGATCAGGGCGCCGAACAGCGCGGTCGGATACACCTTGCTCGGATTCCGGATCTCCTCGGCGACATTGGCCGACGTCTCGAACCCGACGAACGAGTAGTAGGCCACGATCGCTCCGGCCAGGATCGCCAGCGCCGGCGTGGCGCCGTCCGGGAACTCGACGACCCGTCCCACCTCACCACGTCCGCCGCCGACCATCATCGCCACGGCGACGATCACGATCAGCAGACCGCTCAACTCGATGACGGTCATCACCACGTTGCTCTTGACCGATTCGTTGATGCCGCGCGCGTTCAGGGCCGCCACGAGCCCGAGGAACACCATCGCGGCGGGGATCGCCGGTACGTCGATGAACGTCGACAGGTAGTCCCCCGCGAAGGCCAGCGCCAGCCCGGCGGCGCTGGTGACGCCGGCGGCCAGCATGCTGAAGCCGACGAGGAACGACACCACCGGCCGTTTGAACGCCCGCTCGGCGAAGACGGCGGCACCGCCGGCCTTCGGATACTTGGTGACCAGTTCGGCATACGAGCCCGCCGTGAGCAGCGCCAGCAGCAACGCAACCAGCAGCGGCGCCCACAGCACGCCGCCGACGTCCTGCGCCAGCACCCCCATCAGCGCGTAGATGCCCGCGCCGAGCACGTCACCGAGGATGAACAGGAACAGCAACGGCCCGGTGATCTTGCGTTTGAGCTTGCCGCCGGTCGCCGGCTCGTCCTGCACCTGTTCAGTCGCTTCCGATGACGTTTCGGGAGACATCCGTACCTCCGGCAAATGCACCGGAAGCGGGTCTTCCGGCGACAGTGCGATACCAGGTACCCAGCTCCGCGCTCGCGCAAGCCTGGTCAGCCCAGCTCAGCGCCGTCAGTAGTCGACCCGGAATCCGCCGATCAGTCGCAGGAGGTTGCCGTCCGGGTCGGTGAGCGTCGACAACCGAACGCCCTTGGCCGCGTCGACGATCGGTTCCGCCTCGATACCCCGTGCGCCGACCTCGGCCAGGTGACCCTCGAGATCGTCGACCGCGAAGTTGAGCAGCCCCGTGCCCGCCCGGTCAGCGTCACTGAAAACCTGGACCCAGCCTCCGGGCCGGACCTGCCACTCGAGCAGGGTGGGCATCGGGTTGTTGTCTGCTGGGCGGCCGAACAGCGCCGAGTACCAGCGATGGCTCCTGTCGACGTCGGACACCGGCACGACCGCCAGAAGATGGTCGATGGCCATGACGTTCTCCTTCCTCGTCGTGTGGTTTCACTGATGACGACTCCCTGACAATCCGCAACTCATCGCGTGTCCGGGTTTCACCGGTGGCCTACCCTTGCCCGGTGACCAGCACCGAGCAACAGGAGGGCCGCATCAGGGTGCCGGCCGACCTCGATGCGGTCACCACGATCGGGGACGAGGACCACGCCGGCGTGGACACCGCGGCCGTCGAACGCGTCTGGCAGGCGGCGCGGCACTGGTACTCCGCCGGGATGCACCCCGCGATCCAGGTGTGCGTTCGCCGCCACGGGCGCGTCGTCCTCAACCGGGCCATCGGACACGGGTGGGGCAACGGACCCGACGACCCCGACGACGCGGAGAAGATCCCGGTCACCCCGGATACCCCGTTCTGCGTGTACAGCGCCGCCAAGGCGATCACCACGACCGTCGTGCACATGCTGGCCGAGCGCGGGTACTTCTCACTCGACGATCGGGTCTGCGAATACCTGCCCAACTACACCAGCCACGGCAAGGACCGCACCACGATCCGCCACGTCATGACCCACAGCGCGGGCGTCCCCTTCCCCACCGGACAGCGGCCCAACCTCAAGCGCATGAACGACAGTGAGTACGCCCGCGAGATGCTCGGCGACCTGCGGCCGCTGTACCGCCCGGGGCTGGTGCACATTTACCACGCCCTGACCTGGGGTCCGCTGGTGCGCGAGATCGTCTCGGCGGCGACCGGCCGCGGTATCCGCGAGATCCTGGCCGAGGAGATCCTCGAACCACTGGGCTTCCGCTGGACCAACTTCGGGGTCGCCGAATCCGATGTCCCCCTCGTGGCGCCCAGCCACGCCACCGGCAGACCGCTGCCCCCACCCATCGCCGCGGCGTTCCGCACGGCCGTCGGCGGCACCCTGCACCAGATCATCCCGTTCACCAACACACCGCTGTTCCTCACCGGGGTGGTGCCGTCGTCGAGCACGGTGTCGACCGCACAGGAGCTGTCGCGGTTCGCCGAACTGTTGCGCCGCGGTGGTGAACTCGACGGTGTCCGGGTTCTGGCCCCCGAGACGCTGTACCAGGCCACCCGTGAGTGCCGGCGACTGCGGCCGGACCTGGCCACCGGTCTGATGCCGCTGCGCTGGGGAACCGGATACATGCTGGGCTCCAAGCGGTTCGGACCGTTCGGCCGGAACGCCCCCGCGGCGTTCGGCCACACCGGTCTGGTCGACATCGCGGTCTGGGCCGACCCCGCCCGCGGCCTGGCGGTGGGTGTGGTCAGCAGCGGCAAACCCGGCAGGCACCGCGAGGCCAACCGGTATCCGGCCCTGCTCGACCGCATCAACGCCGAAATGGCCCCGATGTCGAATGGGATAATCGGCTGATGCCCCGTACTGCTGGGAGACGACGCTTCGAGGACGGCGAATCCGACGGGCAGTTGAAGCACATCGGCAGCTTCAGGTTCTACTTCGTCGGGCAGCGCTGGGAGTGGTCCGACGAGGTGGCCCGGATGCACGGCTACGAGCCCGGCGCCGTGACCCCGACCACCGAGTTGCTGCTGTCCCACAAGCATCCCGACGACCGCAGGTTGGTCCAGGACCTCCTCGACCACACGCTGCACACCGGTGAGTCGTTCTCCAGCAGGCACCGGTTCCTCGACACCAGCGGCCGGGAGCACGACGTGCTGGTGGTGGCCGACCGGATGTTCGACGACGACGGCTCCGTCATCGGCTCGACCGGTTACTACGTCGACCTCACCGCCAGCCTCGACGAGGCGCGCCAGGAGGTGCTCGACGAGCAACTGCCGGGTCTGTTCGAATCCCGGGCGGTCATCGAACAGGCCAAGGGCGCGTTGATGGTGATCTACCGGATCAGCGCTGACCAGGCGTTCCGGGTTCTGCAGTGGCGCTCCCAGGAGACCAACACGAAGCTGCGCTCATTGGCGGCGCAGCTGATCGCCGAGATCGGTGAACTCCCCCCGGCGCCGTCGTCCACCCAGGGCCAGTTCGACCACCTGCTGCTGACAGTTCACGAACGCGTCACCACTGAATGATGCGCTGAACGGATGTCCGCATTCGGGGTCTCCGCGTAAAATCTCTGGTGCCGACCGGCGTTCCCGGTCGGCATCATCCGTCGGCGCCGTTGGCCGCGGCACGAAGACGACAGACAGGTAGCGAGGCGGGCTGACACGGATGCAACCGTTGGAGGTCGAGCACGACGTGCGGGGAAACGCGGTCGTGGTCAGGGTGAAAGGCGACGTCGACTCGCTGTCGGTCGACGCGTTGAACAGCCATCTGGCGAAGGCCCGCGGTAACGCGGTGTGCCATCCGAGTCGACTGGTCGTCATCGATCTCTCCGAGGTCACCTACTTCGGCAGCGCCGCGCTCAACGCCGTGTTGTCCTGTCACGAGGAGGGTGCCGCCGAAGGCACCTCGGTCGCGATCGTCGCCGATCAGCCGTACGTCATGCAGCCGATCCAGATCACCGGACTGCACCGCGTGCTCGAGACGCATCCGACGATCGAGCAGGCGCTCCAGCGCGACGGTCAGTCACCCGACGGTGAAGGGCGCACGCCGCGGTAGATCCCGCGCCGGACGATCCACGGTTGCAGCACCCGCTCGACCGACCATGCCGGGAACCGGAACACCGTCCCGTTGGGGGCGAACACCTCGAGACCGTCCGGTTGGTTGCCGAGCACCGAACCCCACCGGCGGGCGGGCGCGCGGTAGTCGCGCAGCGGTCGCTCCGCGAAGTCCGCACGCAGGTTGTGTGCCAACAGTTTGTCGGCGCGGTTGCGGGCGCTGCTGCGCAGCGGGTCGGTGGCGGCCACATCACCGATCGCGTAGACCCGTTGCACGCCAGGAACTTTCAACTGTGCGGTGACGCGGACGAAGCCGTCGCCGTCGAGCACCTCGGCGGGCAGCCAGTCGGTGTTGGGCCGGACCCGCCCGATGGCCCACAGCACCGCATCCGCCGTCGAGGCGGGCTGTCCCGTGCTCCACTCCACCGGCGCGTCGGTGATGCGGTCGCACGCGAACCCGTCCGGGACGACGGCGCGGTGACCGGGGCGCAGCGCCACGCCGAGTCCGTCGAGCCGCCGTGCGATCCGGGCCCAGACCCGCGTGTGGTGCTGCGGCAACGGGCGGTCACCCGGAAAGCACAGTTCGACGCGGGTGCCGGGCCAGGTGAGCGCCAGGTTGGCGGCGCTGCTCACCGCCGCGGCACCCCCACCCACGACCAGCACCGAACGGGCGGCCGCCAGCCGCTCGTGGTCGGCGCGCAGTTGGGCGGCGACCTCGTCGCTCGACCGGTAACCGGGCCGGCGCCAGAAACCGTTGGTGACGCCGGTGGCGATCACCAGCGCGTCGAAATCCTCGGCGAGCTCGCCGCCGGTCACGCGCTGCCCGAACAGTTTTCGGCCCGCCAGGTCGACACGGGAAAGCGTCGCGTGTTCGGTGCGGACCCGGTCCAGGGCGCGGAACCGGTCGAACGGGATCCAGTAGTCGCGCGCCCAGTCGTCGGGGCGGGCCAGCCGGACGCCGAGCTCCTGTCCACTGACCAGACCCGGTCTCGCCGAGACGCCGACCACGTCGAAGTGTCCGGCCAACCTGATCGCGGTGAGCAGCCCGCTGTCCCCGAGGCCGGCGACGACGACGCGCGGGCGGCTCACACCCGCGCCTTGCGAGGCGGTCGGGGCACGAATCGCGACACCCGGTCGACCACGTCCTGGTAGCCGGGACGCCGCGCCAGACTGCGCGTCTCCATCATCGGGATGCTCGCGCCGAGGAACATCGCGAGCATCGCCAGCGCACCCGCGAACAGCCACCAGGCGTCGGCGGGTGACGCCGCCACCCCGAACAGCGCGAGCGCGACCCAGAATCCGCACTCGCCGAAGTAGTTCGGATGCCGCGACCACGCCCACAGCCCGCGGTCCATCACCTCGCCCGGGCGGCGGTCTGCGACGAAGCGGTGCATCTGGACGTCGGCGACCAGCTCCAGCGTCACCGCGGCGACGGCGATCACGAATGCGACTGCGGTGAGCCACATCCAGCCCTCCCCCGGGGTCGTGACCGCGATGTAGACCGGCACCATCCCGAGGAACACCTGCAGGGTGGGGATCAGGTGGATCGCGACGAGGTCGACGACGAACTCCCACCGCCCGGCCCGTTCCCGGAACATCGGGTATCGCCAATCCTCGTGGTGCAGACCGGGAAACGCGTACAGCCAGTTGCCGGTCAGCCGCACCGCCCAGTACCCGACCGCCACCGCGACGAGTGCGACGCGCACGGTGTCGGCGTCCGGGGTCTGGGTCCACCAGTACGCCAACAGCAGCGGCGGGACGACACTCCAATAGGCGTCGTAGAAGCTGGAATTGCGGTAGGCGCGGCTGAACGCGAACACCACCAGGGTGGCCAGCACGTCGGCGATCAGGGTGTCGAGCCACAACCGTCCGGTGCCGGGACCCCAGACCAGCCAGGCCGCCGCCACCGCCAGCGCGACGAGGTAGGCGATCGCGACGATCGCCAGCGACGCGGCCTTGCTCCGATGTTCGGTCAAAGGCGGACGCCTCCAGGGTGAGTGACGTGGGCCACAGAGGACCGAACTGTAACACGTTCCAGTTCCACCGCCAGCGCGTCTTCCGCCCTGCTCGTCACCCACGAGCATCCTTTGCTTATGGTGGCTGAGATGAGCACCGCCGCTGATATCGATCGGGTCACCGAACTCGCCAACCGCGTCGTGGCCGAACACGATCCCAAGACCGTGCCGATCCCCGAGTACCTCGGCGCCTGTTACGACGCCGGCCTCGCGTGGGTGCACTTCCCGGAGGGGCTCGGCGGGCTGGGGGTGTCGCGTGGCCTGCAGGCGGTCGCCGACGGCATCCTGCAGGGCGCCGGCGGACCGGTGCCTCTGGGGCTCAACCCGATGGGTTACGGCATGGCGGCGCCGACCATCCGCGAGCACGCCCAGAACGACGACATCAAACGGGCCTGGTTGCGGCCGCTGGCGACCACCGAACACATCTGGTGCCAGTTGTTCTCCGAACCCGGCGCCGGCTCCGATCTGGCCGGGCTGGCCACCTCGGCGGTGCCCGACGGTGACGACTGGGTGATCAACGGCCAGAAGGTGTGGACCAGCCTCGCGCACCGCGCCCGGTGGGGTCTGCTGCTGGCCCGGACGAACCCCGATGTGCCCAAGCACAAGGGTCTGACGTACTTCGTCATCGACATGCACGCACCGGGTGTCGAGACCCGGCCGCTGCGGCAGATGACCGGCCACGCCGAGTTCAACGAGGTCTACTTCAGCGACGCCCGCATCCCCGACGCGCACCGGCTCGGCGGCGTCGGTGACGGTTGGCGGGTCGCGATGACGACCCTGATGAACGAGCGCAGCGCGCTGGGCGCCAGCGGCAGCCGCCGCGGTGCGGGCACGATCGCCGACGCCGTCGCGCTCTGGGCGTCGCGCCCCGAGCGCCGCACACCGATGATGCGCGACCGGTTGTCCGAACTGTGGTTGCGCGCCGAGGCGCAACGGCTGACCTCCGAGCGGTCCCGAGCCTCGGCGACCGTCGGCGGCCCGGGTCCGGAGGGATCGATCGGCAAGCTGGTCGGCGCCGAACTCAATCAGCGGATCTACCAGTGGTGCATGGACTTTCTCGGCCCGGAGGGCACGCTGTACCACAGCTACGCCATGGACAGCGGGGACAAGAGCGACTGGCGCGGCCCGATTCAGCAGCGTTTCCTGCGCAGCCGCGCCAACACCATCGAGGGCGGCACCTCGGACGTCATGCGGAACATCCTGGGCGAGCGGGTGCTCGGCCTGCCGGGTGATCTGCGTGCCGATGCGGGGATGCCGTGGAAGGAGGTGCCGCGTGGCTGAGGCCTTCGTGTTCACCGAGGAGCAGCGGCAGTTGCGGGATGCGGTGCGGGGCTTCTGCTCCGACCACTTCGACGAGCAGACCGTGCGCCGGATCATGGAGTCCGATCCGGCGTTCGACTCCGCACTGTGGGCGCGGCTCGGGTCGGAACTCGGCGTGCTCGGTCTGTCGGTGTCCGAAGCCGACGGCGGCGCCGGTGGCGACCTCGTCGACCAGGCGGTCGCGGTCGAGGAGTTCGGCGCGTCGCTGGTGTGCGGACCGCTGTTCGGGACGGTCTACCTCGCGATACCCGCCCTGGTCGCCGCCTCGGCCGGGCCGGCGCGCGACCGCCTGCTCGCCGACCTCGTCGAGGGCACCCGCACCGCGGCGTTCGCCGTCGCTGACCGCGCCGGCGCCTTCGTCCCCGATGCGGTCGGCGTGACGGTCGAGGGTGACGCGCTGACGGGCACGCTCGCGCAGGTCGTCGACGGCGCCGTCGCCGACGTGCTGCTCGTCGCCGCGAAGGGGTCCGACGGGGTGGGCCTCTACGCGGTCGACACGGGCGCCGAGGGTGTGGAACGCACCCCGTTGGTCACGCTCGACCTCACCCGCACCCAGGCGTCCTTCACGTTGTCGGGCGCGCCCGCCACGCTGATCGCCGGACCGGATGAGGCGGCCAGGGTCATCCAGCACGCACTGCACGTGGGTTCGGCGCTGCTGGCCGTCGAACAGGTCGGCGCCGCGCAGCACCTGCTCGACATCGCAGTCGAGTACGCGAAGTCGCGGCTGCAGTTCGGGCGTCCGATCGGATCGTTCCAGGCGGTCAAACACCGGCTGGCCGACATGCTGGTCGACGCCGAACACGCACGCTCGACGGCCTATCACGCGGTGTGGGCGCTGACCGACGGGTCCGACGACGCCGCGCTGGCGACGGCGATCGCCCAGGCCGTGTGCTCGGCCGCGCTCAGCCGGATCGCCGCGGACACCATCCAGGTGCTCGGCGGTATCGGGTTCACGTGGGAGCACCAGGCGCACCTGTACTTCAAGCGGGCGACCACTGACGCGACGTTGCTCGGCACCGCCGAGGAGCACCGCGCCCGCGTCGCCGACCTGGTACTCGACACCGCGACACCCGAACGCCTCCCGCGGGTGGCGGCCGGAATCCCCGGCTGAGTCGACGCCCGGCACGGGTGCCGGGGAATCGCTATGCTGGCGCCTTTCCCCTTGAGGACGGGAGGCGCCATGTCGACTGGGAGCGGACACATCCGGTTGACGTCGCACAGCGGTGCGGTGGGCACCCCGACGATCCACTGGGGTGCGTCCGCCGCCGCCGAGCGCGGGCCGGTGATCGGGACGACCGCCAACCGCTCGCACCGCAACGTCATCGGCACCCACAGCGGGTCCTACAGCGTCTACCGGGCACTGGCCGTCGCCGCGGGTGCGCTCAAACGGGAGCACCGCGCCGACCTCACCGACACCTCGCCGACCGACACCATCGGCCCATACCCGCAGTGGGGTGAACCGGCCACGATCGTCAGCATGGACCCGTGGGGCGCCAGTGTGGCCGACGTGTTCACCGCCGAACTCGCTGCGGGCCTCGACATCCGGCCGACCATCGCGATCACCAAGGCGCATGTGATCCTGCCCGAGATCACCGACGCGATCGCCAAGGGCCGCCTGGTCCCCGACGGGCGCGTCCTGCTCGCCAGCGGCGCCGCGCTGGTCACCAAGGCCGCCGTCGAACCCGTCTGGTGGCTGCCCGGGGTGGCGCAGCGGTTCGGGTGCAGCGAGACCGATCTGCGCCGGGTGCTGTTCGAGGAGACCGGCGGCATGTACCCGGAACTCGTCACCCGCTCCGACCTCGAGGTGTTCCTCCCGCCGATCGGCGGGCAGACCATCTACATCTTCGGCAGCGCAACCGATCTCGCCGATCCTTCGGTCGAGTTGACCGCCCGCGTCCACGACGAGTGCAACGGCTCGGACGTCTTCGGGTCCGACATCTGTACGTGCCGGCCGTATCTCACGCATGCGATCGAGGAGTGCATCCGCGGCGCCCAGAACGGTGGCGTCGGCCTGGTCGCCTACTCCCGCAAGGAGGGCCGCGCGCTGGGTGAGGTCACCAAGTTCCTGGTGTACAACGCCCGCAAGCGTCAGGTCGGCGGCGACACCGCCGATCAGTACTTCGCGCGCACCGAGTGTGTGGCCGGCGTCCAGGACATGCGCTTCCAGGAACTGATGCCCGACGTGCTGCACTGGTTCGGTATCCGCAAGATCCACCGCCTGGTGTCGATGAGCAACATGAAGTACGACGCGATCACCGGGTCGGGAATCGAAGTGGGAGAAAGGGTCAACATCCCCGAGGAACTCATCCCTCCGGATGCGCGGGTGGAGATCGACGCCAAGATGGCGGCCGGTTACTTCACTCCGGGCCCGGTGCCCGACGCCGAGGAACTCAAGCAGGTCAAGGGTCGCGGGTTGTCGCAGTGAGTTCGGATACGCCGGAGGGTGCGGCGGCCGCGCTGCGCACCACCGACGCCGTCCGGGACCGCGCCGGCCGACTGCTGCGGCGGGCCAGGGCGGGTGAGTCGGCATGGTTCACCGTTCGCGACGACGCCCTCGACTCCGCGGCGGACGTCGTCGCCGAGGTCACGCGCTCGCGGTATCCGGACCTCGCCATCCCGTTCCACAGTCGCTGGCGGCATTTCGAAGCCGGCGACGTGAACCGGGCGGCCGGGCTCGAGGGGAACCCCCGGGCGATGATCGATCTCGCGGTGGTCAGCGTGCTGCTCGACGCCGGCGCGGGGCCGGGCTGGAGCTTCGAGGAAAAGGCTACGGGGCAACGGTTTTCGCGTTCGGAGGGGTTGGCCGTCGCCAGCTGGCACGCGTTCGCCGGCGGGTTGTTCTCGTCGGACCCGGGCGACCCCATGCGCGTGGACGCCGACGGGCTGCGGGCGTTGACCGCCGATCGGCTTGGTGCGGCGTTTCAGGTGTGCGCGGACAATCCGCTCGTCGGACTCGACGGCCGGGTGGAACTGCTGCACCGCCTCGGTGACGCGTTGACCGCAGAGGCGTTCGGCGGCCGGCCGGGCGGGCTGTTCGACACCCTCACCGCGCGCGCCCGGACGGTGCATGCCCACGACATCCTCACGGTGTTGCTCACCGAACTGTCGTCGATCTGGTTGAGCGGCAATGACATCGGTGACCAACCGCTGGGCGACTGCTGGCGCCATGCTGCGGTCGGCGGTGAGGGACTCACCCGGGGCTGGGTGCCGTTCCACAAGCTCTCCCAGTGGTTGACCTATTCGCTGCTCGAACCGTTCACCCGGGCGGGTGTGCCGGTGGAGGGAGTCGACACGCTCACCGGGTTACCCGAGTACCGCAACGGCGGGCTCCTGCTCGACGCCGGAGTGCTGGCACTGCGGGCACCTGAATACGCCGAGCGCACCTGGGAAGTCGGCGACGAGCTGGTGGTCGAGTGGCGCGCACTCACCGTCGCACTGCTCGACGAACTCGCCCCGCGGGTGTCCGCGCGGCTCGGTGTCGACATGCCGCTGGCGTGCGCGCTGGAGGGTGGGACCTGGGCGGCCGGACGCCTTCTGGCGCAACAACTCCGCGGCGGGTTGCCGCCGTTGACCATCGACAGCGACGGCACCGTCTTCTGAAGGAGAGCGCATGAGCGAAGTCCACCTGGTCGACCACCCGCTGGTGGCGCACAAGCTGACCTTGTTGCGCCGCAAGGATGCCTCCACACACAGCTTCCGCCAGCTGCTGCACGAGATCTCCGCGCTGATGGCCTACGAGGTGCTGCGTGACATCCCGACCCAGGATTTCGAGGTGGAGACACCGCTGGAGACGACGGTCGGTCAGGTCATCGACGGTAAGAAGCTGGTGTTCGTGTCGATTCTGCGGGCGGGCACGGGCATCCTCGACGGCATGCTGGCCGTGGTGCCCGGGGCGCGGGTCGGGCACATCGGGCTGTATCGCGATCCCAAGACGCTCGTCGCCGTCGAGTACTACTTCAAGATGCCGGCGGACCTGGAGGAGCGCGACGTCGTCGTGGTCGACCCGATGCTCGCCACCGGCCACTCGGCGGTGGCGGCGGTGGACCGGATCAAGGAGTGCGGGCCGAAGTCGATCAAGTTCGTCTGCCTGTTGACGTGTCCCGAGGGCATCGCCGCGATGCAGGAGGCTCATCCCGACGTCCCCATCTACACCGCGGCCGTCGACCGTCAGCTCGACGAGCACGGCTACATCGTGCCGGGGCTCGGCGATGCGGGTGACCGGATCTTCGGCACCAAGTAGCGCCGTCCCGGCTCCCCAGAAGGGGTGTCGTCGCGGATGCTGTGCTCGTTTTCGACACCACGGTCGTGGTTCCGGTGGCCGGACCCGCCGTCAACGACCCTGGTGTCGAATCTGCGCACAAGGCGGCGATTGTTTGATCACCCCGCCTCCCGGGAATCGGTCGGGGCAATGACACACGAATGGGAATGCGTCGTCGTCGGTGGTGGCGCGGCGGGATTGAGCGCCACCCTGGTCCTGGGACGGGCGCGCCGACGCACCCTGCTCGTCGACGCGGGTGAACAGAGCAACAGGGTCTCCACCGGCATCGGCGGGTTGCTCGGCTACGACCAGCGGCCGCCGGCGGAGCTGTACGAAACGGGCCGGCGCGAGCTCGAGGCGTATCCGACGGTCGAGTACCGGGTGGGCACCGTGGTGCACGGCGCCGCGCAGGACGACGGCTTCGTGCTCTCCCTCGACGACGGTGACCGGGTCACCACCCGGCGGGTGCTGCTGGCCACCGGCATGGAGTACTGCCCGCCGGAGCTTCCGGGTCTGGAACCGCTGTGGGGTAAGTCGGTGTTCCAGTGCCCGTTCTGCCACGGCTGGGAGATGCGCGACAAGCGGATCGCCTCATTGGCCGCGGGTGAGGAGGCCGTGCACTCGGCGCTGATGCTGCGCGGGTGGAGCGACGACGTGGTGCTGCTCACCGACGGCCATCCGCAACTCGACGGCAAGGACATCGACCAGTTGAAGGCCGCAGGCATCATCGTCGACGACCGCCGGATCGCCGAATTGATCGGCACCGACGGACAGCTGACCGCGATCGCGTTCAACGACGGAAGCCGGTTGGAACGCGACGGTCTGCTCGTCGAGGCCCCGCTGCGGCAGCGTTCGAAACTCGCCGAGCAACTGGGCGCCACCTGCACGCCGGGTCCGCTGGCTCAGGACACCATCGGCATCGACGCGCTGCACCGCACGTCGGCGCACACGGTGTTCGCCGCCGGTGACGTGTGCACCGAACACCCGTACGTGGCCGGGTCGATCGCAGGGGGTGCGCAGGCGGCGATGATCGTCGCGCAGAGCCTGCTGGCCGAGCAGTTCGGGATGCCGTACCCGCCGGAGTGACCATTGACAGGTGTCTCGGGGCATTGTTTTGGTGAGCAGGTGACCGCACCGAAACCGCTTTCGATCGAGAACTTCTCGCACATATGTGTCGGCGTTTCAGACATGGAGTCATCCCTGGCGTTCTACACCGGTGTGCTCGGCATGGACATCGTCTTCGATGTCGAACTGGCCGGTGCGGGACTGGAGGAGGTGACAGGTACCGCGGGCGCCGCCGGGCGCATGGTCGGCGGCCTCATCGGTGCCAGCATGGTCGAACTCCTGGCGCTCGGTGACGTACCGGCCGTCGTGGAAGGCCCCCATCTCGGATACACCAATATGTCCTTCCGGGTAGGCGATCTCGACGCTGCGCATGAAGCGCTGGGCCGGCACGCCGGGGTGCGGTTCACCCCGCCCACCGACATCGGTGGCGTGCGAATGCTGTTCGTCCACGATCCCGACGGCACCCCGATCGAACTGATCGAACTGCCCGGCGGGCTGACCAGCACCGTGCAGATGTGGCGCGACGCCTAGCGGTGTTGCGCACGTTCGGATCATTCCAGTCGGGTCTGCAGAACGCGCGTGAGGAAGTCGACGACGCGAGCCACGAGCCGAGGATCTGGCCGATGCGGGGTGCCGAGCCGACTATGCCGTGATCGCGTCGATCGCCCGGTAGATCCGCTGCTCGCTGACCGGCCGCGGCGTGCCGAGCTGCTGGGCCCACAGGCTGACCCGCAGCTCTTCGATCATCCGGCCGATGTCGCGGACGTCCTCGGCGGCGGCCCGGCTCGGCGAAAGTGCCTGCCGCAGTTCGTCGTACGCCTCCTGCACGGCGCGCACCCGCTCCATGCGCTCGCCGTCGGCCCCGACTGCGTGCGGTAACCGTTCCAGCCGGCGGCCGATCGCGGTGAGGTAGCGGGTCAGGTTGGCCAGGTGCGCCGCACCCGTAGCACAGACGAAACCCTTCGGCAGCAGGGCGGCCAGCTGACCGCGAATGTCGGCGATCGCCTCGGCCTGCGTCGCCGGCGGGTTCGCCGGGAGCGCCACCTGCGCCTGCTGCGCGGCGGTCAGCACCTTCTCCACCCGGCCCACGATGTCCAGCGTCGTCGGCACCAGCGCGGCCGCCACCCGCTGCCGCAGCACATCGAAATCCCCACGCGTCCAGACGGGTTCACGGACCAGTGCATCCACCGCCGCGTCCGCGCAGTCCTCGATCAGCGCGGCCAGTGACCCGTCGGGATTGGCGCCGAGCACCAGGCGCTGCCGCATGTCCAGCGCCCGTTCCACGTTCTTGACCGGCGACGGCGCCGACAACCGCAGCAGCCGCCGGATCCCCGGACCCATCGCCGCACGCTGCTCGGCCGGCGTCGCGAACACCCGCACGTCCACCGCAGAACCCGCGTCGACGAACGCCGGATACCCGCGGACCCGGTGGCCGCCACTGGTGTTCTCGACGGTGCGTGGCAGTTCGTCGAGATCCTCTGGCCACGAACGCAACCCGCTTCGTTCCAGCCCGTCGGCGACCGCACGGGCGACCGCGTCGCGCACCGGTGCGGCCAACTGCTCCTGCAGGGTGTCGAGATCCTTTCCGCGCGCCACCTCGGCGCCGTCCTTCTCCACGGCGAACGTCACCCGCAGATGAGCCGGGATCTTCTCGAGGTCGAACGCCTCGATCGGCACCAGCACCCCGCTGCGCCGCCGCAACTCGCGTTGCAGCGATTCGAGCAGCGGTTCCTCGCCGGGCTTCATCGTCTCGAGCACCGACCGCGCGGTGTCGGGTGCGGGGACGAAGTTGCGCCGCAGGTCCTTCGGCAGCGAGCGGATCAGGGCGGTGACCAGTTCCTCACGCAGAGCCGGGACGTGCCAGGCGAATTCGTCCCCGCCGAGGCGGGCCAGCACCTCCACCGGCACGTGCACGGTGATGCCGTCATCGGCTGCACCCGGTTCGAAGCGGTAGCTCAGTGGCAGGGTCAGGTCACCGGCGCGCCATTCGTCGGGCAGTTCGTCGACGCCGTCCTGCCGCAGCAGATCGTCGCGCGTCATCGTCAACAGATCGGGGGTCCGGTGCCGCTGTTTGCGCCACCACGCGTCGAAATGCCGTGCTGATACCACGGTTTCGGGAATGCGGGCGTTGTAGAACGCGAACACCTCTTCGTCGCCGACCAGGAGGTCACGCCGACGGGCCCGCTCCTCGACCTCTTCGAGTTCCTCACGCAGCCGGGCGTTGTCGCGGAAGAAGTGGTGTTTGGTTCGCCAGTCGCCCTCGACCAGCGCGTGGCGGATGAACAGTTCGCGCGCCAGTTCGGGGTCGATCTGGGAGTAGTTCACGCGACGGCGCGCCACCAGCGGCAGGCCGTAGAGGGTGACACGTTCGAACCCCATCACCGCACCGCGGTCGGCCTCCCAGTGCGGCTCACTGTGGGTGCGCTGCACCAGATCACCGGCGATGCGCTCTACGGTGTCGGGGTCGATGCTGGCGCCGACCCGGCCGAACAACCGGCTGGTCTCCACCAGGTCGGCGACGACGATCCACCGCGGCGGGCGTTTGGTCAGCACCGACCCGGGCGCCAGCACGAAGCGGGAGTTGCGGGCGCCCTGGTACTGCGCTGGATTCGCTCCTCGCGTGCGCGCCTGGCCGTCCCCCTCCCGCAACCCGACGTGCGACAGCAACCCGGACAGCAACGCGGCGTGCACACTGGCCGGCGAGGCGGGTTCGTCGGACTCCCGGATGCCGAGGTCGCGGGCGATGCTGCGCAACTGGCCGGTCAGGTCCTGCCACTCGCGGATGCGGAGGTAATGCAGGAACTCCTCGCGGCACATCCGGCGGAACGAACTGCCCGAGCGTTCTTTGCGCTGTTCGCCCAGATAGCGCCAGAGGTTGAGATACGTGATGAAGTCGGAGTGCTCGTCGGCGAAGCGGGAGTGTTTCTGGCGGGCCGCGTCCTCGCGGTCGGCGGGCCGTTCGCGCGGATCCGGGATCGACAACGCCGCGGCCAGCACCAACACTTCGCGGACGCAGCCCTCGGTGTCGGACTGCAGGATCATCCGCCCGATCCGCGGGTCGAGCGGAAGACGCGCGAGTCGCCGCCCGATGTCGGTGAGCTCCCCCTCGCGATCGAACGCCCCGAGTTCCTGCAGCAGGGTCACCCCGTCGCGGATGCTGCGTTTCTCCGGCGGATCCAGGAAGGAGAACTCCTCGACGTCCCCGAGGCCGAGCGCGGCCATCTGCAGGATCACCGCGGCGAGGTTGGTCCGCAGGATCTCCGGATCGGTGTATCGCGGCCGGCTCTCGAAGTCCTCTTCGGAGTACAACCGGATGCAGATACCGGGTGCGGTGCGACCGGACCGGCCGGCCCGCTGGGCGGCCGACGCCTGCGAGATCGGCTCGATCGGCAGCCGCTGCACCTTCGTCCGCCGGCTGTAGCGGGAGATGCGCGCGGTGCCGGGGTCGACGACATAGCGGATGCCCGGCACGGTCAACGACGTCTCGGCGACGTTGGTCGACAACACGACCCGCCGCCCGGTGTGCGGTGCGAAGACCTTCTGCTGTTCGGCGGTGGGCAGGCGCGCGTACAGCGGCAGCACCTCGGTGTTGCGGAGTTCACCGCGAAGCACCTCGGCGGTGTCACGGATCTCGCGCTCACCGGACAGGAACACCAGCACGTCGCCGGGCGGTTCGGCCTCGAGTTCGCGCACGGCGTCGACGATCGCGTCGGTCGGGTCGCGCATCTCGGATGAGCCGCTTGCGCGAAGACCAGCATCCGGGGTCCGGACCACCTCGTGGTCCGGATCGTCGGGGTCGTCGCCATCGGCGTCGACGACGGGCACCTCCAGCGGGCGGTACCGGATCTCCACCGGATACGTGCGGCCCGACACCTCGACGATCGGCGCGTGGCCGAAATGCTCAGCGAACCGCTCGGGCTCGATGGTCGCCGACGTGACGATCACCTTCAGGTCGGGTCGGCGCGGCAGCAGTTCGCGCAGGTAGCCGAGCAGGAAGTCGATGTTGAGGCTGCGCTCGTGGGCCTCGTCGAGGATGAGGGTGTCGTAGCGCAGCAGCTTGCGGTCGCGCTGGATCTCGGCGAGCAGGATGCCGTCGGTCATCAGCTTGACCAGCGTGCGGTCGGAGGCCTGGTCGGTGAAGCGGACGGTGTAGCCGACAGCGTCGCCGAGCGGGGTGTCGAGTTCGTCGGCGATGCGCTGGGCGACGGTGCGCGCGGCGAGGCGCCGCGGCTGGGTGTGGCCGATGGTGCCGCGGATACCCCGGCCGAGTTCGAGGCAGATCTTCGGCAGCTGCGTGGTCTTGCCGGAACCGGTCTCGCCCGCGACGACGACCACCTGGTTCCCGGCGATGGCCCTGGCGATCTCGTCACGCCGGTCGCTGACCGGGAGATCGGGATAGCTGATCGTCGGCACCGCCGCCAACCGGGTGGCGATGAGCTCTTCGGCGGCGGAGATCTGCTCGGCGAGCTGCGCGAGCTTGTCGGGTGTGGCGTTGCGCAGCCGCCTTCCGAGGCGGGCGGCGTCGCGGTAGGTCAGGCCGTCCAGACGCTTGCGCAGATCACGCACGGACGGTTCGGACACTCGCGCCAGGATACCGTCGCTGATCAGTCGTTCACTCTGCGCTCACGGCGTCGCCCACTCGAACGTCTGCGCCGTGGACGCAGCGTCAACGCCCCACGTCAGACCGCGGTGGGCGACCAGTACTCCAGCATCTCGGCGAACGTCTCGAACGCGGGCGTCGACACCCCGTAGGTCGCCTCGAGGTGAATGCTCAGCGGGAACCCGAGCTCACCCACCCCGTCGATCACCCGCTTGTACAGATCGAGCAGCATGCGCCGCTTGTCGGCCGGCTCACTGGCGGCCAACGACTTCACGAACTCCTGCTCAGCGGCGACCGCGGCGTTACCCGGATCCTGGATCAGCCAGTTGATGAGCCCGACGCGGCTCTCCACCTTCGGCACGAAACCGAACGACAGCAGGATCTCCGGCCGGAACTCGTTGTTCGCCGCGAACTCCGTCAGGAACCCGACGATCGCGTCGGAGTACAGCAGCTGGGTCATCCCGTACGTCGCACCCTGCTTGCACTTGAACGTGAAGCGGCCCTGCTCACCGTCGCGGGTGGGGATGAGGATCGCGCCCCGGTTGTCGACCAGACCTTCGTAGATCGACAGCGCATCGGTGGGGGCGACGCCGCTGCCCTCGCCGTCGTTCATCGTGCGCGGGACACCGACGAATGCGATGCCGTCGAACCCCGCGGTGCTCAGCTCGGTGAGCCGCTGCCGCAGCGCGGGTTCGTCGAGGAACGCCGTCACCTGGGTGCACAGTCCGCGGACACCGGGCAGCTCCGGTTTGATGATCTGCCAGAAGTCCAGGACGTCCATCTTGGGCTTCATCTCGATGGGACGACCGCTGTCCTCCTCGATCATCCCCGGGATCATGACGTGCCCGATCCGGCCCTCGATACCGGCCTCGGCCGAGCAGCGCAGCACCTTGTGGGCGTCTTCGAGCGCATGTTCACGACCACGGTCGACGTTGGGCGGCACGAGTTCGAGCGCGACGGTGTTCAGGGGCAACGGTTGCTCCTTTGACTGCATGACTGGGAGGCGGCGGGTCGGCCGCGCTTCCCCCCGGAAAGCGCCACGATACCGCTGCAGCCTGTTTTCAGCCTGGTCGGCCTACCCTCGAAGCAGGCGAGGAGGCTCCGATGGCCGGTCGAATGCGATGGCTGCGCGGACTGCTTCTCGTCGCCCTGCTGACTTTCGCCGTATCAGCCGCACACACGCTCGGAGACGACGTCCGCCGGGTCACCGTGGCCTACGAGGTGACCGGAGTGGCGGGTCACGTCGAGATCCGCTTCGAGGAGGCCGACGGCGCGCTGTCCACCGCAGCGCCGGTCACCCTCCCCTGGCGGCGCCAATTCACTGTCACCGCCGACAGCCGGTTCCTGTCGCTGAGCGCAGGGCGCACCGATTCGTCACCCGGCGACGTGACCTGCCGCATCACGGCCGACGGGGCACTGATCGCGCTCGACGGCCTCAGCGGCGGATACACGCAGTGCACCGGCATGCTCACCCGTTGATCAACCGCCGCACCGACGGCGGCACCGGCTGTACCGAGTCCGACACCGGCTCCCCATAACCCGACCGCACCGGCACCACCCCGGTCCAGGCCGCGCCGGGCGACGCCGGCCCGGTCCGTGCCTTGGCCACCCACGACCCGTCGACGATCGGCACCTCGAGCAACAGTGTCGCCGCGATCTCCTTCGCCGAATGCGGCGGGCACTCGGCCGCCCGGCCCGGGATCAGCGCCTCGGTGAACCGGTCGAGCAGCGCCGGCGCCTCCGCGTCGGGAACGACCCGGCACACCCCACGAACCACCGCGGACCGGTAGTTCGCCGAATGGTCGAACTGGCGCTCGGCGATCACGAGCCCGTCGAGCAGGAAGGCGCTGACGCACACCTTCGCCCCCTCGGCGATGTGTCGGAGCGCCCCCGCCCCCGTCGACCCGTGCAGCAGCAGCCGGTCCCCGTCGCGGGCCACGAGCATGGGCACCGCCCACGGCTCGTCGCCGAGCACCGTCGACAGGGTCGCCACGGCGGCGGTGTCGAACACCTCGTACAGCAGCTCGAGATCGCTGGCGCGTTCGGGTTTACGCGTCAGTCGGCTCAGCGGTGATCTCGGCGATGATGTGGTCACAGCCGACATTCATCCAGGCCGACGCACCGGCGGCAACCGATATCTTGAGTTCATGGACGCTGACGTCATCGTGGTGGGCGCGGGTCTCGCCGGCCTGGTCGCCACCCACGAGCTGACCCGCCGCGGTAAGCGCGTCGCGCTCGTCGACCAGGAGAACGCCGCCAACCTCGGCGGGCAGGCGTACTGGTCGTTCGGCGGCCTCTTCCTGGTGGACAGCCCCGAGCAGCGCCGCATGCGCATCAAGGACTCCTTCGAACTGGCGTGGAGCGACTGGCAGGGCAGCGCCGCATTCGACCGCCTCGACGACGAGGACGTGTGGGCTGCCAAGTGGGCGCGCGCCTATGTCGAGTGGGCGGCCGGCGAGAAGCGCGACTACCTCACCGGCCACGGCATCTCGTTCCTGCCGACCGTCGGCTGGGCCGAGCGCGGCGACCTCACCGCCACCGGACACGGCAACTCGGTGCCTCGCTTCCACGTCGCCTGGGGTACCGGCACGGGTGTCGTCGGCCCGTTCGCCGATTCGGCGCTGACCGCCGCGCAGCGCGGGCTGGTGCGGTTCCACCACCGCCACCGGGTCGACGAGTTGGTCTACACCGACGGCGCGGTCACCGGGGTGCGCGGGACGGTCCTGGCCCCCGACAACGCGAAGCGCGGGGCGCCGTCCAACCGTGACACCGTCGGTGATTTCGAACTCTCCGCACAGGCCGTCGTCGTGACGACCGGCGGCATCGGCGCCAACCACGAGATCGTGCGCCGGTTCTGGCCCGAGCGCATGGGCACCGCGCCGAAGTCGATGATCACCGGGGTGCCCGCCCACGTCGACGGCCGGATGCTCGACATCGCCGCGGATTCCGGTGTGCGCCTTGTCAACCGGGACCGGATGTGGCACTACACCGAGGGCATCGTCGACTGGGACCCGATCTGGCCGAACCACGCCATCCGGATCCTGCCCGGGCCATCGTCGATGTGGTTCGACGCGCTGGGCCGCCGCCTGCCTGCGCCGTACCTACCCGGCTACGACACCCTCGGCACACTGCGCTACCTGCGCACCACCCCCGGCATCGCCGAGCACGACCACTCCTGGTTCATCCTCACCCAGCGGATCATCGAGAAGGAGTTCGCGCTGTCGGGCTCGGAGCAGAACCCGGACATCACCGCCAAGGACCGCCGTGGATTCCTCAAGGAGCGGTTGTTCAGCAAGGGTGCACCCGGCCCGGTCGAGGCGTTCAAGCGCAACGGCGTGGATTTCGTCGTCGCCGACGATCTCGAGGAACTCGTCCGGAAGATGAACGCCCTCACCGACGAACCGCTACTCGACGCGACGGTGATCCGCCGCCAGATCGAGGCCCGGGATCTGCAGGTGCGCAACCCGTTCAGCAAGGACGCGCAGATCCAGGGCATCCACAATTCGCGCCGAGCCCTGGCCGACCGGATCGGCCGCACCACGGCACCGCACCGCATCCTCGACCCGGCGGCGGGACCGCTGATCGGGATCAAGCTACACATCCTGACGCGAAAGACGTTGGGCGGCATCCAGACCGATCTCGCCTCGCGGGCCATCGGGCTGGACGGAGCGCCGATCGAGGGACTGTACGCGGCTGGGGAGGTCGCGGGTTTCGGCGGTGGCGGCGTGCACGGTTACAACGCACTCGAAGGCACGTTCCTCGGCGGCTGCATCTTCTCCGGCCGCGCCGCCGGCCGCGCCCTGGCCGACCGGGTCTGACTACCCGGCGGCGAACCCGGCGACCTCCGCGGCCAGCGGACCGGCCTGCAGTCGAAACGACTGCAGCGGCCCGATGATCGGTTCCTCGTAGCCGGCGAACCACAACCCGGGCGCGGCCGGGGGCAGGCCGTTGACCAGCGGCGCCCCGTCCTCGTCGAGCACATCGAGATGCCCGACGAGCGGTTCGAGTCCGTGCCGGTACCCGGTCGCGCCGATGACGACATCCGGGCGGATGGTCCGACCGTCGGCGAGCACCACGGAATCACCCTCGAACGATTCGACCGCGGCGACCACCTCGATCCGGCCCGCCTTGATCTGGGGGACGAGTTCGTCGCCGAGCGTCGGGATGCTGCCGTCGTCGAGCAACGCGCGGTAGATGCCGCGGCGCGGCGCCGGCAGACCGGCGGAGGTGAGGTCACCGAACCAGAGCCGGCTCGCCAGCGCGGCGGCGTGGTCGATCACGGGTACCGGCAGCCGGCTGAACGCGGCACTGAAGGCGTCGACCGGGATCCCGGCGGCCGACCTCGGCATCAGGTGGGGCGGTTCCCGGACCGCAAGCCGCACCCGGCCGGCCACCTCGTCGCTGAGCTGCAGTGCGATGTCGGTGGCGGAGTTACCCGAGCCGACCACCAGAACGTCGCGGCCGGCGAACGGCCACGGATTGCGATAGTCCGCCGAGTGCAGCAGGTCGCCGGTGTAACCCTCCATCCCGGGCCACGCCGGCAGCGCCGGGGTGTGATAGTTCCCGGTCGCGATCACGACCGCGTCCGCGGTGTACGTGTCACCGTCGGTGGTGATCAGCCATCGGTCCCCGTCGCGGTCGATGCGGGTGACGGTGACGCCGAGAGACAGTGGAATCCGTTGTCGCCGTACGTAACTGTCGAAGTAGTCGACCATGTCGTCACGTTTGGGCCAACGGCCGTACCGGCGCGGAATCGGCTGGCCGGGCAGGTGCGACCAGTATCCGCAGGTGTTGAGCCGGAATCCTTCGTAGCGGTCGCGCCAGGTGGACGCGGGTGCCGTGGCGCGGTCGAGGACCAGCGGTTCGATCCTCTGTTCGTGCAGGAGTTGGCGGGCGATCGCCAGCCCGCACGGACCCGCGCCCACGACGACGACGCGCTGATGGCGCTGCTGAGGGGGTGACATCCCGGTCAGTGTTCCCACCGAGCGGTTCGCCCAAGCCGGTTTCCGGTGTGATGCGCCGGGTAGTTCTGTGGTCTACCCCGAACCCTCGAGGAGGATTTGATGAGCTCACCGGAACCGACGCCAGACGACGCCCAGCTGGGGGGAACCCCCGAAGGGCAGGTGCCGAGCGCCAGTCCCGGGTATTCGACCCCTCCGCCGGAAGGCATCCGCGACGCGGAGGATCAGGGCGACGCGGCTGAATAGGCGCGCGTCACCGCTCGTCCGGTGTCCGTGTGCGGACTGCTCGGCTCCGTAGTCTGGATGAGGTGAGTGCCTCACCTGTGACGAACCTCAGCCTGGACGGCCGCTTCGCGCGGGAACTGCCGGAGATGGCGGTCCGCTGGAAGGCCGAGGAGGCGCCCGATCCCCGGCTGCTCGTGCTCAACGACGAGTTGGCGTCGGGTCTCGGGTTGGACGCCGACTGGCTGCGCTCCCCCGACGGGGTACGGCTGCTGGTCGGCAACTCGGTTCCCGACGGCGCCACCCCGGTCGCCCAGGCCTATGCGGGCCATCAGTTCGGTGGGTTCGCGCCGCGGCTGGGCGACGGCCGGGCGCTTCTGCTCGGTGAGCTCGTCGACGGTGACGGCCGGATGCGCGATGTGCATCTCAAGGGGTCCGGGCACACCCCGTTCGCCCGCGCCGGCGACGGGTTGGCCGCGGTCGGCCCGATGCTGCGCGAATACCTGGTCAGCGAGGCCATGCATGCCCTCGGCATCCCGACCACCCGGTCGCTGGCCGTGGTGGCGACCGGACGGCCGGTGCGGCGTGAGAGCGTGCTCGACGGCGCGGTGCTGACCCGGGTGGCGAGCAGTCATCTGCGCGTCGGAAGCTTCCAGTACGCCGCGGTGACCGGGGACACCGATCTGGTGCGCCGACTCGCCGAACACGCCATCGCCCGCCATCACCCCGAGGTTGCGGGGGCGGCCGACCCGTATCTGGGTTTGTTCGAGGCGGTCTGTTCGGCCCAGGCGCAGTTGATCGCCCGCTGGATGCTCGTGGGGTTCGTGCACGGCGTGATGAACACCGACAACATGACGATCTCGGGCGAGACCATCGACTACGGGCCGTGCGCGTTCATGGACGTCTACGACCCCGAGACGGTGTTCAGCTCGATCGACTCGTGGGGCCGCTACGCATACGGCAACCAGCCCTCGATCGCGGCGTGGAACCTGGCACGCTTCGCCGAGACGCTGCTGCCCCTGTTCGACGACGACATCGACCGGGCGATCACGTTGGCGCAGAACGCGCTCGGCGCTTTCGGCCGACACTACGAAGGCGCACTCACAGCCGGTATGCAGGCCAAACTCGGCCTGACCGGAGTGGACGGGCCCGCTGTCGCCCCGCTGCTCGACGAGCTACTGAAACTGTTGCAGGACAACCACATCGACTTCACGTCGTTCTTCCGCGCGCTCGGCCTCGCCGCCCGGGGCGACAACGAACCCGTGCGGGGGTTGTTCGTCGACCTCGCCGGTTTCGACGCGTGGCTCGACAGTTGGCGCGCGCTGGGCCCCGACGGTGCCGCGATGGACCGGGTGAACCCGGTCTACATCCCGCGCAACCACCTCGTCGAGGAGGCGCTGACCGCGGCCGCCGCGGGCGATATGGAACCGTTCGAGACCCTGCTCGACGCGGTGACCGGGCCGTTCGACGAACGGCCCGGTCTCCAGCGTTATGCGGAACCGGCTCCCGAGGCCTTCGGCAGGTACCGCACCTTCTGCGGGACCTGAGGCCTAGGGCGTGGTGGCGCAGCCGACGCCCGGGATGCACCCGGTGGCGCCGCCCGGACCGGCGGTGCCCGAAGGTCCGCCCGGGATCGCCCCCGTCGCGCCCTGAGGTCCGGCCGCGCCGCCCGGACCACCCGGGATCGCACCCGCGGCACCCTGCGGACCGGCCACACCACCCGGACCACCCGGGATCGCACCCGCGGCACCCTGCGGACCGGCCACACCACCCGGACCACCCGGGATCGCACCGGCGACGCCGGGCGGCGGGGGTACGTAGACACCGGGCGCCGGTGGCGGCGGTGGTGGTACGGCACCGCAGCCGGTGCCGTACGGGTCGACACAGCCGGGTGGGCCGCCGGCGGTGTAGGTGATGGTGGAGCCGCCCGACGGGGCAGCGACGACGAAGAGCGCCGGCGCGGCGGCGATGGCGAGTGCGGAGGCACCGGCGGCGAGAACCGGCGTGATCTTTCTGTTATGTGTCACCATGTCGCGGGCTTTACCACTGTGACGCAGGTCTCAAACGTGCCGTTGCGAAATCAAACCACTCAGTAGTGGTAGGTGTCCGACGGCGCAGGCATGTGCACGGGTTCGTCCTCGAATTCGGTGGCCACGATGCCGTAGGCGCGGGCCAGGTCGAGGATCTTGTTCGCCCGTGCGATGCGTGGCAGGTCGGACCCGTTGCGGATCTCCCCGCCGTCACGCTCGAACTCCGCGAAGAACTCGTTCGCCCAGGCGATCTCATCGTGTGACGGTGAGAGCCCCTCGTTGACCACCGAGCACTGTTCGGGGCTCAGGCAGATCTTGCCGGTCATCCCGAACTCCACCGACACCGCGGTCGCCTCGATGAGCCGCA
This sequence comes from Mycolicibacterium monacense, assembly GCF_010731575.1. NCBI lineage: Bacteria > Bacillati > Actinomycetota > Actinomycetes > Mycobacteriales > Mycobacteriaceae > Mycobacterium > Mycolicibacterium monacense. Next base: position 5,133,522 of record NZ_AP022617.1, on the reverse strand, counting down.
GCGCGCTCGAACCGATCGTCGGCCCGTCGATCGCGCTGGGGAGGTGGGCGGCCTTGGCCGCGATGGTGAACCGCGACCTGGCGTAGGCCAGCGTGGCCGGGTTGTCGCCGAAGCCGGTGTCGCGGCGGAAGTCGCCGATGCCGAAGGCCAGCCGGAAGGTGCCCTTCGCCGCGGCGATCTCGGTGATGCGCTCCAGACCGCGGGCGGTCTCCACGAGCGCGACGATCGGCACGCCGGGCAGACGTTTGGCGGTTTCGCTCACATGGTCGACGGATTCGGCCATCGCGAGCATCACCCCGCCGACGGAGGTGCCCGCCAGCGCGGCGAGGTCGTCGGCCCACCACGGTGTGCCGAAGCCGTTGATCCGGACCCAGTCGGAGTTACCCGCCCCCAGCCAGCGCACCACGTTGTCGCGGGCGAGCACCTTGTCCTTGGGCGCCACGGCGTCCTCGATGTCGAGTACGACGATGTCGGCGCGGGAGCGCACCGCGGCCTCGAACCGGTCCCCGTGCGCACCGTTGACCAGCAGCCAGCTGCGCGCGAGCACCGGATCGATGCGCGATCCGACCTCACCGGGATCGTGCGAGCCGGAGTCGTGGGAGTGGAAGGGGACCTCGTCATACACGCCCTCAATGGTCGCCCAGCGGCTCCGGGCGCGGCACAGCAGGGGCGCGAAGTCCGGTCAGCCGGTGACCGACATCGGGGCCCCGGGTGGCGGGGGCGGGGGCGGCGGCACGGGCAGGCACAGCCCGGTGTTGGTGTCGAGCGCGCGGCCCGGCAGGCAGAACGGCGCGCACCCGTTGGTGACGCCCGTTTCGCCGGGCAGGCAGGCCGAGCTGACGGCGGGTGAGACGAGGGTGGTGACGGCCACCGGCATCGCGGTGAACGCGGCCACCGACAGCGCCGCGACGAGGAGCCGTCGCATCGGATGCGTCATATGTCGACTGTAGGCGCGGCCCGGCTCGGCCCGGACCGATTCATCCCAGACGGCGGTCAGACGGTGTCCGGCAGGTGTGCCGCGGTGGCGAGTTCGGCGTACTGGCGCATCAACCGAAGGGCCGTCTCCCGGCTCATCAGCGGGTCGCGGGCGACGATGCGGTAGCCGAGGTAGTCCTCCATCGCCATCAACGTCATCGCGATGTCGTGGGCCGGCGAGCCGAGTCGGAACACCCCGTCGCGCTCACCGTCGGCGAGGATCCGCGCGTACAGGCCGACCTGACGGTGGTAGATCTCCTGGACGTCGCGGCGCTGGTCGAGTTCGAATCCGGCAGCCAACACCGCCCGCCAGATGGACCGCCATTCGGCGTCCTCGGGACCGGTCGGCAGGCCGGCGGCGATGGTCCTGGCCAACTGCTCCCCCGCGTCGGCGGTCTTTTCGACGACGGCGAGCCGGTCGTCGTAGAAGCGGGTGTCGGACCGCAGCGCCAGTTCGGACAGCAGCTGGTCCATCTCCTTGAAGTAGTACCGCACCGCGTTGGCGGTCAGTCCGAGTTCGGCGGCCACGTCCGCGATCCGCAAGGTCGCGAGGTCGTGGCGTTCGATCAGAGCGATCGCGGCGTCGAGGATCTCCTCACGCCGTTCCGCCTGCCTGTTGGGCCGTGGCACCTTGTCGGGACCCCTTCCGTCACCGCCGATTGTCGCCGAATCAGTCTTCCCCTTGCGCATCCGCCGCCCCGGCCTCATTATTTTCCGAACAGGAAAAGAACTCCACCCCGACTTCCGGAGGCGTCATGCGCACGCGCGACCTCGGCGTCGTGATCGGTGAACACCCCACCGGTCCGCACAACGCCATCACCGACGTCCCCGGCGTGCGGGTCGGGCACACGACGCTGCACCAGGCCGGCCCGCCCGCGGTCAACACCGGCGTGACCGTCGTCGTGCCCCACGACGACATCTGGACCGAACCGGTCTTCGCCGGTGCGCACCGACTCAACGGCAGCGGTGAGATGACCGGCCTGGAGTGGGTCCGCGAATCGGGTGAGCTGACCTCGGCGGTCGGCCTGACCAACACCCACAGCGTCGGGGTGGTGCGCGATGCGCTGGTCGACACCCAGGTCTCCGCCCGCGGCGAGGGTCTCTACTGGTCGCTGCCCGTGGTGGGCGAGACCTACGACGGTGTGCTCAACGACATCAACGGCCACCACGTGCGGGCCGAACACGTTCACGCCGCGCTGACCGGGGCGAACCACGGCCCGGTCGCCGAGGGCAACGTCGGCGGCGGCACGGGCATGATCTGCCACGGCTTCAAGGGCGGGATCGGCACCTCGTCGCGCGTCGCCGACACGGCCGCGGGCCGCTACACCGTCGGTGTGCTGGTCCAGGCCAATCACGGCCGCCGCGAACGGTTCCGCGTCAACGGCGTCCCGGTCGGCGAGATCATCGGCCCCGACGCCGTGCCGCTGCCGGATATGCCGGTCGCGTACGAACCCGGCTCGGGTTCGATCATCGTGATCGTCGCGACCGACGCACCGCTGCTGCCCCACCAGTGCACCCGGCTCGCGCAGCGGTCCGCGCTGGCGGTGAGCAGGATCGGCGGCAGCGGCGAACAGTACAGCGGCGACCTGATGCTCGCCTTTTCGACCGGCAACCGCGGCATCCCGCCGTACTCATGGGACGAGGACACCGGCACCGACCGCCCCGAGATCGCCGTCCGGATGGTCGCGCCGCAGCTGATGACGCTGCTGTTCGACCTCACCATCGAGGCCACCGAAGAGGCGATCGTCAACGCGGTCGTCGCGGCCACCACCGTCACCGGGCGCGACGGACGCACCGCGCACGCCCTCGACCACAACCTGTTCCGCCAGGCGCTGCGCCACACCCGGGAGGCCCGATGAGCACCGACGTCACACCCACCGCCGGGAAGCAACGGCTCGAGGGCCGCCTCGGACCCGTCGCGGTGGTGTTCATGGTGGTCGCGGCCGCGGCACCGCTGACCGTGATCGGCGGCAACATGCCTCTGGCGATCGGCCTGGGCAACGGTGCGGGTGCACCGGTCGGATTCGTCATCGCCGCCCTGGTCCTGCTGGTGTTCAGCGTCGGGTTCGTGACGATGACGCCGTTCGTCCCGGAGGCGGGCGCGTTCTTCTCCTACGTCACCCTCGGTCTCGGCCGACGGCCCGGCACCGGCATCGCCGCGGTCGCGCTGATCGCCTACACCGCGATCCAGGTGGGCATCTACGGCTACATCGGGTGGGCGATCGGCGACACCGTCCGGTTCTACGGCGGCCCGGAGGTCCCGTGGCCGGTGTACGCGTTCGGCACGCTGGCGATCGTCGCGCTGCTCGGTTACCGCCACATCGACCTGAGCGCGAAGGTGCTCGGTGTCGCGCTGGCGCTGGAGATCGGCATCGTGGTGGTGCTCGATCTGGTGATCGTCGCCGACCCCGGCCCCGCCGGTCTGACGCTGACCTCGTTCGCGCCCCAGACGTTCACCCAGGGCGCGGTGGGCATCGCCGTCCTGTTCGCGCTGACCGGGTTCATCGGGTTCGAGGCCACCGCGGTGTTCCGCGACGAGGCCCGCGATCCCGAGCGGACCATTCCGCGGGCGACGTACGCCGCGGTCCTCATCATCGGCGGGTTCTATGCGCTGACCTGCTGGGCGTTCGTGGTGGCGATCGGACCCGACCAGGTCACCGAGGTGGCGCAGCGCACACTCGACGGTGAGGGCAACATGCTGCTCGACACCACCGACGGCAAACTCGGCCGCATCGGCCGCGACATCGTCAACGTGCTGCTCCTGACGAGCCTGTTCGCCTGCGTGCTGTCCTTCCACAACGTGATCGCCCGCTACCAGTTCGCGCTCGCCGGCAAGGGTCTGCTGCCCCGCCGCCTGGCCGGTGTGCACGACCGGCACCGGTCACCGGCGTTCTCGTCGATCGTGCAGACGATCACCGCCGCGGTGATCGTCGGTGTGCTCGCCGTACTGGGCGTCGACCCGCTCGTCGGCGTCTTCGGCTCCATGGCCGGCGTCGCCACCGTCGGGATGGTCCTGTTGATGCTCACCACGTCGGTGGCCGTGCTGGTCTACTTCGCCCGCCATCGCGAACATGCCGGCGGCCGGCTCTGGCAGACCCGCATCGCACCGGCCCTGGCCTGTGCCGGGCTGGTGGCCAGCATGTGGTTGGTGCTGAGCAATTTCACCCTGGTGACCGGCGGCAGCGTGACGCTGAGCGCGGTGCTCGCCGCGATACCGTTCGCCGGTCTGCTGCTCGGCGCCCTGGTGCCGCGGCGCGGCTGATTCAGCGGGGTTCCGGGCGTGCGCACCCGCGCCACACCATCTCCAGCAGATCGGTGAGCGCGGTCTCGTCGAGGGGCGGCATACCGAACATCAGGCGGTAGTAAGCCGGGGAGAACAGCGCGTCGACGGTGACGTCGACGTCGAGGTCACCGCGCAGTTCGCCGGTGGCGATGCCGTCGAGCAGTACGGCGGTGACCGCGGAGCGCCGCGGCAGCAGCCACTGGTCGAGCAGCGCGGTGGCGACCTCGCCGTTCGTCCCCGCAGCCGCGATGACGCGCCGGAACAGCGGGCCGGTCGTGGCGTCGGCCAGGATGGCGTTCAGCGCGCGCACCTGATGGTCGAGCGCACCCCGGGTGCCACTGCCGGTCGGCGGGACGATGGAGCCCTGCATCGACGCCAGCAGCCCCTCGAGCACGATCGCCGCCGCCGACGGCCACCACTTGTAGATCGTGGTGCGGCTCACCGCCGCGCGTTTGGCGATCGCGTCGATGCTGACCGCTCCGGTACCGCCGGCGAGCGCGAGATCCGTGGCGGCCCGCAACACCGCCGCGCGCAGTTCGGCATTGCGCGGCCGCCCGCGACGCGGTGGCTCCGTGGCGGCGATTGCCAGCCCCGGCGCAACGCGTGTACCGTCATTTGTGGACACTCTGTCCACTATATTCTCAGTATTCTCAGCTTTCAAAATCGATTGGGGCTTCGGCAGATATCCATGCGCAGCAGGTTCACCAAATCGTCGGTCTTCGCGAACACGTCGGCTTTCGTCGGAACGACCATCGGCGCGGCGGTGCTCGCCATCGGACTCAGCGGTTGCACCCCCACCGATTCGTCCCCGGCACCGTCGGCGCCGGGACTGCCCACCTCCTCCTCCAGCGAGTCGAGCGCGCCGACCTCGGCGCCGAAGGAGAACAGCTCGGCCGTCGTCGACTACTCCCGCCTGCTCATCGAGCCGACCGACATCAACAGCGCCTACGACACCTTCGTCACCCGCTCGACCGTGCCCAACCGGCGCGGCGGAAAGGGGATCTCGGCGTTGTTCGTCAACCAGGACGACACCCGGGCCATCGGTGTGACGATCTCGATCCTGCCGGACGAGGCCGCAGCGAAGGCCGCGCTCGACGCGAGCCTGACCGCCATCGGCGCCACCGTCACGGGCGGACCACCGGCGCCGTCGCCGGTCGGCACCGACGGCACCGTCATCGTCGGGACCTCGCCCGACGGCGCCAAGGACGTCACCGCGCTGCTCTTCACCAAGGGACCCGCGGTCGCGCGGCTGGAATTCCAGAGCGCACCCGGTGACCCCACTCCGCCCGACGTCGTCACCGACATCGGGATCAAGCAGGCCATCGCCCTACGGGTCGGTCTGCCCAGCGTCACCGGCTGACCCGGATTACTCCCGGTGCACAACGGGCTCACGCCGCGGGTAGGTCCGCTGTGTTTGCCCACCCTGAGCATCCACGGGTACGAGGTGATCTCTGGGACCGCCATTCCGGCGGTGGCCGGAGTACTCACCGAGTTCTTCCTGCACCCGGCGGCATAGTGGTCCAACACCCCGCGTGACAACGGGATTTGCAGGGCCGTGGACAATCGGAGTGTGACGTCGCGCATGGACTCGGTGCGGCGGTGGTGGATGTTGCCCGATCACTTCGACTGGGTGACCGGCTATCTGCGCAGCCGCGGGATGATGGTTGCTGCACGCACCATCCTGTCCGTGATGGTCGGTTCGCTCGCCCTGGTCCCGATCCTGTTGGTGTTCAGCAATTTCGGGCCGAAGTCGACGATCGGTGTGGTGGTGTCGTGGCTCGCGGGCATCGGCGGGTGGGCGACCATGCTCCCCTACGTCCAGCGCTGGCCGACCCGCGTGCAGTCATTGGTGGTGTCGTACATCGCGACCGCCTGCGTCGCCGCGATCTGCCTGGTCCAGTCCGATCCGACGATCGCCTTGGTGGGCTGCTTCGGCTTCGTGACGCCGGCGGCCTACGTCGCATTCCTGCACACCTCCCGCTACACCGCCTACGTCTTCGCGGCGGCGGTGGCGGTGGGCGCGATCGCCGCGACCCGGTTGGCGTCGAGCGGCCAACTGGTCGGCGCGCTCGCGCTGCTCTGGTTCGTCATCGTGCTCAACGCGGTCATCCCGTTCGGCGTCCAGACGATCGTGCACGCGCTCGGTGTGGACGTGGTGCGCTCGGAATGGGACCCGCTGACGGGTCTGCTGACCCGGCGGGCGTTCTACCAACGGCTGTCCACCCTGGTCGCCGGTGACCAGCCGGCCGACCGCAACCTGCTGGTCGCCGTGATCGACCTCGACAGGTTCAAGAACCTCAACGACACCCAGGGCCACGCCGCCGGTGACCGGGCGCTGATCGCGGTGGGGCGGGCGCTGTCGCGCAGTTCCGACGACGACGCGCTGGTGGGCCGCACCGGCGGTGAGGAGTTCGTCGTCGCCACGGTGTCGGCCTCCGCCAACCCGACCCAGCCGGCGATGCGGTTGCTGTCCGCCATCGAGAAGGCGGCGCCGCTGACGGCCAGCGTCGGGACCGCGAGCGTGCCGCTGATGCGACTCCGTGTCACGGGCTGGCGGGCGGGCATCGACGAGGCGATCACCGCCGCCGACGCGGCGATGTACGACGCGAAACGCGCAGGCGGCAACCAGGTCCGGCACCGGGAGCTGCCGATGACGGCGGACGACGACCCGTCCTGACCCGGCCGCTCAGAGCCCGGGCTGGTCCTCGATGATCCCGAGCCAGATCTGCGCCGCGTCGATGGCCACCTTCTCCGAGATGAATGCGTGCTGGGTGCCGGTGTAGATGTCCCGGAACGCCCGCTCGAGGCGGCTGCCCTCGCGGATCGCGTCGGTGCCCGCCACCAGGTGCGCCCACTCGGCGCACGCCCTCGCGGTGTCGGTGGCGTAGACGGCGGCCACCCGCATGTCGGCGCGTAACGCGGGGGTGAGGTCGGCGCCTGCGGCGACCGCGGATTCGGCGGTGGTGAACGCGTCGAGCACCAGGAGCCGGGCGGCGCGCCACGCCGCGGTGTGGTGGGCCAGCCCCTTCTGGAAGGTGGGGCGGCTCGCCAGCGAGGCCATATCGCTCATCCGGAACTTCGTCGCGGCGAGGTCGGACACGTCGTCGAGCATGCTCTTGGCGACCCCGAGCGCCCAGGCGGCGTGCCCGGCGGCGGTGACGGGCATCAGACCCATCCGGGCGGCCGGTGAGTCGCCGCGCAGCGGCCTACGGGCGAACAGCGGGAACGTGCGCTCCGCGGGGACGAACACGTCGTCGACGCGGTAGTCGTACGACCCGGTGCCCTTCAGCCCCTGGACGTGCCAGCCGTCGGTGAAGGTCACCTCGTCGCGGGGCAGCACCGCCACCTGCATATCGGGGACGCCGTCGCCGGCCCAGCGGATCTCACCGGCGTCCATCGGCAGGAAACCCGCTGCAACGTACTGGGAATGGCCGGTGCCCGATCCGAAGCTCCACGACCCGCTCAGCCGGTAGCCGCCGGAGACGGCCGCGCCCTGGCCATTCGGGAAGAACTGGCCGCCCATCGTGACGCGGTGGTCGTGTGCGGTGAAGACCTCGGCGAAGCCCTCGTCGGGCAGGTAGCAGGCCGCGGCGAACGACGACGGGAAGTTCGCGATTCCGATCCAGCCGAACGACCCGTCCTGCCAGGCCATTTCGATCCACGTCTCGATCATCTCGGTGAAGGACGGCTCCGCACCCCCCGCCGGGATCGGGTTGAACGCCGACATCAGCCCGCTCGCCCACATCTCGTCGACGATGTGCGGCGACAGCGTGCGCAACCGTTCACTGTCGTCCGCGCGGGAGCGCACGAGGTCCCGCATGTCACGTGCCAGCCCGACGACCGCGCCGTGTCGTGTCTTCATCGCGGACGACCGTAACGGTTTGCCTCGGCCGCCGACGGGTATTTCAAGATCCCGTCACCTTACGGAAGGGAGCAGGCGATGAGCACTCCGATGCCTCGGCCGTGGCTGCTGCGCGCGGTGTCTGCGGTGTTGCCGCGCCGGGCGCCCAAGAAGTCGGTGTGGGTGCCCGCCGCGCCGTCCTACCTGAGTCATCAGCTCAGAATCCGCTGACGGTGATCGACGATGCGGTGCGGTTGGCCGGTCGGACCGCGATCCGGTTGGCCCGCGGGATCCCCGTGGTCGGCAACCGGTTCGGCGCACCCCCGCATCTGGACCTGGACGGCCGGGTCGTGTTCGTCACCGGCGCGGCACGCGGGCTCGGCGCGCAGATCGCCCGCCAGGCGCACGCGCGCGGCGCTCAGGTGGTGCTCGTCGGGCGCACCCTGAAACCGCTGGAGGATCTCGCCGCCGAACTCGGCGACGGGGCGGCCGCCTTCGAGGCCGACGTCACCGACGCCCCGGCTTTGCGACGCGCCGCCGAGGGTGCGGTCGCCGCGTTCGGCGGGATCGACGTCGTGTTGGCCAACGCCGGGATCGCGCCGCCGTCGGAGACGGTCGCCACCATCGACCCGGACGAGTTCGAGCACACCGTCGAGGTCGACCTGCTCGGCCAGTGGCGCACCGTACGCGCGACGCTGCCCGCCGTGATCGCGGCCCGCGGACACATCGCGTTCGTCGGCTCGATCTACGCATTCTTCAACGGTGTGCTCGCCGCCCCCTACGCGGTCAGTAAGGCCGGGGTGGAACAGCTTTCGCGTGCCCTGCGGGTGGAGCTGGCGCAGCACGGTGTCACCGCGGGCATCGCCTACCTCGGTTTCATCGACACCGATCTGACCAGCGATGCCTTCGCCGACGAACACGCCGCCGCGATCCGTTCGGCGGCGCCCGGTTTCATCACCCGGCCGATGAGTGCCGAATCGGCCGCCGCCGCCGTGCTCTCGGGTGTCGAACGCCGTGCCGCGCAGGTCACCGCACCCGCGTGGGTGGGTCCGGTGCTGGCGGCGCGCAGCCTCACCACCGCCGTGATGGACGACGTCCTGATGCACAACCCGCGAGTCAGCGATGCGGTACTCAGCGCCGAAGACGATGTGGCGCAGAGAGATTCATAACCGTTCAGTCGGGCCGTACCGTGCTCACGCAGAACGGGTGGCCGACCGGGTCGAGCAACACCCGCCACGCCTTGGCCGCGGGCTGAAACTCGGCCTCCGTCGCGCCGAGAGCCACAGCGGCGGCCACCGCCGCGTCCAGATCGTCGACGGCGACGTCGAAGTGCATCTGTTGACGTTGTGGACCGTCCGGCCAGTTCGGCGCCACGAAGGTGTCGGCACGCATCAACGTCACCATCGGACCCGCGCCGGACAGGGCGACGACACCTCGGTCGTGGGTGGCGAAGACCTCTTCGAGGCCGAGCAGTCCGCGGTAGAACGGTACGAGCCGGTCGGGGTCGGGACAGTCGATGGAGATGGACGCCAGGGTGCCGACGGGTCCTTCGGGGGAAGTCATGTCACCGAGCCTAGAACCGCCTCAGCGCACGACGAGTGTGTGTTCGCCGCGCGGCACGAGTTCACCGATGACGGGTGCGCCGGGAATCTCGCCCGCAATCAGCAGACCGCCGCTGGTCTGGGCGTCGGCCATCAGCAGCGCCTCGTCCGCCCCGACCGCCGACAGGTCGGCGTGCGGGGCCACCCACTCGAGGTTGCGCCGCGTGCCGCCGCTGACGTGACCCGCCGCGAGCGCCTCGCGCGCCCCGGCGATGTAGGGCACCGCCGCCGCGTCGACGACCGCGGTGACGCCGCTGGCCCTCGCGAGTTTGTAGAGATGCCCGAGCAGTCCGAATCCCGTGACGTCGGTGGCACATTCGGCACCGGCTTCGAGCGCCGCCACCGCCGCCTGCGCGTTGAGCGTGGTCATCACCGCGATCGCCTCCTCGGACCGCTCACCGGTGGCCTTGTGCCTGGTGTTGAGCACGCCGATCCCCAGCGGCTTCGTCAGCGACAGCGGCGTGCCGGGCTTACCGGCGTCGTTGCGCAGCAACCGGTTCGGATCCGCGATGCCCGTCACCGCCAGCCCGTACTTCGGTTCCGGGTCGTCGACGCTGTGCCCGCCGGCCAGGTGACAGCCCGCGGCGTTGCAGACGTCGAGCCCGCCGCGCAGCGTCTCGGCCGCGAGTTCGAACGGCAGCACGTCACGCGGCCAGCCCAGCAGGTTGACCGCCACCACCGGGCGTCCACCCATCGCGTACACGTCCGACAGCGCGTTGGTCGCCGCGATGCGGCCCCAGTCGTACGGATCGTCGACGACCGGGGTGAAGAAGTCGGTCGTGGCGATCAACGCGGTGTCGCCGGAGATCCGGACGGCCGCGGCGTCGTCGCCGTCGTCGAGGCCCACCAACAACTCCCCGAACGGACTGTCCGGCTGCGCGGCCGACAACCCGCGGACCACCTCCTCCAGCTCGCCCGGCGGGATCTTGCACGCGCATCCGCCGCCGTGGGCGTACTGGGTGAGTCGGTAGGTCACGGACGTCATGTCCACCATGGTGCCTGCCATGATGGGGCCATGGCCCAGGGAGGCGTATCCGGTCTGGTGACCGGCGCGATCTTCAAAATCGTCGAACGGCAGGATCTGTCGTTGGCGGGTTCGATTCCCGTCCGCCTCCGCCATCGTTCTTGTGATTTCGGCGTGCTGGGTCGCGCAGGGCGCGACCGCGCACGCCGAAATCACGTGGGTGGGCGATGACCGACCCGCGCCGGCGCGTGCCCCGCACCGATGCCCTGCTCGCCGACCCCCGGCTGGCCGAGGCCGCGCGGGTACTGGGCCGCACGCTGGTGAAAACGGTGATCGCCGACGCGCAGCAGCGCGCCCGCGCCGGTGACATCACGCCCGAACACGTCGCCGACCACGCGGTCGCCGCGCTGCCGTCGGCGGCGGCGAGCCTGCGGCCGGTGATCAACGCGACCGGTGTGGTCGTCCACACCAACCTCGGCCGCGCACCGCTGTCCCGGGCGGCCGTCGACGCGGTGGTGACGGCCGGCGGCGCGACCGACGTCGAATTCGACCTCGCCACCGGCCTGCGCGCCCGCCGGGGCCGCGGGGCGTTGGCCGCACTGGCTCGGGCGGTGCCCACCGCCGGTGGTGTACACGTGGTCAACAACAATGCCGCCGCGCTGCTGCTGGCCGCGATGACGCTGGCGAGTGGGCGTGAAATCGTCATCAGCCGAGGCGAACTCATCGAGATCGGCGACGGCTTCCGCATCCCCGAACTCCTCGAATCGACCGGCGCGCGCATCCGCGAGGTCGGCACCACCAACCGCACGCACCTGCGCGACTACGCCGACGCCATCGGCCCGGACACCGGGTTCGTACTCAAGGTGCACCCGTCGAACTACCACGTCACCGGCTTCACCAAGGCCGTGAGCATCACCGAGTTGGCCCGGCTCGACGCGCCGTTGGTCGTCGACATCGGCTCGGGGCTGCTGACCCCGCACCCGGTCCTGCCCGACGAACCGGATGCCACGACGGCGCTGCGCGCCGGCGCCGACCTCGTCACCGCCAGCGGGGACAAACTGCTCGGCGGCCCGCAGGCGGGGCTGCTGTTCGGCACCGCGGACCTGATCGAACGGCTCCGCAGGCATCCCGCCGCCCGCGCCCTGCGGGTCGACAAGCTCACCCTCGCCGCGCTCGAGGCGACGCTGGTGGGCCCGCCGACACCGGTCGAACGCGCGTTGACCGCCGACCTCGCCGATCTGCGGGAGCGCGCGCAGCGCCTGGCCACGCAGCTTCCGGACGCGCAGGCCGTCGACTGTGTCGCGGCGGTCGGCGGCGGCGGCGCCCCCGAGGTCACCCTGCCCAGCGCAGGCGTCAGCCTGCCCGAATCGTTCGCCGCGGCGCTGCGCGCGGGAACACCACCGGTGGTGGGCCGCGTCGAATCCGGCCGCTGCGTCCTCGACCTGCGCACGGTCGATCCGGAGGAGGATGCGCGGCTGCTCGAGGCCATCAGCAGATGTACGTAGTCGCCACCGCCGGACACGTCGACCACGGCAAGTCGACGCTGGTGCAGCGGCTCACCGGGATGTGGCCCGACCGGCTCGCCGAGGAGCAGCGCCGCGGCCTGACGATCGACCTCGGATTCGCCTGGGCCGACATCGGCGGACGCGAGATGGCGTTCGTCGACGTACCGGGACATGAGCGGTTCGTCGCGAACATGCTTGCGGGTGTGGGCCCGGTGCCGGCGGTGATGTTCGTCGTCGCCGCGACCGAGGGGTGGATGCCGCAGTCCGAGGAGCATCTGGCCGCCCTCGATGCGCTCGGTGTGCGACACGCGCTGCTGGTCGTCACGAAGGCCGATCTCACCGACCCCGCGCCGGCCGTCGAACAGGCGCTGCACGCCTTCGCCGACACCGGCCTGGCCGCGCCGCCGGTCGCCGTCAGCACGGATCTGGATCACGTCCGCGCCGAGCTGGTGGACCTCGTCGACCGGTTGCCCGCACCGGACGCCGGCGCCGACGTCCGGCTCTGGGTCGACCGCTCCTTCTCGGTGCGCGGTGCGGGCACCGTCGTCACCGGCACGCTCACCGCGGGAACCCTCGGGGTGGGTGACGAACTCGACCACGCCGGACGCCGCGTCACCGTGCGCGGACTGCAGTCGCTGGGGCAGCAGCGCAGCGCCGTCGGCCCGGTGGCGCGCGTGGCGGTGAACCTGCGCGGAGTCGACCGGCGCGAGATCGGCCGCGGCGACGCACTGCGCACCGCTGGGGCATGGCTGGACACCGACGAGGTGGACGTCGCGCTGCGCGCCGCCGACGGTGTGCACCGCCAACTCGTGTTGCACATCGGATCGGCCGCGGTGCCGGTGCATGTCCGCCCCCTTGGCGCCGCCGCCCGCCTGCGGTTGTCACATCCGCTGCCGCTGCGGGTCGGGGACGTCGGGTTGTTGCGCGACCCGGGACAGCACCGCATCGCCGCCGGGGTCGAGGTGCTCGACGTGCGGCCACCGCCGCTGCGGCGCCGGGGCGCGGCACGCGAGCGCGCCGCGGAGCTGGCCGAGGGACGGATACGTCCACCGGTGTGCGCCCGCGCATCGGATCTGCGTGCGATGGGGTTACCGCAGACTGGCCGGCGCATCGGCGCATGGGTGGTCGACGAGACGTGGTGGGCACAGCGGCGCGAGCAGGCGGTGGCCGCCGTGCGGCGGTGGTCGGCCGACCATGACGTGGCCGCCGGGATGCCGCTGGAGACGCTGCGCCGGGAAACCGGTCTGCCCGCAGCCGAACTCGTCACCCCGCTGTTGGCGGGCACCACCCTCGAGGTGTCGGACGGCCGGGTTCGCCGGCCCGGGATGACGCTGCCGACCAGGATCGACGAGGCGGTCCGCGCGGTCGAGAAGTCCTTGGCCGACGACCCGTTCCGCGCACCGGACGCGGACACCCTCGGGCAGTTGGGGCTCGGCACACCGGAACTGGCCGCGGCGGTGCGGTCCGGGCGGCTGACCCGGATCGCCGAGGGAGTCGTCCTCGGTGCCGACGCACTCGAGCGCGCCGCGGAGATCCTCACCGCGCTCCCCCAGCCGTTCACCGTCGCCGAGGCCAAACGCGCACTGGGCACCACCCGCCGCGTCGCGGTGCCACTGCTCGAGCAACTCGACGCGCAGCGGATCACCCGCCGCGACGCCGACGGCACCCGCACTGTCGCGAAACGCTGACGACGTCATACCTAGCGCTGCTAGGGTAGAGGCGCTATGCATATCGACAAGGACCTCGTGGCGGCCACCGCGACCCCACTCGTCCTCGGCATCCTCGCCGAAGGCGAGTCCTACGGGTACGCGATCATCAAGCGCGTCCACGACCTGTCGGGTGGTCGCATGCAGTGGACCGACGGGATGCTGTATCCGTTGCTGCACCGGCTCGAACGGCTCGGCTACGTATCGGCGTCGTGGGGTGTCTCCGACACCGGACGTCGCCGCAAGCACTACGCGATCACCGATGCCGGTCGAGAGATGTTGGCGCAGCGCCAGACTCAGTGGACGGTTGTCGTCGACGCGTTGAACCAGGTGTGGCGCGACGCCAGGCCGCCGCTCGCCGAGGGGTGGTCGTGATGGACGCCGACACCGCACTGGAATCGCAGATCGCCCAGTGGCGCGGTTACGTCGAACGCCACCAGACCATCTCGGCTGCCGACGCCGACGAGATGGAAGACCATCTGCGCAGCCAGATCTCGGACCTCACCGCGGCGGGGCTGATGGGCGACGAGGCATTCCTCGTCGCAGTCAAGCGCATGGGCAACATGAACGGCATCTCCCGGGAGTTCGCACACGAACACTCCGACCGGCTGTGGAAGCAACTCGTGCTGATGCCCGCCGCGCCCGACGCCCGTGCCGGTGGCCCGACGCGCGAGCTGTGGATGGTCCTCGCACTCGCGGTCGGTGCCGCCGTCGCGGTCAAGGTCGGCTCGGCACTGATGGGCGAGCAAGCGTTCGCGCGCAATGCCGCGTTGTTCGTGCTGCCGTTCCTCACGGCGTACTTCGCCTGGAAGCGCCAGATGTCGCCGCGCGCGGCCGCGGCGCTGTCGGTGCCGTTCGTGGTGGCGGCGGCCGCGTTGAACGGCTATCCGTTCCGCCCGGAGGGCGCGACGGAGGTGATCGCGGCGATCCACACCCCGATCGTGTTGTGGTTCGTCGTCGGCCTGGCCTATGCCGGAGGGCGGTGGCGATCCGACCGCCGCCGGATGGATTTCATCCGGTTCACCGGTGAATGGATCGTCTATCTCGCCCTGTTGGGGATCGGCGGCGGTGTCCTCGTCGGCCTGACCGTCGGCGCGTTCGACGCGCTCGGCATGGACGTCGAGTGGGTGATCGAAAGCTGGGTGCTGCCCTTCGGTGTGGCGGGCGCCGTGGTCGTCTCGGCGTGGTTGGTGGAGGCGAAGCAGAACGTGGTGGAGAACATCGCGCCCGTGCTCACCCGGGTGTTCACCCCGCTGACCATCCTGATGCTGCTGGTGCTGCTCGTGGCCTTCGCGGCGGCCGGCACAGTGGTGGGCGTCGACCGGAACCTGCTCATCCTGATGGACCTCATCCTGGTGCTGGTCCTCGGACTGGTGCTGTATGCGATCTCCGCGCGTGATCCGCAGGCCCCGGCCGACCTGTTCGACCGCCTGCAACTCGTCCTCGTGCTCAGCGCCCTGGCGGTCGATCTGCTCATGCTGGTCGCCATGCTCACCCGGATCGCCGAGTTCGGCGTCACGCCGAACAAGGTGACCGCACTCGGGCTCAACCTCGTCCTCCTGGTGAACCTGACGTGGTCGGCCCGCCTGCTCGCCGGATTCCTCCGCGGCCGCGTACCGTTCAGCGCCGCAGAACGCTGGCAGACCCGTTACCTTCCCGTCTTCGGCCTGTGGGCGGCGGTGGCTCTCGTCGTGATTCCGCCGGCCTTCGACTTCGTGTAGAAGTGGTTTGATCGCAGGTGCGCCGGGTATCGCCAGCCCACTCGAGGAGGACGGTGTGGACTTCAGGAAGCGGATCGAGTCGTGGCCGGTGTACCGGCAGCTCACCGGCGACGACGCATTGGGCCGAGGTAAGGCCGCCCAGTCGAAGCGCTCCCTGACCCTGACGCCCCGCACCGCCGACGCCGACCACGTCGCCCACTCCGTGTGCCCGTTCTGCGCGGTCGGCTGCGCGCAGAAGGTGTACGTCAAGGACGAGAAGGTCGTCCAGATCGAGGGCAATCCGGACAGCCCGATATCCCGGGGCCGCCTGTGCCCCAAGGGTTCTGCGAGCAAGCAACTGGTCACCGGTCCGCAACGGCTGACCAAGGTGCGCTACCGGCCGCCGTACGCCACCGAATGGCAGGACCTCGACCTCGACACGGCGATGGACATGGTCGCCGACCGCCTGCTCGACGCGCGCGAGAAGGGCTGGCAGCAGTTCGACGCCGACCGCAACACCCTGCGCCGCACCATGGGGATCGCCAGCCTGGGCGGTGCGACGCTCGACAACGAAGAGAACTACCTGATCAAGAAGCTCTTCACCGCCCTGGGTGCGTTACAGATCGAGAACCAGGCGCGTATTTGACACAGCGCCACGGTTCCCGGTCTGGGGGCCTCCTTCGGTCGCGGCGGGGCGACGGACTACCAGCAGGACCTCGTCAACTCGGACTTCATCGTCATCATGGGGTCCAACATGGCCGAGGCACATCCGGTCGGATTCCAGTGGGTGGTCGAGGCGAAGGCGCGCGGCACCGACGTGGTGCACATCGACCCGCGGTTCACCCGCACCAGCGCACTGGCCGACCGGTACGTATCGCTGCGCGCCGGTAGCGATATCGCCCTCCTCGGCGGGGTGATCAACTACATCCTGAGCAACGAGCTGGACTTCCGGGAGTACGTGACCGCGTACACCAACGCATCGTTCATCGTCGACGAACGGTTCAGCGACGCCGAGGATCTCGACGGTCTGTTCTCCGGCTACGACGACGCGACCGCCTCCTACGATCCGTCGACGTGGCAGTACCAGACCACCGATCCCGAGGAGGGCGGCGCCGAGGCCAAGGAGCAGAGCTCGGGCGACCGCTCCGGGTCCGGCGGTCCGCCGGTCGAGGGCGGTGCGGGTGACATCCCCAGGGACCCGACGCTGCAGGACCCGCGCTGCGTCTACCAGATCCTCAAACGGCACTACGCCCGCTACACCCCGGAGATGGTCGAGCGGGTGTGCGGGGTGCCCGCCGAACAGTTCCTCGAGGTGGCCCGCAAGTGGGCCGAGAACTCCGGGCGGGAGCGGACCGCCGCATTGGTCTACAGCGTCGGGTGGACCCAGCACACGATGGGCGCGCAGTTCATCCGCGCCGGCGCGATCATCCAGCTGCTGCTCGGCAACATCGGCCGCCCCGGCGGCGGGGTGTTCGCACTGCGCGGCCACGCCAGCATCCAGGGCTCGACCGACGTGCCGACGCTGTTCAACCTGCTGCCCGGCTACCTGGCGATGCCCCACGCGGGCCAGGAGACGCTGGCCGACTACCTCGACGACATCAAGAGCCGCAACCAGAAGGGCTTCTGGTTCAACGCCGATGCGTACATGGTGTCGCTGCTCAAGGAGTACTGGGGCGAGCACGCACGGGCGGACAACGACTTCTGCTTCGACTACCTGCCGCGCATCAGCGGCGACCACGGCACCTACCGCACGGTGATGGACATGGTCGACGGGAAGGTGTTCGGTTACTTCCTGCTCGGCCAGAACCCGGCGGTCGGGTCGGCGCACGGCCGTCTGCAGCGCCTGGGCATGGCCAACCTGGACTGGTTGGTGGTCCGCGACCTCGTCGAGATCGAGAGCGCCACCTTCTGGAAGTCGGGCCCCGAGGTCGAGACGGGTGAGATCACCCCGCAGACGTGCCGGACGGAGGTGTTCCTCTTCCCGGCCGCCTCGCATGTGGAGAAGGCGGGCACGTTCACGCAGACGCAACGGATGCTGCAGTGGCGGGAGAAGGCCGTCGAGCCGCCGGGCGACGCCCGCTCGGAACTGTGGTTCTTCTACCACCTGGGCCGCATCCTGCGGGAGAAGCTGGCCGGCTCCACCGACGAGCGTAACCGTCCGCTGCTCGAATTGTCCTGGGACTACGTGATGGACGGCGACGAACCGTCGGGTGAGGACGTACTGCGGCGGATCAGCGGTGTCGACCTCACGACCGGCCGCGCGGTGGACGACTACATGTCGCTCAGGGCCGACGGCACCACCATGTCCGGCTGCTGGATCTACAGCGGCGTGTACGCCGACGAGGTCAACCAGGCGGCGCGCCGCAAACCGCACGACCAGCAGGGGCCCTACGAGAACGAGTGGGGCTGGACGTGGCCGATGAACCGCCGCGTCCTGTACAACCGGGCCTCGGCGGATCCGCAGGGCCGGCCGTGGAGTGAGCGCAAGAAGCTGGTGTGGTGGGACACCGAGAAACAGGAGTGGACGGGGTACGACGTCCCCGACTTCGAGAAGCACAAGCCGCCGGACTACCGGCCCGCCCCGGGTGCGGTGGGCGTCGAGGCGCTGCACGGGGACGACCCGTTCATCATGCAGGCCGACGGTAAGGCATGGCTGTTCGCGCCGAACGGTCTCGCGGACGGTCCGCTACCCACACACTACGAACCGCACGAATCGCCGGTGCGCAACCCGCTGTACGCGCAGCAGGGCAATCCGGCTCGCAAAGTGTATGGACGAGCGGACAATCCGTCGAACCCGTCGCCGCCGGAACTGCACGGTGAGGTGTTCCCGTACGTGTTCACCGCCGCGCGGCTGACCGAACACCACACCGCGGGCGGGATGAGCCGGCAGCTGCCCTATCTGGCCGAGCTGCAGCCCGGGCTGTTCGTGGAGGTCTCCCCGCAGCTGGCGGCCGAACGCGGGCTGACCCACATGGAATGGGCGCACGTGATCACCAGCCGGGCGGCGGTGGACGCCCGGGTGTTCGTCACCGACCGGATGCGGCCGCTGCGGATCGACGACCATGTGGTGCACCAGATCTGGATGCCCTACCACTGGGGTAACGCCGGGCTGATCGACGGTGACGTGGTCAACGACCTGCTCGGCGTGGTCGCCGACCCGAACGTGTTCATCCAGGAGAGCAAGGTCGCGACGTGTGACATCCAGCCGGGCAGGCGCCCCCGCGGACCGGCGCTGCTCGAGTACATCGCGATGTACCGCGATCGGGCCCGCATCACCGTCGACACCGGGACCGACCTCGACACGACGAAACGGTCGACCGAACACACCGAGGAAACGTGATGCGCGAGAACAGCTTCTACGGTCCGCTCGAGGATCCGGCCGGTGACGCGGGATATTCGGAGCACCCGCAGCGGGTCGGGTTCTTCACCGACACCTCGGTGTGCATCGGCTGCAAAGCCTGCGAGGTCGCGTGCAAAGAGTGGAACGAGGTGCCCGTCTCAGGGGAAGGGGACGGGTTCAACCTGCTGGGCATGTCGTTCGACAACACCGGTGAACTGGGTGCGAACTCATGGCGGCACGTGGCGTTCATCGAACAGCCGGTCCCCCAACGCGAAACGGTCGATCTCGGCATGCCCGACATCGGCGGTGCGGGCATCGACATGGTGGGCGAGCGGCCCGACTTCCGGTGGCTGATGTCCTCCGACGTCTGCAAGCACTGCACGCACGCGGGCTGCCTCGACGTGTGCCCGACCGGCGCGCTGTTCCGCACCGAGTTCTCGACCGTCGTTGTGCAGCAGGACATCTGCAATGGCTGCGGGTACTGCGTCTCGGGCTGCCCGTACGGGGTGATCGAACGGCGCGAGGGCGACGGTCGGGCGTGGAAGTGCACGCTGTGCTACGACCGGCTGCACGACGGACTCGAACCCGCGTGCGCCAAGGCCTGCCCGACCGATTCGATCCAGTTCGGCCCGCTCGACGAACTGCGGGAACGCGCGGCGCTGCGGGTCGAGCAGCTGCACGAGCGCGGGGTGAGCGAGGCCCGGCTGTACGGCCATGACCCGAACGACGGGGTGGGCGGTGACGGCGCCTTCTTCCTGCTGCTCGACGAACCGGAAGTGTATGGGCTGCCGCCGGATCCGGTGGTCCCCACCCGTGACGCCGCCGCGATGTGGCGGTATGCGGGGATGGCGGCGTCGGCCCTGGTCGGTATCGCGGTCTCGGCCTTCACGAGGCGCTCATGAAGGAGCGCCTGGCCGTACCGAAGGCCGAGTTCCGCTCCTATTACGGTCGGCAGATCCTCAAGACGCCGGTCTGGAACTGGATGATCGCCGCCTATCTGTTCTCCGGCGGACTGTCGGCCGGCTCGGCGATGCTGGGCGCCGGCGCCGATCTGACGGGTAGGCCCGGGCTGCGGAAGGTCTCCCGGATCGGCTCGCTGGTCAGTCTCGTGGCGAGCATGTACTTCCTGATCGGCGACCTCGGCCGGCCCGAACGGTTCCACCACATGCTGCGGGTGGCGAAACCGAGTTCGCCGATGAGCATGGGCACGTGGATCCTGGGCGCGTACGGCCCCGGCGCCGGGGTGGCCGCGGTGGCCGAGGTGGCCGAGTTGATGCCCGCGCGGCTGCGGCGGACGCGGCTGGGGCGGTTGCTCGGATGGGCGGCGCGGCCCGCCGGTCTGGAGGCGGCGGTCGTGGCGCCCGGCGTCGCGTCGTACACCGCGGTCCTGTTGTCGCACTCCGCCGTTCCGGCCTGGAACGAGGCCCACCCGTACCTGCCGTTCGTGTTCACCGGTTCGGCGGCGGCCAGCGGCGGCGGGCTGGGCATGCTGCTGGCGCCGCTCGACGAATCGGGCCCGGCCCGCCGGATGGCGGTCGCGGGTGCGGCACTCGAGGTGGCGGCATCGCGGACGATGGAGCGCCGGCTCGGCGTCGTCGGCGAGGCCTACACCACCGGTAGGGCGCACCGCCTGCGGCAGTGGTCGGAGGTGCTCACCCTCGGCGGCGTGGCCGGCGCGGTG
Organism: Mycolicibacterium monacense; assembly: GCF_010731575.1. NCBI lineage: Bacteria > Bacillati > Actinomycetota > Actinomycetes > Mycobacteriales > Mycobacteriaceae > Mycobacterium > Mycolicibacterium monacense. Next base: position 5,112,926 of record NZ_AP022617.1, on the reverse strand, counting down.
ATCGGCCGGAACCGGGCCGTGCTGGCCGTCTCGGGGGCGGCGCTGCTCGCCGGGAGCGCGCTGCAGCGCTTCGGGGTGTTCGAGGCCGGTGTGGAGTCGACGAGAGACCCGAAATACGTCGTGGTGCCGCAACGGGAGCGGCTCGCCGCCGGTGAGCCTGCGCGCGCCCGCTGATCACAGGTGCGTGGCCGCGAACCCCGCCCCCTGATTGACCATGCCGTTCACCGGATACGACGCGTGCGCGGTGGTGCTGCCACCCGGTCCGCAGACCGGATCGCCCGCCGCGCACAGTTCGATGGTCCTGGCCGCGTACAGCGGCCCGGTCACCACCGGTGGCATCGCGTACTTCTGCAGGAACGGTCCCGACGGTTTGCCGAGCAGCACCACCGCGGCGACGTTGTCGGCGACGTCCGGGGCCAGCGCCGGCGGCATCGGGGCGGGCGTGGCCCCCTGGGGCACCGCGTCGCCGGTCACCAATCCGGACACCATCGCGCCCTGGGAGAACCCGCCGAGCACCAACCGGGTGTTGGGGCAGATCACCGACATCACCTGCACCCGATTCGTCGCATCCCGGATGCCGTCGACGACGGTCCTGGGAAAGTCCGGGCTGGTGAACGCCCCGCTGGCCGGATAGTTGACGGCGTACACCCCGAGCGTCCGCCATCCGAGCTGTGAGCGCAGCGAGTCGACGAAGGCCTGCCCGGTCCCGCCGACCCCCGGCGGTTCGGCGGTGCCCCGCGCGAAGATCACCTCGACGTCCGGGCACGGCTGCGCCGATGCCACCGGGGCCGGCCCGCCGGCCACAACGGCCCACGTCAGGGCCATCCCCGCCCCGGTCACCCCAAGAATCCTGCGCACCGCGTTCCGCGTTGCGACGACGTTCATCCCACCCCCACAGTCGCGTCATCCCCCGACCCGGAGACCGATGCTAATACCGGTGTCGACGGTCGCGCTTAGACTTCGCGACGGCGGAAAGGAGGCCAGGTGTCGGCAATCCCGGTCATCGCGTTGACCGGCTATCTGGGTGCCGGCAAGACCAGCCTGCTCAACCATGTGTTGCGGGCACCCGATGCCCGGGTGGGCGTGGTGATCAACGACTTCGGTGAACTCAACGTCGACGCCGCGCTGGTGACCGGTCAGGTGGACGAACCGGCCTCGATCGCCGGCGGCTGCATCTGCTGCCTACCGGACGAAGGCGGACTCGACGCCGCGCTGGAGAAACTGGCCGACCCGAAGCTGGGGCTGGACGCGATCATCGTCGAGGCGAGCGGTCTGGCCGACCCTGTCGCGGTCTCGCGGATCATCCGCTTCAGCGGCGTGGACCGGGTACGCCCCGGCGGGGTGGTCGACGTCATCGACGCCGCCATGCACTTCGACACCGTCGACCGCGGCGGCGCACCGCCCGCCCGCTACGCCGCGGCGTCGCTGGTGGTGGTCAACAAACTCGACCAGATCCCCGACGACGACCGTGCCGCCGCCCTCGAGCGCATCGAATCCCGGGTCCGGGAACGGCATCCGGAGGCGCACATCGTCGGCGCCGTCGGCGGCCGGGTCGACCCGGCTCTGCTCTACGACGTCGCCGACACCGAACTCGCCACCGGGCAGCTGTCCTTCCGCGAACTGCTGATCGCCGACGACACCCACCATCACGTGCACGCGGTGTCGGTGACGGCGACCAGCGAGGGGTGCGTCGATCCCGGCGCGCTGTTCGACCTGCTCGAGGATCCGCCCGCGGGGGTGTACCGGCTCAAGGGCACGGTCGCCGTCCGCTATCGGGACCGGGCCCGCCGCTACGTCGTCAACGTCGTCGGGCCGTCGGTCCACGTCGCGGCCGGGACGCCGGGCTCGGCGAACGTCCTGGTGGCGATCGGCACCGGATTCGACGTCGACGCGGTCCGTGCGCGCGTCGAGGCGGCGTTGCGTCGGTGCGACAAGCCGGTGCCGACGGCGGGGCTGCGCCGCCTGCAGCGGTACCGGCGGCTCAGCGCCTAGGTTCCGCGGTGGCCGGCCTCGGCGGGCAGAGGCGGGGGAAGCGGCGTGGTCGGTGTGGGTGTGGCGGGCGCGGGACCGGGCCCCGGGGAGGCCGGCGCGGTCGCGGCGGCCGGGCCGTGGAATTCGACCATTGTCTCCTCGCGGACGACGTCGTCGCCGATGGAGATCGTCAGGGCCTCCGACGTCACGGTGTAGGTAGCCACGTTGTTCGAGGCGACGTACTCACCGTCGCCCGTCGCCGTGGCGGCGGTGATCAACTTGGCGCCGTCACGCACCCGCACCCCGCGGTACTGGTACTTCCCGTCGGGCGACTTGCACACCGCGATGCGTGAGCTCTCGGTTCTGCCGTAGGCCACCGCGGTGCTGGGCGATGCGCAGCGCGCGGTGGAGTCGATGAACCCCTGCGCGTCGGAAGTGGGGGCGGCCGCAGCCGGATGCGCGCCGAAACTCAGCAGCGCCGTACCGGCCGCCGCGGCGACGGACCAACGGACCAGAGAGCGGGGTGTGGGCCGGAGAATGGACATCGCCCTCCACTCGACCACGCCGGGCCGGCGGAGGCGAGCGCCGACACCGAGCCACAACCGATTCGTTAGGTCTCCGAGACCGTCAGCGCCCGGTTGGCAGCGCGGATCGACAGGTAGATCACCGTGGTCGTCACCACGAACACCTGCCAGCCCATCGCGATCCGCGCGACCGCCAGCAACGCCTCCCGGTCGCTGTCGTAGAGGTGGTACTGCACGAGGAAGCGCGTCCAGGACACCGCGGCCATCATCAGTGTGGCGCCGTCGAAGATGCGCCGCACCCGACGCACCCGTCGCCATGAACCGTCCCGGCCGGTGAACCAGGCCCACACCACGCCGACCGCGGGCCGCCGGATCACCACCGACAGCGTGAACACCACCGCCAGGCCGAGGTACATCCAGATGCCGGGCAGGTAGAAATCCTTGCTCCTGCCGGTGATCCACGCGACGGCCGCGCACAGCCCCACCGCGGCGAAGCCGAGGACCGCGGGCCGGGTGGACTCCCCGCGCGCCAGCTGCCACACCAGGACGACGGCGGCCGCGGTGAGCGCCGCGACGATCGCCGGTACCAGCCCGAAGAGCGCCGACGTCGGGGCGAAGGCGGCGACCGGCAACGCGGTGGAGACCAGTCCCCGGATTCCGCCGGCGCGGGCGAGCAGGTTCTGCAGCGGGGGTGCCGATTCCGACATGCCGGGCCGGCTGGACATGGCCCCGAGGGTACTGCGTTGCGCAGCCCTGCGGCAGGATTGCTCCGGTGACCTCCCGGCGGCGCCACATCGCGCGGCTGGCCGTCTTCGCCGCGCTGGTGTTCGGCCTGTTCTATCTGGTGGCGGTGGAGCGGGTGATCGAGGTGGACGCGGTCCGCGACGCGGTCGCCGCGACCGGGCCCGTCGCCCCGCTCACCTACGTCGTGGTGTCGGCGACACTCGGTGCGCTGTTCGTACCCGGTCCGCTGCTGGCGGGCGGCAGCGGTCTGCTGTTCGGTCCGGTGCTCGGCACGTTCGTGACGCTGGGCGCGACGGTCGGCACGGCGGTCGTTGCCAGCCTCGTGGGGCGGCGGGCCGGACGGGACAGCGCCCGCGCGCTGCTGGGACCCGAGCGGGCGGAGCTACTCGACACGCAGATCGAACGGCGCGGCCTGTGGGCGGTGGTGGGACAGCGGTTCATCCCCGGCATCTCGGACGCGCTGGCCTCGTATGCGTTCGGCGCGTTCGGGGTTCCGCTGTGGCAGATGGCGGTCGGGGCGTTCATCGGTTCGGTGCCGCGGGCGTTCGTCTACACGGCATTGGGTGCGTCGATCGGCGACCTGTCGTCGCCGCTGGCCTACACGGCGATCGGCATCTGGGTGGTGACCGCGGTGGTGGGCGCCTTCGCCGCGCACCGCGGTTACCGGAGCTGGCGCAGGCGCCGGCCGTAGAGTCGCTGAGGTGAGCGCCGGGGAGAGCCGCGCCGGGGTGGCCCTGACCAATCTCGACCAACCGCTGAGCCCGGATGCCGGGGCGACCAAACGCGACCTCGTCGACTACCTCGATGCGGTGGCCGACCGGATCGTGCCCGGCCTGGCCGGGCGTCCCCTCACGGTCCTGCGGGTGCTGCGCGGGCAGGCGCCGTTCATGCAGAAGAACGCGCCGAAGTACACCCCGGAGTGGGTGAAGACCGTCGCGATCTGGGCGGAGAGCTCACACCGGGAGGTGCGGTATCCGCTGTGCGACGACCGCCGCACCCTGCTGTGGCTGGCGAATCAGCGTGCGGTCGAGTACCACCCGACGCTCGGTCTGGCCGAGAACATCTACCGGCCCACCCACCTGGTGCTCGATCTGGATCCGCCGACGGAGACCGATTTCGCGGCGGTCGTCGACGTCGCGCAGTTGGTCCGGCAGGCGCTCGCCGACAGCGGACTCGCGGGTGCGGTCAAGACGAGCGGGGCCAAGGGTCTGCACGTCTTCGTACCGGTCGACGACAGCGCACCGGTCGAGGACGTCGCCGCCGCGACGCGGGCGCTGGCGGCGCGTGCGGAAGCCCTCGACCCGTCGATCGCCACCACGGCGTTCATCGTCGAGGACCGCCACAGCAAGGTCTTCGTCGATTCGACGCGGGCCGGCGGTGCCACCGTCGCGGCGGCCTACAGCCCGCGGTTGCGGCCGGGCACTCCGGTGTCGTTTCCCCTCGACTGGTCGGAGCTGTCCGCGGTCACGCCGGGGGACTTCACCGTGCACACCGCCGTCGAAGCGCTCGACGGCCGCGATCCGTGGGCCGAGTCGATGCCTGCCCCGCAGCGGTTGCCCGACGAGCTCATCGAACACGGCCGCACCATCCCCGTCGCCCGGGTGGCCGCGATGCACGAAGGCAAGCGCCGCGCCAAGGCCCGCCGCACCGGCGGTGCGTGACCACCGCCGCTTCAGGCACGCGAAAGTGCCATTCGACAACCAATTACTGCCACTGGAATTAAACGGCTGACCTGCGGGTTCAGTAGATCAGACCACAAAGAATTCCAGAGGGACAGAAAGAAGAACGAAGATGAACAAGCTCGGATTCGCCACCATCATCGCCGGCGGACTGGCCACCGGTTTCCTCGCACTGGCCACCCCCGCCCAGGCCGCCCCGGCCGGACCGGGCAACGCCCAGAACACCATCGAGAAGCTCGACGACCGCGGCTACGCCGTCCGGGTCAACCACCAGGGCATGGTCAAGCCGCTCGACCAGTCGAGCATCGTCTCGGTGCGCTACGACAACGACGACCGCGTCGTCTACGTCACCGTCCGCTGATATCCGCACCACCGACGAGGGGCACCCGAAACGGGTGCCCCTCGTTCGTGTTTCGACCTGCCGGTGGTTCACAACCCCAGATCGCTGAGCCCGGGGTGATCCTGCGGCCGTGGGCCGCTGCGGTCCCATCCGAACAGGCGATCGGCCTCGCCGATCGGGACGTCGTTGATGCTGGCGTGCCGCGTCTTCATCAACCCGTCGGAGGTGAACTCCCAGTTCTCGTTGCCGTAGGCACGGAACCACCGCCCCGCGTCGTCGTGGAACTCATAGGCGAACCGCACGGCGATACGGTCGTCGCCGAAGGCCCAGAGTTCCTTGATGAGCCGGTATTCCAGTTCCCTGGCCCACTTGTCGGTGAGGAACTCGACGATCTCCTCGCGACCACGCAGGAAGGTGGAACGGTTGCGCCAGCGGCTGTCCGTTGTGTAACCCAGCGCCACCCGCGCGGGGTCGCGGGTGTTCCAGAGGTCTTCGCCGGCACGCACTTTGGCGATCGCGGTGTCACGCGTGAACGGCGGCGTCAACGGCTCAGGCATTGTCGGCGGCGACCCGGGCGCGTTCCCGCATCGAGGCGACAACTCCGCCGTCGTTGAGGATGTCGGTGCCGGTGAGGTAGCCGGCCCGGTCACCGGCGCAGAAGGCCAGCAGTTCGGCCATCTCCTCCGGTTTGCCCCATCGCGGCACCGCGGCGTCGGCGACCATCGCCCCGGCGCCGGCCTGTTCCTCCAACCGGCCCATCTCGGTGTCGATCGAACCCGGTGACACCGAGACGATGCGCAGCCCGCGGGCGTTGAACCGCTCGGCCTGCGCGCTGCTGTACCACTTGACGAAGTTCTTGCTCAGCGCGTAGGCGTAACCGGACTGCGCCTCCTCGGGGACCACTGCGCAGGCCGCCAGCATGTCGGCCATGAACGCGTCCTGGTCGTCGAGGGCGCGGGGGAACTGTCCGGTCGGGACGATCTCCTCGGGCAGCAGGTGTGCCGCCATCGAGGCCAGGTTGACGATCGCTGCGCCTTCGCCTGCCCTGCTGGAGAAGACCTCGTTGACGTTGACCGTGCCGATCGCATTGGTGCGCATGACGTATTCCGCGTCGCCCATGCTGGGGCTGACCCCGGCGGTGTGGATGACCGAGACGATCGGCCCCAGGCTCGCCGCGGTGTCGAACAACGCCTCGACGGCATCGCGCTCGGTCACATCGCAGTGGACCGCCGTGGGCGTGATCCCGAGGTCGTGCAGCGTCGCGACGGCGGCGTCGAGGCGCTCCTTGCGGACGTCGCAGAGCACCACCGTATGGTCGCCGCCGACGATCCGCGCCGTCGCCAGACCCATCCCGCCCGCACCACCTGTGATCACCGAGACTCGACTCATACCTGAACCGTATACACATCCCGCTGTCGGTACGTTGGGTCCGGTGGACCAAGCAGACCGTGACAAAGCAGACAGTGACAAGACAAGCGCCGGAATGCTGAGCGGTGTCTCGGAGACCGCGCTCCTGACGCTGAACGGCCGGGCGCACCAGGCGCGACACCCGAAGGCCATCATCGACGACCCGATGGCGATCCGCCTCGTCGACTCCATCGATTTCGACTTCGACAAGTTCGGCCGCAAGGGCCAGGAGATGGCGTTGCGCTCGCTGGCCTTCGACCGGGCGGCGATCCGGCACCTCGACGCGCATCCGTCCGCGACGGTGGTGGCGTTGGCCGAGGGTCTGCAGACCAGCTTCTGGCGGCTCACCAGCGCACGGCCGGACCTCGACTTCAGTTGGCTGACAGTCGATTTCGAACCGATCATCGCACTGCGCGAACGGTTGCTGCCGCACTCCGACCGGATCAGCACTCTCGCGCAGTCGGCGCTGGACTTCTCATGGATGGACCACGTCGACACCAGCAACGGTGTGTTCATCACCGCCGAGGGCCTGCTGATGTACCTGCAGCCCCACGAGTCGATGCGCCTGATCACCGAGTGCGCCAGGCGGTTTCCTGGTGGACAGATGATCTTCGACCTGCCGCCGGTGCTGGTGAAGAAGCTGGCGCCCAACGGGATGCGGGCCTCCCGCCGGTACCGAGTCCCACCGATGCCGTTCAGCCTGACGCCGAATCAGCTGGCCGATCTCGCGATCACCGTCCCCGGTGTCCGTGCGGTGCACGACCTTCCGATGCCGCGGGGCCGCGGCCTGCTGTTCGAGAAGCTGTACCCGGCGTTCTGGGAGTTCAAGCCGACCAAGCAGATGCGCGGCGCCTACACGTTGCTCGAGTTCGGGTAGGTCATCCCGTCACCGCCTCGGTGAGCAACGAGGCGATGCGGTGGTGGATGGCATCGGTGTCGTCCTCGACGGCGACGGTGGACAGGAACAGCGCCGCACCGGCCGCCATCACCAGGACGGCGCGGGCGTCACGTTCCTCGCCGGCGCCCGAGCCGAACAGTTCGACCGCGGGGCCGCTGAACTCGGCCCACAGCCGTCGCCGCATGGCCTCGTTCTCGGCCATCGCGAGCAGCAGGCCGGGCACCGCCGCCCGGACCTCGGGGCGGGCGAAGAGCTGCCGGCTCCCCCGCACCACCCAGTCGATCCAGCCGCGCCGATCGGTGCCGGCGAACGGCGCCAGATCCGGGCGGTCGCCGAGGATGGCGTGGAACACCAGTTCGGATTTGGACGGCCACCGGCGGTTGATACTCGATCGGCTCACCCCCGACCGCACCGCGATCTGGCGCATGCTCAGGTCGTCCCAGCCGCTTTCGACCAGCAGGTCCCGGGTGACCGCGAGGACCCGCTCGTCGATCGAGCGGTCCCGGGGCCGGCCCTGCGATTTTCCGTCCGCCACGCCGCAATTGAACCGCGAGGTCCGTGCGGGCGGGTGTTCATGCTGGTGGCAGCCGAGCGGACCACCGCATTAGGCTGAGCGCGTCGCTCGGCGTGGGGAGCATGTGTGGTCACTTTGGACCGGCTCGTCAATGTGCTCGGCGGTTACGGCGTCCAGTTCCGGGCGGGTTCGGCGCCGCGCTCGACCGAGTTGCGCACCGTGGTGATCCACGAGGATCGCCACGTCGTCGGCGACGTCCTGCTGGCGGTCGGAGCCGATTCGGTGGCCACCGCACTCGAATGGGCGCGCGCCGCACGGGCGGCGGTGGTGCTGGTCCGCGGCGACGACGTCGGTGTGGACGCGGCAGCGGCCGGCGGGCCCGCGGTTCTCACGGTCGATCCCGACGTGTCCTGGAGTGAGTTGGCCGCGCTGGTGTTCGGCCTGGTGCTCGAGGGGCGCGAGACGGAGTCCGGGCGCGGCCCGACCGATCTGTTCGCGCTGGCCGACAGCCTGGCCGACGCGATCGGCGGTGCGGTCACCATCGAGGACCGGCACTGGCGGGTGCTGGCCTACTCGCGGATGCAGCAACACGCCGATGACGCGCGCGTCGCGACCATCCTCGGTAGGCAGGCCCCCGACAGACTGCGGGCGCTGTTCACCGAACGCGGCGTAGCCCGGCACCTCGCCAACTCGGATGAACCGATGTTCGTGGCCCCCGCACCCGCCGACGGGCTCGCCGGCCGGATGGTGATCGCGGCCCGCGCCGGTCGCGAACTGCTCGGCTCGGTGTGGGTGGCCTGCGCGGAGGAGTTGCGCGGTGACCAGCTGCGCGCGTTGGCCGACGGCGCCCGCATGGTCGCACTGCACCTGTTGCGGTCGCGGGCCAGCGCCGACCTCGAGCGCCAGGTGGAATCCGATCTGGTGATCGGTCTGCTGGAGGGCACCGTCGACGCCCCGACGGTGGTGAGCAAGCTGGCGTTGCCGCCTGCGGGACTGCGGGTCATCGCGCTGCGCGCCCGCCTCGGCGAGGAACGCCACGCGGCGCTGCTGTTGGCCTTCGAACGCGCGACCACGGGTTTCGGGTGGTCGCGGCCCGGCCGCTCCACGCTGTCGGCCACCACCGTCTACACCGTGTTGCCCAGCGAACCGGCGGAGACCGCGCGCCGCTGGGTGGACAGCCTGCGGGCCGCACTGCCGGAACGGGCCGCCATCCTCGCCGGAATCAGCAGTACGGCAACGGTTTTGGAACTGCCGACGGCTCGTGACGAGGCCGACGAGTGCCTGGCGCTGCACGAACTGCAGGGCGGCGTCGGCGAGGCGCCCGCCTACGACGAGTCCTGGGACGACATCGTGCTGCGGCGGCTGCGGATCGCCGCGCGCGTCGGCCGCACCCCGCAACGCGGACCGGTGGCCGACCTGCGGCGCCACGACGAGCATCACGGGACCCGCTACGTGGACACGCTGCGCGCCTGGCTGGCCGCGCAGGGAGATCTGCACGAGGCGGCCGAGCGCCTGGGCGTGCACGAGAACACCGTGCGCTACCGGCTGCGCAAGATGGCCGAGGTCACCGACCTCGACCTGACCGACGCGCGCAAGCGGCTGGCCATGACGGTCGAACTCGCCGCTACAGACGACGACGGTTTCACGTTGTCGGAGGCCGACAAAATCTCGTGACCGTGTTGTCCCGAGCGGGCAACCGCCGGACGCCGAACACCGCCATCATCGGTGGGGACAGGAGTCCAGTGGAGGTGGCGTGATGTTCGGCGGTGACGGAGTCGACGGCGGACCCCGATCGGTGATCGTGGTGGGCGCCGGCATCGTCGGCCTGTCCACCGCCTGGTTCCTGCAGGAGCGCGGCGTCGAGGTGACGGTGGTCGACCGCGGCGGGGTGGCCGCGGGCGCGTCCTGGGGTAACGCCGGCTGGGTGTCTCCGGCGCTGACGATTCCCCTCAACCAGCCGTCGGTGCTGGGCTACGGGCTGCGGTCGCTGGCGAACCCGGCCGCACCGCTGCACGTCCCCGCCCGCGCCGACATCAGGCTGTGGTCGTTCCTCACCCGGTTCGCGGCCAACTGCCGACGCTCGTCGTGGGACCGCGCGGTCGCCGCCAACCTGCCGTTCAACGCCGAATGCCTCGAAGCGTTCGACGTGCTGACCGGCAACGGGGTCGACGTACCGACCACCGACTGTCCGATCACCGCGGTGTTCACCTCCGAACGGCAGGCCGCGCACCTGCTCGACGAACTGCGCGCCTTGCAGCAGGCGGGTCAGGACGTGTCCTACCGCCGCCTCACCCTCGATGAGCTCGAGGATCAGGTGCCACTGGCGTCGCGGGCGGTGACGGTCGGCGTCAGCGTCGAGGATCAGCGGTTCGTCGATCCGGGGCGGTTCACCCACGCGCTGGCCCGGGCGGTCGTGGCGCGCGGGGCGACGATCAGCGAGGTCGACGTCGTCGACCTGCTGCCCCACCGGCGAGGGGTCCGGGTCTACCCCCGGACCGGCGCACCGCTGACCGCCGACGCCGCGGTGATCGCCACCGGCGCCTGGATCTCTGCGCTCGCCGACCGGTGGGTCCGCACACCGGTGCGCGCCGGGCGCGGCTACTCGTTCACCGTGCCCGTCGACCGTCCGGTGCCGGGTCCGATCTATCTGCCCGAGGTGCGGGTGGCGTGCACGCCCTACCGGGGGGCGCTGCGCGTCGCGGGCACCATGGAATTCCGCGGCCCGGACGAACCGGCGATCCCGGCCCGCGTCGAGGCGATCGTCGGTTCGACCGCACCGCTGTTCGACGGTGTGCGCTGGGGTGAGCGCACCGACGAGTGGGTGGGTCCTCGGCCCGTCACCCCCGACGGCCGGCCGCTGATCGGAAACGTCGACCGCAATGTGTACGTCGCGGGCGGCCACGGGATGTGGGGGCTGGCGCACGGCCCCGTCACCGGCCGCCTGCTGGCCGAGCAGATCACCACCGGTAAGCAACCCGAGGCGCTGCGGGCCGTCGACCCGCTGCGCTGACCACAGACCGGCATCGAGTCGTCAGGGGCGGCGCATCGGCCCGCCCCTGACGACGATTCCCGCTTTCTCGAGGAGGACCCATGACGACAGCACAGCGTGTCTGGATGACCCCGGTCGCCTACCGGCGCCTACAGGACGAACTGACCGAACTCCGGACCCTGATCGCCAACGAAGCGCCCGACGACGGCCAGGAGAACACCGTCGCGGTGCAGCGTGCCCGTCAGACCCGCATCCAGCAGATCCACGACCTGCTGCTCAACGCCGTGGTCGGCGAGGATCCGCCCGACGACGGTGTCGCCGAACCCGGCATGGTGCTGACGGTGCGATTCGACCAGACCGGCGACGAGGAGACGTTCCTGCTCGGCGTCCGCGGAGCGGAGTACGGCGACCTCGAGGTGTACTCGGTGAGCTCCCCGCTCGGTGAGGCACTGATCGGCGCCCGGCCCGGTGATCGGCGCACCTATGAGGTGCCCAGCGGGGCGTCCGTCCCGGTCACGCTGCTCAAGGCGGTGCCGTTCGGGATGCACCACCCGCGCGGCTGACACCGTCATCGCACGGAAAGCCACGGAAAGGCACGGCACGGAAATCGGGCGCGTCCCGGGGCCAAGATTGCCGAAGTGCCGTATCCGCGCGGTACCGTCATTGCGGGTTGACCTGACAGCCCGAGGACGCGTCACGGTGGCGAGACGATCTCCCCGCCGCACGAGCGGAAGTGCTCCGACGTCGCCCCGCGGAATTCAGCGCCCGTCGCAACCGTCGGTTGCGTCACGCATCCCGATTCGACATCCACTGCTCGGCGTCCTGCGAAGCCCGGTCCGAATCCCGCGCGATGCATGCGCCCAGCTCGATACCTCGTGCGTCGGGGCCTAAGGAGTGCGGTGAGCACTTTTACCGAGACCATGTACAGCAATGCCGGCTCGAGCACCAAAGGGATGGTCACCGGAGAACCGGGCGACCCCGTCCGCCACACCTGGCTCGAGGTCCACGAGCGTGCCTTGAGAATCGCCGGCGGGCTCGCCGCGGCAGGGGTCGGGCACGGCGACGCGATCGCGGTGCTGGCCGGGGCGCCCGTCGAGATCGCGCCGACAGCCCAGGGCATCTGGATGCGCGGTGCGAGCCTGACCATGCTGCACCAGCCGACCCCGCGCACCGATCTGCAGCGCTGGGCCGACGAGACCACCGCGGTCATCGACATGATCGACGCGAAGGCCGTGATCGTGTCCGAGCCGTTCATGCCCGCGGCTCCGCTGCTGTCCGGGCTCGGGATGCTGGTGCTTACGGTGGCCGATCTCCTCGCCCACGAACCGGGAGAGATGGTCCCGACCGGTGACGACGACATCGCCCTCATGCAGTTGACGTCCGGGTCCACGGGTTCACCGAAGGCCGTGCAGATATCGCACGCCAACGTGGTGGCCAACGCCGAGGCGATGATCGTCGGCTGCGAGTTCGACATCGAGACCGACGTGATCGTGAGTTGGCTGCCGTGCTTCCACGACATGGGCATGACGGGCTACCTCACCGTGCCCATGTATTTCGGCGCGGAACTGGTCAAGGTCACGCCGATGGACTTCCTGCACGACACGCTGCTGTGGGCCAAGCTCATCCACAAATACCGCGGCACCATGACCGCGGCGCCCAACTTCGCCTACACCCTGTTCGCCAAGCGGCTGCGCCGGCTCGCCACCCCCGGCGAGTTCGACCTGTCGTCGCTGCGGTGGGCGCTGTCGGGCGCCGAGCAGGTCGACCCGCTCGACGTCGAGGATCTCTGCGAAGCCGGTGCGCCGTTCGGGTTGAAACCGGAGGCGATCATCCCGGCGTACGGCATGGCCGAGACGACGGTCGCGGTGTCGTTCTCCGAATGCGGCCGCGGGATGGTCGTCGACGAGGTGGACGCCGACCTGCTGTCCGTGCTCCACCGCGCCGTGCCTGCGAACAAGGGCCACACCCGGCGGCTCGTATCGCTGGGCCGGCCGCTGCCGGGGCTCGAGGTGCGGGTGCTCGACGAGGACGGTGCGGTCCTGCCCGCCCGCGGGGTGGGGGTGATCGAGGTGCGGGGCCGGCCGGTGAGCCGCGGCTACACCACGACCGCCGGCTTCGTCCCGGCGCAGGACGAGTTGGGTTGGTACGACACCGGTGACCTCGGATACCTCACCGAGGCAGGCGAGGTGGTGGTGTGCGGCCGGCTCAAGGACGTGATCATCATGGCCGGCCGCAACATCTATCCGACGGACATCGAGCGGGCCGCGGCCCGCGTCGACGGTGTGCGGCCGGGTTGCGCGGTGGCCATCCGCCTCGACGGAGGCCACCCGCGCGAGACATTCGCCGTGGCGGTGGAGAGCAAGCACTTCGAGGATGTCAAGCAGGTCCGGCGCATCCAGCGTCAGGTGGCCCACGAGGTGGTGGCGGAGGTCGACGTGCGGCCCCGCAACGTGGTGGTGCTCGAGCCCGGCATGATCCCGAAGACACCGTCGGGCAAGCTGCGCCGGGCCCACGCCCTGTCGCTGATCGACTAATTCCTTCTCACCCACTGCGGGTACTTTCGGTCTGTCACCGATCGGCGGCACCGTCGAGGCGGGAGGGGTGGCCGATGGCCGATTACGACGCCCAGGCGGGGCGAGAGCCCAGGGCCGGCGCAGGGCCGTCGCAGCGACAGCGCGAATCCGATGAGATCGATTACCACGAAGGTCTGCGCGGTGTGGCAGGCATCGTCGCCGGCGCAGGCAGTGTGACCGAACTGCTTAACAAGGTCGCCCAATTCGCGGTGCGGGCCATTCCCGGGGTCGAGGGTGCCGGGGTGGCGCTGATCGACCGCGAGGGGCTACCGAGCATCCAGACTTGGTCGGCGACAGCACCATTCGTGAACGAGATCGACCTCGTGCAGTACCGGGATCTGCACGAGGGACCGTGTCTGACGTGTATGCATTCCCTGCGGCCGACGATAAGCGGTTCGCTGGGCAGCGATCAACGGTGGCCGCACTTCGGCGGCCGGGTGGCGAGGATGGGCGTGCACTCGGCCCTGTCGGTCCCGCTCATCGTCGACGACCGCACGCTCGGCGCGATCAACGCCTACGCCGCCCACCGCGACGCCTTCGGGGAGCACGCCGTGCAACTCGCATGCGAATTCGCCGGTCCCGCCGCGGTGGCGGTCTACCACGCGCGACTGCTGGCCGACGCCCACGAGAGCACTGACCGGTTACAGCGGGCACTCGCCAGCCGCGCGGTCATCGACCAGGCGATCGGGATCATCCGCAGCCGGTCGGGAGTCAGCGGTGAGGAGGCGTTCGCCCGGCTCACCAGGATCAGTCAGTCCGAGAACGTCAAACTGCACATCGTGGCCGAACGCCTGGTGGAAGAGGCGGTCCGGCGCGCCCAGGCGCGGCGGCAGTGATCTCAGCGCTCGACCATCTCGGTCAGCGCCGCGATCATCACCGGACGCACCAGGCGGTCACCCATCAATGCGCGGGCGACATCGGTGAGGTGTTCACCCCGGCTCCGGGCATAGGTGCGCAGGAGCGTGAAGGCTTCTTCGACCGGAACGTCGAAGATCTCGCGTAGGAACCCCTTGGCCTGTTCGACGACGATCCGGCTGGTCAGCGCGGAGCGCAGCTGGGGCAGGACCGTCGCGGGCGTCGGCGGGTGCTCCTGCAGGATCGCCACGCAGGCGACATGCGCCAGGGTCTGGCTGACCAGGAGGTCGGCCTCGTTCAACGCGCCGGGGCGGCTGCCGAACAGGCCGAGGGCGCCCAGCACGATGCCCGCCGCGCGCATCGGGACGGCGTGCACCGAGGCGAAGCCCGCCTCGCGCGCGGCGGGGACGAACCGCGGCCATCGCTGCCCGGCCCCCGTGAGATCGGCGACCGACACCGGCAGACCGGTGCGATAGCAGTCCACGCACGGACCCTCGTCGGACTGCAGCTGGAACAGTTCCAGCGCCTCCGCCTGGTCGGTGGTGGCGGCCAGCAGTCGCAGCCGATCCATCGGGTCGACGAGCAGGAATCCGGCGGCGGCCACATCGAGCAGATCGGCACAGCGTTCGGTGAGTTCGGTCAGCAGGTCGACGACGTCGAAGTCGTCGAGCAGGCTGTCGACGAGCGTCACGACGGCGTCGAGTACGCGGGTCTCGCGGGACGGATCGGTCATGGTGTCCCCTCCCAGTCAGTCGGCCTCGAGCCGCAGGCGGCGTTCGAGGATGTCGCGGGCCACGTCCGAAGCGCTTCGGCCCGTTGAGTAGGCGTGCGCCCGCAGCCGCAACAACGCCTCGGGCGGGTCGACGCCGAGCTGGGCGACGAGCATGCCGGTCGCCTGGCTGACCTCGGTGCGGCTCAGGGCGTTGAGCTCGGCCCACGCGTCGGATCCGGGCTCGTCGACCGCGGCGCGCAGGTCGGTGTCCAGTAGGTCGAGCAGAGGAATTCCGGCGAGCTCGGCGGCGGCGATCGCGCCTGCGAGCTGTCCGGCCCGCAAGCCACCTGGTTCGGTGCGGAAGAGGTCGAGGGCACCCACGTACTCGCCGGCGATCAGCACCGGCATCGCGAAGACACCCCGGATGCGCATGTCGAGCATCGCCGGTCCGTACACCGGCCAACGCGTCTCGTCGGGGTCGGCGAGGTCGACCACGAACACCGGGGCGCGGTGCGTGACGGTGTCCAGGCATGGGCCCTCACCGAGGGTGAACTGCAGTTCGTCGCAGCTGCGCGCCAGTGTCCCGCTCGCACCCAGCGTTCCGGTGTTGGCACCGTCGAACACCAGAGAGATCGCTGCGGCGTCGATGCCGAGCAGCATCACGCAGGCCTCGCACAACCGGTCAGCCGCATCGGTGCCGTACTGGCCGTCGATGGCGGCGGAGAACTGCTCGTGAATCGCCACTACATGCCGAACGGTGGTCGGTCGGCCGGCGTCCGACGGCTGATGGCTCTCATCTCTGCAGCCTATCCCCGTTGGACAGGGATGTACGCACCTCGGCGAACCCGGCGTTCACGGCCTGCGCGGACCGCGTTGACAGTGCTCCGCGTCAGGCGTGTACTGGAGTTCCACCGTTCGAAATTCGAGGCGTCCCAATGTCTGTCAGCAAATTGTTCGCCGGCGCCATACTTCGCGCCACCGTCCCGGGTGCGGTGACCCCGTGAGCCCCCGTAGGTCAATCGCCCGTCTCCTCGCGGCCACCGAACGGGCGGCCAGTAGGGCCGCCGACGGCCGGTGGGCGGTCGCGCGGCTTCGGCGGGACAGGGAGTTCACCGACCGCAGCCGCGACAACCGGTTGGCGCATCAGCGCCGCGTCGACAAGTGAGGCGGGGCGGCGCTCAGCCGCTCTGCCCGGCCAACTCCAGATCGCGCAGCGGTTCGTCCTCGTGTGCCCGGATCTCGACCGCCAGCAGCGTGCCGCATCCCGCGCACGCATACGCGTCGGCGCGCAGACCCGGATGCAACCGGACCTTCGGTCCCAGATCGTGTTCGCTCAACCGGGAATGCGCCGCGTAGTCCTTCCAGTTCTCGTCGGCAGGGGCGATCACGTTCCCGCAGTCGCACGCGTACACCGCCGACACACCGTCGTGCGTCAGCACGAGACGGTCACCGATCCGGCGCGCGTCACCGACCATGTCGAGCTGCCGCGCACCGAACACCCTGTGCGGGGCCCACAGTCGACGACGGGCGCGTTCCCGGTTCCGGCGCGCGGTGGTCTCCTCACGGTCCACCGCCCCTGCCGTCAGGACCACGCCGTAGAGCCGCGACGCGCTCTCGGTGGAGATCCGGCCGGCCGTGACGTCTGCCAGCACCTCGTCCGGGTCGGCGTCGAGCGGGTCACCCCAGCCGCCCCCGCCGTGGAAGCTCCAGTCGACGACATCGCCTGCTGCAAGGTGGATCTCCCCGGGAGAACCGGTGTAGACCACGGGCTCACCCCCGCGCACGATCGTCACCTGATGCGTCGATCCCGGTAGCCCGCCGTGAAGGCCGAGCGAGTTGGGCATCGACATGCTGTGGCCCGCCATCACCCCGTGCAGCGCATCGGTGTCGTGCAGTACGAACGACGAACTCACCGACACACCGCCGTGATGGCGGCCCGCTCCCCCACCGTCGGTGTTGGCCGACCGGTTCAGGTACAGCAGCGGGAAGACGGCCTCCTCGCCCTCGACGTTGTTGAACTGTCCGGTGAGGATCTCGTTGGGTCCGCGGTAGTCGACTCCGTTGCGGTTGACGTTGGCACCGGCGCCCCCGGCCAGCACCTCGGTCATCGCGCCGCCGTACGGTTCGCCGTACTGGTTGCGGCCGGCGATGTGGAAGACCATCAGCCCGCCCGTGGTGACTGCCCTTGCCTCACCACGTAATTCGTCGTGCGCGCTGACCAGTGTCGACAACGCGCTGCCCGCCGTGCTCTGCACGATCGTGGTGGCGCCCGTGGTCGAGGCACCGCACGGCGCCGGGTGCCTGGCGTTGACGATGGTCCCCTCGGGTGCGGTCACCTCGATGGCCCGCATGACGCCGCTGTTCCACGGGATGTCGTGGGCCAGCACCGGCAGGATCGCCGAGAACACGCCGCCGCGCAGACCGGACATCGTGCAGTTGAAGAACCCCGGGAGCTGTTCGGCGGTGCGGCCGTAGTCGAACACCAGCCGGTCGCCGTCCTTGCGGAGCTCCACCTCGACCCGCGCGAGCGTGGACTTGTGCCCGTCGTGGTCGAAATACGTACGCGCCCGGGTGGTTCCGTCCGGGACAGCGAGCAACCGCTCGCGCACCTGGGCTTCGGAGCGGTCGAGCATCGTCGTCATCACCGTGGTGACGACGTCGGCGCCGTAGCGGTCGACTAGGCGCAGCATGCCCTGTCGCGCATGGTTGTTCGCGGCGATCATCGCCTTGAGGTCGAGCCCGAGGTTGGCGGGCAGCCGGGATGCCGCGAGGATCAGGTTCCACACGTCGTGGCGGGTCCGGCCACCGGAGATGATCTTCGTGGGCGGCAGGATCAGGCCCTCCTGATACACCTCCCGCGCGGCCGGCGACCAACTCGACGGGGTCATCCCGCCGATGTCGAGCACATGCGCACACGTCCCGACCCATCCGATCCGGACACCTTCGTGGAACACCGGCTCGATCATGGTGACGTCCGGCATGTGCAACGCGCCCTTGTAGGGGTCGTTGGTGATGAAGACGTCTCCTTCCTCGATGCCGACGGTGTCGGTGCAGTCGGCGATGATGTGGTTCACCACCGTCTCCATCGAACCGGAGTGAAAGAGGTTGTGCGGTCCCATCGCAACGACCTCACCGCCGGCCAGGTAGACGCCGGTGTTGCAGTCGTTGGCCTCGGTCACCAGCGGTGAGCCGGAGACGTTCTTGAGCACCGCCGACTGCTGGGCGACGATGGCGGTGAGGCGGTTGCGGACCACCTCGTAGGTGATGACATCCACGTCGACGGGAGTGTCGGTGAGAGTGTTCACGCTCAGGAATCCTTCTGGCTGGTGTGGATGACGGTGTTCTCCACTTCGTCGATGACGGCGGTCTGGCCGGGTCCGACGAAGATGGTCGTGCCCGGGTGTTCGATGACGGCCGGCCCCTGCACCCGGTCGCCCGAGCGCAGTTCGGTGCCGCGGGCGACGTCGGCGAGCGTCGTCCCGTGCTCGGGACCGAGGTACACCTGCCGTGATGACGGGGTGCCGGCGCTCTGCCCGGCCGCGCTCACGACGTGGGTGACGCGGGGCTTGTCGAGCTCACCCTTGGCCTGTACGCGCAGGGAGACGATCTCGACGCCGGCGCCGAGGAACAGCGCCTCGCGGCCGTAGAGCTCGACGAACTGCGTCCGGAACGCGTCCATCATCCGCACGATCGCGCCGGTGTCGAGATTTCCGGGCTCCACGGGCACGCTCAATCCCTTGCTCTGCATCCGGAACCTCACGTCGGCGAAGCGCTGCACGACGATGCGCTCGGTGACCGCGCCGCTGCCGAGGAGCTCCTTGGTGACCTCGGCCTCGAGATCCTCGAAGTGGCGGGTCAGCCGTTCAGGATCGAAGGCGTCCTTGGCGCCGTCCCAGGTGGCCGAGTGCATCGGGTCGGAGATCTCGGCGGAGACGTGCAGATCGCTCATCGCCGCGCCGAATGCCGAATGCACGGTGGCGGTGGCGGGCACCAGGATCGACTGCGCGCCGAGCTCGGCACCGAACTGATGGCAGTGCGCACCGCCCGCACCGCCATAGGCGAAGACGACGAAATCGCGCGGATCGTGGCCCTGGCCGACGGTCAGTGTGTCGAGCAGGTCGGCCATCCGGTGGTCGGCGATGGCCTTGATGCCGTAGGCGGCCTCCTGCACGGACAGTCCGAGCGGTTTGGCGATCCTGTCGTGCATCGCGCGTTCGGCACCTTCCTTGTCGAGCCCCATGGACCCGCCGAGGAAGTAGGTGGGATCGATGATGCCGAGCACCACGTCGGCGTCGGTGACCGTCGGCTCGGTGCCGCCGCGCCGATAGCAGACCGGTCCGGGTACCGAGCCGGCGCTGGTGGGTCCGACGACCAGGCGGCCGTTCACCACGCGGGCGATCGAACCGCCGCCCGCACCGATCGCGGTGACCTTCACGGCGGGTTTGAGTACCTGGTAGCCGTTGACCTGCTGCTGCGGCGAGATGACGGGTTCGTAGTCGGTGATCATCCCGACGTCGAACGAGGTGCCGCCCATGTCGGTGGTGAGCACATTCGGCGTGCCGATCCGGCGAGCGAGCTGCGCGCTGGCGAGGACACCGCCGGCCGGGCCGGAGGTGAGGATGGAAACCGCTGTGTCCCCGGCCCGTTCGGGTGTGATGACGCCGCCGCCCGAGTCCAGGATGCGCAGCGAACCCTTCAGTCCGCGGTCGCGCAGGGATCCGTTCAGCTTGGTCATGTAACCCTGCACGGCGGGGCCGAGGTAGGCGTTGAGCGCGGTGGTGGCGGTGCGCTCGTACTCCCCGAGGACGGGGGCCAGTTCGCTGGAGATCGTCAGGTAGATCTGGGGTGCCATCTCGCGGATGATCGCGGCGACCCGCTGTTCGTGGCTGGGCTCGCGGAACGACCACAGCAGGCAGACGGCGATCGCCTGTACGCCCGCGTCGATCAGTGCCTGCACCTCGGTGCGGACCTCGTCCTCGTCGAGCGCGACGATGACCGCACCCTTGTAGTCGATGCGCTCGGTGACCTCGCGGATCAGCGGGCGCGGCACCACGGGTTCGACCTGGGTGCGCTGCGAGTCGTGGCGGATCTCGTGCAGTTCGCGGCCGGCCCAGTGGCCCGTCGCCCGCTGCATCAGGATGGCGTCGCGGAAGCCGCGGGTGGTGATGATGCCGGTCTTGACGCCCTTGCGCTCGATGAGCGCGTTCGTGGCGACCGTGGTGCCGAGGCCGAAGTAGTCGACCTGGCGCAGGATCGAACCGGCCGGCAGGTCGAGTTCCTTCTCGGCCAGGGCCAGCGCATTGTTCACACCCTCGGACGGGTCGTGCAGGGTGGTCGGCGTCTTGAGCAGACGCGCCGTACCGGAGTCGTCGAGAAGGACTGCGTCGGTGAACGTTCCGCCGATGTCGATGCCTACGAAATACGCCATGGAATGTCCTCTTTCGCCCGTGATCACGGACCTGGGATGGAGACGTGCCGATGGGGATGCAGAGCACGCGCGTTCACTTCACTATACAGCGTGTCTAGTGACTTTACGGTGTGTAGATTTCGGTGGGCTTCCTCACACAACGGCCACCTGAACGCTGGGTAGTCTGGGCCGGTGGCGACGCTTCGCGAGGCCCAGAAACAGCGCACGCGGGGACTGCTGCTCGAATGCGGGCTGGAGTCGTTCGCGTCGAAGGGGTACCAGGCCACCACGATCGACGACATCGCCGCGGCAGCGGGGACCACCCGCGCGACCTTCTATCTGCACTTCTCGTCCAAGGCGCAGCTCATGCGTCAGTTGATCGACGACGTCGACGCGATCCTCACCGCGGCCGACGACCCGCCGCTGACGGAGGTCGTCGCGTCGGGCAGCCGAGATCTGCTGCGCGAGTGGTTGAGTCGCAAGTTCGACCAGTGGCCGGCGATCCGGCCGTACATGCTGGTCGTCCACGACGCGGAGTTCAGCGAGCCCGAAGTGGCTGCGGTACTGGACAAATGGTTCGACGGCACGGTCGAGGCCATGCGGGCCGGCCTGGATGCGGCGGGCCGGTTCGACGCCGAATCCCGCCGCCCCCGATGCCTGCTGGCGTTCGGACAGTTCGAATTCGTGTCGCGCCAGTGGTTCCGGCGCGGCTGGCAGGTGGAGCGGGAGGTCCTGCTCGAGACGCTCACCGACTCGTGGTGCCACCTGTTGACACAGTGACCGGCGCGTCGCCGGCGGCGTCGTCCTCATCCCCGAACGGCACATGCCCGCGGGTCAGCACGAACATCGACAGGGCCGCCAGCGTCGCGGCGCCGAACATCACCAGACCCATCGGCACCGCGCTGGACTGACCCGCCAACCCGACCAGCGGCGGGGTGACCGCACCCATGCCGTACTGGAGGAAACCCAGAACGGCCGATCCGGTTCCCGCCGCGCGCGGTACCTCGCCGAGGGCCAGCGCGGTGGCGTTGGCGTAGACGAATCCGATACTGCCCATGAAGCACGCCATCAAAGCGATGGTGGCCCAACCGATCACGTGGCCGGCGGTGACGTTGAGCAACATCAGTGTCGCGACCACCAGCAGTGCCGTGACGCCGCCCATCAGCACCCGGCGCGGCGCGACGGTCCGCACCAGGCGCGCGGAGATCAGGCTGCCCGCGCCGACGGCGAGCGCACACGATCCGAACGTCACCGAGTACGCCGCGGGTGAGAACCCCAGAATGTTCTGGACGACGAACGGCGACGCCGCGATGTAGCCGAACATCGCGGCTGCGGCAAACGCCATCACCAGCGTGTGGCCCAGGTAGTGGCGGTTCCCCAGCACCGTCCGGGCACTGACCCCCAACGCCTTGAGACCGCCCGGCCGCCGATGCTCTTCGGACAGGGATTCGCGCACGGTCAGCACGACGCCCAGCAGGGTCGCCAGGTTCAGTACCGCCAGCGCGAGGAAGACGGCGCGCCAGCCGAATCCGGTGACGATGACGCCGCCGAGGATCGGGGCGGTGATCGGCGCGAGAACGCCGATGAGCATCATCACCGCGAACAGCCGCGCGGCGCGAGAGCCGCGGGAGCGGTCGGCGATCACGGCCCGGGAGATCACCACACCCGCCGCACCGCAGAACCCCTGCGCGAACCGCAGGCCGATCAGCAGCGCAATCGACGGGGCCACTGCGCACGCCACGCTGACCGCGACGCAGGCCACGGTGCCGATGATGAGAGGCCGCCGCCGGCCGTAACGGTCGGACAGCGTTCCGATGATCAGCTGACCGACCGCCAACCCGATCAAGAACGTCGTGAGCGAGAGCTGGATCGTCGACGGCGACACCCCGAATTCGGACGCCATCTCGGGAAACGCCGACAGGTACATGTCGATCGAGAACGGCGTCACCGCGTTGAGCAGCGCCAGAACCGCGATCAGCACGGCCGACGGCGGCGAGGCGACCGCCGCGATCTTCTGGGACATCGAATTCCTTCCAGCGCACACGGCAGATTGACCGGGCACTTGCTTATGAAAGCATACATATTTCAAAATATGTGTGTCACAATATCTATATGCCGGTTGTGACCGAACCCACTGACCAGTACCGCGACCTGGCGCTCGTGCTGCACGATCTGTCCTGGCGGCTCGCCCGCTTCGGGCCGGCCCAGGTCGGCCTCGAACCGCTGCCCGCGTCCGAACTCGCGGTGCTGCGGGCGGTGATGGAGGCACCGGGGCGCAGCGTGTCCGAGGTCGCCGCGGTCACCAACATGCAGTCGAGCAATGTCAGCACAGCGGTTCGCTCGCTGATGGAACGCGGACTGCTCGACAAACACGCCGACCCCCGCGACCGCCGGGTGTCGTTACTGGAACCGACGGCCCGCGCGCTCACCGAGCGAGAGGCCATCGAGAACGCCATCGCGCGGTCGGTGTCCACGGCGCTGACGGCGCTACCGGGTGCCGATGTCGAGGCCCTCGTCGCCGCGGTGCCCGCGATCCGCGCGTTGACCACCCACGTGGCGGCGGCGCTGACCGGGCGCGCCGATCTGGCCCAGCGGGGCGCGTGAGCGTCAGGCGAACGACGCGATGATGGCGTCGGTCGGCGAGCGCCAGGTGAGGCCGAAGTCGGCCAGGGTGGCCGAATCGTCGGTCGGGGTGGCCGCGGTGAGGAGCAGCGCCGCCTCGTAGGAGAGCCCGTCACCGAGCGGCACGATGCCGGCGAGGGTGTCGCCGATCCGGCTCATCCCGCGAAAGACCGCCTGACTCACCGGGATTCGGCGGAACCGTCGCCCGGATCCACGCTTAAGGGCGTCGATCATTTCATCGAAGGTGATCAGTTCGCCGCCGCAGACGTAGCGTCTGGGCCCGCGGCCCGGTTTCATCGCCGCCGCGTGCACGGCGGCGACGTCACGCACGTCGATCATCTGCATCCCGCCGCGCAACCTGGGTGCGACACCGAACCGCACGATCGGCGCCCACCCCCGTTCGGTGACGCCGGGCGCCGTGTGGAACGCCGGACCGACCACGCTCGACGGATACGTCACGACGACGGGTGCGCCCTCGGCCTGGAGTCGCCGCGCGACCCGGTCGGCGTACCCCTTGGTCTTCGCATACGCGCTGCGCCCGTTCGCCGGCGGTGTGTCCGGGCCGATGATCCCGTCGGGCGGCGGGAACAGCGAGCTGTAACTGCTCACCGATATGACGGGGTCGAAGCCCGCGCGGACCGCCTGGGTGAGCAGCGCCTCCGTCGCGTACGCGTTGACCTCCCACATCAGCGCCGCACGCCGGTTGTCGGTGCCCACCACACCCGCACCGTGCAGCACCGCATCGCACCCGTCGAGCAGACGGTCGATCGTCATGGCGTCACGAATGTCACCGGAGAACACGTCGACATCCCCGAGTTCGGCGAGGTGCTCGAGCACCGGTGCGCCCTCGGCGTCCGGTCCGACCAGCAGCCGCACCCGGTGGCCGTCGGCCAGCAGCGCACGTACGCAGTGGGCACCCACGTATCCGGTTCCGCCGGTGACGCCAATGAGCATGGAGCCTCCTCGTCCGTGCGATATCGCGCCGTTACGGTACCAGTGGCACCGTTATGGACCGGTCACCCGGGGTCGCGCGTGGACGCCGTCAAGATGGCCAAAAGTTCGGCCAACTCGGTGCGCTGCGAAGGACTGAGGGCGCCGAAGGTCCGCTTCATCGCGGCGCGCCGGGGCTGCACCGCCGCGTCGATGACCGCCGAACCGCGGTCGGTGAGCGATACCAGCACCGCCCGGCGGTCCGCGGGATCCGGTGCCCGTCGCACGAGACCGTCGCGTTCGAGTGCGTCCACCGCCTCGGTGACGCTGCGCGTGGTGATGTCTAGCTTGCGGGCCAGGACACTGACCCGGGTCGCCCCGTTGCGCTGCAGGATCGACAGCAACTTGCCCCGGGCCAGGGTGAATCCCTGCTCGCGCAGTGTGGCGTTGGCGTGCGCACGCAGGGCCTTCGCCGCGGCGAAGAAGTCGTCGGACAACTCGGCGGGTGTCGGAACCCCGGATCGTTCTGCGCGCTCGGCCACACCCCTTTATAGCGGAGTACCACACTATGAGGTACCGTCATATTACTGTGGTACCACATTAGGTGGTACCACTATCTTCTGAGGAATCCGCCCATGCATCTGCGCCGCGTCAACCACGTCGTCCTGTCCGTATCCGATCTGGACCGCTCACTCACCTTCTACCGAGACCTCCTCGGCCTGCTGCCGGTCGCCGAACTGCCGGGGTCCGAGCACTGGCCCGCCATGGTGTTCCTGCGCTCACCGGCGCCGAGTTCCAACCACCACGATCTGGCCCTCATCGCGAACGCGGAGGCGCCCGCCCCGACGTCCGCGCCGAGACCCGCCGGAATGTTCCACGTCGCCCTCGAGGTCGGCACACTCGACGAACTCGCCGCGGTCCAGCAGACGCTGGACAGTGCCGGCGTCCTGCGCGGTGCGGTCGACCAGGGCATGCACCTGTCGGTGTACACCGCCGACCCCGACGGTATCGAGGTCGAGATCATCTGGCGCGCACCGGATGACGCCTGGTCCTATGACGACGCCCTGACCCGCCGGCCCCTCGATGTCGCGTCCGCGCGCGAACGCTGGGGTGGCCACCTGGCCACCGGGTCGGCAGCGGGCGCCCCGGCCTGAGCGAAGATCCCCGAACACCGTTTCGCGCGGCCCGTCATCGGCAACACTGGCAGGGCAGCGTGCCGGTACTCGACACAGTTGCGGCGACAGAAAGGGAACACCATGGCGCTCGACGACGACGACATCACCACCACCCCCGGCGGAGGAGAGGGAACCGCCGACGGCGGATCCAACCCCGAGGGCCACGACGGCGGGGCCGACGGCACCGCTGACGCGGGCGAGGGAACCGCCGACGGCGGTTCGAACCCCGAAGGCCACGACGGCGGAGCCGACGGCACCGCCTGACCGACCGACATGCTGAGCCGCTGCATCGCCACCGACCCGCACACGTTCGCCACCGAATACTGGGGTCGCCGACCGCTGCTCAGCCGTTCCGGTGCGCTGCCCCGCGATTTCGCCGACCTGCTCTCGCCCGGGATGGTCGACGAGTTGATCGCCGAACGCGGGGTACGCGCACCGTTCATCCGGCTCGCCAAAGAGGGTGACGTCCTCGCCAAGGACTGCTATCTCGGGCCCGCCGGCTTCGGCGCCGAGATGCCCGACCAGGTGGACTCCGCCAAGGTGCTCACCCAGTTTTCCGCCGGCGCCACCATCGTCATGCAGGGTCTACACCGGCTCTGGCCCCCGGTCATCGACCTCGTCCGCCACCTGGTCGACGACCTCGGCCATCCGGTGCAGGCCAACGCCTACATCACGCCCCCTAGCAACCGGGGCTTCGACCCGCACTACGACGTCCATGACGTCTTCGTGCTGCAGACGGCCGGCGAGAAGCGCTGGGTCGTCCACGAACCCGTCCATCCGCACCCGCTGCCGTCGCAACCGTGGACGCAGCACCGTGACGCTATCGCCGAACGCGCCGCCGGTGAACCGGTCATCGACACCGTGCTCGCCCCCGGCGACGCGCTGTATCTGCCGCGCGGGTGGGTGCATTCGGCGCACGCCCTGGACACGACGTCGATCCACCTGACCATCGGCGTCTCTGCGGTGACGGGTGTCGACGTGGCCCGCGCCGTCGTCGACGCGCTGGCGGACAGCGCCGCGTTCCGGGCGCCCCTGCCCATGGGCGGCGATCCCGCCGACCGGGATGAGATCATCGCGGCGGTGACCAAGGTGATGGCACAGATGGTCGAGACCATGCGCGACGATGCGACCGCGCTCAGCGGTGCGGCCGCCGACCGGTTGACCCGCACGCACGCCTCCCGGACGCGTCCGGTCGCCGTCCGCCCGCTGGCCACGCTCGACGCGGCCGCACACGCCGACACCACGACGGTGCAGTGGCGTCACGGACTCGTCGCGACGGCCGACACCGCCGGTGACCGGATCGAGCTGCGGTTGACCGACCGGGTCCTCTCCTTCCCCGCCTCGTGTGCGCCGGCGGTGCTTGCGCTGCAACGCGGTCTGGCCGCCGATGCGGGCAGCCTGCCCGGACTCGACCGGGCCGACGGCACCGTGCTCATTCGCAGACTGCTGCGCGAGGCGGTCGTGACGCCGGTGCCGGCCACCGCATGACGCTACGGAAGCGCGCACCGTGCAGTGACCAGTCGCTGCTGCGCGGCGACCCGATGTACGGCACCGCGTCGGCGGGGTCCTCGTGGGTGCTGCTCGAATTGCCCGGGGGCTGGGGACCTTCGGCGTTCCTGCAGTCGCCGGCGGTGATCGATCCCGAACTCGGCCGGGCGATCGTGCGTCGCGTCGAGGGCGCCAAGATGCGCATCGCGGCCATCCGCCGCCACGGACGACGGACCGACACTCCGAGGTGGCGGTGGTTCATCGCCCGGGCGGTCGTCGGCGGCGAAGCGCTGTACGCCGGCGAGGTCGACAACCCACGCGACTACCTCGACCTCGCCCTGGACGGATCCGACGGCACCCTGTCGACCGATCCGGTCGTGGCTGTGTGCGCACACGGACGACACGACCAGTGCTGTGCGGTGCGCGGACGCGGCGCGATCGCGGCGATCGCCGACGCGTATCCCGAGATGGCCTGGGAGTGTTCACATCTGGGTGGTGACCGCTTCGCGGCGACGATGCTCATCCTGCCCGAAGGGCTGTGCTACGGACGGGTCGACTCGACCGATGCGGCCGAACTCGTCCGCCTCTATCTCGACGGGCGGTTGGACAACCGGTATCTGCGGGGCCGCACCTCGCTGCCGCACGCGGTGCAGGCCGCGCAGTACTTCGCCCGCGAGAAGTACGGCGACGACCGCATCGCGGGCCTGCCGACGCTGTCCGCCGAGCACACCGACCACCGCCACCGGGTGGTGCTGGGTGGTGAGTCCGGCCCGGTCGAGGTGACCGTCGAGGAGGGATGGTCGGAGCCGCTGCTGTCGCAGTGTCATGCGAAAGTGCCCGGCCGCGTGAAGATCTTCAGCCTCGTGTCGATCACCCCGGCCTGAGCGCGGCCAGTTCGGGCGGTTCGCCGCCGAGAAGCGCGATCAACCTCGACAGGAGAGCGTCGAGACGGACGCCGACCTCGGCGATCCGGGGGTCACCGAAGCTGGCGAACTGCAGGCTGGGCTGGTCGACGGCCAGCCGGGTGCGTCCGGCCGGGTCCTCGTAAATGAGTGTGCGCAGCGGCGCGTACACCATCACCGACGGATCATGGCGGAACATCGTCTCGGCGATGGTGTGGTTGCCCATCAGGTACTGGGTGGCCTTCCATCGTGACGGCGACCCCGCGACGACCGAGGTCACGTCGCCGCGGTAGTACCGCATGAACCCGTTGGGCGCCTGGACTTCCACCGCGGCCAGAACGGCGGCCCACGAGCCGGCGCTGGAGCACGCCTCGAGGTCGTGCGGGTGTTCTCGGCGCCCCATTGCCCGCTTCGGGCGGTCAATGTCGCATCCTGGGTCATGGTCACTCCCCGGCTTTCGCCGCGACAAGGGTGTGGACGCCGATGGGCTCGAACGCTTCCCGGTTGGCGACGAGGTACTCACGCAGGCTGACGGGTTCGCGCCCGATCAGATCCCGCAGCGTCGCCGGGTCGGCGGGAATCGCGGCGCCACTGCGGGATATCGCCGCACCGACCGCGGAGATGTGCTGCGCCATCGCGGGATTCACCACGCCGTCGGCGTCGTTGTCCGCCAGTTCGAGCAGTTCGTCGCGCCACGCGGCCTCGCAGACCGGGGTGAACCCGACCGGCGTACCGAGAACCTCGGAGAGCAGCGCGGCGATGTCCGCATGGGTGAACTGCTCCGAACCCCGCGGATAGGTCACCGGCCCGTCGAAGCGCTGCGGGTGCAGGAGTGCCGCCACACTCAGGTCGGCGGCGTCGCGGCCGCTGATCCAGCCGATCACGCTCGCGCCGAAGGAGTTGCGGAACACCGCATCCTTCCTGATCGACGGCGCGTGCAGCACCAGCAGGTTCTCGTGGAACAGTGCGGCGACGCGGAGGATGAGCAGGTCGAGACCGGCCCACTCCATCACCTGCTCGGCCAACCACTGCCCCTTGCCGAGGTCACTGGGGTGGTTCGGATTCGCCGGTACCATCGACATCACGACCGTGCGCGGGTTACGTCCCACCTCGCGCACGGCGGACGCGTAATTGGCCGCCGCGGGTACGACGCTGTCGGCGATCGGGTAGGTGAAGTACGCCAGGTCGACGTCCGCGAGGGCGGCGACCAGGCTGCCGCGGTCCTGGAGGTCTCCGCGGACGATCTCGGCACCCAGGTCGGCGAGGCGGTCGGTGCGCTCCCCGAACGTGCGCGCCAGCACGCGCACCGCCCGACCCTCCTCACGCAGTCGGGTCACCAGGTGCTCGCCGGTGTTGCCGTGTCGGCCGGTGGCTCCGATGACCAGTATCGGATTGGTCGGGGTCATTGGTATCTCCTCGATGTGGTTGAGCCACTGCCGTGTCCAGGGCCGGTGATCCTGAACGTACCGCCAGACCGCATCAAAGTAAACCGATCGGTGTGCTTTAGCTTTGCGGCCAATATCGCATCAACACAGGAGAACAGCCACCGAGCCAGACGTAACAGCGGTCCCTGAAGCGTCTTTTCGGCTGCCAGAAATGGTGCAATAAGCGCGTTCTTGACGCTCAAGTAAACCGAACGGTATGCTCCCGCCCGTGACGACAGCGCCAGCGGGTCGCCGCGGGCGCGGTGCGCGCGAGCGCATCATCCGCGCCGCATCGGCCCTGTTCTACCGCCGTGGCATCCATGCCACCGGTGTCGACCTGCTGACGCAGGAGGCTCAGGTCTCCAAACGCACGTTCTACCAACATTTCCCGAGCAAGGTCGAGCTGGTCGAGACGTACCTGCGGGAGATCGCCGAGAACGGTGGCTCACCGGCCGAGCGGCGGCTGGACCTGCCCGGTCTCGGGCCGCGCGAGCGCCTTCTCGCGATCTTCGACGCGTCGGCGGTCAAGCGGTTCCGCGGCTGCCCCTTCCACAATGCGGCCGTGGAATCCGCCGGAGCGCTCGAGGGCGTCGACGAGATCGTGCGCGAACACAAGCGGTGGTTCGCCGATCGGTTGGCTCAGGTGTCCACCGAGGCGGGCGCCCGCGACCCGTACCTGCTGGGCGAACAGCTGCTGGTGCTGTTCGAGGGCGCCACGGCGCTGTCCACGTCGATGGGTGACACGGCCCCGATGGTGCATGCCCGCTCGGCGGCGGCGCAGTTGATCGACGACGCCTGTCGCGTCTGACCTCAGCGGGCGGCCGGCTCGGGGACGCGCCAGGCACTGCCCTGTTCACGGTCGAGCGCGGTGATGCCCTTGTTCTTCAGCCCGAAGACGTAGACCGACAGGCTGACCCCGATCACCACCGTCACGTAGACGATGAACCAGCCGATGTGATCGCTCGACTTGGCTCCCTGATACAGCAGTGGCGCCGTGCCGCCGAACGCCGAATTCGCCAGCGCGTAACCCAATCCGACACCGAGAGCGCGGACGTCCGCGGGGAACAACTCCGCCTTCACGATGGCGTTGACCGAGGTGTAGCCCGTCAGGATGATGTAGCCGACCGCGGTCAGCGCGAACGCCGTCAACGGCGACGTGGTCTGTGGCAGGTACGTCAGCAACACGTAGGTGTAGAGGATGCCGCCGACGGCGAAGGAGATCAGCAGTGGCTTTCGTCCGACCTTGTCGCTGAGCAGCCCGCCCAGTGGTTGCAGCAGCATCAGGAAGATCAGGCCCAGCAGGTTGATCCACGTCCCGGTCAGCGCCCGGTCGGATCCGAAGGTGGACTTCACGATCGCCGGTGCGTTGATCGTGTACGTGTAGAAGGCCACGGTGCCGCCCGCGGTGATGAGGAAGCACAGCAGCAGCGCCCGCCAGTGCGTGGTGAACAGTGCCTTCACCGAACCGGCCTCACGGTCCTTGCCTTCGCGGATCGCCTCCAGGTGTAAGTCGCTGAGCGATTCGTCCATCGAGCGGCGCATCCACAGCACCACCAACGCCGCGATACCGCCAATGAAGAACCCGATCCGCCATCCCCACGCGGTCACCGCCTCGACGTCGAGGACGCTGAGCGCGATCAGCAGCGTGAACTGCGCCAGCACGTGCCCACCGACGAGGGTGACGTACTGGAACGACGACAGGAATCCGCGCCTGCGCGGGGTGGCGGCTTCGGACATATACGTCGCCGACGTGCCGTACTCACCGCCGGTGGCGAACCCCTGCAGCAGCCGGGCCGCGATGAGGATCACCGCCGCCCAGTACCCGATCACCTCCCGCGTGGGCATCACCGCGACCACGAAAGAGCACGACGACATCACGGTGATGCTCACCATCAGCGCCGCCTTGCGCCCGCGGCGATCGGCGAAGCGGCCGAAGAACCACGAACCCACCGGCCGCATCACGAACGTCACCGCGAAGATGGCGTAGATGTACAACGTGGAGTTCTCGTCGTCCTGGTCGAAGAACTGCGCCTCGAAGTACGTCGCGAACACGGTGTAGACGTAGACGTCGTACCACTCGACCAGGTTTCCCGCCGACCCCCTGATCGTGTTGAGGACGGCGCGCCTGGTGCTGGTCGGCGCGCGGGTCGGACCGGTCGAACTGGAAAGCGTCTCCCCATCGCTCATTCGGGGACGATAACGCGGGAGTGCGACGCGGCAAAGCGCATCCCCGATTCCGACAAACGAACTGCGGTCGAGCGAACTTTGATCAAGAATGTTTGCTGACGCGTCGGCCGCCGGGTCTCACAGCGTCGCCGCACCGCCATCCGCGCCACAGGGGGAAGACCCATGAGTACGGCAGCCGACCGCGCAGCACAGTTGAACCTCGTCGCACGACTCAAGTCGGCGTATCCGGAACTGCCGGACGCGCCGACACCCGATCTGCTCGACCACGGCCGCATCACGGCCTACCTGAAACCGGTGCACGACGTCGGCGGCGAACCCGACGCACCGATGAAGTACGAGAACAAGCAGTACGAACAGTGGGAGGAAGCCACCTACGTCATCTGCGAAGTCCTCGCCTGGCGCGGCATCTGGCTCTCCGAGGAGCGGCGCCGGATCGGCAACGTCGACGTCGGCCGGGCGCAGTATCTCGGGCTGCCCTACTACGGTCGCTGGCTGCTCGCGGTCGCACGGGTCCTCGTCGAGAAACACCACATCGGGCTGACCGAGCTGACCGAGCGCATGGCCGAGGTCAAGGCGCGTTACGCCGACGGGCTCGACGGCGGCAAACCCGAGGCGCAACCGAAGTTCGAGGGTGACGGTTCGCAGGTCAAGCGCAACGAACACCACCGCCACGCGGTCGGCAAGGGCGATCCGCAGGTGTACGCCGGGCTGGCCGGTCAACCGAAGTTCGCCGTTGGCGACGCGGTTCGCGTCCGGGAGCTGCCCGTGCTGTTCTACACCCGCACCCCCGAGTACACCCGCGGTGCGACCGGCGTGATCGCGAAGGTGGCCTACGAGAGCCCGGCGGCGGAGGACGAGACCTGGGATCGCCCCGACGCGACACCCGAGTGGTTCTACGTCGTCCGGTTCAACCAGTCCGAGCTCTGGCACGGCTACACCGGCACGGCCACCGACACCCTGCAGACCGAACTGCCCGAACGCTGGCTCGAAGCGGCGAGCTGAACACCGGAGGACACCACCGTGACCCACGACCACGACCACGACCACGACCGGACCGTCAAACCGATGGTCGACGAGATCACCGACTTCGAGGTCCTCGAAATCGCGTTGCGCGAATTGTGCATCGAGAAGGGCATCTTCACCGCCGAGGAGCACCGCCACTTCACCGAGTTCGCCGAGCAGATCGGACCCACCCCCGCCGCGCGTCTGGTGGCGCGGGCATGGCTCGACCCCGACTTCAAGGACCTCGCACTGCGCGAACCGATGACCGCGAGCAAGGAGGTCGGCGTCGACTGGATGGAGCCGACCGGGTTCGGCACGCCCAGTGACTTCACCGCCTTCGAAATCCTCGCCGACACACCGGGTCTGCACCACGTGATCGTCTGCGCCCTGTGCTCCTGCTACCCCCGGCCCATCCTCGGCAACTCACCGGAGTGGTACCGCACGCCCAACTACCGTCGGCGCCTGGTCCGCTGGCCGCGTCAGGTGCTCGCCGAATTCGGGCTCTACCTGCCCGACGACGTCGAGGTCCGGGTGCAGGACTCCAACCAGAAACACCGCTTCATGGTGATGCCGATGCGACCAGAGGGCACCGACGGCTGGACCGAAGACCAACTGGCCGAGATCGTCACGCGTGACTGCCTCATCGGGGTCGCGCTTCCGAAACCGGGTGTCACCACCAACGTCATCGTCGACACCCGGCCGGCCGTCCACCCGATCACCGACTGAGCGCATGACTGCCCCCGAACCGATCGAGACCCTCGCCCGCATCGTCGAACGCGGTCAGGTGTGGCCGCGGATGGCCGCCAAATACGGCGTCGAGAACCCGGTGCCGCCATGGAAGACCAGCCTCGACGGCCTCTGCGACGCACTCGACCACGGCGCCTGCCGCGACACGAACGTCCCCACCTTCAAGGAACGCCGCGATGAGGAGGACTCCCTGTCGGCGACCGTCTACGCCGACCTGCCCTATCCCGAGAACCAGTTGGTGTCACTGGCCCACTCGCTGCTCGCCCGGGGCGTCATCGACGAGGCCGAACTGCGGCAGCGGCTGAGCAGCATCCGCGCGCGGCTCGAAGCCTGACGCCGCAGACACCGAGCCGTGATCCGGTTCGTCCATCTGCTGACGCTGCTGGGCGTCGTCG
Organism: Mycolicibacterium monacense; assembly: GCF_010731575.1. NCBI lineage: Bacteria > Bacillati > Actinomycetota > Actinomycetes > Mycobacteriales > Mycobacteriaceae > Mycobacterium > Mycolicibacterium monacense. The sequence continues at coordinate 5,079,441 of NZ_AP022617.1, read as the reverse complement.
CCGTGCCGGCGGCCGGGTGGTTCGCCGCCCAGTGGTCCGGCGGCACCACACTCGCGGTCTACTGGGTGGAGAACGTCGCGGTATGTGCGTTCATCGCGCTCCGAATCCTCGTCCACCAGAAGCGGAGTCCCCGGCGCGGGCACTTCCGCTACGAGGCGCCGAACACGGACCGCCGCGCGGCGCGCAGTTCGTTCCTCACCGGCTTCGCCGTCACCGGGTTCGCATTCTGCGCGGCGCACGGCGTGTTCCTCGGCGTCATCCTGTTCCTGCTCGACCGCAACGGTGAGAGCGGCTTCGCCGCGATCGACTGGCGCAGCGTGGCCTACGGCTGCCTGGGAGTCGTCGTCCTGCTCGCCGTCGACTTCGTCGTGGACCTGCCCGGGCTGCACCGGATGCCGTTTCGTCATCTCGAGCGGACCGCCGACCAGGGCGTCGGACGCGTCCTGGTCGTCCACCTGACGCTGATCTTCGGCATGGTCGGGGTGGCTCTCACCGGGGCGCCCTCGGCGTTCTTCGGCGTCTTCGTCTTCCTCAAGACGATGTTCGCGATCAGTACGGCGCTCCCCCAGTGGGAGCCCGAGGTGGCGCCGCGCTGGTTCAGCCGCCTGATGAACCGCGTCCCCAACGTGCACCCGGGGCAGACCTTCGAGCAGTTCTGGGCCGACGACCGCGCCGCCGAACGCGCGCGGCGGGAGAAGAACGAGCAGCCGTGGACCGCCGCACGCCGCCGCGGGTGACACCCCGCGAAGCCGTTCAGGCAGGCTGGACCACTGTGCCGGTAACCCACCCCACCGCCCGATGACCACCCCGCTGCTCGATGATCCGAGCGATCTGTCCACCCTGCGCGCGAAGGGTGAGGATCCCGACGAGCTGTTCGCCTCCTTCGCCGCGTGGGCCGAGGCGGGCGGCACCGCGCTGTATCCGGCGCAGGAGGAGGCGCTGATCGAACTGGTCAGCGGCGCGAACGTCATCCTCGCGACGCCGACGGGGTCCGGGAAGTCGCTGGTCGCGACGGGCGCGCAGTACGCGGCACTGGCCGGCAACCTGCGCAGCTACTACACCGCGCCGATCAAGGCGTTGGTCAGCGAGAAGTTCTTCGCGCTGTGCGGGGTCTTCGGGGCGGAGAACGTCGGCATGCTCACCGGTGACGCGGCGGTCAACGCGGCGGCGCCGATCATCGCCTGCACCGCGGAGGTGCTCGCCAACATCGCGCTGCGCGAGGGGGCCGACGCTGACATCGGGTTGGTCGTGATGGACGAGTTCCACTTCTACGGCGACCCGGACCGCGGCTGGGCCTGGCAGGTGCCGCTGCTGGAGTTGCCGCACGCCCAGTTCCTGCTGATGTCGGCCACGCTCGGCGACGTCACCTTCCTGCGCGAGGATCTCACCCGGCGCACCGGCAGACCGACCGCGCTGGTCGCCCACGCCGAACGTCCGGTCCCGCTGTTCTACTCGTACGCGACCACCCCGATGCACGAGACCATCGGCGACCTCCTCGAGACCAGACAGGCGCCGATCTACGTCGTCCACTTCACCCAGGCCTCGGCGCTGGAACGGGCCCAGGCGTTGATGAGCATCAACGTGTGCACCAAGGCGGAGAAGGCCGCGATCGCCGACCTGATCGGGGCGTTCCGGTTCTCGACGGCCTTCGGCAGCACGTTGTCGCGGCTGGTGCGCCACGGGATCGGTGTGCACCACGCCGGGATGCTGCCCAAATACCGGCGCCTGGTCGAACAGCTCGCCCAGGCCGGTCTGCTGAAGGTCATCTGCGGCACCGACACCCTCGGTGTCGGCATCAACGTGCCCATCCGCACCGTGGTCTTCTCGGCGCTGTCGAAATACGACGGCACCCGCACCCGGCTGCTCAACGCCCGTGAGTTCCACCAGATCGCCGGCCGCGCCGGGCGGGCGGGCTACGACACCGCCGGCACCGTCGTCGTCCAGGCACCCGATCACGAGGTCGAGAACCTCAAACAGTTCGCGAAGGTCGCCGACGATCCGAAGAAACGCCGGAAGTTGGTGCGCCGCAAGGTGCCCGAGGGCATGGTGCCGTGGAGCGAGTCGACCATGACCCGGCTGGTGGAGGCGGTTCCGGAGCCGTTGCACAGCAACATGCGGGTGTCGACGGCGATGATTCTCGATGTCGTTGCGCGGGCGAGCGAAGCGACGGGGGAAGGATCCAGGACCGGGGACCCGTTCGTCGCGATGCGCCGGCTGCTCACCGACAACCACGAACCCCGCAAACGTCAGCTGCAGCTCATCCGCGAGGCGGTGGGGATCGCCCGCTCGTTGCTGCAGGCCGGGATCATCGAACGCGTCGACACACCCGACGGCCGGCGCTACCGGTTGACCGTCGACCTGCCCCGCGACTTCGCGCTCAACCAGCCGCTGTCGACGTTCGCGCTGGCCGCAATCGAAGTGCTCGACGCATCGGCGGAAACCTATGCCCTGGACGTCGTCTCGGTGATCGAGGCGACGCTGGAAGATCCGCGCCAGATCCTGGCCGCCCAGCTGAAGAAGGCCAGGGGCGAGGCCGTCGCCGCGATGAAGGCCGAGGGCATCGAATACGACGAGCGGATCGAACTGCTCGACGACGTCACCTATCCCAAACCGCTCGAAGAACTGCTCGAGCACACCTTCGAGGTGTATCTGCAGACCAATCCGTGGGCCGCGGACGGGCGGCTGTCGCCGAAGTCCGTGGTGCGCGAGATGTGGGAGCGCGCATTCACCTTCCGCGAGTACGTGAGTGTCTACGGGCTCACCCGTTCCGAGGGTGCCGTACTGCGCTACCTGTCCGACGCGTACAAGGCGCTGCGCTCCGGGGTGCCCGCGGCCGCGCGCACCGACGAGGTCACCGATATCGTCGAGTGGCTCGGTGAGCTTGTGCGGCAGGTCGATTCGAGCCTGCTCGACGAGTGGGAGCAGCTGACCAGCCCCGACCGGCCGCTGGACGCCCCGGTGGCGGTACCGGCGCGACCGCGCCCGCTCACCGGCAACGAGCGGGCGTTCACCGCGATGGTGCGCAACGCGCTGTTCCGCCGGGTGGAGCTGTTCGCCCGGCGCCGCTGGGCCGAACTCGGCGAGTTGGACGCCGCGTCCGGTTGGACGGCGCAGGACTGGGCGCAGGTCGGTGACGAGTACTTCGCCGAACACGACGACGTGGGCACCGGCGCCGACGCGCGCGGACCGGCGCTGCTGATCTTCGACCGCGAGCCCGGGGTGTGGCGGGTGCGCCAGATCCTCGACGATCCCGCCGGTGACCACGACTGGGGTTTCGACGTCGAGGTGGACCTGGAGGCCTCCGACGAGGAGGGGACGGCGGTCGTGCGCCTCGTCGACGCGGGCCACCTTGACTGACCGATCCCCGTCGCCCATGGTCGCCGAGACTGCGGTGAGATCACGGAATCGGCGAAACATGTGATCTGACAGCAGTTTCGGCGCAAGGAATGGCTACTTCCAGGCGAAGACGGGCTGCTCGAGGTCGTCGACGCGATCGGGGCGGCCTTCGAGCGCGAGCCAACGAAGCTGCAGCAGGACCGCTCCGGTCGGGGCGTGGATAAGATCGTTGCCCAGCGGTATCTGCACCACCGGGCGGGGGCTTTCGGGGATCGTGACGAAGCGCGGCGAATCGTCGCGCTGCAGTTGGTGCAGGCCCACCCGGTAGGCCGCCACCACCTCGTCGGGGGCGGGCCGCAGATCGAGCCGGCCACCGCCCCAGACCACCACGGGCGTGATGACGTAGCCGGAGCGGGTCGGATAGTCGTCGAGCAGGCCGAGCACCGACGTATCCGGCAGCGCCACACCGACTTCCTCGTCCAACTCGCGCAGCGCCGCCTCGACCGGCGTTTCCCCGGGGTCCAGCCGGCCGCCGGGCAGCGCCCACTGCGCCGCGTGGGACGACAACCGGGATGCCCTGCGGCACAGCAGGAACGCCGCGCCGCCCGAGACGTCGACCATCCGGCCGTCGAGGCCCGCATCGGGCATCGGCCGGCCCGCGATCCAGTCGTCGACGGGCGCCGGGTCCACCCGGTCCTCACCGAGCTCGGAGTCCACCAGCACCACCGCCACCGCGGCGTGCCGCTTGGTCGGGTCCGTCACGGCTCGGCGGTCGTGGCCCGCCAGGTGCGCCCGGATGCGCTCGCGCAGCGCCTCGTCGTAGGTGATCGTCACCAACCCACCGTACGAGGTCAGCGCCGCACCAGTTCCTCGCGGATGACGTCGACGAAGCGGTCGACGTCGGCGGCGGTGGTGTCCCATGCGGTCATCCAGCGCACCTCCCCGCGGGTGCGGTCCCAGTCGTAGAAGCGCACCCGTTCGCGGATGCGGTCGACCGCCCCGACAGGCAGCGTCGCGAAGACCGCGTTGGCCGCCGTGTCCTGGGTGAACGCCAGCCCGGGAAGCGTTCCGTCGGCGATACCCGCCTCGAGTGCGCTGCGCAGCCGCGCGGCCATGGCGTTCGCGTGTGCGGCACTGCGCACGCCGAGGTCGTCGTCGAACAGCGTCAGCAGCTGTGCCGAGGCGAAGCGCATCTTGCTCGACAGCTGCATGGTCAACTTGCGCAGATAGCTCAGCCCGGTGGCCCGGTCCGGGTCGAGGACTACGACGGCCTCCACACCGAGCAGCCCGTTCTTGGTCCCGCCGAGGCTGACCACGTCCACGCCCGCGTCGGTGGTGAAGTCCCCGAACGGCACACCGAGTGCGGCCGCGGCGTTCCACAACCGGGCGCCGTCCATGTGGACGGCCATCCCGCGGCTGTGCGCGAGGTCGGCGAGCGCCCGCACCTCGGCCGGGCTGTAGAGCGTGCCCAGTTCGGTGGTCTGCGTGACGCTCACCGCGAGCGGCTGGGCACGGTGCTCGTTGCCCCACCCCCACGCCTCGCGTTCGATCAGCTCGCCGGTCAGCTTGCCGTCCGGTGCGGCGACGGTGAGCAGTTTGAGGCCGGTCATCCGTTCGGGGGCGCCGGCTTCGTCGGTGTGGATGTGCGCGGTGGACGCCGCGATGACGGCACCCCAGCGCGGCAGCACGCTGGTCAGGGAGACGACGTTGGCGCCGGTGCCGTTGAACACCGGGAAAACCTCGGCCCGGTCCCCGAAGTGCTCGCGGACGACGTGCCGCAGCCGCGCGGTGTACCGGTCCTCCCCGTAGGCCGGCTGGTGGCCACCGTTCGCCGCCGCCAGCGCGGCGAGCACCTCCGGATGCACCCCGGCGTAGTTGTCGCTGGCGAAACCGCGCCAGTCGGGGTCGTGGAGCGTGGAGAGCGTCACCGGGCAATCCTTCCACCGCCGTTGACATGCAAGTGGCTACTTGCCTATGGTGGCCGGTGTGGGTGACGTCTTCAAGGCCCTGGCCGATCCCACGCGCCGGACCATCCTCGACGAGTTGGCCGACCGCAACGGGCAGACGCTGTTCGAGATCTGCGCACGCCTGACCACCAAGCACGGGCTCGGCTCGTCGCGGCAGGCGATCTCCCAGCATCTGGACGTCCTCGAGGATGCGGGCCTGGTGCAGACCAGGCGCGAGGGCCGGTACAAGTTCCACTACCTCGACACCACACCGCTCGAGCCGATCGTCGAACGGTGGCTCGACAAGACCCGCAGGGACAAGGAGGAATCACCATGAAGATCCACCTGACAAGCGTGCTCGTCGACGATCAGGACAAGGCGCTGCGCTTCTACACCGACATTCTCGGGTTCACCCCGAAACACGACATCCCGATGGGCCCGGCCCGGTGGCTCACCGTGGTGTCCCCGGAGAATCCCGACGGCACCGAACTCGTCCTCGAACCCGACGGCCATCCCGCCGTCAAACCGTTCAAGGAGGCGCTGGTCGCCGACGGCATCCCGTTCACGTCATTCGCCGTGGAAGACGTCCAGGCGGAGTTCGAGCGGCTGACCTCGCTGGGGGTCCGGTTCACCCAGGAACCCGTCGACATGGGGCCGGTGACCACCGCCGTACTCGACGACACCTGCGGGAACCTGATCCAGATCGCTCAACAGAAGTAGCGCCGGACGCGGCCCCCATTCTATCGGCGGGGTGGGGGCTTGCGGCAAGGCCGGGGTCGTCCCCCACAATGGCTGGCTTCGGCCGGAAGGAAGTGGTGAGGCGGTCATGCCGGGGTACGAGGACGAACTGCGCTCCGAACGCAGCTATGTGTCGGGGCTCTACACCCGGCTCGACGGGGAACGCGCGCGGGCCAAGGAGAAGTACGCCGCGGCGCTGCGCGGGGACGGCGCGCTCGTCGAACGCGACGCCGAGGTGAGAGCCCTGGCCAAGGAGATGCAGCGGCTCGACGTGGCCGACGACGGCCTGTGTTTCGGCCGGCTGGACGCCGACTCCGGTGAGCGTCTCTACATCGGCCGGATCGGGATCTTCGACCGCGACAACGACTTCGAACCGCTGCTCCTCGACTGGCGGGCGCCGCTGTCTCGCGCTTTCTACGTCGCCACCGCCGCGCACCCCGAGGGGATGCAGCGGCGCCGCCAGTTCCGCACCCGCGGGCGGCAGATCCTCGACTTCACCGACGAGGTCTTCGGCAAGCCTCGCGGCGACGAACGCGGCGGCGATTCGGCGCTGCTCGCCGCGGTGAACGCGCCTCGCGGTGAGGGTATGCGCGACATCGTCGCGACGATCCAGGCCGAGCAGGATGCGATCATCCGGCTCGACCACCCGGGGGTGCTGGTGATCGAGGGCGGGCCGGGGACCGGTAAGACCGTGGTGGCACTGCACCGGGTCGCCTATCTGCTGTACACGCAGCGCGCCCGCATCGAACGTCACGGCGTGCTGGTGATCGGTCCGAATCCGGCGTTCCTCGACCACATCAGCCGTGTGCTGCCGTCGCTGGGTGAGACCAACGTCGTGCTGATGACGACCGGCGATCTGGTGCCGGGCATTTCGGCCACCGCCGAGGACGACGCCGCCGACGTGAAGGGTTCGCTGACGATGCTCGACGTGCTGGCGGCGGCGGTCGCTGACCGGCAACGGGTGCCCGAACAGCCCCTGGTCATCGAGCTGCCGGACGTCACCGTGCAGATCGACCCCGACACCGCCCAGTGGGCGATCGAAGAGGCTCGCGGCAGCGGACTGCCACACAACCACGCGCGCAAGGTCTTTCGCGAGACGGTCGGATGGGTGCTGACCGAACGCGCGGTGTCCCGAATCGGTCGGGGCTGGTTGTCGCGCGCGGACAAGGGGGCTTGGGAGGAGCTGCGCGCCGATGTCCTCGAAGACCTCGCCGACAGCGAGCAGTACCTCGCGGCGCTCGACGAGTTGTGGCCGGTGCTCACCCCGCAGACCCTGCTGGCCGATCTGTACGAGTCCCGGGAACGTTTGCGTGCAGCGGGCGCCGACGAAAGGCTGTGGCGCTCCGACGGTGCCGCGTGGACGGTGTCGGACGTGCCGTTGCTCGACGAACTCGTCGACCTGCTGGGCCGCGACATGGCGGCCGACATCGCCGCCGCGAAGGAACGCGAGGCCGAGACCGATTACGCCGAGGGCGTCCTCGAATCGATGGTCGCCCACGAGGATCTGATGGACGACGAAGACCTGCTGCTCGCGACCGACCTGTTGCACGGCGAGGAGCTGGCCGAACGCTTCACCGAACGCGACAACCGCGAGCTGGCCGAACGCGCTGCCGCGGATCGTGATTGGACCTATCGGCACGTCGTGGTCGACGAGGCACAGGAACTGTCGGCGATGGACTGGCGGGTGCTGATGCGGCGCTGCCCGAGCAAATCGTTCACGGTCGTGGGCGATCTCGCGCAGCGCCGCTCGGCCGCAGGCGCCCGGTCCTGGGGGGCGATGCTCGACACGTACGTACCCGGCCGCTGGGTCTACCGCCCCCTGTCGGTCAACTACCGCACCCCCGCGGAGATCATGGCGGTCGCGGCCGCGGTACTCGCCGAGTTCGCACCCGACGTCACACCGCCCGAGTCGGTGCGGTCGACGGGGGTGCAGCCGTGGCGCCGACAGGTGACTCCGGACGAATTGCCCTCGGCGATCGGCGAATTCGTGGACGACGAATCCGGACGCGAGGGCACCAGTGTCGCGATCGGTCCACCGGATGTGCCGGGGACGGTGGCGCCGAGCGAGGTCAAGGGTCTGGAGTTCGACGCCGTCCTCGTGGTCGAGCCGGAGCGGATCTTCGACGGTCCCCGGGGCGCGGCCGAACTCTACGTCGCCCTCACCCGCGCCACCCAGCGCCTCGGCATCGCGCACTGCGGGCCCCTTCCGCCTGCGCTGGCGGCACTGGTCGATATCCCTGTCGATCGGGAAGCCGCGCGTTAGGGTCGATCGATGCGCATCGTCCGCCGATCCGTCACGGCCCTCGTCCTGACCGCCGGCTCACTCGGCGCGGCGATCCCGGCCACGGCCCAGCCCGCGACGCCGACCATCACGCAGATACCCGAACGTGCCCAGCCGGACGGCTTCACGTCGTTCGTCGCCACCCCGGGAATCGTCGACCCGCGGCCGCACGCCATCGAATCGTGGGGGCGGCTGCCCGACGACCGCCAGATCTCGGTGCGCTTCACCGCGGGCACGCCCGAGTGCTACGGCGTGCACGCCGAGGTGCAGGAGACCGCCGACATCGTCGCGGTGAAGCTGCGGTCGGGTGTGCTGCCGGAGGCCGTCAATCGGGCGTGCATCGCGATCGGGGTCTTCGCGAGTCTTCCGGTCGCGCTTCAGTCGCCGGTCGGAAACCGGGCGGTCGTCAGCATCACCTGACCAGACGAGCTCACCCCACCGCCGACGCGGACGGTTCGGCGGACCCGCCCCGGGTCTTCTCGGCGGTCATCAGCCGGATGATCTCCTCGCAGTCGGCCTTCGACGGCATCCCCATATCCGGTGTGTAGCCGTAGACCTCGTGCAACGGGACGGATGCGGCGCGTCCGTCGAGGATGTCCACCGAATCGGTGCCGATCAGGCCGGGGTGGTGGACACCGCAGGCCTCGGCCACCTTGACCAGGTCGCGGCGCAGGGTCTTGATGTAGTTCGCCACCCGCTCGGCCTTGACGTCCGGCACCAGCCCGCGGGCCAACCACGCGTTCTGGGTCGCGACGCCGGTGGGACACGTGTCGGTATGGCACTTCAGGGCCTGGATGCAGCCGATCGCGAGCATCGCCTCCCGCGCGACGTTGACCATGTCGCAGCCGAGGGCGAACGCGACGACCGCGTTGTCGGGCAGGCCGAGCTTCCCGCCGCCGATGAAGGTGACCTGCTCGTGCAGGTTCCGCTCGGCGAAGACCCGGTAGACCCGGGCGAAGCCGAGTTGGAACGGTAGCGACACCGAATCGGTGAAGATCAACGGCGCCGCGCCGGTTCCGCCCTCGCCGCCGTCGACCGACACGAAGTCCACCCCCCGGTCGGTGTCCCGCATGAGGTCGGTGAGTTGCTCCCAGAACTCGAGGTCGCCGACGGCCGATTTGATGCCGACCGGCAGGCCGGTCTCGGCGGCGAGCAACTCCACCCAGTCGAGCAGGCTGTCGGTGTCGGAGAACTCCGCGTGCCGAGACGGGCTCACACAGTCGCGGCCCTGCGGGATACCGCGGGCCGCGGCGATCTCCGCGGACACCTTGGGGGCGGGCAGCAACCCGCCGAGGCTCGGTTTGGCGCCCTGACTGAGTTTGATCTCCAGCGCGCGGACCGGAGCTCCGGCCACCACCTCCTTGAGCTTCTCGAGGTTGAACCGGCCCTGGTCGTCGCGGCAGCCGAAGTAGGCGGTCCCGATCTGGAAGATCAGCTCCCCACCGCACCGGTGGAAGCGTGAGATCCCACCCTCGCCGGTGTTGTGCAGACAGTCGGCCATGGCGGCGCCCCGGTTCAACGCCTCCACCGCGTTGCCGGACAACGACCCGAAGCTCATCGCCGAGATGTTGACGACCGACGCCGGCCGGAAGGCCCCTGGACGGTCGCGCGCGGCGCCCATCACCTTCGCGCACGGCAGGTCCACCTCCTGACCGGCCCTCGGCGCCGACGCGGGCCCGTTGCGTCCGAAGGTGCGGTGTTTGATCACCGGGTAGCCGCTGGTGTGCTCGACGTCGTTGTCGGTGCCGAACCCGAAGTAGTTGTTCTCCTTCTTCGCCGATGCGTACACCCAGCGCCGCTGGTCGCGGGTGAACGGGCGCTCCTCGTCGTTGGCCGCGACGATGTACTGGCGCAACTCCGGGCCGACGGCCTCCAGGAGATACCGCGCGTGCCCGACGACCGGGTAGTTGCGGAGGAGGGCGTGTCTGCGTTGGAAGAGGTCTCGCAGGCCGACAGCTGCCACCGTCGAGGCGACCGCGGTGGCGAGACCACGAACGGCCCGGCTCATGGCGTCAGTGTTTCCGGGTGACCGCCGCCCGAAACGCCGAACCTCAGGTGGGTCCGACGCGGCCCGTCAACCACCGGATGGTCCGGACCTCGCTGTCCCGGTACGGCTGCCCGTCGGGGCGCAGGAGTTCGTGGAACCACACCGACGGGGGCGAGGTGTACGGCTTGTCCCAGGAGTCCCACGGCAGATGGGTCTGGGTCTTGCCCATCACCAGCCCCCAGTTGTAGGCGCCCACATTGCGTCGTTTGGCCAGCGGCAGGATCCCCTCGACGGTGTTGCCGAATTCGCGGGCCAGGTACTCGGTGCACACGATGGGCCGCCCGAGCGGGCGCAGTTCGGTGATCCGCGCGTCGAATTCGTCCGCATCCCCGTAGTTGTGGAACGTGATCACATCGGAGTTGTCCAACTGGATGCGGCAGATCGTGCTGCGGCGCGCGGGGTCGCCCCACTCCCCGTCCCACACCGCGCTGGTCAGCGGCTGGACGGGGTCCACCTCACGGGCCCACCCGAACACCTGAGGGAGCAGTTCGGCCACCCGCTCGATCTTGTCCTTGCGTTCGACCTGCCGGTACTGGTTGGCGGGGTTGTCGGGTTCGTTCCACAGATCCCAACCGAGGACGCGTTCGTCGTCGCGGAACTGGGTCAGAACCCCGGTGACGTAGTCGCGCAGCACGCGCCGATAGCGCGGGTCACCGAGGTACTGGGCGCCCGGGCTCTGCACCCAGCCGGAGTTGTGCACACCGGGGCGCGGCGGGCGCTGACGGCCGAGTCTGGGCAACGGGTCCCAGCACGAGTCGAACAGGACGAACAGCGGGCGGATGTCGTGCCGCGCGGCGATGGCGACGAACTGCGCGAGACGGCGCTGGAAGCCGTTACGGTCCTGCGCCCACAGCTGGTCGTGCAGGAAGACCCGCACGGTGTTGAGCCCGATCCGGCGCGCCAGCATCAGCTCGGTGTCGATGCGCCGCCGGTCGAACGTCGCGGCCTGGAACATCTCCAACTGGTTGACGGCGTTCGAGGTGATGAAGTTCGCGCCCACCAGCCAGCCCTGCTGCTGATACCAGGCGTGGGCGCGCGCGGCCGACCACCGGCGCGACGCCGCGGATGCGCGGGGCAACGCCGACGCCGCGGCCGACGCCGTGAGCAGCGCGGGCAGTTTGAGCGCGGCGCGTCGGGCGAACGGGCGACGCGGGTTCGCTTCGGGCACGTCGGGTGTGCTCGTCAATGTGCGGTCTCCGGCTTCGACTTCGGTTTCGGTGTCACACGCGGCCCCCGACACCGCGGCGTGCCTCAGACAAGGCCACGGGGCGTCGCCAGTGTGCGAGCGACGCCCCGTCCCCTCTGTCGTACCCGTGCGGTGCGAGCGCTACAACGCGCCGGGCGCGGCCACCTCCGGTCACCCCGGTAAACCCCATGGCGACAGCCGATTCCGCGGGGAATGTGTTTCCCGTCACGGCCGCGCGGCCGTACCGGGAAATCCTGACGTTCACAAGTACCGCGGACACGCCTCCCTGTACCGTGAGCAAACACGCGCCGGGGCGTGTACACGGGGGAGCCGTCGATGCAATGGGTGGGTAGATGGTGGCGACAGCCCGACCATTTCGATTGGCTCAGCGGTTATCTGCAGACCCGCGGAATGGCCACCGCGATGCGCCGGGGGCTGGCGCTGGTCGCCGCATCCTTGGCGTTGGTGCCGGTCAACGCGCTGTGGGGGCCTGCCTCCATCGACGACCGGTTGGCGGTGAGTCTCGCCCTGGTGGCTTCGCTGGCGGGGCTGAGCCTGGCCGTGCTGTGGCTCAAGCGCTGGCCCACCAGAACGGAGTCGGTGCTGTTCGCCGCAATCGGCAGCGCAACCATCGCCGGCGGCTGCCTCTGGCAGGCGGAGCCCCTGATCGGCCTGACGTTCTGCACCGCGCTCGCGGTGTCCGGCGGGTACATCGCGTTCTTCCACACGGCCAGGTACATGCTGATGAACTTCGTGCTGGCGGTGGGGGTGGGCGCCTGGCAGGCGATCCGGGTGGCCGCCGAGGGTGAACCCGTGCTGGCGCTCACCGGTTACTTCCTGGTGCTCGAACTGAACATCGGTGTGCCGTTCGCCATCCAGGTCGTGGTGCGCTCGCTCGGTACCGACCTGCTGCAATCCGACCGCGATCCGCTCACCGGACTCCTCAACCGGCGGGCGTTCACCCACGCCGTGGTCGGACGGCTGGTGGCTCGCGCCGACCGGGCCCACCTGGCGGTGGCGTTGATCGACCTCGACCGGTTCAAGGCGATCAACGATCGGCACGGCCACGCCAGCGGGGACGCCGCCCTGGTCGACGTCGCCGGGGCGTTGACGGCCGCGGTCACCGAGACCGCGCTGGTGTGCCGTATGGGTGGCGAGGAGTTCCTGATCGCCGACATCGTGGCGTCGGCCGCGCCGACGGAATGGGCCCAGGGGCTGTGCGCGGCGGTGACGTCGACACCGTTCCGGCTCACGGCCAGCGTCGGCATCGCCACGGTCGCGCTGCGCGACGTCAAACCGGAGCAGGCCGACGAGACGTTCCGCCGATTGGTCACCGAGGCCGACGCCGCCATGTACGCCGCCAAGCGGCGCGGCGGCAACCAGATCCAGCACGCCGGGGACGCCCGAACCCCTAGGTGAGATTCGCCGCCCATCGCAGACCCTCGGCCGAGTACGTCGCGATCCAGTCGGCGACCGACCGCGGGTCGTACCGGGCGATGAAGGCTTCCTCCTGGGCGGCCCAGCGGTCCCAGTGCGGCTCGTAGGTGTCGCCGTCTCGCGTCAGCGCGCGGCGCTTCCGGTCGGCCTCGCCGGCCTCGACCCAGATGCCCAGATCGGCGAGTGCGCGGTTCGCCGCGGTCAGCGCCCCGACCCCTTCGACGATCAGCCGTTGGCCGGGGTCGACGGTGTGCCACCCCGCGGGCGTCCCGCGCGCCCAGTCCCACCCGCGCCAGCGGCCGGGCCGGCCGTCAGCGCGCGGTTCCAACAGCGACTCCCGCAGGTGGTCGACCGCCCACGCCAGCCCGTCCCAGCCCGCGTAGACGTCGTCGAGCGCGACGACCACGCTGGACTCCCAGCTGCGGGTGAGCGCCGCGGCCAGCGTCGACTTCCCGGATCCCGACCGTCCGTCGATCAGGACGGTGCGCGCGTCACCGTCGCAGAGTCGGCGTGCGAGGTCAGCGACTTCCAATGAAGTTCCAGTGGCCGGTGGCGACGGATACGGCGATCGAGGCGGCCGCGATGCCGAACCCGGCCAGCACCAGGGCGGCCTCGCCGGCGCCGAACCGCGACGGGCGCGCCCAGGTCCGCGTCGGGTACGCCCCGAATCCGCGCGCCTCCATCGCGGTGGCGAGCATCGAACCGCGGCGGATGGCGAAGACCAGCAGCGCGAAGGACTGTCCGGCCGCGCGGCGGACGCGGTTGCGGTCGGCGACCCCGCGGGCACGGCGCGCATAGCCGAGGTAGCGCCAGTCCTGGCGGAGCAGGCCGACCGTGCGGAGACCGGCCAGCGCGCCGAGGACGAACCGGGCCGGCAGCCGCAACACCTGTCCGAGGCCGTCGGCGAGTTCGGTCGGGTCGGTGTCGATGAACAGGACCACGGACGGCAACGCGATCGCGAGCACCCGCACGAACGTGGCCACCGCGAGGGTGATCGACCCGTCACTGACCGTGATCATCAGGAACTGCCAGTGCACGGTGCCGCTGCGCTCACCGTAGAGCAGGATCGTGATCCCGGTGAGTCCGGCGGCCAGCACCAGCAGCGCACCGCGGATCAGCACCGCGCGCAACGGGATTCGCAGCGCGAGTATCAGCAGCAGTTCGAGCGTGAGCGCCGTCAGGGCCGACACCCAGTCGACGCTGGCCACCAGTCCGAAGGCGATCACGAAGGCGGCCGCCAGTTTCGCCACGGGGTTGATCGCGGTGTGCGCGGGCGCGGCGTCGACGCTGGTCATCGCACGCGCCCCGTGACCGTCGGGGTACCGATGTCGATCCGGCGGTCGCCGAGCACCGCCGCGAAGTCGAGGTCATGGGTGACCGCCACCACCGCGGTGCCGTCGTCGGCGATCTCGGCGAGCAGCCGGACCAGTTCCTCCCAGGTGTTGCGGTCCTGGCCGAAGGTCGGCTCGTCGAGGACGACCAACGCCGGGCGGGTGGCCAGCACCGTCGCCACCGACAACCGGCGCTGTTCCCCACCGGACAGCGTGTAGGGGTTCGCGTCGGCGAGGTCGGTGAGGTGCAGCCGTTCCAGCAGCGCATCGCACTGCCGGGCGACCGCGGCGGCGTCAGAGCCGAGCGCGCGGGGGCCGAGCGCCAGCTCGTCGCGTACAGCGCCGGTGAGGAACTGGTGCTCCGGGTTCTGGAACACACTGCCGATCCGGGTGAGCAGTTCCCGCGATCGCCACCGGATGGGTTCGCGGCGGTCGGCGGTCGGCGCGAACCCGTCGCGCGCCTCGACGCGGCCGGCGCGGGGTGGGAGCAGCCCACCCAGGGTCAGCGCCAGGGCGGTCTTCCCCACTCCGTTCGGACCGGTGACGACACTGATTGCCGCCCTGGGGATTTCGAAGGTCAACTCATCGGTTCGCGGGCCGCCTCGGTACCCGACCGACAGCTCGACGGCGTCGGCCAGCGGTTCACCCGGTACACCGCCGCGTTCGACGGCGGGCAGGTCTGCGCCGGGCACCCACACACCCGCCCGAGCCAGGTGCGCGCTCTGCCGCAGCACCGTCTCGGCCGGTGGTCCGTCGGCCACCACCTCGCCCCGGGTTCCGAGGACGACGACCCGGTCGACCACCGGAAGCCACACCGCCGTGCGGTGTTCGACGACGATCAGCGTTGCGCCGGTGCGTTCGGCCACCGCCGCGACCGCGTCGCGCACCTCGACGACACCGGCCGGATCGAGGTTGGCGGTCGGCTCGTCCAACAGGATCAGGCCGGGATCCATGGCGAGCACGCCGGCCAGCGCCAGCCGCTGCTGTTGACCACCGGAGAGCCGCGAGGTGTCATGGCGCAGCAGCAGATTCAGCCCGAGAGCGGCCAGCGCCCGGCGGGCCCGCGGCCAGATCACCTCGGGTGCGACGTTGAGGTTCTCCATCCCGAACGCGACGTCGTCGCCGACCCGGGACAGGATGACCTGCGAGTCGGGGTTCTGCAGGACCATCCCGATGCGGCCGCGTCGCTGCGCGGGCGCCACCCCGTCGACGAGCAGACGACCGGCTTCGTCACCGTCCTCGCTGCCGCCGAGCACACCCGCCAGCCCCTGCAACAGCGTCGACTTGCCCGAACCACTCGCACCGAGCAGCAGCACCCGTTCGCCCGGTTCGACGGTGAGGTCGAGGTCGCGTACGGCCCACGACGAGCGGCCGGCGTGCCGCCAGTGCCAACTCTGGGCGGCGACCGCGACACCGCCGGTGGTCATCGCCGGACGTCGCTCGGCGACCCTGTCCGGCCCGACGGGAAACGGGACAGCGCACCGGTTTTCGCCAGCCCCCGGACGACGTACCAGGACAATGCGCCGGCGACGACCGCCCCCGAGACGACCCCGGAGACGACGTAGATGGCCGCGAAGGCGGAGGTCGAACCCGGATACAGGAGCAGAAGTTCGTTGATCGCCATGGCCAGTCCGGCAGCGGCCCCGGCCAGCACCGCGACGGGCAGGTTCCACGCCCGGTACAGGAAGCAGGCGAACACGATCTCGGCGGCCAGCCCCTGAACGAGGCCGAATTCCAGGGTCATGACGCCCCACTGGTTGCCGACCAGGGCGGACACCGTCGCGGCCACGAGTTCGCCGTAGACCGCGGCGCCCGGTTTCCGGATCACCATCGCGGTGAGCACCCCGGCGAACAGCCAGCCACCGCCCAGCAGCGCCTGCAGCCCCGGCGCCAGCGCGCTCAGGGGCGCGCCGATCGGGTTGGACGCGATGTTCCACATGACGAACACCAGGCCCGCCGCGACGGCGAGCACGCTGGCCACCACGATGTCGACGACGCGCCATCGGTATGTCCGCGCCGTCTTGACGGGAGGTTCAGGAAAGGGTCGGGACACGTCGGTCATCAGTTCACTCCCTACGCCGGCATTACCCGGTCAGGTTCATACGGTCGACGGCCCCAGCCGTCCTCTCAGCGCACTCGGTGTGCACTCCCGCGTGGGTTATCGGTTCCAAGGTAGCGCAGCCACCCACACATGTCGCCATCGGAAACCCGAAGGTGTCGGAAGTCGTGATTTACACGCCACGGCCCGGCGCGGAAGCTGGCAGCGACGACAGGGAAGGCGGTTCGCCCATGACGATCGACGTCGCCGAACGGGAAGCGCTGCAGGAGGCGGTCCGGGATCTGCTGCGCAGCCGGTGCACCGAGCAGGATGTCCGGCAGGTGCTGACCGGTGACGACGGGTTCGACCGCGACCTGTGGCGCCGGCTGGCCGAACAGGGTGTCACCGGCATCGTGATCGGCAGCGAGTACGGCGGCGTGGGTCTGGGCGCGGTCGAGCTCGAGGCGGTGGCCGAGGAAACCGGGGCCGCGCTGCTCCCGTCGCCGTTCATCTCCAGCGCGGTGCTCACCGCCGCCCTGATCCAGGCCGCCGGCTCCGAGGACGACAAGCAGCGGCTGCTGCCCGGCCTGGCCGACGGCACCGCGATCGGGACGGTCGCGGTCACCGGGCGGGCCGGCACCTGGACCGCCGAGGGCGTCGATGTGCGCGCGGGTACCGACGGCACGTTGACCGGGAGCGCGCACTACGTGACCGACGGGCAGGTGGCCGACGTCCTGCTGGTGGTGGCCAACGGCACCGACGGTGCGGGCGTCTACGAGGTCGACCCCGGCGCTTCCGGTTTCGAGCGCGTCGCGGCGACGGTCTTCGACCCGTCGGTGCGGCTGTCGACGTTCACCTTCACCGGCACCCCGGCGCGACGACTCGGCGCGGCCGGATGGGATGCCGTCCAGCAGGCGCTGGACCTGGCGACGATCGCACTGGCCGGCGAACAGTGCGGTGGGACCCGCCGCATCTTCGAGATCACCGTCGAGTACCTCAAGACCCGCATCCAGTTCGGCCGTCCGATCGGCAGTTTCCAGGCGCTCAAGCACATGGCCGCCGATCTGCTGCTCAAGGTCGAATCCTCGACATCGGCCGCGCAGAACGCCGCGGCCCAGCGGGACACCGACCCGGACACCGCCGGCGGCGCGATCGCCCTGGCCGGCTTCGCCTGTGCGGAGGCCTACCGCGACACCGCCGCGGCGGCCATCCAGATGCACGGCGGTATCGGCTTCACCTGGGAGCATCCGGCGCATCTGTACCTCCGCCGGGCCCGCACCGGGCTGCAGTTGTTCGGCGGCCCACGCCTGCATCGCGAGCGTTACCTCCAGTCGAAAGGCGCCTGACCCATGACCGAGACGACTCCGAGCGCCGACGAGCTGCGCGCCGAGGTGCGTGCCTGGCTCGAGCAGAACTGGAAGGGCCTGCCGAAGTCGACCGATCCGTGGGTCGCCTCCCCGGAGCGGGTCGCCTGGCTGGAGAAGGTGCTCGACGCCGGTTACGCGGTGCCGACCTATCCGACCGAGTGGTTCGGCCGCGAGTACCCGAACCATCTGGCGTCCGCGATCGAGAAGGAGTTCAAGGCGGTCCGGGCCCCCGGCGCGCGCAGGGACAAGTACAGCATCCCGGCGAACACCGTGCTGAAGTTCGGCAGCGACACCCTCAAACGAGAGTTGTTGCGCGACTTCCTCACCGAGCGTGCCAGCACCTGCCTGCTCTACAGCGAACCCGGTGCCGGCTCGGACCTCGCCGGGGTGCACGCCACCGCGGTGCGCGACGGTGACCAGTGGGTGGTCAACGGCCAGAAGGTGTGGACCTCGGGGGCGGCGACGGCCGACTACGGGCTGCTGCTCGCCCGCACCGACTGGGATGTGCCGAAGCACAAGGGTCTGAGCTTCTTCATTCTGCCGATGAAACAACCCGGCATCGAGGTCAGGCCGCTGGTGCAGATCACCGGCGAATCCCACTTCAACGAGGTGTTCATCAGCGATGCCAAGGTGGGCGACGACTTCCTCGTCGGCGGTACCGGCAACGGCTGGCGGGTGCTGCAGACCGCGCTGGCCTACGAACGGTCCATCATGGGCGACAGCGGCCGCGGCTCGCGCAACAGTTCGCGCGCCGACAGCCTCGTCGAACTCGCCCGCGAACACGGCCGCCTCGACGACCCGGTCATCCGCGATTCGCTGGCCACGGTGCTCGCATTGCGAGAACTGAACCGGCTCAACAACGCTCGCGCGAAGGCGTCGACGTCGATCGGCACGTCGAGCTCGATCATGTCGCTGGGCAAGCTGGCCATGTCGGACATCCTGCACACCGAGGCGCGGGTGAAGACCGACATCATCGGGGCCGAGGCGCTGCTGGCCGGACCGGACCACCCGGAGGCCGACGACATCAACTTCCTGACGCTCAACGCCTACTTCACCTCCATCGGCGGCGGCACGGATCAGATCCAGCGCAACATCATCGGCGAGCGGGTCCTCGGGCTGCCCAAGGAACCCGAAGTCGACCGCGACATCGCGTTCCGCGACGCGCGCCGGAACTGATCGATGAGCGACGCGTACGACCCGCCGCTGGCGGGCATCCGGATCCTCGACCTGTCGGCGGGTCCGATGACCGCGATCGGGCGTCTGCTGGCCGATCTCGGCGCCCACGTGACCGCGGTCGGGTTGGCCGGCGTGACCGCCCACGCCCCGGTCGGCCCGGTGTCCCTGGCGACGGCGATCAACCGGCGGGGTGTGGCGGCTGTCGACATCGACACCTCCACCCCGGCGGGACGGCAGCAGTGGACCGATCTGCTCGGCGCCGCCGACGTCCTGATCGAGGACACCCGGCCCGGTTCGTCGGCCGAACGCCTGCTCGCGGTCCACGAGCTCCGCACCGCCCACCCCGGGCTGATCGTGTTGTCGCTCAGCGACTTCGGACGCGACTCCGACTTCAGCACGTGGCAGGCCACCACGCCGGTGCTGCACGCCCTCACGAGCGAGCTGTCCCGGTCGGGCATCCCGGGGCGGGCGCCGCTGGTGCCGCCGGGTGAGCAGTTGCCCTACCACGTCGCGGCGGCGCAGGCCGGTGTCGCAGTGCTCGCCGTGCTGCTCGACCGCCTCCGTACCGGGATCGGCGACCGCATCGACTTCGCGATCCTCGAGGGTGCGATGCAGGCGCTCGACCCGCCGTTCGGGACCATGGGCACCGCGTCGGCGGGGGTGCCGACGGCTCAGCAGCAACGCAATTGGGACGCCGAGCGGCTGCGCTATCCGATCGTCCCCTGCCAGGACGGTTACATCCGCATCTGCCTGCTGGCGAAACGGCAGTGGCACGGCATGTTCGAGTGGATGGGCCGGCCGGAGGAGTTCGCCGATCCGAAGTTCGAGGGACTGCTGGACCGGCTGACCTCGATCCCGCTCTGGGCGGCCATCGAGGCCTTCTGCGCCGACAAGACGCGCAACGAGTTGGAACATGAGGGGCAACGGCACGGCGTGCCGACCGCCGCGGTGCTCAGCCTGACCGAGGCGTTGGCCACCGAACAGGTCGTCGCCCGCGGGTTCTTCGGTGACACCGAACTCGCCCCCGGGCTCGTCGCCCCCGTCCCCCGCGGCGTCGTCGAGATCGACGGGTGCCGCGCAAGCGCCGGCACCGCCCCCGACCCCGGTGCGCCCACCCTGCAGGGTGCGCCGGTCCTCGAGCAGCGCCCGAGAACCGACCAGGGTCTTCCGCTGGAAGGTCTGCGCGTACTCGACCTCGGCGTGATCGTCGTCGGCGCCGACACCGGGCGACTGTTCGGCGATCTCGGCGCCGACGTCATCAAGATCGAGAACGCGGCGTTCCCCGACGGGATGCGCCCGGGCCGCAGGCCCATGAACGCGAGCTTCGCCGGCGGACACCGGAACAAGCGGGCGATCGGCATCGACCTGCGCTCCGCCGAGGGCCGCGAACTGGCGCACCGACTGGTGCGTGAGGCCGACGTCGTGCTGACCAACTTCAAACCGGGGGTCGCGGCCGCCCTGGCGATGGACTACGACACGCTGAAGTCGGTGAACCCCGGCATCGTCGTGGTGGACAGTTCGGCGTTCGGCCCGACCGGCCCGTGGGCGCAGCGGCTCGGCTACGGCCCGCTGGTCCGCGCCGCAGCCGGCTTCACCAAGCAGTGGGTCTACCCGTCGGATCCGGACGAGTTCTGCGACACCGTGACCGTCTATCCCGACCACGTATCGGCCCGCATCGGCGTGCTGGCCGCGCTCAGCCTGCTGTTGCGCCGCGAACGCACCGGCCTCGGCGGGTCGGCCAGCATCGCGCAGTCCGAGGTCATGCTCAGTCACCTCGCCGCCGAGATCGCCGGCGAGGCGCTGATCCGCGCCGGACACCAACGCTCCGACGCGCAGGACCACGACGCCCCGTGGGGGCTGTTCCGCGCCGACGGCGACGACGCGTGGGTGGCGGTCACCGTCCGCGACGACGCCGACTGGCAGGCGCTGTGCCGGGTGCTCGGCCGCCAGGACCTGGCCGGCGATCCGCAGCTGGGCGACCGGACCGGGCGGGACCGCAACCGCACGCGCATCGACGAGGCCGTGACCGACTGGACGGTCCGCCACTCCCCCGGCCACGCCATGGATCTGCTGCAGGCGGCCGGTGTGCCCGCGGGCGCCGTCATGCACGCCGCCGAGCTGCCCGGCTGGGAGTTCTACGCGCAGCGCCGCGCCTTCCGCGAGGAGCTGCATCCCCACGGCCGGGAACCGTACGTGCTGGAGAACGCCCAACTGCACTCCGAGCGGATCGCGGACCCGCCGCTGGGGCAGGCGCCGCTGCTCGGTGAGCACACCGTCGAGATCGCCACCACGCTGCTCGGACTGGACGAGGCGGCCGTGGCGGATCTCGTCGAGCGCGGCGTGCTGCAGACGCATCGGCTCTGAGGTCGGCGGGTCCGCGGGACGGCTGCCGCGGGTCCGTACGATTCAGACAAACCGATCGTCGGACGAGGTGTCTTGGAACTCGACTTCACGCGACTGAAGTACTTCGTCGCTGTCGCCGACGAACTCCACTTCAAACGCGCGGCCGACCGGCTCCGGATCACCCCGCCACCGCTGAGCAAGCAGATCAAACTGCTCGAACGCGAGCTCGGCGGCCCGTTGTTCGAGCGCAACTACCACGAGGTCCGGCTGACCCCGCTGGGCGAGCAGCTGGTCGGCCCGGCCCGCGACATCCTGCGGCGGGTCGACGAGTTCAAGGCGACGGCGGCCCAGGCGGTGCAGGGTGCGGCGGCGCTGCGGATCGGGGCGACCGCGTATGCGCCCTCCGATCTGCTCGCCCAGGTGGAGGCGGCCGCGGCGGACCTGCCCAATCCGTCGGTGTTCAGTGTCCCCGGGTCGGCCGCCGAGGTGATCGCCAAACTCGTGTCCGGGCATCTCGAGATCGGCGTCATCCACCTGCCCGCGAAGGACAACCGTCTCGCGCACCGGGTCATCGCCGCCTACCCGGGCGCGATCGCGGTCCGCTTCGACGATCCGCTGGCCGCCTTCGACACGGTGACGGTCGAGCAGTTGCGGGACCGAGAGGTGGTGATCGACTTCGCGCGGCCGAACCCCGTGGTGTTGGCCGCGCTGACCCGGCAACTCAGCGCGCGCGGTGTGCACCGGATCGTGCGCACCACCAATCAGCGGGGCGGCGAACTCGAGATGGCGGCCCAGGTGTCGCACCGGCATCTGGTGGCGATCCTCACCTACGTCCCCGCCTCGGCGATCGGCCGGATCTTCTCCCCACCGGAATTCAGACTGATCCCGATCGACGAGAGCACATGGCCGCCGGCCGAGATCGCGCTGGCGTGGTCGCGTGACCGCGCTCGAGCCATGCCGGAGATCGAGCAGGTGGTGGAGCGGTTGGCGGATGCGGTGGAACGGGCGCGGTCGCACTAGGGCTATACGCTCGCGAGTTCTACACCACGGTCGTCGCCTGTGCGGTCCCACGACCCTGGTGTAGAAGTCGGCGCAAGACCGGTTGTGCCAGTCGGCTGCTCAGTCGAGGCCGCGGGCGGCGAGCGCGTCGGCGAATCCGTCGGCGGTGCGCAGCGCGGCGACCACCACCGGGGCGACGACGATGCGCGGCGAGAACCGCAGACCCCGAGCGCGGCGCGCCTCTTCCACCTGGCGCACGGTCTCGACCATCAGCGGGATCGCCCGGATCGTGAGCGCCAGACCGAGCGCGACCTGCTCGACCGGGAATCCGACCCTGCCCAGCGGACGCATCGCCCGGGTCATCGCGGCCAGCATGTCGGTGGTGCGGGTGCTCGTGGTGACCGCCGCGGCCAGCGCCACGGACAGCGCCAGGATCCCGCAGACCACCAGGGCGCGCTGCCAGTCGGTGAACAGCAGCTGGAACGCGAAGATGACCGCGACCACCCACAGCACCGGACGAAGCTGCGTCACAACGATTCTCGGGCCCATCCGCGCGGATGCCAGGACGGCCAGCACCCCGAGCGCCGCCACGCCCAGGTGCGCGGGCGTGTCGACGACGACCGACATCAGCGCGATCAGCGCGCCGAGGCCGACCAGTTTGACGCCGGCGGGCAGCCGGTGCAGCAGCGACTTCCCCGGCCGGTAGACGCCCAGTACCGTCACGACATCAACCGCCGGTAGGCCGACAGCGCGACCGCCGGCACGTCGTCGGCCACCACCTCACCCTCGTCGAGGACGATCACGCGGTCGAAGTCGTCGACGACGGTGAGGTCGTGGGTCACGACGATCAGCTGGGTGTCCAGGGTGGCGAACGCGCCGCGCAACATCGCGGTGTTGCGCAGGTCGAGCAGCGTCGTCGGTTCGTCGGCCACCACGATGTCGGGCTCGGTGACCAGTACCGCCGCCAGCGCCAGCAGTTGCTTCTGACCGCCGGAAAGCAGGTGGGCGGGGTGGTCCGCATGTCCGGCGAGCCCGAACCGGTCGAGCACCCGCCGGGTGCGGGCCGCGCGTTCGCCGCGGCTCAGCCCGTGCCGCGACAGCGACAGCTCGATGTCCTCGGCGACGGTCGGCATGAGGATCTGGCGGTCGGGGTCGGTGAAGACGAAGCCGACCCGGCGCCGGACCTTGCGGGTCGCCCGCCGGGTGTCGAGGCCGTGCACCCGCACCGCGCCCCGATCCGGGAGTAGCAGGCCGTTGATCATCCGCGCCAGCGTCGACTTGCCGCTGCCGTTCGCCCCGACGACGCCGATCCGGCGTTCGGACAAGGTGAGCGAGACGTCGCGCAGTACGGGGCGGTCACCGTACGCGTGGGTGACCCCGTCGAACACGATGCCGTCGACCTCGATGCCCTCACCCATCGGAGGTGCGGCGCCGTCTCCACGGGGTGATCAGGCCGGGTCGGGCGCGGTGCACCTGCGCCGCGACGAAGGCCGTCACCACCGCCTTGGCGACGTCGCCGGGCACGTAGATTCCGTTCGTGGACAACGCCGCCCACCACGACAGATCGGTGCGGATCATCAGGCCGACGGTGCCGAACGCGTAGATCACCGCCATCCCGCCGACGACGTTGATCGCGATGCCCCACGAGATCCGGTACCTCGGCATCATCATCGCGGTCAGCGCGCCGATGACCACCGCGGCAGGCAGCCACCCGACGAAGAACCCGGCGGTCGGGGACGACAGCGACACCAGCCCGGTGCGGGCGCCGGCCAGGATGGGGAGTCCGGCGATGGCCAGGATCGCGAACAGCGCGACGGCCAGCGCCCCCTTGCGCGGGCCGAGGATCGACCCGGCGAGCATCACCCCGAGGGTCTGCACGGTGATCGGCACCCCGCTGGGCCCGACGGTGATCGTGCCCGGCAGTCCGAGGGCGGCGATCAGCGCCGCGAACACCGCGGCCTGGGTGAGGTCACCCGCGGTCACGGCCCGGCGCCGTGGCGCGTCCACCTTCCCGTCCATGCGGGAGATTATGGCCGTGCCTCAGCGCGGCACGTCAGGCGGTGTGATGCTGCGCGGCGCGAGCCCCAGCGCACGGACGTGTTCGGCGATCGTCCCCAGGTTGGTGGTCCACACGTCGTCGTGGTCGAGGACGTAGCGCATCAGGTCGTCGAGTTCGGCCGCGCGCGACGTCCGGCCGGTCAGGAACGGGTGGTTGGTCAGCACCCAGCAGCCGCCGGCCCGGCGCAGTCCGTCGAACTCCAGCTGCCACAGTTCCCGCGCCTTGCGGGGGCTCTCGATCAGACCGCTGCCCGAGATGTCGGGCAGGAAGCAGTACTGCTCCCAGTCGTCGAGCGCCCACTGGATCGGAATCTCCACCAGCGGATCGTGCCCGGCCACCGCCAGCTCGTACGGATGGTCGGCGTCCATCAGGCTCGAGTCGTAGAGGAACCCGCGTTCGGCGAGCAGCGCGGGCGTGCGCCACGACAGGTCCCACATCGGCGCGCGGTAGCCGACGGGCCGCACCCCGGCGACGTCGGCGAGCGCCGCGAGCCCGCGGTCGATGACGTCGATCTCCTCCTCGAGGGTCAGCGCGGTGGGCTGTTCGTGCAGGTATCCGTGGTGGGCGATCTCGTGTCCGGCGGCCACGATGCTGCGGATCGCCTCCGGGTAGCGGTCGGCGGTGTGACCCGGCACGAAGAACGTGGAGGCGATCTGATGACGCTCCAGCAGGTCGAGGATGCGCGGGACCCCGACCAGCGGGCCGTAGGCCTGATGGCTCATCACGCTCATCCGCGCGCCGACGGCCTCCAAATTTCCGGCGGGCCCCCACAGCAAGGCCGATTCGGCGTCCACGTCGAACGTGAACGCGGCCGCCGCGGATTTGCCGTCGGGCCAGCGCAATTCGCTCATCGGTCGGCCATCAGCGTGATCAGCTCGTAGGCGAGGTTGGCCCCGGCGACGGCGGTGACCTCGGCCTGGTCGTAGGCCGGCGCCACCTCCACGATGTCGGCGGCGACGATGTTGCACCCGCGCATGGCCCGCAGCACCGCGACCAGTTCCCGGCTGGTCATGCCGCCGATCTCCGGGGTTCCCGTGCCCGGGGCGAACGCCGGGTCCAGCACGTCGATGTCGATGGACACGTAGACCGGATGGTCGCCGACCCGGTCGAGGACCCGTTCGATCACGCCGTCGACGCCGATGCGGTCGATGTCGCGGCAGTGCACCACGGTGAATCCGAGTTCGGCGTCCTCGAGCAGGTCGGCGCGGTCGTAGAGCGAACCGCGGATGCCGACGTGCGCGGAGCGATCCTTCACCAACAGCCCCTGTTCGGACGCCCGGCGGAACGGGGTGCCGTGGGTACAGGGGGCGCCGAAGTAGGTGTCCCAGGTGTCGAGGTGGGCGTCGAAGTGCACCAGC
Organism: Mycolicibacterium monacense; assembly: GCF_010731575.1. NCBI lineage: Bacteria > Bacillati > Actinomycetota > Actinomycetes > Mycobacteriales > Mycobacteriaceae > Mycobacterium > Mycolicibacterium monacense. The sequence continues at coordinate 5,053,799 of NZ_AP022617.1, read as the reverse complement.
GCCACCGGACCGTGCACCTCGTTGACGGCCTGCAGGGCCGGCAGCGCGATGGTGTGGTCCCCGCCCAGCAACACGACACGCTGTTCGGGGCGGGTGAGAAGCCCGAGCACCCCGGCGCGGATCTCGTCGACGGCGGTGGCGATGTCGAACGGGTTGGCCGCGATATCGCCCGCGTCGACGACCTGCGCCGCGGCGAACGGCGACACGTCGAGCGCGGGGTGGTACGGCTTGAGCAGCCGGGACGCCTGCCGGATCGCGGACGGGCCGAATCGAGCACCGGGCCGGTAGGTCACACCGCTGTCGAAGGGCACGCCGACGACGGCGATGTCGTAGTCGCCGACCTCGTGGCGCTGCGGTAACCGCGCGAACGTGGCGATTCCGGCGTACCGCGGTACCGCCTGTGCGTCGACCTGACCCAGCACCCCCGTCTCCGACTGCACGTACTGCACGTGTCCTCCCTCTGTTGTCATGCCCTCCCCCTCGTCGAGCCGCCGTTGCAGGAGATCACCTGTCCGACAACCGCGTCCATGGTGAAATCGGAGAGCAGCTCGACCGCTGCCGACACCTCGCCGGGTGATCCGATGCGACCCAACGGGATCTCCGCCGCATATCGCCGATGAATGGTCGCGAGGTCCACCCCGGCGGCGTCGGCGTCGACCTGCAACTGCGGGGTGTCGGTCACCCCCGGTGCGACGGCGTTGACGATGATGTGCTCCGGGGCCAGTTCGCGGCCCAACGTCTTGACCAACGAGATCAGCCCGGATTTCGCGGCGCAGTACGCGGTGGCGTCCGGCCAGCCCGTCAGCCCCCATTCGCTGGAGATCACGACGATGCGCCCCGCGCCTGCGGCGCGCATGTGCGGCAACACCGCCTGCACGAGGAAGAACGTGCCACCGAGGTTGGTGTCCACCACCTTCCACCAGTCGGCGTCGTCGTGTTCGAGCAGCGGCGCCATGGTCATGTAGGCGTGGTTGGCGACGAGGACGTCGAGGCCTCCGGTCTGCTCCACGACCGCGGCCGCGAGGCGCACGCATTCATCCGGGTCGGACACGTCGCCGGGCAGACTGAGGCCGCCAAGCTCCTGCGCCAGTGTGGTCAGCGCAGCGCCGTCACGAATGTCGTTGAGTGCCACGGTGGCTCCCGCGGCTGCGAGGCGGCGGGCGTGCGCGGCGCCCATCCCCTGGGCCGCCCCGGTGACCAGCGCGACACGTCCGGTCAGATCGGTGGTCATATGACGGCTCCGGCGTTGACGTTGACCACGTCACCGACGCTGAACGTCGCGTCGCAGACCAGGTATTCGACGCAGCGGGCGACCTCTTGCGGTGTGGTGAGCCGCCGCAGCGGCAGTGAAGCCAGATATTGCGGTGTCCGGCAGGGATTGTCGGCGGCGAGCAACGGGGTGTCGGTAGGTCCGGGCGCCACCGCGTTGACCCGTACACCGCGGGCGGCCACCTCGGCGGCCAGGCTGCGAACCAGGCCGATGACCGCACCCTTGGCCGCGGCGTAGTGCGCGTCGCCGTCGCCTCCTCCGACCGCCAGCTCGCTGGTGATCGCCACCAGGGTGCCGCGGGTCTCCAGCAGGTCGGGCAGGCAGGAGCGTGCGACGTTGACCAACCCGCCGAGGTGCACGCGCAGCATCGTGCGCCACGCCTCGGGGGAGATGTCGGCGACCGGGACCATCTCGTAATGACCGGCGGAGTTCACCACCACGCTGACCGGACCGAGCCGCTCGCGCAGCTGTGCCACCGCGGCGTCGACCGCACGCCCATCTGAAATGTCCACAACGACAGCATGTTCGACGTTGGGTGCGGGGTTACGGTCCAGGCAGCCGACGGTGTAACCGCGCTTCGCCAGTGCGTCGACCACCGCGGCGCCGATACCACTGGCACCGCCGGTGACCAGGGCGACGGCATCACTCATGGGTGTCGGCGAGTTCGTCGCGAACCTCTGCGTCGTCGATGACCTCGCTGGCGAGGATGCGGGAGCGGACGCCGGCCAGCAGCAGCGCGCCGAGCACGCCCAGCACGGCCACGCCGATCCACACCGACCAGTCGAGGTAGCGCTGTTCGAAAGCCACACGCGGCCACGCGATGTTGAGGAACTGCAGCGCCGCCCACACCACCGCGATCAGCGCGATCGGGAGCGTCGCGCGGCCCAGCGAGAAGGCGCCCGGTGTCCACGCGCGACGCAGCATCACCACGAGGAAACCCACCAGCGGGAACAGGAACGCCAGGTAGAAACCGCCCGCCGTGAAGTTCACCATGAGCGAGTAGACGTCACCGGCGACGATGCTGAGCAGGAACAGGGCCGCGCCGACCACCGTGGTGACGAGGATCGCCACCACCGGGATGCGCGCCTTACCCCGCAGCCGGACCAGCACCCCCGCCGCCGGCAGGGCGCCGTCGCGGGCGTAGGCCCAGATGACCCGCGAGGCCGAGGTCTGCAGCGCGAGGAAGCTGGCGAGGAAGCCGATGACGAACAGCACCTCGACCGGTTTGGCGACGCCCGCACCCAGCGCGGTGGTCAGGGTGTCGTACACCGGGTCGGCCACGGTGCCGTCGGCCACCGCACCGAGATCCGGGATCGCCAGGATGATCGCGAGGCTGGAGTAGGCCACCACGATCGCGATGAACGCCAGCGAGAACAGCACCGCCTTGGGGAGGTCCCGGCGCGGCTCGTGGACCTCTTCGGCGATGGACCCCGCGCTCTCGAACCCGACGAACGACCACCCGATGAACGCCACCGCCAGCATGAAGGGCCCGGTCAGATAGGCCAGTGTGCCGGTGTCGGCGCCGCCGCCCTCGAACAGCACCGACAGTGAGTTCTCCCGGTGGAACAGCAGCAGCCAGGTGCCGAGCACCACCGACCCGATCACCTCGGCGATGATGCTGCCGATCATGAAGATCTTCAGCGCGCCCCGCCCGACCAGGTTCACCGCGGTGCCCGCCAGCAGGATCACCAGCGCGATCAGCGCGAGCGTTCCTCCCGAGGGCTCCTCCAGCCCGATGATGTTGGCGATGAAGCCCGCCGCGCCCAGGGCGACGGTGGCCATCGCGATGACCAGCGTCCACATGTAGACCCAGCCGGCGAACCACCCGTAGGTGGTGCCGAGGAGCCGGCGTGACCACTGGTAGATCGACCCCTCCAGCGGCCACCGCGACACCAGCGTCGCGAACACCAGCGCGACGAGGAACTGGCCGGCGAACACCAGCAGGAAGCCCCACCAGAAACTCGGACCCGCTGCAGAGAGCGCCAGACCGAAGATGCCGTAGAGGGCGACGATCGGGGAGATGAAGGCGAACGCGAAGGCGAACGCCGACCACAGCGAGAACTCGCGACGCAGCTGTTGGGGCTGCTCGGCGATCGAGGACGACATGTGCTGACTATCACCCCAGGTCAGTGCGGACGCCAGACAAGGCGGCGAATTCGCAGCGATCGCACCGGGTGAGGGCGTGGCATTGGACGATCGCACAATGCCGAGGCCGGATGATGTGACATCGGCGTTACGCTTGTCCAATGACAGCCCGGCCTGTCGATACGGGAGCCCCGACCTTGCGCGCGCTGGTCGACGCATCGCGCCTCGGACTCGCGGTCCCCGACGGCGCGCCCCAGGACCTCGACCGGCCCATCAGCTGGGCGCACATCACCGAGATGCGCGATCCGTCGCGGTACCTGCGCGGCGGCGAGTTGGTGTGCACGGTCGGCTTGAGCCTGCAGACCCCGCAGGACTGCCGGACGTTCGCCGACGCGTTGGCCGCGGCAGCAGTGGCCGGCGTGTGTTTCGGCGTCGGCGACGGTCACGACGAGGTGCCTGTCGCGCTGCTGGATCAGTGCCGGCGCCACGGGCTGCCGGTGTTGATCGCCTCGCCGAGTGTGCCGTTCAGCATGGTCAGCCGCTTCGTCGCCGAGTACGAGATGGGCGCCGAGATCGCCGTCGCACGGGCGACCTACGCGCTCGTGCCCGAGCTGCTCTCGGCGTTGCGGCGGCACGCGTCGGCCGATGAGCTCCTCGACACCGCAGGCCAGATCCTGGGGTGCCGCTTCCTGCTCGACCCCGACGGCGGGCCGCCGAGTTGGATCGGTGGCGGCACCCCGCCGGAGCCGGCGCTGCTCGACCTGATCGCCCGGTTCGTGCGGGCGACCCAGGGGGAACGAGACGTCGAGGCCGCGCTCGCGCGCGAACGCGTCGGACAGCTGCTCTCCCTCGTCGAGCGGCGGATGCTCCTGCCCGATGCGCTTGGGCAGCTGCTGGACTGGCCGGGGCTGACAGCGGGTCAACTCACGTGTTCGGCGTGGCCGGCCGGCGCCGGAGCGCTGCTGTCGATCGCCTTCCCCGACGCGTTGGTCGGTGACGCGCCGGATCTGTGCCTCATGGTGATGACGCATCCGCTCGACCTGACCGACGATCTGTCGCTGCCCTCGGGCCACTCGGCGCTGGTGCCCCTGACGGAGATCGGTTCGGCGATCGGTCAGGCGCGGAGTGCGCTGGAGCTGGCTCAGCGCAGTGGCCGCCGCGTCGGACCGGACCAGTTGAGCACACTCGACAGCCTGCTCGAACAGCTCCCGCCGGCGCAGCTGGCGCCCTTCCGCCAGCAGCTCATCGAGCCGCTCGCGGAGATGGACCGGCGGCGGGGGACGCAGCACGTGCGCACACTGCGGGCATTCCTCGCCGCCAACGGTTCACTCAGCGACACCGCCCGCGACCTCTACCTCCACACCAACACGGTGCGCCACCGGTTGGCCCGGATCGTCGAGCTGACCGGCCGGGACCCGTTGAACCACAATGACCAGGCGGCGTTCTCGATCGGTCTGCACGCGGCCGATCGGGAATCGACCCGGTGAAGCAGGCTCATCGCCCGCCGGGGTGCGCCCGCTCCCAGGCGGCGATCGCCTCGTCCCACTCGCTTCCGTCGAGCGCCGTCAGCGACGCCGGAAAAAGGCCGTCCTCTTCTTTCGCGATGTGTCCGTACAGGTCGAAGACGGCCTTGCGGATCAGCTCCTGGTCGCCAGGGTCCGACACATCGACGGTGTCGAGGAACTCCTCGAGTTCGCGGTGTTCACGCACCAGTGGGGTGATGTGCTCGGCGAACAACTCGTCTCTGGCCATCACGGTGAACAGTCCGTCTTCTTCGCCCCGCCAGTGAGATCGCAACTCGTCGGCCATGGCCGCCAACAGCTCGCGGGCCCGATCGCACTCACCGCGGTCGAGCGCACGCACCGCGGAGCCACCGATGTTCACCACCCGTTCGTGTTCTGCGATGTAGTCACGCAGCAGTGGTATGTCGCGGCATCCGCAGTACTGGCACATACCGAACCTCCTGTCGGACGCTGGCGACGCAACAACTGCCGCTGTCGCGCAACTTCTTTCATCGCAGGCCACATCCTGCTGCAATGCTACGTCCCGATCAGGACGTTCCCTAGTATTTACAAGTGCGATTTGTGTAAACTCGGCACATGACGTACGTGATCGGCAAAGCGTGTGTGGATGTCATGGACCGGTCCTGCGTGGAGGAGTGCCCCGTGGACTGCATCTACGAGGGTGGCAGGTCCCTGTACATCCACCCGGACGAGTGCGTGGACTGCGGCGCCTGTGAACCCGTCTGTCCGGTGGAGGCCATCTACTACGAAGACGACCTGCCTGCCGATCAGCGGGAGCATCTGGCCGACAACGCCGCCTTTTTCTTCGACACGCTCGCCGGCCGCGACGAACCGCTGGGATCACCGGGCGGTGCGGCCAAGGTGGGCCCCGTCCAAGCCGACGCCCCGCTCGTGGTCGGGCTGCCCCGGCAGGAGCAATCGTGAGCACCCGGCGTCAGGACGTCCTGGCGGTGCTGCGCGAGGCGGGGACTGCGCTGAGCATCGCGCAGATCGCCGGTGAGTTGGCCGTCCACCCCAATACCGCGCGATTCCATCTGGAGGCACTGGCCGGCACCGGACAGGTGGAAGCCGTAGAGGCCGATCGCGCGAAACCGGGACGCCCCCCGTTGATGTTTCGGGCGGTGGCGGGCATGGACCCGGCCGGGCCGCGCGACTACCGCACGCTGGCGGGCATTCTCGCCGACGCACTCGCCCGACAACCCAACGCGGCGCGTCGAGCCGTCACCGCGGGCCGCAGCTGGGGTGAGCACACCGCCGAACCCACGCGCACGCGGAGCCGCCGACAGGCCGTCGACCGCCTCACGGACCTGCTCGCCGGACTGGGCTTCGCACCCGAGGCGCGCCCCACGGCAGGAGGAATCGGCGAGATCGGTTTGCGCAACTGTCCGTTCCTGGATCTGGCCGACACCCGCCGCGACGTGGTGTGCCCGGTGCATCTCGGGCTCATGCAAGGAGCTCTCAGCCGGTGGAAGGCCCCGATCACCGTGGAGGCACTGATCCCGTTCGCCGAGCCGGACCTGTGCGTCGCGCACCTGGCACCGGCGGGGCGGACCTCATGAGCACCGACCACGCGATCGCCGCCCCGGTCCTTACGTCGCCGGCGTTCGACCCACCACGCCGCGACCTGACCACGCGTGCGGATGTCGAGTCGCTACTGCGTCGCTTCTACAGCGAGGCGTTCGAGGACGAACTCCTCGCCCTGCCGTTCGCTGAACTCTCGTCGCACGGCCTGGAAGAACACTTGCCGGTCATGTGTGATTTCTGGGAGACGGTGTTGTTCCGGGCGGGCCGCTATCGGCGCAACGCGCTGCACGTGCACAGGCGCATCCACTACCAGACACCGCTGGATGCAACGCATTTCGTGCGCTGGTTGTCGCTGTGGAGCTCCACGATCGACGACATGTACCGAGGCCCCGTCGCCGAACACGCCAAGATCCAAGCCACGCGGATCGCGACCGCCATGCACCGTCGCCTCACCGGCGCCCACGGCGGCACGACGATCGTGGGCGCCAATCCGGTGAAGGAGAACTCATGCGTGTCGTAGTGGACTCTGACCGCTGTGAAGGCAATGCACTGTGCGTGAGGATCGCACCGGCGGTCTTCCAACTCGACGACGACGAATACGCCACTGTCGTCGCCGACCCCGTACCGGTCGAGGAGGAGGCGCGCGTCGCGCAGGCAATCGCCGACTGTCCGCGGGCAGCGCTGTCGCGCGAGGACTAGCCTCCGGGGGCGCCGGGACGCGGGAAGCCTCCCCGCGCATCGGCCGTGGGACCTACGGTCATGGGGTGAACTTCGAGGAATACCGAACACACGACGCGGTCGGGCTGGCCAAGTTGGTCGCCGACAAGCAGGTGACCGCGGCCGAGCTGCTGGACCTGGCGAAGCAGCGGGCGGCCGCGGTGAATCCACGGATCAACGCGATCGTGCGCGACGTCCCCGGCTCGCCGTCACCCGACTCCGGTGGCCCGTTCGCCGGTGTGCCGTTCCTCATCAAGGACCTCGCGCAGGACTACGCGGGGCTGCCCACCTCGGCGGGGTCCCGCGCGCTGATGTCGACACCGGTCGCCGAACACGCGACCGTCGTGCAGCGGTGGCTCGAAGCCGGTCTGGCGATCTTCGGCAAGACCAACACCCCGGAGTTCGGGGCCAAGGGCATCACCGAGCCCGACGCCTGGGGTCCGGCGCGCAACCCGTGGGATCTGTCGCGGACGCCGGGCGGATCCTCGGGTGGTTCGGCCGCCGCGGTCGCCGCCGGAATCGTGCCGTGCGCCGGCGCCAACGACGGTGGCGGCTCGATCCGCATCCCCGCCGCCTGCTGTGGGCTGGTCGGGCTCAAACCGGGTCGGGGGCTGACACCGTCGGGCCCGGCGGTCGGTGAGTCCATGCACGGAGCGGCCGTACAGGGTGTCGTATCCCGGACGGTGCGGGACACGGCCGCGATGCTCGATGTCCTCAAGGGTGGCGAGGCCTGCGGTCCGTATGTGCCCGCCGTACCGACCGACTCGTTCATGTCGTGTGTGGGACAGGAGCCGGGAACTCTGCGCATCGGTGTGCGGGTCCCGTCGGCGATCAACCCGACACCGCACCCGGAGGCGCGGGCCGCCGTCGAGAGGACCGTCCAGGCGTTGACCGACCTTGGCCACCACGTCGAGGAGTTGCCCGTCGCACCGTTCGACGACGCCGCACTCGCCCGCGACTTCCTGCTGACATGGTTCGTCTACACCGCGTGGGAACTCGATGACGCCAAACGTGTTTCGGGCGCCGGCGACGACGCGTTCGAGCGGGACACGCTCATCCTGGCGGCGATCGGCCGGGCGACGAGCAGTGTGGACTACATCGATGCCGTTCAGCGCCGCCACGAGCACACGCGCCGGCTGACCACCTTCTTCGAGTCCTACGACCTGCTGTTGACGCCGACGCTGGCGACCCCACCGCCACGGATCGGTGAGTTCGACCTGCCTGCCGCCCTGCAGCGCGCGTCCGACGTACTGATCAAGACGCGCACGGCGCGGTTACTGCGGCACACGAACATCGTCGACGACATGGTGGACAAGAACCTATCCTGGGTGCCCTACACCCAGCTCGCGAATCTGACTGGGCGACCGGCGATCTCGCTGCCGTTGCACTGGACGGCGGACGGTCTGCCGCTGGGGGTGCAGTTCGTCGCGCCGCTCGCGGGTGAGGCGCTGCTGATCCGCTTGGCCGCCCAACTCGAGCAGGCGCTGCCCTGGGCGGATCGCGTCGCACCGGTCTAGATGTCACCCGCGAGGCGCTGACGGAGGGCGGCCGCGCGGACCGTGAGATGGTTCCGCTCGGCGAGGTTCTGCGCCTGATTCGCGGCCTGCACGTAAAGCTCTGCGGCCGTGTCGATTTCACCCGCCCGCTCGTGGAGGTGGGCGGCCGATGCGGTGTACCGCGGCAGTGACGGGTCGAGTTCGGCGAGCGCCGCGAGTCCCGCCCGCGGCCCGTCCGCCTCTCCGACGGCGACCGCCCGGTTGAGCCGGACGACGGGGCTGTCGGTGAGCCGGACCAGCTCGTCGTACCACTCGACGATCTGCACCCAGTCGGTCTCTTCGACGGTTCGGGCGTCGGCGTGCAGGGCCGCGATCGCGGCCTGGGCCTGGTACTCGCCGAGCCGGTCGCGGGCCAGGGCGGCCTGCAGGATCGTCACGCCCTCTGCGATCAGGTCACGTCGCCACCGGCTGCGGTCCTGGTCGGCCAACGGCACCAGGCTGCCGTCGGCGCGGATCCGCGCGGGCCGGCGCGCGTGGTGGAGCAGGAAGAGCGCGAGCAGTCCGGCGACCTCCGGATCGTCGGTCATGCGCGCGAGCTGGCGGGCCAACCGGATCGCCTCCCCGGCGAGGTCGACGTCGCCGCTGTAGCCCTCGTTGAAGATCAGGTACAGCACCCGGCACACCGTGCGCAGGTCGCCGGGGCTGTCCAGCCGGACACCGCTCACGGTTCGCTTGGCGCGGCTGATCCGCTGCGCCATCGTCGCTTCGGGCACCAGGTAGGCCTGCGCGATCTGCCGGGTGGTCAGGCCGCCGACGGCCCGCAGCGTCAGAGCCACTGCCGAAGCCGGAGTGAGACTGGGATGGGCGCACAGGAAACAGAGCTGCAGCGTGTCGTCGGCCGATTCGGTCGGGCCCGGCGGCGGCTCGTCGGACACCCGTTCCTCCCGCCGGCGACGCGCAGTGTCCGACCGGGAGAGATCGAGGAACCGGCGCCACGCCGTCGTGATCAGCCAGCCCTTCGGCTCGTCGGGCGGATGCTCCGGCCAGGTCTCGACGGCTCGGATCAACGCCTCCTGCACCGCGTCCTCGGCGGTCGCGAAGTCCGCCCCGCGGTGGACGAGGGCGGCCAGCACGCCGGGAATCAGGTCGCGCAACCGCGCCGCGTCCAGCGGGTCGGCGGCCACTATTCCGTGACGGTGGTCGGAGCGCCCATGAACGGCCGAACCTCGAGCCATTCGTGGATCGGCTCGCCGCCCGCGCCCGGCGCCGCGGACAACTCTGCGGCCAGTTCGAGAGCGCGGGCGTACGAATCGACGTCGACGATCATGAAACCCGCGATGAGATCCTTGGTCTCGGCGAACGGTCCGTCGGTCACCGGCGGTCTACCCTCGCCGTCGTAGCGCACCCAGGCACCGTCTGCCGCCAACGCCTGGCTGTCGACGAATTCGCCGCTGGCCCTCAGCCGGTCGGCGAAATCCTCCATGTATTTCAGGTGCGCCTCGATCTCCGCGGGCGTCCACCGGTCCATCGGAACGTCGTTCACCGCGGCCGGCGCGCCCCGGTAGTGCTTGAGGAACAGGTACTTGGCCATGGGTTTCTCCCTCCAGTTGGCGACCCTAGTTGGGTCGTTCAGTCCTGGGACGGAGTCGTCACGACATTCTCGACATCGTCGCCCCGTCGACGCGTGGGGTTACCGCGGGGCGCGACCGGGTAGAAGGTCCACCATGACATCTTCGAATGAGAATGTAACGCCGGCGGCGAACTCCAAGGAGGAGGAAGTGCTGACCCCGGCCACACCGGGCGCCGAGGCGCTGCCACTCCCCGAGGGTGAGGTCGACAAACCCTCCGAGGGGTGACGCTCGCGCGGCGCATGTGACCCACGACGCGGAATCACCGCCACCGTCCCCGCGTTGCACGCCTTTGTGGCTATCGACGACCTTTTTCAACCGCTGACCGTCCGCTCGTTGACCGTGCCCAACCGGTTCGCGATGGCGCCGATGACCCGGCAGGCGTCGCCGGACGGTGTCCCGGGTCCCGACGTGGCGGAGTACTACCGTCGCCGCGCCGCCGGCGGGGTGGGGCTGATCATCACCGAAGGGGTCCGGCTGCCCGACCCGGCTGCGGGTTACCCCTCGTCCATTCCGACGATCGCCGGCGACGATGTCCTCGACGGCTGGTCGCGTGTCGTCCGCGCCGTGCACGCCGCGGGCGGAACGATCGCCGCGCAGTTGTGGCACCAGGGCGCCGAGCGCAGTGACGCCGACGGTGTCGCCCCGGTCAGCCCGTCGGGCGTCGACGGGCTCGGCAGGCCGAAGGGCCGGGCGCTCGCGACCCACGAACTCGACGACATCGCCGCGCTGTTCGCGCAGAGTGCCCGCACCGCACGCGAGGTCGGCTTCGACGCCGTCGAACTCCACGGCGCCCACGGCTATCTTCTCGACGAATTCTTCTGGGAGCGTACGAATTCCCGCGCCGACGGATATGGCGGCGACCTCGCCGCGCGCACCCGGTTCCCCGCCGAGGTGGTGGCCGCGGTGCGCGCCGCCGTCGGACCGGACTATCCGATCATCTTCCGCTTCTCGCAGTGGAAGGGCCTGGACTACACCGCGTCCATCGCCGACGACCCCACGCAGCTGCAGGAACTGCTCGCTCCCCTGATCGAGGCGGGGGTCGACGTCCTCCACCCCTCCACGCGCAGGCATTACGTGCCCGCCTTCCCCGATCACGGCGAGCTCAGTCTCGCGGGTTGGACCAAGAAGGTGACCGGGCTACCGGTGATCGCCGTGGGCTCCGTCGGGCTCGAGACCCAGTTCCGCAGCGAGAAGCAGGGGCAGGTGATCCAGCCCGCGCCCGTCGAGCGTCTGGTCGAGCAGTTCGAGGCCGGCGAATTCGACATCGTGGCGATCGGACGCGCGCTGCTGGCCGACCCGGCGTGGGTGAACCGGCTGCGTGACGGTGAACTCGGCGGATTCGCCGGCTACGATCCCGCGGCCGCGCTCGCCACGCTCGCCTGATCGGCCCGGGCCACCGCGACTTCGGGCTACGGTGACCGTATGTCGCCCGCCTACCGCGTCGACGACCTCCCGGTCACCGACACCGACGTCCTGATCGTCGGTGCCGGACCGACCGGTCTGATGGCCGCACTGGCGCTCCACCGCCGCGGCGTACCCGCAGTGCTGGTCGATCGCAAGGCCGGTCCGACCCGGGAATCCCGGGCGCTGGCGGTGCAGGCCCGCACGATGGAGGTCTACGACCAGCTCGGGCTGGCCGACACGGTGCTGGCGAATTCCAACTCCGCGTTGCGGATTCAGGTCGGCGGATCGTCCCGCGGGATCGGTCCGAACCTGGCGAAGCTGCAGGACGGTCACACCCGCTTTCCTGGCGTCCATATCTTCGAGCAGAGCCGCAACGAGGACATGCTCGCCGGCGCGCTCACCGCGGGCGGCGGCGATATCCGCTGGCGGCACCGGCTGGTCGATCTGCAGGACAGGACCGCGGCACCCGACGGGCGGGTGGAGGCACTGCTCGAAGGACCGGACGGCACCCTCCTGCGGGTGCGGGCCCGGTGGTGCATCGGTGCCGACGGTGCCGCCTCGGCGGTCCGGCGCGCATTGAACCTGCCCTTCGAGGGCCGCACCGACGAGGCGACGTTCTGGGTCGCCGACGTCCGTGCCGTCCGCGGTGTACCCGACGACGCCGTCAACATCCGACCGGGTAAGCGGACGTTCGCGGCGGTGTTCCCGCTGGGGCCCGGTGGCCACGTCAGGCTGCTGGGTCTGGCCGCCAAGGACACCATCACGCAGGACGAGGCGCTCGCCACCGTGGCTGCCGAGTTCGGGCTGACACACGGTCCGGTGGAATGGTTTTCGACCTATCGCGTGCATCACCGCGTGTCGGCGAGGTTTCGCGTGGGGTCGATCTTCCTGGCCGGGGACGCCGCACATGTGCACTCCCCCGTCGGCGGTCAGGGTATGAACACCGGCCTGCAGGATGCGCACAACCTGGCGATGCTGCTGGCCGATGTGGCGCAGAACCGCGTGGACGGACGGGCACTCGACCGCTACGAACGGGAACGGCGCCCGGTCGCGCTGACCCTGGTCAACGTCACCGATCGTGCCTTCACCGTCATCGGCCGCCGCGGATCGTCGGCCGGGCTGGTCCGGGCGACCATCGGCGCCTTGGCATTCGGGGTCTTCCCTCTGGTCACCCGGACATCACTGGGCACCCGCCTCGGCGGCTACATCGGTCAATACCGCATCCGCTACCGCTACACAGCGAATCAGACGGAGCGGGAACGTGATCCGGCGGTGGGGCTGCGGCTACCTCCGGTCGCGGACAATCAGCGCGCCCTCGACACGATGACATGGCAGTTGCACGCCTACGGTGCCGGCACGATCGTCCGCCCCGACGTACCGGAGTGGATCGACGGCCCGCGGGAGTTCGGTGCCGATCCGCGCGGCCGGTTGCGGTCCGACCGCCTCTACCTCGTCCGGCCCGATCAGTTCGTGGCCGCGTCGATCCCGCTGCGGGACAACGTCGTCGACGAGGCGCACCTGCGCGCGGCGCTGGCGACCCACCAGATTCTGCACGCCGGACCCTAGGCGATCTCGTCGTCTATCACGCCGATGCCGGCTCGGAGGATGCCGAGAAACTGGCGCTTCTGGGGTCAGCGACCGGCGCGGGTCACCACAGCACCGCGATCGCCGCCGCGGCGAACGTCAGCACGCCGACCGCGACGAACAACGGCCGCGGCACCGGGGCGTTGCGTTTGCGCTGACGCGCGTTGCTCACGCCGAGGACTCCGCCCAGCACGATCAGGATGGCGAGCTTCACCCCGATCTTCGGATAGTTGAGCACCACGTCGGCGGGCCACGGTGCGGCGAGCGCGAGGCCCGTCACCAGCGACACCAGCACGCCGTAGTCCATCAGCCTGGTGGTGCGGAAACGGCGGGCGACCGCCTCGGCGACCCAGGCGCCGAAAGTGACGGCGAAACCGACGATGTGGAAGAGCACGACCGCGTCACGCAAGAGCTGCATGCCCGCAATTTACCTCTGGGCAGGGAGGTCACCGCTTCAAGGGGGCCGCTACAGCTCGACGACCCGGCCGTTGTCGACCCGCCACGTGCGGTCCAGCCGGACGTTCTGCAACATGCGGCGGTCGTGTGTGACGAGCAGCAGTGCGCCGTCGTAGGTTTCGAGGGCCTGTTCGAGCTGCTCGATGGCCGGCAGGTCCAGATGGTTCGTCGGCTCGTCGAGGACCAGCACGTTGGTGCCGCGCGCCTGCAGCAGTGCCAGCCCCGCCCGGGTGCGCTCCCCCGGCGACAGGTCGTCGACCGGGCGTTCCACATGGTCGGCCCGCAACCCGAACTTGGCCAACAACGTGCGCGCGTCGGCGGTCGACCAGGTCGGCACCTTCTCCTCGAAGCGGTCGATGAGTCGCGCCGGGCCGGTGAAATCGGCTCGGGCCTGGTCGATCTCGCCGACCGCGACGTTGGCGCCCAGGCTCGCGCGTCCCTCATCGGGCGTGCGGTGTCCCAACAGCAACCGCAGCAGCGTCGACTTGCCCGCGCCGTTGGGGCCGGTGATGCCGATCCGCTCGCCGGCGTCGACCTGCAGCGAGACGGGACCCAGGACGTGATCACCCTGCCGCACAACGGCATTGTCGAGAGAGGCGACGACCGAACTCGACCGCGGGGCCGCGCCGATGGTGAACTGCAGTGTCCACTCCTTGCGGGGTTCGGCGACCTCCTCGAGGCGGGCGATCCGGCTCTCCATCTGGCGCACCTTCTGCGCCTGCTTCTCGCTGGACTCGGTGGCCGCACGCCGACGGAGCTTGTCGTTGTCGGGCGCCTTGCGGATCGCGTTGCGCACGCCCTGGCTCGACCATTCGCGTTGTACGCGGGCGCGCGCCACCAGATCGGCTTTCTTCTCGGCGAACTCCTCGTACTGTTCGCGCCGGTGCCTGCGGCCGATCTCACGCTCTTCCAGATAGCTCTCGTAACCGCCGCCGAACACGGTCGTGGTGTTCTGGGCCAGGTCCAGCTCGAGGACGTGAGTGACACTGCGAGAGAGGAACTCACGATCGTGACTGACCACCACCACGCCGCCCCGCAGATCACGGACGAACTGCTCCAACCGCGCGAGGCCGTCGAGGTCGAGGTCGTTGGTCGGCTCGTCGAGGAGGACCACGTCGAACCGTGAGACGAGGAGGGCGGCCAGCCCGACCCGCGCCGCCTGTCCACCCGACAGGGCGGTCATCGGCGTCGAGTGCGGCCGCACGGCGTCGGTGTCGAGACCCAGGTCGGCCAGCACCGCCGGCAGTCGTTCATCGAGGTCGGCTGCGCCGGTGGCCAACCAGTGATCCAGCGCCGCCGAGTAGGCGGCGGTCGGGTCCGGGATCGACGCCGACTCGGGCTCGGCCAGGGCGGCGGCGGCCGCCTCCATCGCCTGTGTCGCCGCGGTGCATCCCGCACGGCGCGCGATGTAGGCGGCGACGGTCTCACCGGGCACGCGTTCGTGCTCCTGCGGCAGCCACCCGACGAACGCATCCGCAGGCGCGAGGCTGACGATCCCGTCGAGCGGTTCGAGATCTCCCGCCAGGATGCGGAGCAGCGTGCTCTTGCCTGCCCCGTTGGCGCCGAGCACTCCGACCACATCGCCGGGCGCCACTGTCAGATCCAGTCCCTCGAAGAGGGTGCGGTGGGCGAATCCGCCGGCCACGTTCTTCGCGACAAGCGTTGCGGTCATGCGTCCATGGTCGCATCACCGCGATCGGGCATCCTGTTACTGGAGTGGCTTCTGAGGTAAATGGGTACAGGGCGGACGTCCGTTCAGTGAAGTTCAGGAGAGGCCGTGCCGGTCGACAGGGTGACCCGACGCAGGTACTCGGCGGTGGCTGCGGCCACGTCGACGGCTCTTGCCGCCCTCGCGACGGGCGCAGCGCCGACCGCGTCGGCCGCTCCGCGCTGTCCGGACATCGAGGTGATCTTCGCTCGCGGCACCGACGAACCGCCCGGCATCGGTGTGGTCGGCACGGCCCTGGTCGACGCGCTGCGCCCGATGGTCAAAGGGAAGACCGTCGGCACCTACGCCGTGAAGTACCCGGCGTCGTGGGATTTTTCGCAAGTCGGCCTGGGCGCCACCGACGCGAGCCTGCGTGTCCAGTCGACCGCGGCGAAATGTTGCGGCACCGAGATCGTGCTCGGCGGTTACTCGCAGGGGGCCGCGGTCATGGACATCGTCACGACGTCCCCGATCGCCGGGCTCGGGTTCGCCGCACCCATGCCGGCCGCCGTCGTTCCTCGCATCGCGGCCGTCACCGTCTTCGGCAATCCGTCAGCCCGGGTCGGCCAGCCGTTGACCCGCCTGAGCCCGGTGTTCGGGTCCCGTACCGCGGACCTGTGCAACACCAACGATCCGATCTGCTCGTTGGGGCGGGACTTCGACGCGCACGTGCGCTACCCGCAGTCCGGTCTGGTGAAGCTGGCCGCCCAATGGGTGACCGCTCAGGTGCGGACGCGGGCTGCGCGTGCGCCCGTCAGCGGGTAATCCCTACCAGCCTGCGGTGCGGGCCAGATCGATGGCGTACTGAGCGACGAACGTGCCCGCGCTGGGCGCCCCGCCGCCGCACGATCCGTCGGACTCACCGGGACGCTTGACCCACAGGAAGGCGTCGACCTGCGGGTGGCCGGTGGCCGTCGTGGGCGGGGTGCCCAACGCGCGGCCGGGAGGGTTGCACCACGAATCGCTGTCGACCGGTCCGACGCCGTTGCGGGAGGTGTCGATCACGAAGTGCGATCCGTTCGTCATCCCCGAGACGGCCTGGCCGTAGCCGATCGACTCCTCGGTGGTGAAGAAGTTGGCGGTGTTGAGGCTGAAGCCGCGCGCCTTGGCGACGCCGACCTGGTTCAGCCGGCCGGCCATCACATCGGCGGCCACCCAGCGCGGATGACCGGCGTCCACGTACACCGCGGTGGCCGGGTTGCGGGTCAGGGTGTCGACGGCGTAGCCGATCAGCTCGAGGCGTTCCTGCTGCTGACCCGGTGACAGGCAGTCGATCATGGCCAGCGCGTCGGGTTCGAGGACGACCGCCGCCGGGCCCCCTCCGATGGCTCCGGCCACGCCGTCGATCCACGCTCGATACGCCCCGGCCGAGCCGAATCCGCCCGCGGCGAAGCTCCCGCAGTCACGGTTGGGGATGCCGTACAGCGCCAGGATCGGCGTGGTGCCCGCGGCCTGTGCATCGGCGATGTACTTCGAGTCGACCGACGGGGTGGAGAGGTGATCCATCCAGTACGCCGTCGGGGTGTTGGCGACCGAAGCCAGCAACGGGTCCGAGTTGCCCTGCACCGCCCGCATGGCCTTGGACGCCGGATTGACATAGAAGGGCCTGCCGACCAGCGGGTTCGCATCGCTGACCAGACGCACCGCCGGAGCGGGGTCGACGTTCACGGGTTCGGCGACGGCGGCCGTACCCGCGACGGCCGCGACCGTCAGGAACGGCGCGACCCACCGCGCGACTGCACCAACAGCTGAGGACATCACCCAAGGGAACCTAGTGTCGCTCCTCACCGGCTGCACATCAGGGGTCGGCGGTTGACGCGTGGACCACGATGGGACGTGTGAGCGACGTCGAGGTCATCACCAGCCGCGCCGTGCCCCTCGGCGGGCCGCGGGCGATGACGGTGCGCCGCACCCTGCCCCAACGGGCCCGCTCCCTGATCGGTGCGTGGTGCTTCGTCGACCATTACGGACCCGACGACGTGGGCCACACCGGTGGGATGGACGTGCCGCCGCATCCGCACACCGGCCTGCAGACCGTCAGCTGGCTGTTCGACGGCGAGATCGAGCACCGGGACAGCAGCGGCGTGCGGGCGCTGGTCCGGCCCGGCGAGCTCAACCTGATGACCGCCGGATCCGGTGTGGCCCACTCCGAGGTGTCCACAGCGGCGACCGCCACGCTGCACGGTGTGCAACTGTGGGTGGCGCTGCCCGAACACGCCCGCCACCTCCCGCGGCGGTTCGACCACGCGGTCCCCGCAGCGGTCCGCATCGACGGCGCAACGGTCCGGGTGCTGCTCGGCACGCTCGCCGGTCACAGCTCCCCCGTCACCGCCCACTCCCCTCTCGTCGGCGCCGAGGTGGTCCTCGACCCGCACGCCGAACTGACCGTCGACGTCGCACCGGACTTCGAGCACGGCGTGCTCGTCGACATCGGCCCGGTCGTGCTCGACGGCACGCACCTGTCCCGCGCCGTCCTGGGGTACGTGGCGCCCGGGGCCGACCGCCTGACATTGGCCAATCCCGGGGACCGTCCCGCGCGGGTGATGCTGCTCGGCGGCACACCGTTTCCCGAGCCGGTGCTCATGTGGTGGAACTTCGTCGGGCGCAGCCACGAGGAGATCGCCGCCTTCCGGGACGAGTGGGAGGCGGAGTCCGAACGGTTCGGCCGCGTCGAGGGCTATCGCGGCCTCGTGCCACGCCTTCCTGCGCCGCCGATGCCCACGGTGCGCCTCAAGCCGCGGCTCTCCCCGCCGGCCGGCGGCGATCCCAGCGCCTGGGGATAGCGGGAACAATCCACACCCGGCGCACGCTTGTACGGCCCATGGAACTCGACAAGCAGATCGCGCTGGTGACCGGCGGGACATCGGGAATCGGCCTGGCCTCGGCGCGGCTGCTGGCCGCCGAGGGTGCCGAGGTCGTCGTCTCCGGACGCGACGCCGAGCGTGGGGCACAGGCCGTGGCCGAGATCGGCGGCGCGGTGAGGTTCGTGCAGGCCGATATGAGCGACCCTCAGTCGGTGAAGGACCTGGCCGAACAGGCCGGAGACGTCGACATCCTGGTCAACAACGCGGGGGTGTTTCCCGCCGCGCCGACGCTGGACCAGGATCTCGCATCCTTCGAGACCATGTTCGACACGAACGTGCGCGGCGCCTACTTCCTGGTGGCCGAGGTCGCCAGGGGCATGGTCGCGCGCGGGCGGGGCGCGATCGTCAACATCACCTCCCCGGCGGGCGACAAGGGCTTTCCCGGCACGTCGGCCTACGGCGCCACGAAGGCCGCGCTGGCCTCGCTGACCCGTACCTGGGCCGCGGAGTTCGGCGCCAACGGCGTTCGCGTCAACAGTGTCTCGCCGGGTCCGACGCGCACACCGGGGACCGCCGACATGGGCGACTTCATCGACGACGTCGCCGGGGCACTGCCGCTGGGCCGCACCGCGCGCCCCGAGGAGGTCGCTCAGGCGGTGCTGTTCCTGACGTCGCCGCGGTCGAGTTTCGTGACGGGGTCGACGCTGTACGTCGACGGCGGCGGCTCGGCGGTGTGACGCGCCGCCGGTAGGGTGGCGATGCGATGACGAATACCGATGTGACCGGCAAGGTTTCCGCGCTCCGCCGCTACCCGGTGAAGTCGATGCTCGGCGAGCAGTGCGACGCGCTCAGCCTCGGTCCGCTCGGCGTGGCCGGCGACCGGAGGTACGCGTACATCGACGAGGAGACCGGGCGGGTCGCCACGGCCAAGAACCCCCGGCTCTGGCGCCGCCTGCTGCAGTGCTCGTCGGCAACGGGGGCCGACGGTGTCGTGGTGACGTTGCCCGACGGGCGCACCGTACCCGTGGCGGAGTCCGATGGGCCGGTGTCCGAATTGGTCGGCCGCACCGTCCATCTCGCCGACGAGCGTTCGGCGGGGGCGGTCGTCGAGCGATCCGATCCGATCGACGTGTTGACCCACGGCCTCGATGCCGACATCGAGGCGGCGCTGCTCGAGATCGCCCAGGGCACCCCCGGTGGGGCGTTCGTCGACTATTCGCCCGTGCACCTGGTCACCACCGCGACCCTGGACGCGGTGGGACTGGAGCGGGCCGAGGCGGTGCGTTACCGCCCGAACATCGTGATCGAGACGCCCGCCGGATGTCCGCCCTTCATCGAGAACGACTGGGTCGACGCGACGATCCGGATCGGCGCTGTGGAGTTGCGCGGCACGATGCCCACCCCGCGCTGCTCCGTGCCGACGTTGGAACACGGCGCGTTGGCGCGGTCACCGCAGTCGGTTCGGTACCCGCTCGAGCACAACCGGGTCGAGGCAGGCGATTTCGGCGTCCTGCCCTGCGCGGGGCTCTACGCCGATGTCGTCACCATCGGCACCGTCAGCGAAGGCGACGCGGTGCGGATCGGCTGACCCGGGCGGTCAACCGACGAACTCGCGCAGAGCCCGGGCCATCGCCTCCGGTTGGTCCTCGGGAATGAGCGTCCAGGAGTCGTCGACGATCACCTTCCGGGCGTCGGGGAACAGTTCGACCAGGCGGTCGGCGTGCGCCGGCGGCATCATGCGGTCCTCACGCGCCCAGACGACCAGCACCGGGCGATCGAATGTGCCGAGTTTGCCGGACAATTCGAGTAACCGGCGGCGCGGCGGCGCGCCGGTGGCGAACCGGACCAGATCACGCCGGATCGCGGCGTTCTCGACGGCGGGGCGGAACCACTCGTCGAACAACGCGTCGGGCAGCCCCGACTTCGCCAGCCCGCCGTAGGCCTGCCGACTGTGACGGAAGAAGCGCGTCCCGAGCATCCTGCTCAGGACCCAGCCGCCGCCCGGTAGCCGGCAGAGCAGGGCAGCCGGCCGGGCCGGCTTGGGCGGGAAGTTGTCGAAGGCCTCGCAGGATACGAGCACGAGCCGCCCGATGCGCTTGTCACGGCCCTCGGTGATCACGAATTGCCCGCCGCCCCAGTCATTCAGGACGAGTGTGACGTCGTCGACGTCCAGCGCGTCGAGGAAGTCGGCGACGATGTTGGCCATTCCCATCTGGGTGAGATCCGCGCCGTCGTTCATCGGCACCGTATGCGCACCCATCGGGAGAGTCGGTGTGATGCACCGGTAACCGGGCAGCAGCGGGATGACCTTGCGCCACTGCCGCCCGTCCATGAGCAGACCGTGACCGAATACCAGGACCGGTCCGTCGCCGCCGGTGTCGTCGTAGGCGATGGGTCCCGAGGGCAGATCCACGGAAAGCATGCCGTTCGCCTCCTAGATAGATCGTTCTACTTACCCGGACGATATGCTGTCGGAGCACGATGCGCAAGAAGGAGACGTCATGGCAGATCCGTCCACCCGCAGCCGGATCCTCGATGCGACGGCGGAGCTGTATCGCCGGCAGGGCATGCCCGCCACCGGCCTCAAACAGATCTCGGCCGCGGCGCAGGCGCCGTTCGGTTCGATCTACCACCACTTCCCCGGTGGCAAAGAGGCGATCAGCGTGGAAGTCATTCGCCGCGAAGGCATCCGATACGCCACGTTCGTCGGCGCGCAGTTGGCGCAGATCGACCCGCTCGACGGAATCCCCGAGTTGTTCGAGAAGGCCGGTAGGGATCTGGAGGCGCAGGACTACAGCGAAGCCTGTTCGATCGAGACGATCGCGCTGGAGGTGGCCAGCACCAACGAGCGGCTCCGGGTGGAGGCGGCGGAGGTGTTCCAGAGCTGGCTCGGCGGCCTCGCGGCGTGGTTCGGGCAACTCGACCTCACCGAGGCGGAGTGCCGCCGGTTGGCGATGATCACCCTGACGGCCCTCGAAGGCGCCTTCGTCCTGTGCCGCACCCTGCGCTCGGTCGAACCCATTGTCTGCGCGGGGCACGGGGTCCGGGCCGCCGTGCACGCGGCGGTTCGAAAGCCTGTCTAACGGGCATGTACCTCGTACCGTCCCCCGCGGAGAACCCGAGAAGAGGAGCACCCTGATGGCCGGTCGGACCGCCGAGTCGACATCGGCGTCGACACTGTTGTTGCCGGTGGCGGTCAGCCTGGCGACGGCAGCCACACTGTTGGTCAACTACCTCGCCAACGGGTTGCCGATCAACGGCCAGACCACCGGCGAGGTCACCCGCCGCTTCGAGGTGTACTTCGTGCCCGCGGGTTACGTGTTCTCGATCTGGAGCGTCATCTACCTCGGCCTGATCGCCTACAGCGTCTACCTGAGCCTCAGCCTGGCCCGAAGGCGGTCGGACAGCGGCGCGGCGCGGGCGATCGCACCCTGGTACCTGCTGACCGCCGCGGCCAACTGTTCATGGCTGTTCGCCTGGCACCACAACCGTTTTCCGCTGAGCATGCTGCTGATGCTGGTGCTGCTGGGCGCCCTGATCGTCATCTACCGCCTACAGGCCGCCCGCCCACCGGTTTCGACGGTGGAGCGGTGGACGGTGCACATCCCGTTCCGGGTGTATCTCGGCTGGATCTCGGTGGCCACGATCGCCAACGCCACCATCACGCTCGACGACGCGGGCTGGTCCGGCTTCGGCCTGTCCGAGCCCACCTGGGGCGTGATCATGGTGCTGGTCGCGGCCGCGCTCGGACTGACGATGACGTTCCTGCACCGCGACATCGCCTACGCGCTGGTGCTCGTCTGGGCGCTGATCGGCATCGCGGTGCGCCTGCACGAGACCACCGCGATCCTGGTCGTGGCGTTGGCCGGTGCGGCGGCGCTGGCCCTGAGCGTGCTCGTCATCGCCCTGCGCGACCGAACCGATCAGCGCCGAAACCTCGCCAGTTCGGCGCCGAGCTCGTCGAACAAGGCCTGATCGAGGCCGAAGGCGATCCGGCTCACCTCGGGACGTTCGCCTTCAACCACGCCAGCGCCTCGGTGCTCAACCGGGCCAGTTCGGCCGCCTCGTCCGGGTCGAGGGCGGATGCGCAGAGCTCGGCCATCCGCCGGTTGGTCGCCTGCTCGATCTCGGCGTAGCGGTCCTTCTTGTCGGCACCGTCGGCGAACGGTTCGGGCCAACCGAACATCGCGGCGTACTGCGGCCCCTTGTTGAGCATGTGCGCCTCGATCGGCGTGATGCCCGAGAGGGACAGCGCATTGAAGTGCAGCCCGGCGCGCAACTCGCGCAGCACGAACATGACCTGCAGCGCGCGGGCGGGTGCGTCGGCGGCCAACGGCATCGCACGCCACCCGGCGAACAACGGCAGCGCCGTCGTGGGGGTCGCAGCGATCAGCTTCTCGCCGAGCGCCGCGAGCCGCTCAAGACCCTCGGCCCCGGACAGATACTTCCGCCCGAACTCCGCCGTCTGCTCCCAATACACCTCTGCCGCACCGGCGGCGCCCCGCACGGCGATCCCCTCGTCCCACATCGCCGACAACCCGGTCGGTTCGAACACGGCGAACACCGCGCTGACGGTGGCGCCGGTGGCATCACCCAGGACGCCGCCACGACCGGCGACATAACCGGCCAGCGGGTTCTGGTACCCCGCGGCGACGCTCCCGCCGTAGGTCTGCGGGTGCAGCATGAACACCGCGACCGCCTGCTCTATGGCCGCTCCCGCGGTCGCGGCGGGATCGCGCACATCGTCTTCGCTCATATGGGACTTCTCCTCGAGTCGGGCTTCGCACCGCCGCGCGGTGGACATCCACCGCGAAGGGTAGCCGCCGCCGTCATCGATTCTCGGCCGTGATCGCCCTCGCTGTGGATAGTGTCCGAAGCGATCCCGGCCCGAAGGAGACGACATGTTCGACCTCAAGATCGTCGGAGGAACCGTGGTCGACGGCACCGGCGCCGACCGGTTCCGCGCCGACGTGGGCGTCAAGGACGGAAAGATCGTCGAGGTGCGCCGGGTGCCGCCGGGAGGCGACGGTCTGGCGGGCGATGCCGCGGTGACGCTCGACGCCACCGAACGGATCGTCGCGCCGGGCTTCGTGGACATCCATACCCACTATGACGGTCAGGTCAGCTGGGACAGTCTGTTGGAACCGTCCAGTTGCCACGGCGTGACCACGGTGGTCACCGGCAACTGCGGGGTGGGGTTCGCGCCGGTCCGGCCGGGCAGCGAGGAATGGCTGATCAAACTGATGGAGGGTGTCGAGGACATCCCGGGATCCGCGCTGACCGAGGGCATCTCGTGGGGTTGGGAGAGCTATCCCGAGTATCTGGACGTGATCGGGTCGCGGCACTTCGCGGTCGACGTCGGCAGTCAGATCGCGCACGGTTCGGTGCGCGCCTACGCGATGGGCGAGCGCGGCGCCCGCAACGAGCCGGCCACACCCGAGGACATCGCGGCGATGGCCCACCTCGTGCGCGAGTCGATCGAGGCCGGCGCGCTGGGGTTCTCCACCTCCCGGACCATCGCCCACCGGGCCATGGACGGGGAACCCGTGCCCGGCACCTTCGCCGCCGAGGACGAACTGTTCGGTCTCGGCCGCGCCATGGCGGCCGGCGGCCGCGCGGTGTTCGAACTCGCTCCGCAGGGTGCCGCGGGCGAGGACATCGTCGCGCCGAAGCGAGAACTGGAGTGGATGCGACGCCTCGGCGCCGAGATCGAACGCCCGTTGTCGTTCGCGTTGATCCAGGTCGACGCCGACCCGAACCTGTGGCGCGAACAGCTCGAGATCTCGGCCGACGCCCACGCCGACGGCGCGATGCTCTACCCGCAGATCGCCGCCCGGCCATTCGGCATGCTGCTCGGCTTCCCCGGCCATCACGCCTTCACCCACCGTCCGACCTACCGCGCGCTCAAGTCGGAACTGCCGCGTGAGGAGTTGGCAGAACGGCTCGCCGACCCGGCGGTGAAGGCGGCGATCCTCGGCGAATCCGATCTGCCGGTGGACACCACCAGACAGTTCGACGGCATGTTCGCCCTGGTTCAGCATTCACTGCATCGCATCTACGCACTCGGTGACCCGCCCGACTACGAACCGACGCCGGACAGGACCGTCGCGTCGATCGCCGCGGACCGCGGCGAGGACCCGTTGGCGACGCTGTACGACCTCATGCTCGAAGACGGTGCGGGCTCGATGCTGATGTTGCCGTTCTTCAACTACGCCGACGGCAACCACGACGCGATCCACGAGATGCTCACCCACCCCGCGGGTGTGTTGGGTCTGTCCGACGGCGGGGCGCACTGCAACCTGATCTGCGACGCCTCCTATCCCACCTATCTGGTCACCCACTGGGCCCGCGACCGCCACCGCGGTCGCAAATTGAGCCTCGAGTACGTCTTGCGTAAGCAATGCCGGGATACGGCAACACTTTTCGGGCTCACCGACCGCGGCACCATCGAGGTCGGCAAAAGGGCCGACCTCAACGTGATCGATTTCGACGCGCTGACCCTGCACCCGGCCCGGATGGCCTATGACCTTCCCGCGGGCGGGAATCGGCTGGTGCAGGGGGCCAGCGGTTATGACGCGACGGTCGTCAACGGCACCGTCACCCGCCGCTTCGGCCGCGACACGGGTGCGCGGCCCGGCCGGTTGGTGCGCGGCGCCCGCTGACCGCACGTCGGCTACGCCTGTGCGGTCGCCTTCCGTGCCGCGATTCGCGCGCGGACCTCGGCCATGTCGAGCGCCTTAACCCGGGTGATCAGGTCCTCGAGCGCCGCCGGCGGCAGCGCCCCGGCCTGCCGGTAGACGAGCACGCCGTCCCGGAAGGCCATCACGGTCGGGATCGAACTGATCTCCAGCGTGGCCGCCAGATCACGTTCGGCCTGCGTGTCGACCTTGGCGTGTACGACGTCCGGGTGCGTCTGCGAGGAGCGCTCGAACACCGGGGCGAACGCGCGGCACGGGCCGCACCAGGACGCCCAGAAGTCGACGAGCACAATCGGATTGCCGGTGACCGTTGCTTCGAAGTTGTCGTAGGTCAGGGTTTTGGTGGACATGTCACGCCAGTCCTTTCAGCATCAGATTCCAGTACATGAACGGCAGCCCGTACTTCTTGAGGTACCAGTAGCCGCGGTGCGGTTTGGTGGGGTCGAGCAGCGGGAACGACGGCGTGAGGTTCAGGTCGTAGTCGAACTCCGCCAACAGCATCGCGTGCGAGGACGTGACGATCGGGCACGATCCGTAGCCGTTGTAGGAGGCGTTCAGCGGTCGGCCCGTGAGGAACGACTCGATGTTCTCGACCACCACCGGGGCCTGTTTGCGGATCGCGGCCCCGGTCTTGGAGTTCGGGGACGATCCGGCATCGCCGAGACTGAACACGTTGGGATAGCGCACGTGTTGCATGGTGTGCTTGTCGATCTCGACGTAGCCGGCCGCGTCACCGGTCGACAGCGGGCTGGACTTGATCCAGTCCGGGGCCGACTGGCGCGGTACGGCGTGGAGCACGTCGTAGGGCAGCACCGTGTCGGACCCGCCGTCGGCGGTGTGCGTGATACCCACCTTGTGCGCCGCGGCGTCGACGGAGGTGATCTCGGCACCGGTGTGCACGGTGATGCCGTAGTCCGCGGCGATGACGTCGAGGTTGTCGGCGATCGCCGGGATGCCGAACAGTCGCGGTGTCGGCACCACCAGATGCACGTCGATATCGGAGAGCACGCCCTGCCTGCGCCAGTAGTCGCTGGCCAGGTACGCGATCTTCTGCGGCGCCCCGGCGCACTTGATCGGACCCGACGGCATCCCGAAAACCGCGGTGCCCGAACGGAGGTCGCGGATGAACTCCCAGGTGCGGGGTGCGAGGTCGAACCGGTAGTTCGACGAGACCCCGTCCTTACCGAGTGCGTCCTGCAGACCCTCGGTGCGGTTCCAGTCCAGCTGGATGCCGGGGCTGACCACGAGTACGTCGTACTCGTAGTCCGCCCCGTCGACACACGTGACCCTGTTGTTGTCCGGGTCGACCGTGGCCGCCGCGTTCCTGATCCACGTCGCACCCTTGGGCATCACCGAGGCCTCGGGCCGTGCGGTCGTCGACGCCTTCGCCTGCCCGCCGCCGACGAGCGTCCACAGCGGTTGGTAGTAGTGCGTGTCGGACGGTTCGATGACGGCGACGTCGGAGTGGCCCTTGCGCAGCAGGCGGGCGGCGACCGAGATGCCGGCCGTACCTCCGCCGATGATGACGATCCGATGCTTGTCGGTGGTCATGATCTTCCCTCCGCTCAGGCGTTCTGACGAGCTTCGTCCCAGGCGTTGAAACCGCCCAGGATGTCGCTGACATCGCCGAAACCGTTCTGCCGCAACAGGCTCGCGGCCACCGAGGAGCGGTAACCGCCGGCGCAGTACACGACGGTCGGCTTGGCCGGATCCAGTTCGCCCAGCCGGGCCGGCAGCTGACCCACCGGGATGGTGAGCGCGTTCGGGATGGTCCCGGCGGCGACCTCACCCGGGTTGCGCACGTCGACGACCTGCAGGTCGGCCAGCTCGGCAGCGCGTTGGTCGAAGGCCTTGGCCGTCAACCGGGACGCCATCTGGACGTCGTCCTGGTGGTTGAACATGACCTCGAAGGGCCGGTCCACGTACCCGATCACGCGGTCGAAACCGATTCGGGCGAGCCGGTTCTTGCCTTCCAGCTCCTGGCCCGGCTCGGTGAACAGCACGATGTCGACATCCGAGGGCAGCACCGAGCCGGCGAACTCCGCGTACCGGCCTGCCAGCCCGATGTTCACGGCGCCGCGCAGGTGACCCAGCGCGAACTCCTCGGGGCCCCGCCCGTCGACCAGGATCGCACCCGCCTTCATCGCGTCGCGCACCTGCTCATAGGTCATCGCCGGCGGCATCTTGGTCTCGTCCAGCAACTCCCGCTCCTTGCGGTTGAGGATCGCGTCGTAGACGAAGTAGCTCGGCGCGGGCGGCTGCCCTTCGGTGACCAGGTCCATGAAGGTGGCCTTGTCCGGTGCGCGCAGCGCGTAGTTGGTCTCCTTCTGATCGCCCATCGTCGACCACAGGTCGGTGGACAGGTTCTTGCCACAGGCCGAACCCGCGCCGTGGGCCGGGTACACCCGGGTGGCGTCGGGCAGCGTCATCAGCTTGTTGTGCAGCGAGTCGTACAGCTTCTCGGCCAGTTCCTCACGGGTGAACCCGATCGAGGCCAGCAGGTCGGGCCGGCCGACGTCGCCGATGAACAGCGCATCGCCGGTCAGCACGCCGTAGGGCACCTCGTCGTCGGCGTGCTCGTAGACCACGATGCTCATCGATTCGGGCGTGTGGCCGGGGGTGTGCCGGAACTCCAGCGTCACGTCACCCAGCGAGTAGCGCTCGCCGTCGGCCACGCCCGTCGACTCGAACTCGGTCTCGGCGACCGAGGAGTACACGATCTTCGCGCCGGTGGCCTTCGCCAGCTCCAGGTGGCCGGAAAGGAAGTCGGCGTGGAAGTGGGTCTCGATGACCAACTCGATGGTGTAGCCGGACTCCTTGGCATCCGCCAGGTACTCGGAGACATCGCGCTGCGGGTCGACGACGACTGCGCGGCCGGTTGTCTCGTCGGCGATCAGGTACGACGCGTGGGACAGGCAGTCCAGGTAGTACTGGGTGAATTTCATGGTGACGTCCTTTCGTTCGGTGCGTGGGGGTGCGGCGTTCTGCTCATCAGCCTGCCTATACCCCTATGGGTATGTCAAGTACCCTAGGGGGTATGAAAATTCCCACTTGCTGTTACCCCCGGGGGTATGTGTAACATGAGCCTCAGCATACCCCCCGCGGTATCGGTATCTCCGGGCCGCTCCGATGAAAGGACTTTTCGAATGACCGCACCCGTCACGATCGACTCGCACGACCTCAGTCAGATGCTCGGTTCGGCGACGCCACCCCGGGTCATCGATGTGCGCACCCCCGGCGAGTTCGAGACCGCACACATCGCCGGCGCCTACAACGTGCCGTTGGACCTGCTGCGCGAACACCGCGACGAGATCATCGAACATCTCGATGAGGACGTCGTCCTGGTCTGCCGGTCCGGTCAGCGCGCCACCCAGGCCGAGGAGACGCTGCGCCAGGCCGGACTCACCAACGTGCACATCCTCGACGGCGGCATCACCGCCTGGGAGGCAAAGGGTTTCGCGGTCAACCGCGGCGCCCAGCGCTGGGACCTCGAGCGCCAGGTCCGCCTGGTCGCGGGCTCGATCGTGCTGACCAGCATCCTGGGCAGCATCGCCGCGCCGAAACTCAAGTGGGTCGCCGGGGCCATCGGCGGCGGGCTGACCTTCGCCGCGGTGTCCAACACCTGCGCGATGGGCATGATGCTGTCCAAGCTGCCCTACAACCGTGGCGCCTCCTGCGACGCCCAGAGCATCGTGGCCCAGCTGGTGGATTCCGCGCCCGCGAAGAAGTCGGTGAGTCGATCATGATCGGGCTCACCATCGGACTGGCCGTCTTCGTCGGCATCGCACTGGGACTGCTCGGCGGCGGAGGTTCCATCCTGACCGTCCCGCTGTTGGCCTACGTGGCCGGAATGGACGCCAAACAGGCCATCGCCACCTCGCTGCTGGTCGTCGGCGTCACCAGTGCCATCGGCGCGATCTCGCACGCCCGGGCCGGCCGGGTGCAGTGGCGGACCGGTCTGATCTTCGGCGCTGCGGGTATGGCCGGCGCCTACGGGGGTGGGTTGCTGGCCCGCTTCATCCCGGGCACCGTGCTGCTCATCGGCTTCGCCGTGATGATGGTCGCCACCGCCGTGGCCATGCTGCGGGGCCGCAAGAACGTCGAGACGGCCGGGGGCGCCCACCGGCTACCCGTCCCGAAGATCATCGCCGAGGGCCTGGTCGTCGGCCTGGTCACCGGCCTGGTCGGCGCCGGTGGCGGATTCCTCGTGGTGCCCGCCCTCGCGCTGCTCGGCGGATTGCCGATGCCGATCGCGGTGGGCACGTCGCTGATCGTGATCGCGATGAAGTCGTTCGCCGGTCTGGGCGGATACCTGTCCAGTGTTCAGATCGACTGGTCGGTGGCGCTGGCGGTGACCGGCGCTGCGGTGGTGGGCGCACTCGTCGGGGCGCGGTTGACCGCGATGGTGAACCCCGATTCGCTGCGGAAGGCGTTCGGCTGGTTCGTGCTTGCCATGTCGTCGGTCATCCTCGGGCAGGAGATCCACCTGGGTGTCGGGATCGCCGGGGCCACGCTCACGGCCATCGCCGCGACGATGTCGGTGGCTTGTACCCGGTACGCCCACTGTCCGTTGCGCCGTCTCTCCGGCGTCTCGGCTTCCGGCGGGGCCGCCGCATGACCGCCGGAGGGAATACCCCGGCGGGTACCATCGCTGCACAGTTGGTCGAAAGGAGGTGCGCCATGGTCGGTGACGAGGACGCGATCGCCGCGGTGCTCAACAGGCTGCGCAGGGCGCAGGGTCAGCTCACCGGGGTGATCTCGATGATCGAGCAGGGCCGCGACTGCAAGGACGTCGTCACGCAGCTGGCTGCGGTCTCGCGGGCGTTGGACAAGGCTGGATTCAAGATCGTGGCCACCGGAATGCGCGAGTGCATGACCGGAGAGGCCGCCGACGGAAAAGAGCCGATGTCCGAAACCGAGTTGGAGAAGCTGTTCCTGGCCCTGGCCTGATCCGTCGGTCAGATCGAGAAGAGCAGCAGCACCACGACCACGGCCGTCGCGAAGCCGACGGTGGCTCCGCCGATCACCAGCACCTCCGCTCCCGGGGCGGAGGTGACCACCCGGCCCGCGATCACCGGGCTGTTCCGGATCTGACGCGTCCGCCGGTACCCGAGCGCGAGCACCAGCAGCGCGAGCAGGGCCGCGGTGATCGCCAACAGCATCCGCGCCGGCCCCAGGGGTCCGTGGTTGCGCAGCAGCACCAGCGCACCGCCCACGAGGAAGCCGAACGAGCTTCTCTCCCAGGACAACAGGGTGCGCTCGGCGGGCAGACCGGGTTTGGTGGGTGCGCGGCGCGGCATCTCACGGCCCGGTCGGAGGCCAGATGACCAGCACCACGAGAACCACCATGGTGATCAGGAAGATGGTCCCGCCGAGCAGCACCGGAACGCGGGTGGCCGGTAGGTCCTCGTCCCGGCGCATCGCGGCCTGCACGCGTTGCCAGCGCCGCACGGCCAACGCCGCCAGCACCCCACCCCCGGCGGTCAGCGCCACACTGAGGCCGTGCCGCACACCGGGTATCCCGAAAGACGGCACGAACTGCACCACCGCGATGCCACCGGCGATCAACGCCAGCGACGTCCGGATCCACGCCAGAAACGTCCGCTCGTTGGCCAGCGTGAAGCGGTAGTCCGGTTCCTGCTCACCGGCGCTCACCGGATCGAATCCCTCGGAGCACACATCGTTGCTCAGCGTACGTCGCACCGTCGGCGACGGATGACGGCCGAATATCGGTCGGGTTGAGATGTGATGTCACCCCGGGGGAAAACGGGCCGTGGCTGTCACCATCGAACGGATGTCACCCAGAGCAGCGACGAAGACGGACAGCAAGCTGGCGGCTCGACTTGCGGCGCTCGCCTCGCTGGGCGCTGCCGTCATCCACTTCGCCGTCGTACCCACCCACTGGCAGGAGTGGCCGGCGGCGGGGGTGTTCTTCGTCTCGATCGCCGTCTTCCAACTGATCTGGGCGTTCGCCGCACTGGGCCGGGCCACCACCGAAGTGCTCGTCGCCGGGGTTCTGCTCAATGTCGGAGCGGTCGCACTGTGGTTGGTGTCGAGAACCGCGGGAGCGCCGTTCGGCCCGCACGCCGGAATGCCCGAACGGGTGCAGGCCGCGGACCTCTGTGCGCTGCTGCTCCAGATCTATGTCGTGATGGGAGCCGGCTGGGTGCTCTACCGGGGCCACTTCGGTCAGCAGATCCCCGCGCTCGCGAACGCGCTGATCCTGCTCGGCGCCGTGGGCGTCGTCACGCTGGCGTCCACCGTGGGTGTGGCCTCGGGTCTTCGGCACGGTCACCACACGCCGGCAGGCGCGGAGGTCCCCCATCCGAGCGCGGAACACGCCGAGGCCCACAGCCATCACCGACCCGAGCCGCCGGCCGCTCCCCCGTCGGATACCGCACCGCTCGGGACCATCCCCCAGGCGCCGGCACCCGTCGACACGCCGCCGGCCCACGACGAGCACGGGGAACACGCCCACTAGCCGACTGCGGGTCTACCGGTCGAGAATTGCGCGGGTACTGGCCTCCGGTCTCAGGTCGATCCGGCGCAGCAGTTGTGCGTTGAGCGCCACGACCACCGTCGACAGCGACATCAGGATCGCCCCGACCGACATCGGCAGGACGAAACCGATCGGCGCCAGAACCCCGGCGGCCAGCGGCACGGCGATGAGGTTGTATCCCGCACCCCACCAGAGGTTCTGCTTCATCTTGCGATAGCTCGCCCGGGACAGCTCGATCACCGAGAGGACCGAACGAGGATCCGAGCTCGCCAGGATGACACCGGCCGACGCGATCGCGACGTCGGTGCCGGCGCCGATCGCGATCCCGACGTCGGCCTGTGCGAGCGCGGGGGCGTCATTGACCCCGTCGCCCACCATGGCGACCTTCCTGCCCTCGCGCTGCAGCCCGGATACCTTGGCGGCCTTGTCCTCCGGACGCACGCCTGCGAACACCCGGTCGATGCCGAGCTCATCGCCGACGGCATGGGCGACGGCTTCCGCGTCACCGGTGATCATGACCACCTCGATGCCCAGCTTGTGCAGCGCCTCGACGGCTTCGCGGGATTCGTGGCGCACCTCGTCGGCCAGGCGGAGGCCGCCGACCACGTCGCCGTCGCGGACGACGTGCAGGATGATCGCGCCCTCCTCCCGCCACGCCGCCGCGGTCCCGACTTCCTCTGCGCCGACCTCCTCGAGCAGGCGGGGACCCCCGATCCGGATCTCCCGTCCGTCGACGGTCGCGGTCACCCCGACAGCCGGAGCGGAGGAGAACCCGGTGGCGCGTGGCACGGTGAGGCCACGCTCCTCGGCGGCGCGCACGATCGCCCGCGCCAGGGGGTGCTCGCTGTCGCTCTCCGCCGCGGCCGCCAGCGCCAACACACCGTCGGCGCCGAGAGTGCCGACCGGTTCGATCGCAACGAGCGTCGGTTCGCCCTTGGTCAGGGTGCCGGTCTTGTCGAACAGCACGGCGTTGACGGTGCGCATACTCTCCAGCGACAGCCGGTCCTTGACCAGCACGCCGCCTCGGGCGGCCCGTTCGGTGGCGATGGACACGACCAGCGGGATCGCCAGACCCAGCGCATGTGGGCATGCGATGACCAGCACGGTGATCGCTCGCACGACCGACGCGTCGGGGCTGCCGGCCATCGTCCACACCACCGCCGTGACCGCCGCGGTGGCCAAGGCGAACCAGAACAGCCAGCCGGCCGCCCGGTCGGCGAGGCGCTGTGCTCGCGACGACGAGTTCTGCGCCTCGGTCACCAGACGCTGGATCCCGGCCAGGGTGGTGTCGTCGCCCGTGGCGGTGATCTCGACCCGCAGTCCGGAGTCGGTGGCTACGGTGCCGGCCGTAACGGCGTCGCCGACACCGCGGGCGATCGGTCTGGACTCTCCGGTCACCATTGACTCGTCCATGTCCGCGCGGCCGTCGACGATCCGGCCGTCCGCCGGGACGCTGCCACCCGGCCGTACGACCACCACGTCACCGACGCGCAGATCCGCCGGGGGCACGATGACGGTGCGGTCACCGTCGATCTTCTCGGCTTCGTCGGGGAGCAGCGCCGCAAGCGAATCCAATGCGGAGGTCGTCTGGGCCAGTGACCGCATCTCGACCCAGTGACCGAGCAGCATGATGACGATGAGCAACGCCAGCTCCCACCAGAACTCCAGTTCGTGGTGGAGCAGCCCGAGGGTGGCGC
This sequence comes from Mycolicibacterium monacense, assembly GCF_010731575.1. Lineage (NCBI taxonomy): Bacteria > Bacillati > Actinomycetota > Actinomycetes > Mycobacteriales > Mycobacteriaceae > Mycobacterium > Mycolicibacterium monacense. The sequence continues at coordinate 5,020,703 of NZ_AP022617.1, read as the reverse complement.
CCCAGGACGCGACGAACGCGACGGTGATGGCCAGGCCGATCAGCAACATCATTCCCGGTTTGCGAGAACGGATTTCGCTCCTCGCGCCGGTCAGGAAGGGCCGCCCGCCGACGGCGTACATCACCGTACCGAGGAGGGGTGCGATCCACCGGGCGCCCGGGAAGTCGGGGAGCCGATAGCCGATCAGCATCGCGAACATGGTCGAGAACGCGACGACGGGTATTGCGATGACCAGGTTGACCCAGAACAACCGCCGAAACTGCGCGACGTGATCACCGCCATGGCCGTCATGGCCGTGGGTGTCATGGCTGTGGGTGTCAGAGCCGGCGTGGTCGACCGGGCGGACACCCGCTGCCACAGGAGCGTCGCGATGACGGTGGGGGTCGGTCACGCTGTTCCTCGGGGCCGCGCTCTCGGTGATGACCCCGCCGAGTATGCGCGCCTGGCCGACCGGCGCCGGACCAGTCGGCGGTTTCTATACCGAATCTTCACAGGACCACCAGGCCCGCTCCACGTCACGCGGGAAGGCTTGGCCCGGTACCGAACGTCCGACGGTCGAAAGGGAAGCGTTGTGCACAGCAACAAGGTTCTGGTAGCAGGAGCCGCGGTGGCGCTGGTGACGGCGATCGCATCGTGTGGCAACTCCGGAAACGACGAGGCGGCGTCACCCGCGCCCGCACCCGTTCAGACGTCGAGCGCGGCTCCCGCGGCATCGCACAACCAGACCGACATGATGTTCTCGCGCCACATGATCCCGCACCACCAGCAGGCGATCGAGATGAGCGACATGGTCGCGGCCAAGGAGGGCATCGACTCGCGGGTCATCGACATGGCCAGGCAGATCAAGGCCGCGCAGGACCCGGAGATCAAGCAGATGCAGGGCTGGCTCGACCAGTGGGGCATGCCGGGGCCGAACGCTCCGGGCGGGGACATGGGACCACACCACGGTGGTACGTCGAGCGGTCCGATGATGCCCGGTATGGGCGGCATGCCCGGTATGGGCGGGATGGCCGGTATGGACGGGATGATGTCGCCGGCCGATATGGACGCACTCCGCAACGCCCAGGGCGTCGACGCGAGCCGGTTGTTCCTGACCCAGATGATCCGGCATCACGAGGGTGCGATCACCATGGCGCAGAACGAGATCGACAACGGCCAGTTCCCAGACACCGTCGCGTTGGCCAAGTCGATCGTGACCAGTCAAAAGAAGGAGATCGACACCATGAAGCAGATTCTGGACTCGCTGTAGCCCTCTGCCGGTGAGGCCAGATGAAACTCCGAACGGAAGCGCTGCTGTCCGCCCTACTGCTGGCAGTGGCGCTTGCGGGCTGCGCCGGCGGTGACCCCGAGACCGCCGGCCAGTCACCGCCGCGCCCGACTCCGCCCCCGCGGTCGGCCGGAGTGACCGGATCGTTGTGGGTTGCCGATGAGGGCGGGAACAGCCTGACGGTGCTCGATACGACCGCCGATTCCGTGGCGACCACCCTGACCGGCATTCAGGCGCCGCACAACGTCCAGGTCGGTCGGGACGCCGCCGTGGTCTACGCGACCAGCGCCGGGACCGACACGGTCGTGGCCATCGACGCCGATACCTACACCGTCGCCGCGACCGCCGAGACCGGCTCCCATCCGGCGCATGTGATCGAGGCGCCCAACGGCAAGGTCTATGTGGCCGACTCCGAAGCCGGCACCGTGTCGGTGTTCCAGGGTCAGGACCTGCGGTCGCTGGGCCGCATCGAGGTGGGCGGGATGCCGCACGGGCTACGCGCGGCACCCGACGGTTCGGTGATCGTCGTCGCCAATCACATGACCGGCGCACTGGATGTGATCGACGCCCGGACCGACCAGAAGACGTTCTCGGTGCCGGTCGGTGAGGGACCCGCCCAGGTTGCGGTCAGCGCGGACGGGCGGCACGCCTACACCGGGGTCACAGATCCGGCGTCGGTGGTCAAAGTCGACCTCGACAGCCGAACGGTGGTCGGCAGGGTCGCGGTGTCTGCGGCACCGGTGCAGGTGTACCTCAGCCCCGACGACGCGATGGTGGTATCCGCCGACCAGGGCAGCCCGGACGCCCCCGGGCATGCCGCCTCGCTGATCGACACCCGCACGATGTCGGTGCGCGCCACCGTCGAGACCGGGGCAGGCCCGCACGGGGTGGTGATCGATTCCAGCGGTCGCCGCGCGTGGGTGACCAACAGTTACGACGACAGCGTGTCGGTCATCGATCTGGCCGGCGAGAGGGTGTCCACGACGATCCCGGTGGGTAAGGGGCCCAACGGCATCAGCTACTCGCCTCGCCCGCCCGCGGCCGGTGCATCCGACATTGCCCTGAATCTCACCGCACCAGCACACGGGTGACCTCTAGATCGCCACTTCCGCAGGCAGGTCGATGTCGGCGACGGCCAGGTTCTCCTCGAGATGGGCGACCGACGACGTACCGGGGATCAGCAGCACATTCGGGGCCACGTTCAGCGTCCACGCCAGGGCGACCTGTGCCGGAGTCCGGCCCAGCTGCTCCGCGACGCGTTTGATGGTCGGGTTACCGAGGACGGGGTTGTCCGCGACGAACCCCGAACCCAGCGGGAAGAACGGCACGAACGCGATGTTCCGTTCGACGCACAGGTCAAGTACCGGCTGGGAGGTGCGGTCGGCGAGGTTGAACGCGTTCTGCACGCAGGCGATCTCGGTGCGTTCGAGCGCGATCTCCAGATGCTCGCGGGAGATGCTGCTCAGCCCGATCCCGACGATCAGACCTTCGTCGCGCGCGGCGATCATCGCGTCGAGTTGCCGTTCGAACAGGTTTCGGTCGACCTGGGCGGGACCGCCGATGTCATCACCGAACACCCGCAGGTTCACCGCGGCGAGCCGGTCCACCCCGAGGGTGCGCAGGTTCGCCTCGATGTCGCGGCGCAGATCGTCGGGCTCCTGGGCGGGTAGCCAGTTGGCCTGGTCGTCGCGTCTGCCGCCGACCTTGCTGACCAGGGCCAGGCTTTCGGGGTACGGGTGCAGCGCCTCCCGGATGAGTTCGTTGGCGACGTTCGGACCGTAGAACTGCGCGGTGTCGATGTGATCGACACCGAGTTCGACGGCGCGCCGCAGCACGGCGATGGCCTGATCGTGGTCGCGTGGCGGCCCGAACACTCCGGGTCCGGGCAGTTGCATGGCGCCGAATCCGACTCGCCGGACGGTGTACGGACCGAGGGGGAACGTCGTGGACATCAGGGCATCGGCCTTTCCTTAGGTATCTAACTATCTGTCATCAAACTATACGAGGGCTGATATTCTGGTCAACCGTTCTGAGGAGTTCTCTGGTGGATGACCAGCAGGTCGCGGCGCAACTCGCCGATGCGTTCGGCCGCGCCGCCAAATCGGTTGTCCGCGCCTTCGACGAGCGGCTCGGCGACCATGGCGTCTCGACACCCCGTTCCAAACTCCTCGCCGAGATCGAGCGTCTGCAGCCGGTCCGGTCCGCGGATGCGGCGCGCGCGGTGGGCATCACCCAGGCGACCGCCTCCACGCTCGTCGATGCCCTTGTGCGCGAGGGGCTGGTGGTCCGTGCGCCCGATGAGAACGACCGTCGCGCAGTGCGTTTGACGACGACGGCGGAGGGCCGCGAACAAGCGCGGGCCTGGCGCGAGCTGTACACCGAGGCCGCGCACGAGATGTTCGCCGGATTCAGCGACGACGAGAAGAAGTTGCTCACCGAACTGCTGAACAAGCTCGGCGACGCCCTGGCATGACGCGCCGGTTAATGTGCTGGGGTCGCCGTCCGCGACGTGCCGATAGAAGAGTTGAGTGAATTTCATGACCGCAGCACCAGAAGCGTCGCCGCTCGAAGCCCGGGTCGGCCACTACTACCAGATGGATGACACCTATCTGGTCGGCCGCGAGAAGGTCCGCGAATACGCCCGTGCCGTGCAGGACTATCACCCGGCGCACTGGGACGTCGCCGCCGCCGCCGACCTGGGATATTCGGGTCTGGTGGCGCCACTGACGTTCACGTCGGCCCCGGGCATGTCCTGCAACCGCCGCATGTTCGAGCAGATCGTCGTCGGCTACGACACCTACCTGCAGACCGAGGAGGTCTTCGAGCAGCACCGCCCGATCGTGGCCGGGGACGAACTCCGGGTCGACGTCGAGTTGACGTCGGTGCGCAGGATCGCCGGCCGGGACATGATCACGGTCACCAACACCTTCACCGACACGGCCGGCGAACGGGTGCACACCCTGCACACCACGGTGGTCGGCGTCACCGCCGAGGACCTCAATCCCGAGGTGAAGACGGCCGTGCAGAACGCGATGATGCACGACGTGGACTTCTCCGGCGTCGGCAGCCTCGACGGCCACTACGAGAAGACCGTCCGTCCGGAGGGCGACGTGCGCATCGCCGACGGCGGCCTGACACGCACACCCGGGACGCCGTCCTTCGACGACGTGAAGGTCGGCGACGAGTTGCCGGTGCGCCACACCCGGCTGTCCCGCGGTGACCTCGTCAACTATGCCGGCGTGGCCGGTGACGCCAACCCGATCCACTGGGACGAGGACATCGCCAAACTGGCCGGACTGCCCGACGTGATCGCCCACGGCATGCTCACCATGGGTCTGGGCGCCGGATTCGCCTCCGCATGGACGGGTGACCCCGGTGCGGTCACCCGCTACGCGGTGCGGCTGTCCGCGCCCGCGATCGTGCCGGCCAAGGAGGGCGCCGACATCGAGTTCAGCGGGCGCATCAAATCGCTGGACCCGGCGACGCGCTCCGGCGTCATCGTGGTCGCGGCGAAGTCGCAGGGCAAGAAGATCTTCGGCCTGGCGACGATGAACGTCCGCTTCCGCTGAACACCGTCGACGCGCTCCGGCCCGTCGCCCTGTGGGCGGCGGACTGTGCGGCGCGTGCGCTTCCCCTCTACGAGGCGGCGGCGCCGGGCGATCACCGGCCGCGCGAGGCCGTCGACGCCGCGAGGAGTTTCGGTCACGGCGCACGACGCGACCAGCGGATGCGAACCCTGGCCTTCGGCGCGCTGGCAGCAGCCCGCGAGACCGACGACCGCTCTGCGGCGTCCGCGGCCCGCGCCGCACAGATGGCGGTGGCGGTGGCTTATACGCACCTCGATCTGAACGGTGTCGCCGCGGCCAGACAGACCAAGCACCTGCTGGCGCCCGCGGTCCATGCCGCACAAGCGCGGGAGTTCAGCACCAGCGAGCCGGACGCGGCAGATACCGAATTGATCTGGGCTGCAGAGCATTCGAATGCCGACGTCCGGCGTGCCGTACGGGCGATGCCCGTACCGGATACCGGGCGCAGCCGACTGGGACAGCTCTATCGGACGCTGGACGCCGCGCTGCGGCGCCGGTCAGGTCGCCGCGTGTCCGTCGACACGCTCGGCGCCTGGGTCATCAAGTGCAACCCGGCCAGAACCGCGATCGAACCCATGGTCGCCGCCGGTGAGACCAAGCCGCACTGGTGCGTCGCCGACAACTACCGGTCACGCCTCATCGCGCCCGGCCAGCGGGTCCTCTTCTGGGTTTCGGCGCACCCCCTGCGGGGCTTCTGGGGCGCCGGCCGGATCACCGGCGAACTGCTGGTCGACGACGGCACACTGCAGGTGCCGGTACACATCCCGCTGTTCGCCGAACCGGTGACGGCGGCCGGGGTGTCGTCGGTCCCGCAGCTGCGCTCGCTGGAGGTGTTGCGCTCACCCCAGCAGTCCAACCCGTCGTGGGTGAGCGTGGCGGAACTGGCGCTCATCGAGCCGATGCTGCCGCTCCGGTGGTGAGCTTCTGGATCACGCGGATCTCGTCCTCGTCGTAGGGCCGGCCATCCGGGTGCAGGAGATCGCTGAACCAGGGATCGGGAGGCTCGGTGTAGGGCTTCTTCCACGAATCCCACGGCAGGTACGTCTGCGTCCGCCCAGCGACGAAACCCCAGTTGTAGGCACCGACGTTGCGCCGCTTGGCAACCGGGAGGATTCCCTCCACCGTGCTGCCCATCCCCCGCGCCAGATACTCGGTGCACAGGATCGGACGTCCCAGCGGGGCGAGTTCGTCGATACGGGCCTCGAACTCGTCCGGATCGCCGTAGCTGTGGAATGTGATGACGTCCGAATGCTCGAGTTGCAGACCGCAGATCGTGCTGCGGCTACCCGGATCCCGCCAGTGTCCCTGCCAGACACCGCTGGTCACCGGCTGTACCGGATTCATGGCGCGGGTCCACTGGAAGACGTGCGGGAGGAACGCGGCGACCAGTTCCTGTTTGTCCTCGCGTTCCACCTTGCGGTAGTCGCGCGCCGGGTTGTCCGGCTCGTTCCACACGTCCCAGCCGAGTACGCGAGGATCGTTGCGGAACAGGCCGACCACGCCGGTGACGTAGCTCTGCAGGACGCGGGTGTAGCCCGGATCCTGCAGCCGGGCGGCACCCGGACTCTGCACCCAGCCGGAGTTGTGCACTCCGGCGATCGGCGCCCGCTGACGGCCCGGCTTCGGCATCGGATCCCAACAGGAGTCGAACAGGACGAAGAGCGGTTTGATCTGATGGCGCGCCGCGATGCCGACGAACTGCGTAAGCCGCTGACTGAAGCCGGCCCGGTCGGTGGCCCACAACAGATCGTGCAGGAACACCCGGACCGTGTTGAACCCGACCTGCTGCGCCAGCCGGAGTTCGGCGTCGATGCGACGGGGGTCGTAGGTGCCCGCCTGGAACATCTCGATCTGGTTCGCGGCGGTCGAGGTGACGTAGTTGGCGCCGACCAACCAGCCCTGCGCCGCGTACCAAGCGTTGGCGCGGTCAGCCGACCATCGACTCGCCTCGGCGGCGGCCCGAGGTAGTTCGGCCAGTGCCGCGGCGGCTGCCAGATACAGCGGGAGCTTGAGGGCCGTTCGCCGGTGCACCTCGTGACCATAGTGTGCGCGGCCGAACCGTCGGCGCGCATGTTTCATCCCGCAACACAACAGGTTTTGAATCGTTATCCGCGGGCCGGCGCGGTCAGGGCTCCCGCGAGTCCTCGACGACGGCGGATGCCGCCTCGTCGATGATCGCGCGCATCGCGTCCTCGGCCATCTTCGCCTCACCCATCCGGATCGCCCGCGCAACCTCGTCATGCAGGGCGATCGCCGCCAGGTTCGGCTTGGCGGGCATCATCCCGTGCTGGGTGCGGCCGGTGAGCACCTCCGCGACGACGCCGGTCAACGCCCGGAACATCTCGTTTCCACTGGCTTCCAGCAGCGTCTGATGAAACAGCTTGTCCGCCACGAGGTACGCGTCGAGGTCCCCCGCCCGACCGTGTACCACCATGTCGGACACGGCGGAGGCCATGATCCGGCACTGATGCGGGGTGGCCCGTCGCGCGGCCAGCGCCGCCGCGGCCGGCTCGAAGCCCAATCGCAGTTCCGAGAGCGACACCAACAGGGCGGTCCGGTCGCCGACGTCCAGCCGCCAGCGGATCAGCACCGGGTCGAAGGCGTTCCACTTCTCCGCGGGCCGCACCGTGATCCCGACCCGGCGCCGCGATTCGACCATGCCCATCGATTCCAGTACCCGGATTGCCTCTCGGGCGACACTGCGGGACACGCCGTGCTCAGCGCTCACGCCTTCCAGCGTGAGGACGGCGCCGGGCGGGTACCGACCGGACACGATCGCGGTCCCCAATGCAGTCACCAGACTGCCGTGAAGAGCGCCTGCATTCGGCCGATCGAGCATCGATAAATCATGTCAGAGACGCGGTGCAGACGGTAGCGATAGCCAGTTTCGGCGCGACCCTTGCAATAGTATGACCTTTGATGCAAGCTATGTGATGTCGCACACACGGAGCAGGTGGAGGGTATGGCAGCACCGATCGTCGTCATGGGGGTCTCGGGGTCAGGAAAATCGACGGTGGGTGCCGCACTGGCACAACGGCTGCGGGTTCCTTTCGCCGACGCCGACGACTTCCATCCGCCGGAGAACATCGCCAAGATGACGGCCGGCCACCCGCTAGACGACGACGACCGGCTTCCCTGGCTGGAGTCGATCGGAGGGTGGTTGGCGGCGCACCACGACGGCGGAGTGATGAGTTGCTCCGCCCTGAAACGCAAGTATCGAGACCAGCTGCGGCGGCATTGCGCCGACGTCGAGTTCCTCCACCTGGCGGGTTCAGTCGAGACCATCGGCAGACGACAGGCCAGCCGGCCGGGACATTTCATGCCGGCGACGCTGCTGGCCTCCCAGTTCGAGACGCTGGAACCCCTCGAACCCGACGAGAACGGCGTCGCGCTCGACATCGACCAGAGCATCGATTCGATCATCGAAAGTTACGTCAACACAACGCATTCGCATGGAGCCGAGAAGGAGGACCGATGATTCGGGGCACTGACATCACGACGGTCGGGGGGTCTCGTGGAGGCCATTGATCCCGCATACGGGACCGCCACGCTCCTGCTCATCGCCGCGGGCGCCGTCGCGGTCCTGCTGTTCCTGATCATCAAGGTGAAGCTCCACGCGTTCGTGGCGCTCGTACTGGTGAGCCTGCTGACGGCGCTGGCCGCCGGCATCCCCGTCGCCGATGTCCCGAGCGCGTTGGCGTTCGGCTTCTCGAACACCCTCGGCTCGGTGGCGCTGCTCGTCGGGTTCGGCGTCATGATCGGCCGGCTCCTCGAAATCACCGGCGGTGCACAGGTTCTCGCCGACACCCTGATCGGCCGGTTCGGCGAGAAGCGGGCACCGTTCGCACTCGGTGTGGCCGCGCTGCTGTTCGGTTTCCCGATCTTCTTCGACGCCGGTCTGGTCGTCTTCCTGCCGATCATCATGACTGTCGCCCGGCGCTTCGGCGGCTCGCTGCTGCTGTACGCGTTCCCGGCCGCCGGCGCCTTCGCGGCCATGCACGCGTTGGTTCCCCCGCATCCCGGCCCGGTCGCGGCCGCCGAACTACTCGGCGCCAACATCGGTCTCACCCTGATCATCGGGGTTCCGGTCGCGGTCGCGTCGTGGTACGTCGGTGCGTTCCTGGTATCCCAGTTCATCGGGCGGCGAGTGCACGTCGACATTCCCACCTCGTTGTTCGGTGAGATCAACGGGGGCCGCGACGCCGACGAATCCGCCCCATCCGCGGGCGGCGCCGTCGGCACGGCCCGTACCGCCACCCGGACACCACCCGCGTTCATGACGGTGCTCGGTGTGTTGCTGCTGCCGTTCGTGTTGATCTCGTTCAACACCGTGCTCGACACCCTGATGACGGCCGGTGTGATCGAGGAGGGCGCCACCTGGGCCGAGTATCTCAAGCTGCTCGGAACCACCTCGATCGCGCTGTTGATCACGGTGATCGTGGCGACCCTGGCACTGGGGTTGCGGGGCAGGTCGATGGCCGATGTGAGCAACATCCTCGACAACGCGCTCGGCCCCATCTGCGCGATCATCCTCATCACCGGTGCCGGCGGGATGTTCGGTGGCGTGCTGCGGCTCAGCGGTATCGGCGATGCGCTGAGCAGCTCACTGTCGAATCTCGGTATCTCGCTGATCCTTCAGGCGTTCCTCATCTCCACGCTGCTTCGGGTCGCCCAGGGTTCGGCCACCGTCGCGCTGACGACCACCGCCGGACTCCTGAGCGCGGCGGTCGCCACGGCAGATCTGAGCAATGTCCAGCTCACGGCGTTGGTGATGGCCATCGCGGCGGGTGCGACAGTGCTCTCACACGTCAACGACTCCGGGTTCTGGTTGGTCAGTCGATTCTTCGGGATGGACGTGAAGACGACGCTCAAGACGTGGACGGTCATGGAGACGACGCTCGGGCTCAGCGCCTTCGTGCTCAGCCTCGGGTTGTGGGCCGTCGCGTGAGATGGTGGCGCTGATCGACAGCGTCCGGCGCGAACTGGCCGCCGCAGCGGATCCGGACCGTGCACCGGCGATGCAGGCGTACATGAAGTCGCAGATGCCCTACTACGGCATCCGACTACCCGACGTCCGCCGACTGTGTGGCCCGGTCTTCGACGCGCATCCCCTCGGCTCGGAGACATCGTTCGAGGACGCCGTCGAGCGCATGTTCGTCGAGGCGACGCACCGCGAGGAGCGTTACGCGGCAATCCAACTCGCGCGCCACCGGCGTTACCGGCCCTTCCAGACCCCGGACCGGATCCCGCTGTACCGGCGGCTGATCATCGCCGGAGACTGGTGGGACACCGTGGACGAGATCGCCGGCAATCTGATCGGCCCCATCCTGGTGTCGCATCCGGCCGAGGTGCGGCCGATCGTGCTCGGATGGGCGACCGACCACAACCTGTGGCTGCGCCGGACGGCGATCATCTCTCAACTGAGCGCGAAGGAGCGAACCGACCTCGAGCTGCTGACCTGCGCCATCGACGCGAACGCCGGCGACACCGAGTTCTTCATCCGCAAGGCCATCGGCTGGGCGCTGCGCCAGTACGCCCGCACCGACCCGACGTGGGTCCTGCGGTTCGTCGCTGCGCGGGAGGACCGGCTCAGCGGGCTCTCCAAACGGGAGGCGCGCAAGCACCTGCTACCTGCCGCGGAGTAATGCGCCGCCTGCCGTGGTTGCACCGCATGGACCACCTCAACCGATGGGAGACAGGCATGGCACGCGCCGCGCAGTTCGCCGAGTACGGCGACCCCGACGTCCTGAAACTGGTCGACGCACCGCCCCCGACGCCCGGGCCGGGGCAGGTACGCATCTCGGTGCGAGCCGCCGGCGTCAACCCCATCGACTGGAAGATCGTCGCGGGTTTCATGCGAGAGCAGATCCCCCTGCAGCTGCCCGCCGGAACGGGGTCGGACGTTGCCGGGGTCGTCGACGAAATCGGCTCTGGCGTAACGGAATGGACTATCGGAGACGAGGTGCTGGGTGTCTCGGCGACACCGTCGTTCGCCGAGTACGCCGTGGCCGGCGCGGGTGACCTCGTCCGCAAACCCGACGGTATGAGCTGGGAGGTGGCCGGTTCTCTTGCAGGTGCGGGCGGCACCGCCTACACCGTGCTGCAGAAACTCGGGGTGCGAGCCGGTGACACGCTGCTCGTCCACGCGGCGGCGGGTGGTGTCGGGACGTTCGCCGTCCAACTCGCCACAGCCCGGGGCGCCCGCGTCGTCGGCACGGCGAGCGAACGCAACCACGAGTACCTGCGGTCGATCGGTGCGACACCGGTCGACTACGGCGACGGGCTGATCGACCGGGTGCGCGCGGCCGCCCCGCAGGGAGTCGACGCCGTACTCGACGCCTCCGGTCGCGGCGAGATACCGATGTCGATCGAGCTCACCGGAGACCCCGCCCGTGTCCTCTCACTGGTGGCGTTCGACGCCGCCGATACGGGCATCCAACTGCATGTCGGCGGTGCGGGAAGCGTTCTCGGAGAGGCCCTTCGCGAACTCGTCACGCTCATCGACCGGGGCCGCCTCACCGTCGCCGTCAGCCGCACCTATCCGCTCGAGGAGGTCGTCGCCGCCCTGGACGAGAGTCGCGCGGGGCATCTCAACGGGAAGATCGTCATCGTGCCGTGAGCGTCGGAGCCCACGGTGCGCTCCGCTACGTGTGCTCGCGCAGGTCGGCGACCTGGTATGCGTTGTCCGCGTAGCGCGCCCGGATCACCTTCTTGTCGTACTTACCGACGCTGGTGCGTGGGATTTCGTCGACGAAGGTCCAGCGCTCGGGAAGCCACCACCGGACAACCTTGTCGGCCAGGAAGTTCCGCAGTTCGTCAGCGTCCACCTGGGCACCCTCCTGGACGACGACCGCCGCCAATGGCCGCTCCTGCCAACGCTCGTCGGGCACCCCGACCACGGCGGCTTCTCGCACCGCCGGATGCGCGATGAGGTGGTTCTCCAACTCCACCGACGAGATCCACTCACCGCCGGACTTGATGACGTCCTTGGCGCGGTCGGTCAGGGTGATGTAACCCTGCGGATCGATACGGCCCACGTCGCCGGTGCGCAGCCAACCCGACTGGAACTTCGAGTCGTCGGTGTTGCGGTAATAGGACCCGGTGATCCAGGGCCCGCGGACCTCGAGTTCACCGACTGACTCACCGTCGTTGGGCAGCACCGCACCGTCGTCGTCGACGATGCGGGCCTCCACACCGCAGAGCGGACGGCCCTGGGTGCTGCGGATCTGCCAGTGCTTCTCCGCGGGGGTGTCCGGCGGCGGCCACGCGATCGTCGCAACCGGGGACGTCTCCGTCATCCCCCACAACTGCCGGATCTGCACGCCGAACTTCTCCTCGAACGCCTTCATCAGCGACACCGGCACCGCCGACCCGCCGCAGCCGACGAGCCGCAGCGAGGAGATGTCGTGGCCGGGGTTCTGGTCGAGGTGGTGCATGACGTCGTTCCAGATTGTGGGTACCGCACCGGCGACAGTCGGCCGCTGCGTCTCGATCAGGTCGACGAGGGACGTGGCGTCCATGAAGCGGTCGGGAAGCACCAGGTCAGCTCCGGCCATCAGGGCGGCGTAGGGCAGACCCCAGGCATTGGCGTGGAACATCGGCACGATCGGCAGCGCCTTGTCGGAGAAGCTCATCCCGAGTCCGTTGCCCCCGCAGACCGCCATCGAGTGCAGGTAGCTCGACCGGTGCCCGTATACGACGCCCTTCGGGTGGCCGGTGGTTCCGCTGGTGTAACACATTGCGGCAGCGGAGTTCTCGTCGATGTCGGGCCAGTCGTACTCGTCGGATTCGGCGGCGGTCACCTCGTGGTAGCGCACCACTCGTTTGCCCGACTCCTCGAACGGCGCCAGGTCACCCTCACCGACGGCGATCACCGTGTGCACGGTCTCCAGCGAGCGCAGCACCGGAGCAAGCACCGGCGCCAGCGACAGATCGGCAATCAGCACGCGGTCCTCGGCCTCGTAGGCGACGAACTCGATCTGCTCCGGGAACAGCCGGATGTTCAGCGTGTGCAGCACCGCGCCCATCGAGGGCACCGCGACGTAGGCCTCCAGATGCTCCTGGTTGTTCCACATGAACGTCCCGACGCGGTCGTCACCCTCGATCCCGAGCCGGCGCAGCGCATGGGCCAGTCGGGCCGCCTGCTGTCCGACCTCACGGTAGGTGGCGTGCCGGTAACCACCGTTTCCCGTCGCGGTCGTCACCGTTCGGTCGCCGTGGACTGTGGCGGCGTACCGCAGAATCGCGGCGACTGTCAGCGGGACGTCCTGCATGGTGCTGTACATCGCTGTACCGCCTTCGCCGTTGAGGTCAGTTGGGCGCGATGCTAGCGCGTCCGCACACAGGTTCCGGACGGTTCGGCGATGGGGATTTACGGTTCGGTGGCTTGATTCGGCTCGGTCGCCACCTCGAGCGGCGCGTGCTCGACGACCTCGTCGGTGCCGGGCCGATCGTCATACCGGGACATGTACTCGTCGATGTCGCGGGTGATCTCCGGGCCGGGCACACCCCACCCCTGCTGGTAGCCGTAGACCTCGGCGAGTGTCCGGTGTCCGCGATCGCCGTCGAGGATCTCGATGTCGGCGGGCCCCACCATCGCCGGGTGGCGAACCCCGGCCGCCTCGGAGACCTTCAGCAGATCACGGCGCAACGTCAGAACGTAGTTGGCCAGTCGATGGGCCTTCTGTTCTGGATCCAGGCCACGCGCCAGCCACGGGTTCTGCGTCGCGACACCGGTCGGGCAGTGGTCGGTGTGGCACTTCTGCGCCTGAATGCAGCCGATGGCGAGCATCGCCTCGCGAGCCACGTTGAGGAGGTCGACCCCCATTGCGAACGCCACCATCGCATTGCCGGGCAGACCGAGCTTTCCGGACCCGATCCAGGTGACGCGGTCGTGCAGACCCGCGCGCGCGAAGAGACCGTAGACCTCGGCGAAGCCGAGCCGGAACGGGAACGACACGTGGTCGGCGAACACCAGCGGTGCCGCACCGGTGCCGCCTTCGCCGCCGTCGATCGCGATGAAGTCGACGCCCCGTTGGCCGTCGGCCATCTGGTCGGCCAACTCGTGCCAGAACTGCAAACCCCCTACCGCCGATTTGATTCCGACGGGCAGGCCGGTGGTCTCGGCGATCCGCTCGACGACGTCGAGCATCTCGTCGACGTTGCGGAATGCGGTGTGCCGAGAGGGACTCGCGACGTCCTTCCCCTCCTGGACGCCGCGGATGCGGGCGATCTCCGCGTTGACCTTGGCGCCCGGCAGGTGCCCGCCCAGACCGGGCTTCGCCCCCTGGCTCAGTTTGATCTCGATCGCGCGCACCGGGCCGGACCCGACGACATCCACCAGACGGTCGAGATCGAACCTGCCGTGCTCGTCGCGACAACCGAAATAGCCGGTGCCGATCTGGAACACGAGGTCCCCACCCTGGCGGTGATGATCCGACAGACCACCCTCACCGGTGTTGTGCCAGAAACCGGCGATCTTGGCCGCCTTGTTGATCGCCTCGATCGCCTGCGGACTGAGCGACCCGAACGACATCGCCGACACGTTGACCACCGATGCCGGACGGAAGGCGTGCCGGCGGCCGCGCGGGCCACCCAGCACCTTGGCGCCCGGCAGGTCGATGTCCCGGCCGTGTATCGGTGAGGCGGGCACGACGTCGGAGAAGGTGGCCTGTTTGATGATCGGATAGGCGGCGTTCTCGGTGTCGTTGTCGGTGCCGAACGCGAAGTAGTTGTTCTCCTTCTTGGCCGACGTGTACACCCAGCGCCGCTGGTCGCGGCTGAAGGGCCGCTCGGCGTCGTTGCTGGTGATGATGTACTGGCGCAATTCCGGCCCGATCGACTCCAACAGGTACCGGAACCGGGCGAGGACCGGGAAATTGCGCCGTAACGCATGCTCTTTCTGGATCAGATCCTGTAGGGCGACGCCGGCCAGTGTTGCCGCCGGAGCCAGCACGGCAAGCGTCCGCTTCTTCATACGGATCACCCTGCCAGATTCCGGCTCGGCACAGCCGATCTAGACCGTGATCACCATTTCGGCTTCCGGATGCGAATTGAGCGTGAAGACCACCGTGCCGCGCCCCGTCTCGAAGGTGGTGTTCGCGTAGCCGATGAACCCGTAATGCCCGTCGATCGTCGACACCGCGGTGATGTCGCCGCTTCCCGAGGCGCCGGTGTCGAGATTCGCCCACGCGGCGGTCACGGTGAGCGCGCAGGAACCGTCGTAGACGCCGGCGTCGTAGTGGATCGCGATGCGGACACCGTCCTCCACCCGATCGTCGACCTGCACCGGGGTCAGCTGAGCCTCGGCGCTGACGCTGCCGGCGCACGACGGGGACGCCACCACCGGGACGGCGCCGAGCTGCGCGTAGGTCTCGGCGTGTGCCGGCGACACCGACAGCCAGGGCGCCATCAGCCCCACGGCGAGGGCGCCGGCAAGACGGAACAGAGCCATGCCCCTGTCATCGGCGGACGGCAGCGCCGCGTTAGCGGATGGTCGCCGGGTGTCAGGGCCGGAACAGGATCCCGTCGTCCGACGCGGCCTTCATCAGCTGCGGGATCGTCAGGTCCCCGTAGCCGGTGTGGACCGGTCCGCGGGCGGTGCCGAGCCACAGCACGATGCCGGGATCGGGGGTGACGTCCAGGTGATAGGCCTGCACACCGGGCAGGTGGTACTGGAAGAAGTTCATGAGGTAGTCGACGAGGAACACGGCACTGCCGATCGGGCTGGTACCCCACAGCTGGGATGCGTTGTACAGCGGCGTCATGGCGGTGGGATCGCCGATCATGATGATCGGGCCATAGTGCGGTTTGGCGCCGCCGCCCGGGACGTACGGCGGCATGAACGGTTGCAGCCCGGGCAGATCCGTCGACATGTACGGCGCCGAGCTCCCGTAGGTACCGATGTTGACGAACATCGAGTCGGCACCGTTGCCCGGAACGACGGTGTTGATGCCGGGGGCCTCGAAGCCGACGCCGGCAAGGCCGGTCTGCTGCGCGACGTACTGCGCCTCCCAGCCGCCGAGCGAATGACCCGTGACGAAGATGTCCTCGTCGCTGTAACCCTGCAGGGCGGCCTCGGCACGAACCTGCTCGGCGAAATCGAGGGCATCGTGGAACGCCAACGGCGTTGTGCCCGTGAACACCACCTGCAGGTCGGCCAGCACCTGAGCGATCGTGATGAGCGGGTTGAACAGCAGATGCGACCCGCCCGTCGTGCCCTGATAAGCGATGATCACCTGCCCCTCCGGGGTGACCCAGGCCTTACCCACCATGCCCGAGAAGACGTTGGTGGAAGACATCTGGAATCCGTCGACGGTGAGCGGCACCAGGCCACCGGGCGTCGACCCGAGCACGTATCCGGCCGCGGATGCGTTGAGGAACTGCGCGACAGTCGGAGTCGGCCTCGTCGTATCGCCGGTGTAGGTCATGGTGGGGACCACCGGTTGCGGGGCCGGGGTCTGCCAGAGTCCCAGATGTCGCTCCAGTTCGCGGAACGCGCCGAAGATCGCATCGTTGATCGGCGCGAACGTGATCGGACTGACGGGCACGTTCGCCGACGTGGTGAAGCCGAATACCTGCAACACCGCGTTGACCACCCGGCCGGGCACTTCGAGCAGTTCGGCGATCGGCGACAGCGGCTGCGGCGGGGCCGGGGCCGGGGTCGTGTCGACGGTGGGACTGACGACGGCGGCCGGCGCGGGCGCTGTGGTGTCCATCCGTGTGGACGCGGGGGTCAGAGCGTCGAGAGCGAGCACCTTCGCCGCCGGGGTGAGCGTCGCGACAGCGGCGGTGTGTACTTCTTCGGCAGCGCGCGCCTTCGCCGGGTTCGCCTCGACTTCGGCGTGCGGCGGTTCCTGTTTCGGTGGATCGCTCTCCCGTGTGCTCGAATTCGTCTCCTCGACAACCGGTTGCGTGGTGACCGGTTCGTCGACGGCGGTGTCGGTGGGCTCGGCCGGGACCGGCTCCGGCGGGTCAGCGGGTTCCGCGGGCGGCTCTGGTGTGGTTGTGGGCTCGTCGACGTCGGGGTCCGTGATCTCGGCATCGAGATCCGGCTCCTCGAGTTTCGACTCGTCCTTCGTGTCCGCGTCCGCGGCCGAGTCCTGCGCCTGAGGGTCGACCTTGGTGGTCGCGTCGCTGGGCTTCGGGTCGGTGTCGGCCGTGCTCGATGTCGTGTCGGAGGCCGGGGTGTCGGCCCACGCCGTCCCCTGCGCGGGTGCGCACGCCACCCACGCGCCGACTGCGATCGCCGCGAGGCCGTAGCGCAACAGCCTGCCGTCCTGGCGGCCTCTCATCTGCTTGACCTGCTCCACTGCAGCCCGCTCCCCCTGGCGCCACGGCGGCGCCTCGGTGACAACGTACATTGTCATGTGGGGCCGGTCTCGGGATTCGCCGGCACCGACCCTGAAGCGCGGGTGTTTGCGGCCGACTCGCACGTCTGCGCCGGTTGATTACGCTGGAGGGAAGCGGCGGGCTCAGCGTTGACCCGCTCCCCTGGTTCAGACTGTGTTGGAGGGGTTCATGGGTCGGCGGCGGCTGCCGAAAAGGGCGATGGCGAGTATCGCGCTCGCTTGCGTGGCGCTGCTCGTGAACGGGTGTGAGGCACGGGTCTCGGGTATGCCGCCGGCGGATGTGAACACGCCGCAGGCAACGGTCACCGCTCCGCAGGCCCCGCGTCCGGTGCTGCCCGAAGCCCCACCCGCCCAGCCGACGGCAGAATTCGACGGGCTCGACGCCCGCGTCCGTCAAGCGACCGCGAACGCGGCCGAGTCCGGTGCCGACATCAACACCGTCGTGTTGGACCGCACCACCGGCCAGATCGTGTCAGACGGAGCCGACGACTCTTTCCCGATCGCATCGGTGGTGAAGCTGTTCATCGCCGACGACCTGTTGCTGCAGGAGTCCCAGGGTGAGACGAAACTGTCCGCTGCCGACCGCAAGTCACTCGACATCATGCTGCGCTCCTCCGATGACAGTGCGGCGCAGATGTTCTGGGACCGCGGCGGTCAGAACGCCATCATCGCGCGCGTGGTGGCGCGGTACGGGTTGACGGGTACCACGGCGCCCTACAACGCACATTGGGATGTCACGCAGAGCACCGCGGGCGATCTCGTCCGCTACTACCGCATGCTTCTGGACGGCACCGGGGGGCTCCCCTCCGAACAGGCCGACGTGATCATCGGCAATCTCGCGCAGTCCACCCCGACGGGAACCGACGGATACCCGCAGCGGTTCGGCATCCCCGAGGGCCTCTATGCGGAGCCGGTCGCGGTGAAGCAGGGCTGGTTCTGCTGCTGGAACGGCGCCAATCAACTGCACGTGTCGACCGGCGTCATCGGGCCCGACCGCCGCTACGTGATGGCGATCAGCTCGCTCGACCCCGACGACGACGCGTCCGCCCGCGAGACCATGACCCAGGCCGTCAAGACGATGTTCCCGGGCGGCAGGATCTGACGGCACCGATACCCGTGTCGTCACCCCAAAGCCCGGGTCGCCGCGCTCAATTCGCGCAGCGTCCGGTCGGCGAGTTCGGAGAGTGCGTCCCGATTGGCCGGCTGTTTCACGGCGCCCTCTCCCGCAGCGCCCGCAGCACGTCCTGAGCCGACTCCCGTTCTTTCGGGGGTCACGCCGTCCGCGGAGGTTCAGCCGAACAGCGGCAACGCCCGCTTGCGGGCCAGCGCGTCCATTCCGCGCTGGATGCTGTCCTGAACCTCCCGGTATTTCTGCTCGACGTAGTCGTCGTCCTCGGCGCGGTCCGGATCGTGATCGATCGACACGGCGGGCATCAGCCGGGTGCGGATCTTGGCGGGCAACGGCAGCTGCGGTAGCGCCGCGGGCGCGATACCCCACGGCAACGACACCGCGAGCGGAAAAACCTTGAGCCGCAACATCTTGTCCAACCGCAGCGCGCGCGACAGCCGGTCACCGCGGATCAGCACCGGCATCGCGTCGGCCCCACCGACCGTCGCGATCGGAACGATTGGCACTCCCGCCCTGATCGCCATGCGGACGAAGCCCGCGCGGCCTGCCAGATTCGCGACGTCACGCTCGACCCACGGCCGCAGCGAATCCACCTCACCGCCCGGCCAGACCGCCACGTCGCGGCCTTCCGCCAGCGCCGTGGCCATCGAGTCGGGCGCGGCGGGTAGTACTCCCATCGCCCGGAAGTACCGGCCGATCAGCGGGATCGCCATCAGCGCATCGTGAGCGGTGCCGTGCAGCGGGCGCTCCTGGCCGAACCGGCGCCACCACTGCACCCCGACCGTCCAGGCGTCCCAGACGAACGGGGCGCCCGAGTGAATGCCGACGAGCAGCACCGGCGGGTCGGGCAGGTTCTCCCAGCCGTCGAACTCCATCCGGAACCAGTGGTCCACCAGAAAGTTCCACAGGTACTTCTGGCGCTGCATCGTCGCCTCGTCCTGCCCGCTCAAGTCCCACCGGCCGGCCCGCTCGTTGAGCCAACCGTTGATGCCACCGTCGTGTGCGCTGCGCCGCTCGGACATCTTTCGGCGGGCTTCGTCTGCGTGCTGTCGGGACTGCTCGCGGACGGCGGTGGGACGGGGGTCGGTGTCGGCCATTCCGGTCGGGTACCCGCACTGTGGGGGGCGTCACACGCGACGGGACCTGTGAAGCAGCTGTGGAGGTGGACCGGTGGCCTCGCGGAGCTAGCCGGCGACGGGTGCCGGCACCGCGAGCAAGGCGATGGCCTGTTCGGCGGCCAACTTGACCGTCGTCGCGGACGCCCCACCCTTGCGCAGTGCCTCCATCCCGCGCAGCACGACCAGTAGCAGGCTGGCCATCGCTTTGGCGTCGGTGTCGGCCGGGACGTCGCCGTCGGTTTGGGCCGCGACGATGGTGGCCGTCAGTTCCCGCAGCCACCCGTCCAACGTGCGTTTGACCAGCTTGGCCACCGCCGGGTCGGTGGCGGACAGTTCCGCCGCACTCTTGGCCAGCAGGCAGCCGCGGCGATCGGTGTCGGAAGCCACGCCCGCGGCGGTGCCCCGCACGTGGCCGACCAGACGGTCGTAGGCCGACAAGTCCGGGTTGCGGAGTTCGGCGCGGATGCCGTCGAGGGCTTCGGTGCAGTACAACTCCAGACTGCGCAGGAACATGCTGTGCTTGTCGCCGAACGCCTTGTAGAAACTGCCGCGACCCAATCCGGTGGCGGCACTCAGGTCGTCGATGCTCGTCGCGGCGTATCCCTGATCCCAGAACAGATCCCGACTGGCCTCGACGACCTCCGCTTCATCGAATTTACGGGGACGTGCCATACCCGCATGATACTCATTGACGACACTTCGGTACATAACTTGCCCGGACCCGGTTGCGGCGGCTCTAGTTGTGTACTAGACAGTACATAACAGCTCGGTGGCGTGGCCGCCGGTGATCGTCAAACCCCGAAGGAGATGCCTCATGAGTACCCCGATCGTCGCTCCAGAAGTACCCACCGCACCCATCCTGGACCTCGCCGGCAAGACCGCCGTCATCACCGGCGGCAGCAAGGGCATCGGCGCGGCCACCGTGGCCCGGTTCGTCAAAGGGGGAGCTCGCGTCGTCACCTCCGGTCGCGCACAACCGGAGTCACTGCCCTCGGGGGTGGAGTACGTGGTTGCCGACGTGAGCACTGTCGACGGTGTCGACCAATTGGCTCGACGTGCCCGGGATGTCCTCGGCGACATCGACATCATCGTCAACAACGCCGGAGCGTCGACACCGCATCTCGGCGGCGTCCTCGACATCGACGACGCCGAGTGGGTCAAAGATCTCCACATCAACTTCCTGGCCGCCGTCCGGCTCAATGCCGCACTGCTACCCGCGCTGTACGCCCGCGGCAAGGGCTCGATCATCAATGTGTCTTCGGCCGCGACGCTGAGTCCGTCGTCGACGATGCTGCACTACGCCAGCGCCAAAGCGGCCCTGGCCACGTACACCACAGGCCTTGCCGCCGAAGCCGGGCCGCGCGGAGTGCGGGTCAACACCATCACCCCCGGAAACGTCGCCTCACCGGGTGCGGATGCCATTCGACGAGCGCTCACCGAGGCCGGGGACGTCGACAGCCCAGCGGCCGGTGGCATGCCGATCCCGCTCGGCCGGAAGGGCGAAGCGTCCGACATCGCCGAGGCCATCGCATTTCTCGCCTCCGACCGGGCGGCGTGGATCACCGCGAGCGACCTCCTCGTCGATGGCGGCCAGATGCAGACCAGATAGCCGTTGACTCTGCCCTTGGGTCAGGGTCGACGCTGGTCGCATGACGAACCCACACGCGACCACCTCGGCCTGGCGTGGCATGGTGCCGGTGGAAGACACCGCCCTGGCCGCGACCGACAGCGGCGGGACTGGTGTCCCCCTGGTCTACCTGAACGGTTCCTACGGCAGCCAGCGACACTGGCGGCGCGTCATCGACGAGCTGGGACCGGGATGGCGGCACATCACCTACGACGAACGCGCGCGCGGCAAGTCGACGAGATCAGCGGACTACTCCTTCGAGGCCACCGTCCGGGATCTCGACGCCGTCCTGCGAGCCAGAAAAGTGGACGAGCCGATCCTGGTGGGCTGGTCCTACGGCGCGTTGATCGCGGTGCAGTGGGCCGCGCGACACCCGAGCCGCGTCGCCGGCGTGGTCGGCGTCGACGGCCCCTACCCGGATGGCTGGACCGATGAGGCCGACCATGAATACATCAGGCGGTCCTTCCGTAGGTATCGGTGGGTGTTGCCGATGGCGCGCCTCATCGGCAACGCCGCGAGGATGAGTGCGGACCAGCATGCCGAGATCAACATCGAGGCGCACAAGATCCACGCCGCGCTCGAACCGATCCTGGAAAGCGTGACCGTCCCGGTCCGGTACGTCGTCGCCTCCGGCGAGTACCTCGGAAGCAAAGACAACGCACAGGAGCGCATGCGCACTACCCTGAGACCGGTGCTCGCCCGCAACCCGAACCTCGCTGTCAGCGCGAAGGTCGACAGCAACCACGGCACGATCGTGCGCAAGGATTTCCGCGCCATCGCCCGGGCGGTACGCGAAGTCGCCGCCTTCGGCCGCCAAAGTCGTTGACCGCCAACACTGCTGGCGTCACCATCGGCCGAGCAGCGGCCTTCGCCGGCGTCACGATCAAGACGGTCCGCCACTACCACCGGATCGGCCTGCTCGACGAACCGCCCCGTGACGGTGCCGGATATCGCCGCTACGGGTCGTCCGACCTGCTGCGGCTGATCCAGGTCCGGACGCTGGCCCAGGCCGGCGTACCGCTCTCCGACATCGGCGCATTGCTCACCGCCGATCCAGAGCAGTTCGCCGGCCACCTGGCCGCAGTCAAACGACAGCTGACCGAGCGGGTCGATGAGCTGATCGCGCGCCGCGACCTGCTCGACAGGCTGACCAGCGACGATCTGACCCTGTTGCCCGACCAGACATGCGCACTGTTGGACCGGACCATCGTCTTGGGCTTCACCCCCGACGCGGTGGCGCTCTTCCGCGAGAGCCTGGTGCTGGTCAGGGCACTGGTCCCCGACGGCTTCTCCGAATACCTCACCGAGGCTGAAAACGCCCTCACTGACCCCCAATTCGTCGACCTGGTGAAGCAGTTCTGGTCCGCCAAGGACCTGGATCCAGATGACCCCCGCATCGAGGAACTCGCAACCGCCATGGCCGCCCGCTTCCTCGCCAACCCCGCGTTGCTCGCCGTGTCGAATGGCCTTCAGGCCCGAACGGACGTCACCCGGTACGGCCTGCTCAACCACCACGGCGAAGACGAGGCGCCGGCCCTGGCGCGGTTGACCACCCTGGTCGAGGCGAAACTGCGCTCCGCGGGTATCGACATCCCGCACCAATAATCGCCGGCCGCCCTGGATGTGCCGAGGGGGCGGATTTCGCTCCGATTCTGCAGCGGTGCTCCCACGAAGATGTCGGTGCCGGCGTCTACGATGCCTGCGGCACGCCTGACGGCATCGATGAAAAGGATCAGCAGTTGAGTTACACCGCCGCCGACATCACCGAACTCGATGATGTCCAGCACACACGCCTGCGGCCGGCGGTGAACCTGGGACTCGACGTGCTCAACACCGCGCTGCGTGAGCTGATCGACAACGCCATCGAGGAAGTCGCGGATCCCAGCCACGGCGGCTCGGCGGTGACGATCACCCTGCACGACGACGGTTCGGTCGGCGTCGCCGACGACGGCCGCGGTCTGCCCGTCGACTCCGACCCGGTGAACGGGAAGAACGGGATCGTCAAGACGCTGGGCACCGCACGGGCCGGCGGGAAGTTCTCCGCCCATACCGATGCCGCCAGCACCGGGGCCGGTTTGAACGGAATCGGCGCCGCCGCAGCGGTGTTCATCTCCGCGCGCACCGACGTCACCGTGCGCCGGGCCGGCAAGACCTACCTGCAGAGCTTCGGCCGCGGCTACCCCGGCGTGTTCGAGGGCAAAGACTTCGACCCGGACGCCCCGTTCACCCGCGCCGACACGCAGAAGCTGCGGGGCACCGGCAACCGCAAGCCCGACGTGCACGGCACCACGGTCCGCATCCTGTTCGACCCCGCCGTCGTGCCGGATTCCCAGATCGACATCGGCGAGGTGCTGCTGCGCGCGCACGCCGCGGCCCGGATGTCACCCGGCGTGCACCTGAGCGTCATCGACGAAGGCTGGCCCGGCGACGAGGTTGCGCCGGCGTTGCTCGAACCGTTCACCGGCCCGTGGGGCACGGACACGCTGCTGGATCTGATGTGCACCGCGGCCGGTACACCCGCGCCCGGCGTGCGCGCGGTCGTGGAGGGCCGCGGCGAATACACCACCGGTCGCGGCCCCACCCCGTTCCGCTGGTCGCTGACCGCCGGCCCGGCCGAACCGGCGACGGTGGCCGCGTTCTGCAACACCGTGCGCACCCCCGGCGGCGGTTCCCATCTGACCGCCGCGATGAAAGGGCTGTCCGAAGCGCTGGCCGATCGCGCGTCCCGGATGCGGGACCTGGGCCTCGCCAAAGGCGAAGAGGGGCCGGAGGCACAGGATTTCGCCGCGGTCACCGCTCTCGCCGTGGACACCCGCGCACCCGATGTCGCCTGGGACTCCCAGGCGAAGACCGCGGTGTCGTCGCGGTCGCTGAACGTGGCGATGGCCCCCGACGTGGCACGCAGCGTCACCATCTGGGCGGCCAACCCCGCCAACGGCGACGCGGTTTCGTTGTGGACCAAGCTGGCGCTGGAGTCCGCCAGGGCGCGCCGCAGCGCGGAAGGCGCGAAGGCACGCTCGCGCGCCGCCTCGAAAGCCAAGGGTCTCGGGACGAACCTGTCGCTGCCGCCCAAACTGCTGCCCAGCCGGGAGACCGGACGCGGATCGGGTGCCGAACTGTTCCTGTGTGAGGGCGATTCGGCGCTCGGTACCATCAAGGCGGCGCGTGACGCCACCTTCCAGGCGGCTTTCCCGCTGAAAGGCAAGCCGCCCAACGTCTACGGCTTCGCGCTGAACAAGGCGCGGGCCAAGGACGAGTTCGATTCGATCGAACGCATCCTCGGCTGCGGCGTGCGGGACAACTGTGATCCCGAACTGTGCCGGTACGACCGGATCCTGTTCGCCTCCGACGCCGACCCCGACGGCGGCAACATCAACTCCAGCCTGATCTCGATGTTCCTCGACTTCTACCGTCCGCTGGTCGAAGCGGGGATGGTGTACGTGACGCTGCCGCCGCTGTTCGTCGTCAAGGACGGCACGCAGCGGATCTACTGCCAGGACGAGTCCGAGCGCGACGCCGCCGTGGCCAAGATGAAAGCCACCTCGAAGCGCAAGGTCGAGGTGCAGCGCAACAAGGGCCTCGGCGAGATGGACGCCGACGACTTCTGGAACACCGTGCTGGATCCGCAGCGGCGCACCGTCATTCGCGTGCACCCCGATGACAGTGAGAACAAGTTGCACCACACTCTGTTCGGCGGGCCGCCAGAGGGCAGGCGCACGTGGATGGCCGATGTGGCCTCCCGTGTCGACACCACTGCGCTCGACCTGAGCTAGGAGACACACTGTGACCGCGATCATCGAGCAGAACCCCGACCTGGTCCTCGACCAGAGCGCCGACGACTACTGGAACCACTACCAGCTGACCTTCGCGCTCTACAGCGTCAGCGACCGCGCCATCCCGTCGGCGTTCGACGGGCTCAAGCCGGGTCAGCGCCGTCTGCTCTACCAGATGCACGACTCGAAACTGCTGCCCGGCAACAAACCGCAGAAGTCCTCGAAGGTCTGCTCGGCCGTCACCGGCAACCTGCACCCGCACGGCGGCGCATCGATGTACGGCGCGGCGGCGCTGATGGCCGCCGACTTCCAGCGCGTGAAGGTCATCGACGGACAGGGCGCCTTCCCGCGCATCCAGGGCGACATCCCGGCCGCCGACCGCTACACCGAGATGCGGCTGTCCGCCCCCGGCGCCGCGCTGACCGCCGAACTCGACAGCCACGCGGTGCCCATGGTGGCGACCTTCGACGGCGAGTGGACCGAGCCCACCGTCCTGCCGGCGCAGTGGCCGGTGCTGCTGTGCAACGGTGCGGTGGGGATCGCCGAAGGGTGGGCCACCAAGGTCCCGGCCCACAATCCGCGCGAGGTCATGGCCGCCTGCCGCGCACTGCTGAAGACCCCGAACATGACCGACGACCGCCTGGTCAAGCTCATACCCGGCCCGGACTGGGGCTGCGGCGCGACGGTGGTCGGCGAAACCGGCCTGCGTGAGTACATCACCACCGGCCGGGGTCAGTTCACGGTGCGCGGCACCGTGACCGTCGACGGGAAGAACTGCGTCATCACCGAACTGCCGCCAGGTGTCGCGAGCAACACTGTGCAGGAACGGATCCGGGCCCTGGTGGAGTCCGGCGAGATGTCCGGCGTCGCCGACATGTCGGATCTGACCGACCGCCGCAACGGGCTGCGGATCGTCGTCACCGCCAAGCGCGGCCACAACGCCGAGCAGATCCGCGAGCAGCTGCTGGCGCTGACGCCGCTGGAGTCGACGTTCGCCGCGAGCCTCGTCGCCCTCGACGAGAACCGGGTGCCGCGCTGGTGGTCGGTCCGTGAGCTGATCGCCGCGTTCCTGTCCCTGCGCGACAAGGTGGTGCTGCACCGCAGCGAGTACCGGTTGGAGAAGGTCACCGCGCGGCGCCATCTGGTGGCCGGCCTGATGCTGATCCACCTGGACATCGACGCCGCAGTGGCGGTCATCCGTGGCTCCGACACCGTCGACGAGGCCCGCCAGGGCCTGCAGGACCGGTTCGCCATCGACGCCGTCCAGGCCGACTACGTGCTGGCGTTGCAGCTGCGCCGCCTGACCAAGCTCGACGTCATCGAACTGCAGGCCGAGGCCGAGAGGCTGGACGCCGAATTCGCCGAACTCACTGAACTGGTGTCGAATCCGGATGCCCGCCGGGTGGTGATCGACAAGGAGTTGGTGGAGACCGCGAAGCTGTTCAAGGGCCCCGAGTTCGACCGCCGCACCGTGCTGGACTTCGAGGCCACCCCGATCACCACCGGCGCCGCCGACGACGGACCCCGTGAACGTAAGGTCAACGCGTCCTGGCGACTCGACGACCGTGGTGTGTTCTCCGACAGCCACGGCGATTTGCTCACCTCGGGTCTGGGCTGGGCGGTGTGGACCGACGGACGGGTGAAGTTCACCACCGGAGCCGGCCTGCCCTACAAGATCCGCGACATCCCGGTGGCCCCGGACATCACCGGGTTGCTGCGCTCGGGCGTGCTGCCCGACGGGGCCCATCTGGCACTGGTGACCCGGCGCGGCAAGATCCTGCGCATCGACCCGGCTGCGGTGAATCCGCAGGGCGCGGCGGGCAATGGGGTGGCCGGGGTGAAGCTCGCGGCCGGTGACCCCATGGACACGGTGATCGCCGCACTGCCACTGACCTGCGGCAACGACGAGGCCATCCTGTCGATATCCGAAAAGGGTTGGAAGGTCACCGAAGTGCCGGACATCCCGGTCAAGGGCCGCGGCGGCGCCGGGGTCGGGTTCCACCCGTTCGTCGGCGGGGAGGATGCGCTGCTGTCGGCGTCGGTGTCGCCGACCGGGTTCATGCGCGGCAAGAAGAAGGTGCGGGCCGAGAACCGCGCCAAGGCGTCCGTCAAGGGTTCCGGTGACGGGGTGACGCCGGCCGAGTAGCCGGCTCGCGGACCGCGGCCGAGACGTCGACGCCCGGCGACGTCGGGCTTCAATGTCGGTTCATGCGGCTGGATTTCAGCGATACCGCGGACCCTCACGGGCGCCAGACGATCCGACGCTCCGAAATCTCGTTTTAACGTACGCGCCACAGATGAGAAATGACCCGTTCCTATGGTTTCGATAACTGATCGAAACTAGGAATGAGGGGTCGACGATGGCGCGCGATGCAGCTGAGGTCGAGGTCATGGCCAAGCAGCTCAAGGAAGACGGGGTTCGGTTCAGCATCGCTGCCTACACCGATCTGCACGGCAACATCAAAGGAAAGATGGTGCCGATCGATCACTTCGTGCAGATGGCCGGAGGCTCGGAACTGTTCACCGGGGCGGCGTTGGACGGCCTGCCGCAGGACGTCAGCGACGAGGAACTCTCCGCGCATCCCGACCTGGACCGGGGGTTCGTCCTGCCCTGGCGTAAGGACATCGCCCTGTTCCTCTCCGATCTCTACGTCGGAGGCGAGCCGTTCGAGGCATCGACGCGAAACATCCTGGGCCGGCAGATGAAAGCGGCCGAGGAGTTGGGATATGTGTTCAACCTGGGCGTCGAGACCGAGTTCTTCGTCCTCGAGGACGGGCCCGTAGGCCCGAGCGCGCTGAGCGAGCGCGACACGCTGGAGAAGCCCTGCTACGCGGTTCCCATGCTGCTGGACAACTTCGGTTGGCTGCAGGAGCTCGTCGACTACATGAACGAACTCGGTTGGGATGTCTACTCATTCGACCACGAGGATGCGCAGGGCCAGTTCGAGATCGACTTCGCCTACGCCGACGGACTGTCGATGGCAGACCGCGTCTCGTTCTTCCGCTTGATGGCCAACGAGGTCGCGCGCAGACACGGAGCGTACGTCTCCTTCATGCCGAAACCGTTCGCCGACCGCACAGGCTCCGGTGCGCACTTCAACATGTCACTGGCGGGGCTCGACGACGGGCACAACGTCTTCGAGTCCGCCGACGACCCACGGGCGGCGGGGCTGAGCGACATCGGCTACCACTTCGCGGCAGGCATCGTCCGGCACGCCGCGGCGATCTGTGCGGTCATCGCGCCGACGGTCAACAGCTACAAACGGCTGGTGCGCCAGGGCAGCATGTCGGGTTCGACGTGGGCACCGATCTTCGCCAGCTGCGGCAACAACAACCGCACGAACATGCTGCGCATCCCGCTCGGCGGCGGCCGTGTGGAGTGTCGCGCCGTCGATTCGGCGGCCAACCCCCATCTTGCGGCGGCACTGCTGCTGGCCGCCGGCCTGGAAGGGGTGCGCGAGCAGCTCGAACTGGAGCACTTCCACACCGACAACCTGTACGAGGTCGACGCCGGCGAGTACGAGAAGCGTGGGCTCTCGCTGCTGCCACGCACTCTCGAGGAGGCGGTGGACGCGTTCGAGGCCGACCCGTTCACCAAGCAGGTGTGCGGGGAGAAGCTGTGGCAGTCGTTCATCGACTACAAGCGCAGCGAGTGGACGTCCTATGCCACCGCCGTGACCGATTGGGAGCGCGACCGCTACCTCAAGTTCTTCTGAGCTGCGCAACCAGACGGACGCCAGATCGATGACCATGGATGCCGCTCGCGGCGAACGGAAAGAGCTTCGCGTACCGACGTTTTCGCTGGAGTCGGGTGCAGTGCTGGATGATGCCCGGATCTCCTACCGGACTCACGGGGCGCTGTCGGCCGACGGTGACAACGCCGTGCTGCTCTTCACCTACTACACCGGCGACGACCTCAGTTACCAACCGTGGATAGGACCGGGACGCCCGCTCGATCCGAGCGAGCACTTCGTCATCATCGTCAATCATTTCGGTGGCGGAGTCTCGTCGTCTCCGTCGACGTCGGCCGCGGGCTTTCCCGACGTCGCCGTGGGTGACAGCGTGCGTGCAGCCAAACTCGTCCTCGACGACCTGGGCGTGCAGCGGCTGCGCATGGTCGCCGGGTGGTCATTGGGCGGCATGCAGTCGTTGGAGTTCGCCTCCCGGTACCCCGAGTGCGCCGCCACGGTGTTCGCGCTGTGTTCGGCGGCGCGATGTTCGCCGGTCAACCAGGTGTTCCTCGACTCGGTCGGTGCCGCGCTCACCACCGGCGGCCGGACCGTCGACGCCGACGACCCCTCCGCGCCGGAGCGGCTGGACGTCTTCGGCCGGGTCTACGCGGGGTGGGCGTACTGCGAACGGTTCTTCGCCGAGGAGGTGTACCGCGAATTCGGTTACGCCGGCCCTGCCGACGTGGTCGAGGCGTGGGGACGGGATCACCGGAGCATGCACGCAGGCGATCTGATGGCCTCGCTGCGGATGTGGCGCACGGCCGACGACGGGGGCAGCCTCGACGCCCTGGGCAGGCGGCTCGGCCGCATCCGGGCTCGGGTGATCCTCATGCCCGCGGTGACCGACACGTACTTCACCGTCACCGAGAACCACCTCGAGGCCGGCTGGCTCGTCGACGGCGAAGTCCGTCCGCTGGCCTCGCCGCTGGGGCACATCGCAGGACGGCCGGGGATCCGCGCCGACGAACAGTCCGTGGTCGACGCCTGCCTGCGTGAGCTCGTGCAACCACGTGCCGCCGCAGCGCATTTGACATCAATCAAGTAGAGATCCGAGAGCAGGAGAAATAGACGCGTGTCACTCAACGTCGTAGTCGCAGGTCTACCCAAGGCAGTACAGAACGCCGAGGACCCCGACGAGGGGATCTGGCTGACTCCCGAGCAGAAGGACCGGATCACCGCAGTCGCCGATGACGTTTGGCTCGAACACATCCCGGTCTCGGAGCTCAACGCCGGCAAGGCGCCACAACGGCCGCCGCACGCGATCATGGTCGAGACCAGCGGCTCCAAGAAGGAGATCGAGATCGAGCAGGGCATCCTGAAGATGCCCGGCCTGCAACAGCTGTTCAACCCGGATCTCAAACTGCTGCAGTCGATGAGCGCAGGGGCCGAGCACCTCGTCAACATCATGCCCGAGGGTGTGGTGCTGGCGAACGCATCCGGTGTGGCGGCCAACGCCATCGCCGAGACCGTGATCGCCGGCATCCTGGCACAGGCGAAGATGCTGCGGGAACGCTGGAGCAACCAGGCCGCGCGGGAGTGGAAGGAACTTCCCGCGCGTGAACTGGCGGGCACCACCATGACCGTGCTCGGAACCGGCAACATCGGGGCCAGGACGGCGACGATCGCCGGCGTGCTGGGTATCCGGACGATCGGCGTCAACCGGCGCGGCAACGCAGTCGAGGGATTCGACGAGACGGTCCCCACCGCACAGCTGCACGACGTGCTCGCCGAATCGGACTACCTGGTGATCGCGGCGCCGCTGACGCCGGCCACCCGCGGACTGATCGACGCGAAAGCGTTGGCGGCGTTGAAGCCCGGCGGGTGGGTGGCCAACGTCGCTCGCGGTGCCATCCATGACGCCGACGCGCTCACCGATGCGCTCGAACGGGGGCATCTGTCCGGGGCGCTCATCGACTGCCACGTCACCGAGCCGCTGCCGGCCGACGACCCGCTGTGGAAAGCGCCGGGAGCCATGGTCTTCCCACACGATTCGCACGCATCTCAGCTGCTCGGCGACCGCCAGGTGGACGTGTTCGTCGACAACCTGCAACGGCTCGTCGCCGGGCGCGAATTCCGCAACGTCGTCGACCTGTCGCTGGGCTACTGAGGAGGACTGCTCATGAACGTCGGATTCATCGGCCTCGGTGTGATGGGCAAGCCCATGGCCGGCCATCTCGTCGACGCCGGCCACCACGTCGTGGTCTTCAACCGCTCCCGCGCCAAGGTCGACGAACTGGAGGCGCGGGGCGCCGTCGGCGCCACGAGCCCGGCGCATGTCGGGGAGAAGGCAGATGTCGTCATCACCATGCTCCCCGACTCTCCGGAGGTCGAGGAAGTGCTGTTCGGGCCCGCCGGGGTGACCACCACGCTGCGGCCGGGATCGCTGGTGATCGACTGCAGCACAATCTCTCCGGACGCCGCCGTCGCGATCGGCGCACGGTTGGCCGAGAAGGACATCGCGTTCGTGGACGCACCGGTCAGCGGCGGGGAGGCCGGGGCCATCGCCGGCGCACTCGCGGTCATGATGGGCGGCGACGAGGACGCGGTGCGGCGGGCCGCCACGGTGCTCGACGCGGTGGCCGCGACGTCGGTCCACGTCGGTCCCGTCGGCGCCGGGCAGCTGGTGAAGGCCGCCAACCAGATGCTCGTGGCCGGCAATATCGCCCTGGTCGGTGAGGCGGTGACGCTGCTGCAGCGCACCGGGGTCGACGTCGATGCGGCGCTGGCAGTTCTGGGCGGCGGCCTGGCGGCCAGCAAGGTGCTCGAGGCCAAGGCGCCGAAGATGCTGGCCCGCGATTTCGCGCCGGGCTTCCGGATCGACCTGCACTACAAGGATCTCAAGATCGCGCTGGCCGCCGCGGAGCAGGCCCGGATCGCGGTACCGCTGACCGGCATCATCACCCAACTCGTCCAGGCGCTGCGGTCCGCCGGGGACGGCGGGCTGGACCACAGCGCCCTCATCAAGGCGCTCGAACGACTGAGCGGGGCAGACGCCAGTGGAAACCGGAAGGAAGTGGAGTCGTGCCAACAGCATTGATCTGCGGCGGTGGAGTCGCGGGACTGTCGTCCGCCCTGCACCTGAAGCAGCAGGGCTGGAAGGTCCAGATCTTCGAAAGTGATTCGGAGTTGCGGACGGCCGGTGTCGGGCTCAACATCTGGCCCAACGGCGTGCGCGTCCTCGACGGGCTCGGACTGGGTGCGCAGTTCCGGTCGTTCGCCGCCGCGATGGACCGATGGTGGGCGCTCGACAGCGACGGTGAGCTCACCTCGGATATCGACGTCAGCCACTGGAACGAGCTCCTGGGTGCGCCGGTGACCGGGGCCCGCCGACGTCGGCTCAACGCCATGCTCGCCGACGCGCTCGACCCCGCGGAGATCCAGTTCAACACCACCGCAGTGGGTTACACGCAGACCGACGACACGGTGACGGTCCACTTCGAGGACGGCCGCAGCGCCACGGGCGATGTACTCCTCGGCGCGGACGGTATCGGGTCGCGAATCCGCAACGCGATGTTCGGCGCGCCCCCGGCGTTCACCGACGAGGCGATCGTCCGCTGGCGCGGGGTGTTCGAGACCGCACAGGCCGGTGTCCCGGCACGGGTGCAGGCCGACGTGTACGGCGCCCGTGGCCACTTCGGGTGGATCCCGATCGACGCCACGCACGCCTACTGGTACGGCTCGGTCGGCGGGCTCTCGACCTTCGACGAGTTCCGCGCGGTCTACGACACGTGGACCAACACCCCTGTCCCCCAGATCATCGCGAGCAGTGAACCGGAATCGATCATCGGCCGCGAGATCGGCCACTACCGTGAGCACCTCCCGCGGTGGGTGGACGGCCGGGTGGCACTGATCGGCGATGCGGCGCACCCGATGTACCCCGGGATGGCCCAGGGGGCCAATCAGGCGCTGATCGACGGGCAGACACTGACGCACCACCTCACCGTGCACGGCGACGTGCCCACGGCGTTGCAGATGTTCGAGCGGGAACGCATTCCGGTGGCGAACAAGATGGTCGACTATTCGAGGCTGCACTTCGACTACGAGCGGACCCGTAAGGAGTACCGGTCCGGCCAGGGCAACCTGCAGATCAACCGGTACCTGGAGTTCGAGTCATGACCGCCGTCACCGCGCTGTCACTCCCCCGGCCCCGCCGGCTGCCGTCCGTCGCGCTCGACACGCACCTGTGGACTGCCGCGTTCGTGGTGGGCTTGATCGTCCTGCAGGAGGTCCTCACCCGCACCGACATCCTGCCGGCCGGCTACTTCCCGCCCGCGACTCAGATCGCGGCGGCCTTCGTCGGGGAACTCGGCGGCCCGGCGCTGGGACCGGCGTTGTGGAGCACGGCGAGCACCTGGCTGCTCGCCCTGTGCATCGCGGTGGTCCTGGGCACCGTGGCCGGAATAGGGTTGGGCCTGCTCGTCCCGCTCGAGGCGCTGCTTCGCCCGGTGATCGAGTTCCTGCGCCCGGTGCCGTCGGTCGCGCTGATCCCGCTGGTGGTGCTCACCATCGGCACCGGCTCCCAAAGCGCCTTGTTCCTGGCGGTTTTCGCGGCCTTCTGGCAGGTTCTGGTACCGGCGATCGCCGGAGTGCGGGCGGCTCATCCGGTCGCGCTGGAGACGGCCCGCTCGTACCACCTCACGGTGTGGCAGCGGATCCGCTGGATCCAGCTACCCAGCATGCTGCCGTACCTGGCCACGGCCATCCGGTTGGCGACCTCGACGACGCTCATCCTCGTGGTGACCGCCGAGATCATCATCCAGATGCCGGGCATCGGCTACGAGATCACGATGTCGCGATCTGCGGGTGATCCGGCACGCATGTACGCCTACATCGCGGTCAGCGGTCTGGCCGGGATCGTGCTCAACGCGCTGATGCGCCGGCTGGAGAACAGGGTGCTCTCGGCGCAGGGACTCGGGGAGAGCCGATGAGTACCTTCATGGTGGCGGCGTCCACCGGTCGCGGCCGCATCGCACTCGGCGTCCTGGGGGCGGTCGGCGCCCTGACGGCCTGGTTCCTGGTCTCCGCCAACAGCGGCAACGCCTACTTCCCGCCTCTCTCGGCGGTGCTCGAGCAGGCGGCGGAGTACTGGTCGACCCCGGAGGGGCTGGCCAACATCCGTGCCAGTCTGACAACACTGAGCGCGGGCCTGGCGATCGCGGTAGTCGTCGGTGTCGCAGCGGGATTGGTGATCGGGCAACTTCCGATCGTCGAAAAGACGGTGTCGCCGACGCTGGAGTTCGCCCGAGCGATCCCCAGCACCGCGCTCATCCCCTTTGCGATGATGCTGTTCGGCGTGAGCCCCGAGATGAAGATCTTCCTCATCGCGCTGGGCTGTGTGTGGCCGGTTCTGCTCAGTACCGCCGACGGCGCGCGCCGGCTCGACTCGACGATGATCGCCTCGGTACGCGCGTTCAACATCACCGGCCTGCAGCGTCAGTGGTACGTGGTCCTGCCGGCCGTGCTACCCCGGGTCCTCGTCGGCGTGCGGATCGCGATCCCGCTCAGCCTCATCCTGATGGTGACGAGCGAGATGGTCGGCGCACGAACGGGATTGG
The DNA here is from genome assembly GCF_010731575.1 of Mycolicibacterium monacense. NCBI lineage: Bacteria > Bacillati > Actinomycetota > Actinomycetes > Mycobacteriales > Mycobacteriaceae > Mycobacterium > Mycolicibacterium monacense. The sequence goes on along the minus strand of NZ_AP022617.1, from coordinate 4,986,566 downwards.
GATTCGTCATCACCCAGGCACAAGCGACGTTCCAGCTGTTGACGATGTGGTCGGGGATCCTGGTGCTGGGAATCCTCGGATTCCTCATGACGTTCCTCTACGCCCTGGCCGAACGCCGACTGTTGCGGTGGTGCGACCCGCGGCGTTCCGACACGCGCTGAACGCGCCGTGTTCCACCGAATCGGTTCCGTTCCCGGACAATGTGAAAGGCAGTGATCGATGCTCGTCGTGTCAAGCCTCGAGAAGACCTACCCCGTCAAAGGCGGCGGTTTCACCGCGGTCGCCGGCATGTCATTCAGTGTGGCCGAGGGGGAGTTGTTCAGCATCGTCGGCCCGTCGGGGGCGGGTAAGACGACGCTGTTGCGGTGTGTCGCCGGACTGGACCAGCCGACGAGCGGGTCTGTGACGTTCAACGGGCAACGCGTCGACGGTCCCCCGGCCAACTTCGCGGTGGTGTTCCAGGACTACGCGCGCTCGTTGTTCCCGTGGATCACGGTGGCGAAGAACGTCGAGCTGCCGCTGATGAAGAAGGGGCTCGACGCTGCCGAGCGCCGGGCCCGGGTCGCACAGGCACTCGACGAGGTCGGGCTGGCCGATGCCGCGCACAAGAAGCCGTTCCAGCTCTCCGGCGGTATGCAGCAGCGGGTCGCGATCGCCCGGGCCATCGCCTACCGCCCGGCGGTCCTGATCATGGATGAGCCCTTCGCATCGGTCGACGCACAGACCCGCGCCGATCTCGAGGACCTGCTGCTACGGGTGCGCGAAGAGACCGGCACCACAATCCTTTTCGTCACCCACGACGTCGACGAGTCGGTGTACCTCAGCAACCGGGTGGCGATCGTGACCCGCTCCCCCAGCTGTGTTGCCGAGATCGTCGACATCGATCTGCCGGATCGTCGCGACCAGATCGAGACCAAATCCCTCCCCGAGTTCGCGCATCTGCGCGCCCATGTGTTCAGCCGTATCCGCGAGATGGTCCGCAACGACGCGGCTCTCGCTTCCATCTGACAACTGATCGATCGGAGAACATCTGTGTTCAGACACTTTTCACGCCTCGCGAGATGGGGGGCGGTCGCCTCGGCCGCCGCGGTCGTCCTGACTGCATGCGGAAGCGGTGGTGGCACCGAGCCCGCGAAGACCGACGGCGGACTCGACAAGGTCAACGTGGGGACGATCCCGGCGATCCTCAGCGCCCCGCTGTTCGTCGGCATCGAGGAGGGGATCTTCGAGAAGCACGGCCTCGAGGTGCAGGTCAACTTCGCCGACGGCGGTGCGGCCGTCATCCCGTCCGTGCTCAGCGGGGAGAACCAGTTCGGCTACTCGAACACCGTGAGCCAGCTCGCGGCGATCGATCAGGGCCTGCCGTTGCGGCTGGTCCAGCCGGCGTGGGCGCCGTGCTGTCAGCCCGACCAGGACGACCACGGCGTACTCGTCCTGCCGGACAGCGGGATCAACGAACCGAAGGATCTGGAAGGCGCGAACATCGCGGTCAACACGTTGCAGAACATCGGCGAGGTCCACATCCGTCGCGCGATGGACAATCTGGGCGTCAACCACGAGAGCCTGACGTGGACGCAGCTGCCGTTCTCGGACATGGGTGAGGCGCTGGAGCGCGGTGACGTCGACGCGATCTGGGTGTCGGAGCCGCACCGTACGCCGGGCCTGAACAAGGGGTGGAAGCAGATCATCGCCCCCGGGGTCCAGTCGTTCCCCGATCAGATCGGTGGGTACTACTCGACGTCGCAGCAGTTCGCCGAGTCGAACCCGGAGGTCGTCAGGAAGTTCCGCGAGGCGATGACCGAGGTGAACGGATTCGCCCAGGACAACCCGGATCGAGTGGGTGAGGTCGCTGTCGCGGAGATGGGCATCGACGCGGCGATCATCGACCAGGTGAACTTCCCGAAGTTCCCGACCGAGGATGACGGTCAGGCGCTGCGCAACTACGGAGCGGCCGTCGTCGAGTACGGCATCATCGACAAGGAGCCCGAAGATTACGATGCCCTGTTCGCTGCCACGGACTGAGCATGTCGTGACGGTCCACCGGCCCCAGCGGCCGGTGGACCGGCGACCTAGCATGGCGCCATGACTAGAGCGCCGTCGCAAGGGGGCCGCCCGCGCCGCAGTGGCATCGTCGCCGAGGATCCGCGCGGAGACATTCTCAAGGCCGCCGCAGAGTTGTTCGCGGCGAACGGATTCGGATCCACCCGCATGGAGGCGATCGCGCAGCGGGCAGGGCTGGGACAGTCGTCGCTCTACTACTGGTTCCGGTCCAAAGACGCGATCCTGCGAGGCATCATGAACCAGAACCGGGTGTCGCTGGAGGCAGCGCGGGCCTTGACCGACCGCGATGAATCAGCGGCGGTGCGGCTCTACATCGTGCTGTACCAGGATGTGGTCCAGATGTGCACTGCACCGCTGAACTTCTACGACCTGGAAGAGGCGGCGAAGAAGCAGCCGGACGTCTTCAGCGACTTCCAGGGTGACTACGAAGAGTTGGCGGTGCGACTCCGCACCATCATCGAATCAGGGGTCAGATCGGGCGAGTTCATCGACGTCTCTCCCGAGGAGTTCGCGCGCACGGCGCTGTGCCTGAACGAGGGAAGCCAGTACCGCTACCACGCGACCGGTCAGAGCCGCGAGGACCTGCACCTGTTCGCCGACGCCGCAGCGAGAACGTCGCTGCGGGCGGTGATGGCCGACGTCGACCAGTTGGCCGGTGTGCAGGAAGCCGCCCGCGACGGAATCGCCGGGTTCAGCAGTAGCCCGTAGACAGCCACCAACCCCTTCCAACCACACCCACCGAACCAGACGGCGCCGCCCTCGGGCCGAATCAGACACGAACTGACACCGACGTCAGCGTTACACGGTTCACGTCAGTCACTTTGGTAACTTCGCGCAGTGCAGGTATCCCGGCGTGACGCACTGCGCTATGCCACCGCGGTGTCGGCATTGGCCGGCCTCGGTGCGGTATCAGCGGGTAGGTACGCGCCTGCCGCCGCGGCCGCCGCCCCCACGCTGATCGACTACGCCATGCGCCAGATTCCGGCACAGGACATCCGGGCCGCCGGCCACGCCGGAGTGATCAACTACGTCTCGACCTCACGGCCCGGCTCGTCATTCGGCGCCAAGCCGATCACGCTGCCCTACGCCCGCTCGTTGGCCGCGGCCGGTTTGGCGATCGTCAGCAACTACCAGTACGGCAAGCCGGGCGGGACAGCGCCGTCGGACTTCACCCGCGGGTACGCCGGCGGCGTCGCCGACGCTCGCACCGGCTGGCAGCTGCATTCCGCCGCAGGTGGCGGCCAGAGCGCACCGATCTTCTTCAGCGTCGACGACGACGTCGACCGCGAGGCGTGGAACACCTTGGTCCTGCCGTGGTTTCGCGGTATCAACTCGGTGGTCGGTGTGCAGCGCACGGGGATCTACGCCGGCATCAGGGCCTGCCAGTGGGCTGTCGCCGACGGTGTCATCGGCAGATCACGCTCACCCGGCAAGGTGTGGGCCTGGCAGACCCGGTCCTGGTCCAACGGTCAGATCTACCCCGGCGCAGTGCTGTACCAACGCATCATCGACACCGCCTCCAATCCGGGACCGGTGGTCGGTGGCATCCGCGTCGACGTCAACGACGTGCTGGCCCAGGATTGCGGCCAGTGGAATCTCCACCCGTGACCGAGCGGTCAGCGGCGCGGCGTCGTGGTGATGTGCACGTGGTCGTAGTGGCCGTAACCGGACGCCTGCGGGCCGGCCGGCGTGTAGTAGGTGCCACGCCAGATCACGTCCTGTAACCCGAGCCGGGCCGCGTTGGCCATCGCGAACGCGAGGATCTCGTCGCCGAGCGCGATGCCCTCGGGGCTCTCGGGGTTCGGAATCATGATGTCGATCGCCAGGCCGCTGGGATGCCACGGCTTCGAGTCCGGCCGAACCCCGTCGATGTCGGCGATCTGGGGGAACCGTGCGCTGACGGCGCGGGCAGCCAGGACGGTGTTGGGCTGTAATCCGGCCTCGGACGCAACGCCCATGGGCAACGCCTCCGGGATGTCGAAGCCGCCGGCCGCCGGGGACGGACCGTTCGCACCGGGAAGTGGGGCCGGCATCGCGACGATCGCCGGGTCCTGCGGAGCGGGTGCACTCGGTGGAGGTGCGTTGTCGACGATCGCCTGCTGTTGCGGAGTCAATGCCGCGTACTGCGCCTCCGCGGCGGCGATCTTCCGCATCAGTTCACTCCACTTGGCCTGCAGGTCCGCGCGCACCTTGGCGGCCTGCTCGGCGGCGGCGCGGGCGTCTGCGGCCGATTTTTCCGAGGCCTGGGCGGCGGCGGCCGCGCGCTCACGCGTCGCTCGGTACGCCTTCATCTGATCGGCCGTCGTGGCGGCTACGACCTGTTGCACCGACAGCTTGTCGATCAGCTGTTGCGGCGAGGCCGCGGTCAACGCCGCCGCCATCTGACCGTCTTGGCCACCCATGTAGGTCATCGCGGCGATCCGGTCGACGGCCGCCTGATAAGGCGCAAGCTCGGCGTTCGCGCCCGCAAGGGCGTCGGCGTCGGCGCGGTGGCGCTCTTCGGCGGCGGTCTGGGCGGCCCGTCGGGCGTCGGCTTCGCGCTGGGCGGCCGTGACGGCCTCGCGGGTCTGCACCGCCTCACTGGACAACTCGTTGAGCCTGGCCAGGGCGTCAGCCGCCGGGTCCGCCTTCACAATCCCCGTCGACAGGGCCAACACCAGGACGACGACCGAACCGCACACAGTTCGCCGAAGTGTATGGCGCACCCCGGTCATACGTATTGCCACGATCCTTCGTTGGTCCGGCTTTACAAGACCCGGCAAGGTTACGAACTGGCCTCGACAATGTCCACCCGGCCGCCGCATCGAATGAGGTGGCGAACCCGGTGGCGTCAGGAGCCGCTAGCCGGTGAAACCCTCGCCCTTCGCCGAGCGGTCGTGATGGGTGTAGGTCAGCGGGATCTGCCGTCCACGGGCGATCTTGTTCAGCATGGCGATCCGTGCGCGCGCAGCCGCCCCGGTCTTCTTCTTGCGCTCCCGGATGGGATTGGAGAACGGCAGCCGGTCGGTGACCATCGCGATTCCGACGTTGAGCCGGGTGATGTTCTCGAAGATCCGCACCCGGCGCTCGAAGTCGTAGCCCAGCGGCTCGAAGAGCGTCCCGGCGACCATCGCCTCGATCTGCCGATATCCGAACACGACTCCGGCGGGGGCCAGTGCAATGGTCGCCGTGATCTGGTTGGCGTAGCGGGCCACCAACTTCTTGACCCAGTCCGGCTGCGTCTCGGTCAGGGTTTCGATGTGGGCGGGACCGGCGATGGCGTCGACGAGTTCGGCGCGCCACGGGGACGGGTTGCCGCCCCTGGCCAGCACGTAGTTCAGCGATTTGATGAGTTCCAGACCGTCGGGAGAGTGGAGGCGCTCGGGCGCACCCCACAACCGTCCGGAGTACGAGGAGTATACGGCGAGATCGTCGAGTTGCTGCCGGGTCAGCTTGCGCCCGAACGCGTGGTCGACGAGTCGGCCGAGCAGCATTCCGCTGCCGAACCCGAGCAGTGATGTCACGGGAATCGGCTCACCGAACTTGAGGTAGACCGCGTCACCCCACTTGCGTCGTAACCCCCGGCTGACGATCGCGTGCATCAACCGCACCCGCACCACGTCCTGGAAGGCTTCCGAGTGCCGGTCGAAGATGTCGGGCAGGGTGAACTGCGCGAACACCCGTGCCGTCTCGATGAAGCGGCGCGGGCCGTCGTCGGCGAACCGGCCGGTGGCTCCGGTGGCCGCGGAGATGTCGCCGGTCATCGCGGTCTCGTAGAACGCCCATCCCTGGATGATCGTGGTGGCGGCTTTGGTACTCGCCATCGCCAGCATCCGGCCTCGTTCGGCGGCGACGAGATCAAACCGGTCGCCCAGGGTGTCGAGGTGCTCGAAGAGTTCGACGAACTCCTGCGGCGGATCGTCGAGTGTGTCGATGCCCTGGGTCAGCGCCTGCTCGAACAGTGCCCGGCCCTGCTCGAAGCCGAGGCGCTCGAATGCGTCGACCACACCGATCATGTGCTCGTCGGCCTGCCAGAAGTAGTCGTCGCGCAGGCGGGTGATGGTGTTGGGTTCGACCTCTTTGTCGACGTCGATCCACTCACCGAACATGTACTCCCGCATGTGCCGCCACTGGTCGGCGAAGTGGTCGCGACCCGGTGGGATGGGCCGCAGTGGCCGATCGGGATGGTCCCGACGATTAAAGTCGACGTCTCCGACCAGGATCTCCGGGCGCTCGCCGGTCACAGTCATCGAAGTCCTATCCGCAGGACTACAGGGCACTGATTAAGACGTTAGCCCACGGTCGGATTCCGCGCAGGTCACCATCGGCTCCGTCCGGGTCAGCCCGCGAGGAAGGCGTCGATCTGGTTGATCGCCTGCGTCGAGCCCTCCTCGACGCCCATCTCGAGCACCTTCTGCAGACCTTCGGCCGACGCGTAGCGGCTGACATAGGTGGCTATGGTTCTGCCGTCGCCGGCAGGCTCGAAGGTGTACACACTGTGCGCGACCGGCATATCGCTCGCCGGTTTGAGATCGTCGTCGGCGAATCCGTCCTCGAAGCTGAAACTGCGTGGCTCGTCGACGGCGATGACCTTCCAGTAGCCGGGATATTTGTCGCCGTCGGGTCCCGTCATGAAGTACGTGACGATGCCGCCCGGGGTGAGCGAATGATCGACCACGGTTGCCGGGTAATCGGGTGGACCCCAGATCTTCTCGAGCTGTCGCGGGTCGGCGTAGATCTGCCAGACCCGCTCGACGGGCGCCGCGAACTCCGCGGTGATCGTCAGGGTGAGGTCGTCGATGTTCGTGTTGAATTCGGTGACAGGCATGGTCATTCCTTACTGAGTAGGTCATCGATGCGAGCGATGCGGCCGCGCCAGACGTCCTCGAGCTCGGTGAGCATCGAAGCGACGGATCGCACCGCCTCCACATCGCCACTCGCCAGCTGCTGTCGCCCCTGGCGACGCTTGGAGATCAGGCCTGCTTTCTCCAGCACGGCGACGTGCTTCTGCACCGCGGCGAAGCTCATCTCGTACTTCGCCGCGAGCGCCGAGACCGAGTGCTCCCCGGCCAGTACCCGACGAAGGATGTCTCGTCGGGTCCGGTCGGCCAGGGCATGGAAGAACGCGTCCGCTCTGTCCTCGTCCCGATCGGTCACCGCCCTAATGTACAACCAATCAGTTGTAGGTTGTCAACCCTGTGTCAGCGTCGCGGGTTCGAGAGCGGTCTGCACGTGTCCGGCGAATGTGGACCACGCCGACCAGACCCATCCGTGTCGTTGCCTGAAGCAGACAGCCGCGTCAACGGCCCGGCCCCGTCGAGCTGGTGGGCGGCGTCGACCTCGAGCTGTCGAGTCCGGGAAGCTGTGCCGCCACATCTGGATACAGCTGACTGAGAATCGGCGCGAAGAGTGCATTTTGCGGCGAGTCGCCCCGCGGGGTGAGGTACACCGTCGTCAGGATGACCACCGTGGTGCCGACCTTCGGGTCGTGTGCGGCCAGTCCGGAGAAGCCGACGATGTTCCCGGGATGGCCGTACATCGGCCCTGCGCCCTCCAATCCGAATCCGTAGGTTCCGAATCCGAGCTTGGACGCGCCGCCCGGGTCGGACAGGTCCGTTGGCTTCATGTTCACCAGCCGCCACTGCCGAGTCGCGTCGTCGAGCAGCGGTCCGGCCACCATCGCCTCGATGAAGTCGGCGACGTCCTCTGCCCGAGAGATGACACCACCGGCCGTCCATGCCCACGATGGATTGTCATTCGTGTGATCGGCGGGCTGGAGATCTCCGGCCAGTGCCGCCTCGAGCTGAGCCTGGGGCAGTGGTCCGTCAGACGCCTCATTGGGCCCCCACATGTATCCGCGGGGATGCGGATCGGGCAGCGCAGCATCGGCGGCGGCCGGCAACATCGTGTTGCGCAGACCGAGCGGATCGAAGATCCGGGCCTTCAGCGCAGCCGCCGCCGTCGTGCCCGTGACCTTCTCTATGACCAAGCCGAGCAGCACGTAGTTGGTGTTGCTGTACTCGTACTGGCGGCCCGGTGGGAAGTTCTGCGGGTGGGCGAACGCGATTCCGAGGAGCTGTTGCGGGGTCCAGACCGTGTCGGGCTGCTTCTCCAGTGTGGCGGCGAACCCGGGGTCATCGGCGTAGCTGTACAACCCGCTGCGCATCTCTGCCAGCTGCTGGATGGTGATGCTGTCTCCGTCGGGGACCCCAGGTATGTAGCGCGATATCGGATCGGTGATCGCCAGCTCGCCCTCTTGTTGCAATTGCAGAATGACGGTGGCCGTCATCGACTTGGAAATGCTCGCTATGCGGACGTGGTCGTGGAGCGAGGGCGGCGCGTCGCTTCCGATACCGGCCACACCGAATGTCGCGCTCCAATCACCCTTGTCGGGGCTGCGGATCAACACGATCGCACCAGGGATCCCGTTTTCTTTCAGAATGGGTGGGATCTGCTCGTTGAGGGCTGCCGCGTAGACCGGCATCGGCGGTATCGCACCGGCGCCGGGTGGTCGCGGGGGTTTGGCGCAAGCCGCCAAAACGGCCCCCGCGCCGACAGCACCGGTAAGCAACAGCAAAGATCGGCGTCCGATCGTCGCATCCCTCAGGGGGCCGATACCCGGTCCCAAATCATGCTGGGCCATTGGGCCCCCTTGTCTTCTGCGGGGCTCGCCGTGTTGCGGAGCTGCTCGCCGAATCCTTGGTTTCAATCGGGACACTGCGCTCTACCGGGGCTATTTCAATAACGCCGGCCTGCAATGCCTCGGGCCATCAGACGTATTGGCGTCTGCATGGCTTCGATCCTGGTGGGTCTTGAAACTCTACAGCGCTACGCTGCCGAACTGATGCGCGCTCACATCACCGCACAGGCCGTCGACCCGTTGGCCGCCACCATTGACGCCCCGACACACGCCTGCGCGCCGCCCTGGCCGGAGCGATACTGATGGGCATCGCCAACCAGCGCTACATCCTCGGGCTCGTCACGCCGTTGATACGAACGCACCTCGACCCAGATCACGCGGAAGGACGACGACCATGAGCTTCACCGACGAGGAATTGGCGTACATGGCTTCTCAACCGTTGGCGCGCATCGCGACCGTGGACGACGAGGGGCAACCCGACGTCGTTCCGGTGGGGTTCGAATTCGACGGGACCTACATCAACATCGGCGGGTTCCGGCCGGCGAACACCCGTCGACACCACAACGTCGCAGCCGGGCACCACAAGGTGGCACTGGTGATCGACGACCTGGCGTCGACCGACCCGTGGTCACCGCGGTACCTGCGGGTGTACGGCACCGCTGAGGTCGTCGGCGGCCCTAACCCATACCTTCGGGTCCGGCCGACCGTGTCCTGGAGTTGGAACCTCAGCGGTGAGCCGTTGAATCACCACAAGATGGTTCCCCCGAAAAAGACTGTGCACTAAGCGTTTTACCCCCAAGCACCGAAGGGAGAAGAAACGTGAGTACACCGTCCGAGGAGATGTTCGAATCGGTCTACCGTGGCGACGCCCCCGAGTTCGAAGGAGTACGCCCGCCGTGGAGCATCGGTCCGGCTAGCGGATGACCGATTGCGGCGGGCGTGCGGCTGCCTGGTCGTAGAGGTGCCCGGCTTCGCCCATCGCCGCTTTGACGGTGTTGTAGTAGCCGGTTCCGACCCCGCGCCGGTGCTTGAGGAGTTGCGGGTTCTGCGCCAGCGTGGCGGCCTGCACGGTGTCGTCGGTGATGCCGTACTTCTTGAACGCCTCGGTGTACCGGACGATGAAGCGAGCGATCGCCTTGTTGGGGTCTTGGCGTTCGGCGACGGTGCCGAAGGTGGCCTTCTCCTGGAACAGGCCGAGGACCTCATCGGCCGCGGTCGCCGGGGCGCCGTAGGGCTGCGCACCGCCGGACACTGCCGGGCGGAAGCCGGATTCGATCTTCGCGGTGGCGATGATGGTCTTGATCTGCTCTTCGGCCAGCCCGACGGCCCGGCCCTGGCTCACGATGGCGTTGACGATGTCCTGGGGGCTGGAGTCTGCGGTCACCACCACCGGCTTGGGGGCCGGGGCGGCCGCGAGCACCGGCTCGGGTGTTGCGGGGGCGGCCGCGGCGACGGGATTGGCCGCAACGACTACCCCCGACTGCGCAACTGGAGCGGCCGTCAGCGGATGGTCCGGCGAAACGACAAGTGCAGAGCCCCCGAGGCCGGCGGTGAGTACAGCCGTGGCGATGAGCGTCTTTACTTGTTTCTGATCGGAGAACTTCGTCACTCGGGCGTGCTTCGGCATGGTTCTTTCTTCTGTGAAGGTTTCAGCTCCCCCCGGACAGGGCTCCCCTCCCCGCCAACTCGCCTCTCGGGCGTTGAGAAACGGCGTTGGACTCTGATTCGTAGGCAGCGGCTATTGCCGACACGGCCAGATGTGTGCCGGCAACGAACGATTGCTACGCACAGAACAGCCAAGGCGACGCGCACGGACGCGGCGCCGATAGATCACCCAGAACGACTACTGCCACTACTTGGCGGACGTGGCCTACATTGCGCTGTTCTCGGGTCACTGCCCTGTCAGAGTTAGGCGCAGACTTTAGTGGAATCCCCGCGATTCTCACAAAACACCACGTAGAAGCCCGATTGAATATGCGCATTGTGCCGCCGGAGGCCCCTTCCGGCGACGACAGGCGAAAGCCGATCCCGGGTCGGCTTGATGTGGCGACCCCCTTGCTCTGCCCTCCCCCGACACTGGGAACGCGGTGAGGGCGTGATGTAGTCGAACCCGCCGGACCAGTGTGTCAGAACACATTTCGCGCCCAGGGTGCCACAAGTAACAATTCAGCGACGCCTTCGGAATAGGTCCCCGTCGGGTTTCCGCCGCTCGAGGTGACCAGGCCCTTGTGGCACGGCCAAGCGATTGGTTTTACGCCGACCACCTAAGGCGCCATTTCCATTCGGCCGCACCGATGGCAGCGCTTCGTTGTGAACCTGCCGCACTCTTGTTCAATGATGTTCTGCCCGTGCGGAATTCGTGGATAAAGACGACTACGGCGCTGCCGGTGAAGGTTCCAGCGCGTTAACGTCAGTGCGCCAAAGAGTTTGACGCGTCCGGTCCTCCGCATCCTTTGACCACCTGATGACAGCCCTTCGCGACGTCCTCTGCATCCGCATCGGAGTCTGAGGCAGCGAATTTGTCGGTGGTCGAATGTATGTTCGAGGTATGTCAGGGCACGACCTCCAGGCCGCGGTGACCGCGCTGCGTGCGGCCTTCGACGAGGTGGCCTCCTGTGATGTCGCCTTGTTGGACCGCGCCGAACTCGTTGCGGCGCTGGATGAACTCGAGATCCTGGGATGCCGGCTGCCCACGATGAGCCACCGCTTGCTGGCCCGTCTGCGCTCCGAGGCGACACCGCAGCAGATGGGCGCCAAATCGTGGAGAGAGGTGCTGACGGTCCGCTGGCGGATCTCGGGCAGTGAGGCCAACCGACGACTCACCGAGGCCGGTCTGCTGGCGCCGCGCCAGGCATTGACCGGTCCTTCGCTGCCGCCGGTGTTACCCGCAACGGCGGCAGCACAGGCGCACGGGTTGATCAACAGCGAACACGTCGAGGTCATCCGCAGAGCGGTCGACAAGTTGCCGGGGTTCGTCGACACCGTCACGCGGGAGCAGTTTGAGGTCACCCTGGTGCGCACCGCGGTCGGTGTCGGCCCCAAGGAACTCAAGGACGCAGCCGACCTCACGTTGTTCCTGCTCGATCAGGACGGTCCCGAGCCCGATGACACCGAACGGGCCCGCAAGCGTGGCGTGTCGCGATCGAAACAACGCCCCGACGGGATGGTCGACCTGTCCGGGCACCTGACGCCGGAAGCGTGGGCGGTGTGGGAGGTGATCTTCGCGAAGTACGCGGCGCCGGGCATGTGCAATCCCGACGATCCCGAACCCTGCACCTCGGGGACCCCGTCGCAGGAGCAGATCGACAACGACCACCGCACCCTGGCCCAGCGCCAACACGATGCGATGGTCGCGATCGGGCGCATCGCCTTGATGAGCGGCGAACTCGGCCAACTGAATGGACTGCCGGTCTCGATCATCATCCGCACCACGCTGGAGGATCTGGAGTCCCGCGCCGGGGTCGGCACCACCGGTGGCGGCACCGTCGTGCCGATCGCCGATGTGATCCGGATGGCCGGCCACGCCAACCACTACCTGGCGGTGTTCGACGGAGCTACCGGATCTGCTCTTGATCTGTTCCGCGCCAAGCGGACTGCCTCGGCTGCGCAACGCATCATGCTGATCGCGCGAGATGGCGGATGCACCAAACCGTGCTGCACTGTCGGCGCCTACGGCTGCCAGGTGCATCATGTGGATGCCGACTGGTCAGACGGCGGCAACACCAACGTCGATGAACTCGGGCTCGCGTGCGGGGCCGACAACCGCAGCGTCGACAAAGACGGCGGCTGGTCCACCCGCATGAACGACCACTGCGACGTCGAATGGATCCCGCCGCCACGGCTGGACACCGGCCAAGCCCGCCTCAACCACTACCACCGACCCGAACGCCTTCTCCGGCCACCCGACGACCCGAGCGTTCCCGGCGATCCCGTTGTATGGGCGGAGCCGGCTGACGCCAACGACATCAGCGACGCCGAGCCGGCTGACGAATGCGACGAGACTGTCCCCGCCGAGCCGGACTCGCCGACGCGGTCCGCCGACAGCGCCGGTGAACCCGGCGGCCCCGCACCTCCGGAAGGTCGGGCGGCATGACCGTCGCAAATAGTCGACACCGCACCCGCACCGGATTAGTTCGCGTCGGCGTGAGGTCCCCCGCTGCGCTGCCGTTGATCTACGTGCAGGTGCGGAGCCACGGCTGCCCACTCATTCTTCGGTCACGTTGGTCCGCGCGTCGCTAATGCGCCCGGCTATGCGGTTGTTGGCCGTCGTCTGATAGGCGGTTGGCCGCGGATGGCTGAGCGGCGTCGTTGATTGTCGGCGCCGGTCGAGTATCTCCCACGTGCACATGACAGCTGCTGGGCTCGTGTTGCAGATCGGTGAGAAGCTCTGACGCTCGCCCGCCCAGCCCACGCTCCGTGCGGTCAACGTCGCCGCCGGCCTACGGCAACCGCGCTGGACCACTGATGCAGGACTCGATGAAACTCGTGCGTCACGGACGTTTCCGGTTCGAAGTCCATTGGAAGTCAGCCGTTCAAATTTTGAAGTACGGCGTGAGACCCTACAACCGTCGTCGTGCTCTGGTGCCCCTACGCGTGGGCCATGTTCGCGAACCGCGACAGATGCAGTTGGTGCGCAACGGTGATCGTCTTCGTCGGACCGTTACGGTGCTTGGCCACAATGAGATCGGCCTCGCCACCGCGCGGGTCGTCACGTTCGAAGGCATCGGGGCGGTGCAGCAGGATCACCATGTCGGCGTCCTGCTCGATGGCACCCGACTCACGCAGATCCGACAGCATCGGCTTCTTGTCAGTTCGCTGCTCGGGTCCACGGTTCAGCTGGCTCATCGCGATCACCGGCACCTCGAGTTCCTTGGCCAGCAGCTTCATGTTTCGCGAGAATTCCGACACTTCCTGCTGGCGTGACTCCACCTTCTTGCCCGACGTCATCAGCTGCAGGTAGTCGATGACGATCAGGCGCAGCCCGGCCTTCTGGTGCAGCCGTCGCGCCTTGGCCCGGATCTCCATCATCGTCAGGTTCGGCGAGTCGTCAATGTAGAGCGGAGCCTCGCTGATCTCACTCATGCGCCGCGCCAACCGCGTCCAGTCGTCGTCACTCATCCGGCCCGAACGCATATCGGCCAGCTTGATTTTCGCCTCCGCGGACAGCAGGCGCATGACGATCTCGGACTTGCTCATCTCCAGAGAGAAGATCACGCTCGGCAGTTGATGCTTGATCGAGCACGACCGCATGAAATCTAAACCCAGGGTGCTTTTCCCCATACCCGGCCGCGCCGCGATCACGACCATCTGCCCCGAGTGCAGACCGTTCGTCAGCTCGTCGAGTTCGGTGAAACCGGTCGGCACACCGCGGGCGATCCCGCCCTGCGAGGCGATGGCGTCGATCTCGTCCATCGTGGGCTGCAGCAGGCTCTCCAGCACCGCGAAGTCCTCCGACGAGCGCCGGTCCACCACGTCGTAGACCTCGGCCTGCGCCCGGTCGACCACATCGGCGACATCCGCCCCGTCGGCGCCCGCATAGCCGTACTGCACCACGCGGGTGCCCGCCTCGACCAACCGCCGCAGCAGCGCCTTCTCGGCCACGATGCCCGCGTAGAACCCGGCGTTGGCCGCGGTCGGCACGGTCGAGATCAAGGTGTGCAGATACGGCGCCCCGCCGATCCGCCGCAGCAGCCCGCGCCGGTCCAACTCGGCGGCCACGGTCACCGCGTCCGCGGGCTCACCGCGGCCGTACAGGTCGAGGACCGCGTCGTAGACGTTCTGGTGCGCCGGCCGGTAGAAGTCACCGGGACGCAGCCGCTCGAGCACGTCGGCGATGGCGTCCTTGCTCAACAGCATGCCGCCGAGGACGGCCTGTTCGGCAGCCGCATCGTGCGGAGGCTGGCGGCCGAAATCCTCGCTGGGCGGCGGAGCGTCCATGTCTGGATGACCACGGTCGTCCACGACAGCCACAAGACCCCCTCAATCTGTCGAACGTCAGTTCGTTGTCCGCTGGTTGTGACTGTAGGAAGGCCCACCGACAACTCCGCGCGACGGCCAACGTTAGACGTTGCTGGCGCGGCCGGGAACCGGCCCTGTGGACAACCCTGTGGAGCGCCTGTGCATAAATCAGGACAGGTGTGTTGAGGCGTTGGGGAAAACCTGGGGATAACTGTTCGTTATGTGGACATCCCCGCAGATAAGCGCACTACAAAACTGGTAGTTCTTTGTGGATAGAAACTCTCACGGCGTGTCGTGTCGGGTTGACGACTCGGGCGTGTTGAGTAGCGCCGAATGGCCCACCAGGTTAACAGCAGATAACGTTCGCTAGGCAAAGATCACCCGGCATAGTTCGCCAGGAGACACAGCAACGCCCGGGTGAGAACCAAGATCAGTTCTCACCCGGGCGTATTGACGCTGGCGTCAGCTTTCGGCGACGACGTTCAGCGACACCGAGGCTTCGACCCCCGGGTGAAGCCGAACCGAAACCGAGTGCGTGCCGAGGCTCTTGATGTGCGCCTTCGGCAGAGCGACGGTCCGCTTGTCGAGGTTCGGGCCGCCGGCCTTCTTGATCGCGGCAACCACATCGGTGGCCGTGACCGAGCCGAACAGCTTGCCCGTATCGGCCGAGGCGTTCACCGCGAGCTCGACGGTGTCGAGCGCCTCGAGCGCGGTCTTGATCTCGTTCGCGTGCTCCAGACCCTTGACGGTCTTCAACTCGCGGGCACGACGGATGTCGTCGGCCTGGCGCTGGGCGCCACGGCTGGCGACGATCGCCAGCCCGCGCGGCAGCAGGTAGTTGCGGCCGTAGCCGTCCTTGACTTCCACGGTGTCACCGGGCTCACCCAGGTGATCCACCTCGGCGGTAAGAATCAGTTTCATCTCGTTGATCTTTCGTTTCCGGTGATGGACTACCGCGTGGACGAACCGAACGGCAGCAGCGCCACCTCACGGGCGTTCTTCACCGCAACCGCGATGTCGCGCTGGTGCTGCACGCAGTTACCCGTCACCCGGCGGGCGCGGATCTTGCCGCGCTCGCTGATGTAGGTGCGCAGCAGTGCGGTGTCCTTGTAATCGATGTCCTGCCCCTTCTTGGAGCAGAACACGCACTTGCGGGTCTTGACCGGCTTTTCCGGTGCCGGCCGCCGCTTGTTGGACTTGGCCATAATCGCTATCTCTTTCTCAGTATTGCTGTGGAGTGCTTCTCAGAAGCCACTCAGAAGGGGGGCTCGTCGTCGGCGCCGCTGAAGGAACCCGACGCCGGGGCGCTGCCCCACGGGTCCTCGGCCGCAGCCGCCTGTCCGCCACCGCCGCCGGCGCGCGATCCGCCACCGCCGCCACCGCCGAAGCCGCCGCCACCGCCGCCACCGCGGCTGGCCTTGTTGACCTTGGCCGTGGCATACCGCAGCGACGGGCCGATCTCGTCGACCTCGACCTCCATGACGGTGCGCTTCTCACCCTCGCGGGTTTCGAAGGACCGCTGCTTGAGCCGGCCGGTCACGATGACCCGGGATCCCCGGGTCAGGCTTTCGGCGACGTTCTCGGCGGCCTCGCGCCAGATGTTGCAGCGCAAGAACAGCGCTTCGCCGTCCTTCCACTCCCCGCTCTGGCGGTCATAGATCCGCGGAGTCGACGCCACGGTGAAGTTGGCGACAGCCGCACCGGACGGCGTGAACCGCAATTCCGGATCGGCGGTCAGGTTTCCGACGACGGTGATGGTGGTGTCACCAGCCACTGGGTCCTCCTGAAATGGACGGCATATTGGGCGCGAGCCTACGCAAGGCGCATGACACCCGGAGCCGTTCGGTGATCAGTGCTTGTCGGTCCGCATGACCTTGGTGCGCAGCACCGACTCGTTCAGGCTGAGCTGACGGTCGAGCTCGGTCACCGTGGCCGGGGCGGCCTTGACGTCGATCACCGCGTAGATGCCCTCGGCATGCTTGGCGATCTCGTAGGCGAGCCGGCGACGGCCCCAGATGTCGACCTTGTCGACACTGCCGCCGTCCTTGCGGATCACGTTCAGGAACGTCTCCAGCGAGGGAGCCACGGTGCGCTCGTCAAGTGTGGGGTCGAGAATGACCATGATTTCGTATGGACGCATTAGAACCTCATCACCTCCTATGGTCGTAGTGCGGCCACGGCGGATTCCGTGGCAGGAGGGTCGCCTGCGTCGGCAACCTGCCCAGGCTACAGGAGACGGGTCTGAGCTGCGAAATCCGTCGGCTCCTCGTCGGGAGCCGGTGGCGGTGCGTCGACGCGGACCCGCTGTCCCGTCGGGCGCAACCAGTCGGGCAGCCAGCGCGGCGGATCGTCGGGGGCCCGGTCGAAGACCCCGCCCGCCGGGTCGTCGACCCGGCCGCCGTACCGGACCAGGTCGAGTTCCGGCCGGTAGATCTGCCGGATCACCAACGCGCACAACGTGATCACCGCGATGTCACGCAGCAGCACCGTCGCGGTGAACCACTGTTCGGGCAGGCCCCGGTTGGCTTCGCCGTAGAGATAGAGCATCCGGGGCACCCAGACCAGCGCGTCGATCGTCATCCACGCCAACAGGATCCGCCGGTGCGGCAGCGCGAGCACCGCCAGCGGCACCAGCCACAGCGAGAACTGCGGACTCCACACCTTGTTCGTCAACAGGAACGCCGCCACCACCAGGAACGCCAGTTGCGCCAGGCGCGGCCGCTGCCGGGCGGTCAGCGCGATGACCCCGATGGCGATACAGCACGAGGCGAACAACACCGCGGTCACGGCGTTCAGGACGGTCGGTGGCTGCCAGAAACCAAGGCCGGTGTCGAACCCGCCCCATCCGGTGAACGACTTCACCACGTTGTAGAGCGAATCCATGTCGTCACCGCGACGGGTGTTGAGCCGGAAGAACTCCGACCATCCGCGTGGGAACAGCACCATGATCGGCAGGTTGACCAGCAGCCACGTGGCGAACGCCGTGGCCGCCGTCTTCGCGACCTCACGCCACCGCCCGGTCCGCACCGCCAGCAGCGCCAGGGGCACCAACAGCAGCAGGGGATACAGCTTCGCCGCCACCCCGAGGCCGATCAGCGCACCGGCCAGCACCGGTCTTCGCCGCGCCCAGGCGAGCATCGCGCCGACCGCGAAAGCCGTTGCCAGCGCGTCGAAATTGGTGAAGATCTGGAAGATCACCAGCGGTGACGCGGCGACCAGGGCCGCATCCCACACGCGACGGCCGGCTAGCATCGCCGTCGCCCACACCGTCGCCAACCACGCCAACGCCAGCCCGAACGCGGCGATGTTGAAGAACATCACCACCTCGGCGACCACCGGGATCGACGCCGCGCGCGTGACCGCCGAGTACGTCTTGGCCAGCGCCATCGACACGTACTGGTACAGCCCGGTCAGCACCGGATACTCCATGTACCGCACCGCGACCTGACCGTCGTAGGTCATGCGGGGCTCACCGCTGCCGTCGGTCTCGATCCAGCTCGACTTGTACGGGAACTTGCCCTGGTTCAACAGTTCCGCGGTGTAGAGCGGCACGGTGTCGGAGTAGCAGAGCTGGTAGTACGCGCGGTTGTTGTCCCAGTTGGCCACGCGTTGGTCGGCCGATCCGCCGCCCGTGGTCTGCAGGCAGGCGGCCTTCGTCGAATAGCCCAGTGCCAGGAACACCACGGCGATGATCAGCATCACCCGCAGCGGCGTCATCAGACGCTGACGGCCGATGAGGGCGTGCCGGCCCACCGGGCCGCCGATCGTCTCCGACAGCGCGGCGCCGATCCGGTCGGTGCGGCTGGGCAGGTCGCGGTCCTCCGCGCTGCGCAGATCCTGCGCAAGCGGCGACGGCGACACCCACCGGGACTCCGGCTCCGCCGGCTCCTCGGGCGCCGTCACGGAGGCGGCGGCGGACCGGGCGGTACGGGCACGCCCGGGGCGACCGGCTGCGGCGGCAAGGGCACACCGGGGGCGGGCGCGGGCGCGGGCACCGGTTGACCGACGGGCGGGGGCGGTCCCACCGGAACGGTCGTCGGCGGTCCGAATGGGATCGTGATGCCCGGCGCCACCTCAAGGGTCGGCTGAATGACCGTCTCCGACGGTGTCGGCACCAGCGTGGAGGTCTGCGTCGGCCGCGGCGGCGGCGCCTGCGGCACACCCGCGTATCCGCCGATCTCCTCCGGCTTGGGGAAGGACTCGTTGTCGGTGTCCTCGAGCGCCCCGTCCATCGTGGCCTTCCAGATGTCCGACGGCAGGCCCGACCCGTACACCGGGGAGCCCCACTGGTTCTCGAGCGGTTTGGTGCCGTCGACGGTGCCGACCCACACCGCGGTCGACAGCGACGGGGTGAACCCGACCATCCACGCGTCGCGGTTGGCGTCGGTGTCGCCGAGCTGGTTGGTGCCGGTCTTGGCCGCCGAAGGCCGCCCGCCCGCCAGCGCGTGACCGTTCGAGTACGCGGCGATCGGCTGCATCGCGGAGGTGGCGTTGTCGGCGACGGCCTTGTCGATGCGCTGCTCGCCGCTGTTGTCCTCCTGCGAGGCGTCGAACAAGACGTCACCCTGCGAGTTGACGACCTTCTGGACGAAGTGCGGTTTGTGGTAGACGCCCGAGGCGGCCAACGTCGCGTACGCCGAGGCCATGTCGATCACCCGGGACTGGTACTGGCCGAGCACGACCCCGTTGTTGGGTGGTCCGCCCTGCCCGTCCTCGCTGAGGGTGTGCTCGACACCGGGGAAGCTCTCGGCGATGCCGGCGCGGTGGGCGGCGTCGGCCACGTCCTGCGGGCCGTTGTTCAGCTCGAGCATCAGGCGGTAGTAGCTCGTGTTCAGCGACCGCTTCAGCGCCTCGGCGATGTTGCAGGTGCCGCAGCTGTTGCCCTCGACGTTCGTGATCTTGATGCCGTCGACCTCGAGCGGTGAGCTGTCGACCTGATACCCCAGGCCGATGCCCTGCTGCAGCGCGGCCACCAGGGCGAACACCTTGAACGACGAACCGGTCGGCAGGCCGGCCTGGGCGAAGTCGAAACCGTTGGCGTCCGAACCGCCGTAGTAGGCCTTGACCCCGCCGTTCTTCGGATCGATCGACACCACCGCGGTGCGCATGTCGGGATCCTGACCGTCCATGTACTCCGCGACGGCCTCCTCGGCCGCCCGCTGCGCCTTCGGGTCGATCGTCGTGGTGATCTGCAGACCCTCGGTGTTGAGCTGCTGTTCGCTGATGTTGAACAGCTCGAGCAGTTCGCGCTGGACCTGACGTTCGATGAGGCCGTTGGGGCCCGTCGTCTGATTCTGGGTCTGCGCGACGTCGGGCGGGACAGTCGGGGGGAAGACCTGTGCGGCGCGGTCGGCCTCCGAGAGCGCCCCGATCTCGACCATCCCGTCGAGCACCCAGTTCCACCGGTCCGCGGCACCCTCGGGGTCCACGGCCGGGTCGAGTGCGGACGGACGCTGGATCAGCGCCGCCAGGAGCGCGCCCTCGGCGACGTTGAGTTCCTCGACCGGCTTGTTGAAGTACGCCCGCGACGCCGCGGCCACCCCGTAGGCGCCGCGACCGAAGTAGATGATGTTCAGGTACGACTGCAGTACCTGGTCTTTGGACCACTCACCGGACATCTTCGTCGAGATGACCAGCTCCTTGGCCTTACGCGTGATGCCGCCCAGGCCGCCGCGTTCGGAACCGACGAGCGCGTTCTTCACGTACTGCTGGGTGATCGTCGACCCACCCTGGATGTCGCCGCCGAACAGGTTGTTCTTGAACGCGCGGGCGAAGCCGGTGAACGAGAAGCCCGGATTGGAGTAGAAGTCACGGTCCTCGGCGGCCATCACCGCGTCGCGCACGTGCACCGGGATCTGGTCGATGTTCACGTCGACGCGGTTGCCCTCGGGCGGAACGATTTTCGCGATCTCGCTGCCGTCGCTGGCCAGGATCGTCGACACCTGGTTGGTCCGGATGTCGCCCGGGTTCGGGACGTCGACGATCATGTACGCCATACCGAAGGTGACCAGCGGCAGCACGATCAGCACCACGGCCGCGGCGATCAGCCCTCGCCGGACCCACCGCCAGTTGACGCGCTCACGCCAATGCGGATGCCCGCCGGGCGGCGGGCCGGACGGCCCGTCACCGCCGCCACCCGGGCCGCGCGGCGGGGGCGGTTTCTGCGGAGGGGTGCCCTCGAGAGCGGCCTTGACCACGTCGATCGGATCCCGCAGATGGGGCGGCGGTTCGTGACGGACCTGCGGCAGGATCGCGGTGCGGTTGTCGTCGGGCGCCCGCGGTGGCCGGTTCCGGGGAGCCGGTTCGGGGGGTCGTTGCATGCGACCCTGCACCGGGCCCTGGGCGGGACGTGGCGGACGGCCCCGGTCGGCATGCCGAGGTCCACGGTCTTGATTCGGAGGCGGCGCACCGACACCGTCAGCCGAGTGTCCCTTGCGGACATCGTCGACCGACCGTTCGTGGCGCCCTTCGCTATTCACTCGCCGTACGCGCGCTCTTACGCGCCGGCCGGGTTCCGCGCGGGGCCTTGGGCGGCCGCACCGCGCCGAGCACATACGACTTCACCAGATGATTCCATTCGCAGGTTCGGCATACCTCCACCACATGTACGGAGAACTCGTCGAACTTGGTGGCCAGCAGGACCAGCTCCTCGGCGGTACGCGCCGACCCCGACACCGGGCCGAGGTGGTCCCCGAACACCCACGAGACCAACGTCAACTGCTCTTTACGGCAAATCGGGCACATCACCGAGCTGGGCTTGCCATGGAACTTCGCGGCGCGCAGCAGATAGGGGTTGGCGTCACAGACCTCCGAGACGCCGGTGCGCCCCGAGTAGACCTCGGCCAGCAGGGACCGGCGCCGCAGCGCGTAGTCCACCACCTGTCTCTGCAATCGCACGCAGACCAGAGTACGTCGGCACCGGAGACGCCGAACGGCAGACGCCGCAACGCCACCCCGGATTCGTCGTCTGGTCTGCGGTTCTGCCCGCCGAACTCTTACGATCTCGGCGTGGCAGTGAGCAGCTCAGGGCGGCCGACGGCCGGGACCCGGGCCAAAGACAGCGACCGCAACGACATCTGCAAGGTGCTCGACACCGCACTCGGCGAGGGTCAGCTGTCGATGACCGAACACGGGGAGCGGGTCAAGGCCGCGACGCACGCCGCCACGCTGGGTGAACTGCAGGCGCTGGTGTCGGACCTGCAGACCGGCAACGCGCCGGTGCAACTGCCCGACCTGAGCAGGCCGAGGCGGCCACGGCTCCCGCTGAAGGCCGGCTGGGGGGTGAAGGCCGCGATGGCCGTGGTGCTGGTGGTGCTCGGCATGTGCATCGGCTGGGGGCTCTACGGCAACACCAGTTCGCCACTGGACTTTCAGAGCGATCCGGGCGCCAAATCCGACGGCATCGGACCCGTCGTGCTCACTCCGCCGCGACAGTTGCAGTCCCTCAACGGGCTCAACGGGTTGTTCGAGCAGATGCGGAAGCGGTTCGGCAGCACGATGGGTTACGAACTCGACATCCGCGCCGACACCGCGTCGCTGGACCGGCCGGACCCCTCCGACAACCGGCGTAAACAGAACTACGACTACCGCGGCGGGTGGGGTGATCCGTGGGGGTCGCCCAGCACGCTGGACTCCGATGACCGCCTCGTCGACCTGGCGGAGTTCGACTTCGAGAAGACCCTCGGCGTGCTGCGGGGGGCGCCCGACACCCTCGGCATGAACCGTGCCGACGTCACCGACACGTGGCTGCGGGTCGGGCCCTCCGCCGACCCCGCGACCCCCGACCTCCTCACCCTCGAGATCATCGCCAACAGCGATTTCGGCACCGGCCGGATCGAGCTGTTCCCGGACGGCACCACCAAGGCGATCTGGCCCCCGAGCAGCTGAGCAGCCGGCCCAGGTGACCGGAAAGCGAACAAAAGGCAACGCCCGATGTAGCGCCGTATATATCGGCGCGATACTATTCAACGACGTGTCGATGCGTCGTAGCGACGGGGCAGACTGTGAGGGGGTGGTTCCGGGTGCTGGAACTCGCCATTCTCGGTCTGCTGCTCGAATCGCCGATGCACGGCTATGAACTGCGTAAACGGCTGACCGGCCTGCTGGGCGCCTTCCGTGCGTTCTCGTACGGTTCGCTGTATCCGGCGCTGCGCCGCATGCAGGTCGACGGGCTGATCGTCGAGGACGCCGCACCGGCGGGCACGGTGACGCGTCGCCGGGCCCGGCGGGTGTACCAGCTCACCGACGCCGGCAAGCAGCGCTTCGCCGAACTCGTGGCGGACACCGGCCCGCAGAACTACTCCGACGACGGATTCGGTGTGCATCTCGCCTTCTTCAACCGCACCCCGGCGGAAGCCAGGATGCGGATCCTGGAGGGTCGCCGCCGTCAGGTGGAGGAACGTCGCGAAGGTCTGCGTGAAGCAGTGGCGCGGGCCAGCAGCTCATTCGATCGATACACCCGGCAGCTGCACCAGCTGGGGTTGGAGTCCAGCGAGCGCGAAGTGAAGTGGCTCAACGAACTCATCGCGGCGGAACGTCTCGGGCAGGGAAGTCCGGACAACACGTGAACACCGCCTTGAACCGGGGCGACCACAGACAGCACCACCGAATTTCAGTAGGAGAGGGAGAGAACGGCCATGACTGAGCACGCAGGAGACATCCGGGTTGCCATTGTCGGCGTTGGAAACTGCGCGTCCTCGCTAGTGCAGGGCGTGCAGTACTACAAGGACGCAGACGAGAATGCGACCGTGCCAGGTCTGATGCACGTTCGCTTCGGGCCCTACCACGTGCGTGACGTGAAGTTCGTCGCCGCCTTCGACGTCGACGCCAAGAAGGTCGGCTTCGACCTGTCCGAGGCGATCTTCGCGTCGGAGAACAACACCATCAAGATCGCCGACGTGCCGCCGACCGACGTCGTCGTGCAGCGCGGCCCGACCCTCGACGGCATCGGCAAGTACTACGCCGACACCATCGAGGTGTCCGACGCCGAGGCCGTCGACGTGGTCAAGGCACTCAAGGACGCCAAGGTCGACGTGCTGGTGTCCTACCTCCCGGTGGGTTCCGAAGAGGCCGACAAGTTCTACGCCCAGTGCTGCATCGACGCCGGCGTGGCGTTCGTCAACGCGCTCCCGGTGTTCATCGCGTCCGATCCCGTGTGGGCCAAGAAGTTCGAAGACGCCGGCGTCCCGATCGTCGGTGACGACATCAAGAGCCAGGTCGGCGCGACCATCACCCACCGCGTGATGGCCAAGCTGTTCGAGGACCGCGGCGTGCAGCTCGACCGCACGATGCAGCTCAACGTCGGCGGCAACATGGACTTCCTCAACATGCTCGAGCGCGAGCGCCTGGAGTCCAAGAAGATCTCCAAGACCCAGGCCGTCACCAGCAACCTGCAGCGCGAGTTCAAGACCAAGGACGTGCACATCGGCCCGTCCGACCACGTCGGCTGGCTCGACGACCGCAAGTGGGCCTACGTCCGCCTCGAGGGCCGCGCCTTCGGCGACGTGCCGCTGAACCTGGAGTACAAGCTCGAGGTGTGGGATTCGCCGAACTCGGCCGGCGTCATCATCGACGCCGTGCGCGCGGCGAAGATCGCCAAGGACCGCGGCGTCGGTGGCCCCGTCGTCGCCGCCTCGGCGTACCTGATGAAGAGCCCGCCGCAGCAGCTGCCCGACGACGTCGCGCGCACGCAGCTGGAAACCTTCATCGAAGGCTAGTCATACCGCCGAGACTGCGGTGAGATCGCGATTCCCGAGCAACGGGCGATCTCACCGCAGTTTCGTCGTATAAAGGGCGAGTGGTCACCGATGCCGAACTGCTCGAGCTCGACGAATTCGCCCTACTGCCCGAGAACGCCGAGCAGATCGGCGTCTCCGAGATCCCGCCGGCGGCGCGCATCGACGCCGGCCCGATCAGCGCGATCAGGTGGGGCGACGACGAGCCCCGGGTGGTGTTCCTGCACGGCGGCGGACAGAACGCGCACACCTGGGACACCGTCGTCCTCGGCCTCGGGGTGCCCGCGCTGGCGATCGACCTGCCCGGGCACGGCCGCTCGGCCTGGCGCGAGGACGGCGACTACGGACCGAAGCTCAACGCCGAGACGCTGCGGCCCGTGCTGCGCGAGTGGGCGCCGAATCCGCGGCTGGTCGTCGGGATGTCGCTGGGCGGTTTGACCGCGCTCCGCATCGCGGCCACCGAACCGGCGCTGGTCCCCGAACTCGTCCTCGTCGACGTCACACCGTCGGCCCCCGAACGCCATGAGCAGATGACCAAGGCGCAATTGGGTGCGGTGGCGCTCGTACAGGGCGACCGCACATTCCCGTCGTTCGAGGCGATGCTCGACGTGACCGTCGCCGCCTCCCCGCACCGGGACCGGAACTCGTTGCGCCGCGGCGTCTTCCACAACAGCAAGCGACTCGACGACGGCACCTGGACGTGGCGCTACGACTCGTTCCGCAAGGGCGACGGCTTCGAGGGGCTGTGGGACGACGTGCCTGCGATCACCATGCCCACCACGCTCGTGCGCGGTGCGAAGTCGTTCTTCGTCAACGACGAGGATGCCGACGCATTCGCCAAGGGAGCGCCGGGCTTTCAGCGCACCCACGTGGTCGCCGACTCCGGGCACTCCGTGCAGGGCGATCAACCGAAGGCGCTCGTCGAGATCCTGCGCGATGTGCTCACCCGTCAGAGCTGAGTGACCGGCGCGCTCGCGCGGTATCCGAGGTCCCGCAGGATCCCGATCTCCATCGGGCTGAGGATGCGGACGCGTGGCCCGATGGGCGCCTGCGCGTTCATCACCTTGACATTCACACCCGTGAACGTGGCGTCGTCCACGTGGCTCATCGAACTGCCCGGCCGCCAGGGATTCGGGGTGAACAGCGGAACCAGACCGCCGTACGCCGCAACGGCGTTGGCCCCACCGAAGTACATCCCGCCGTTCTGACCGGTCAGATACGGATCGAATTCTGCATCCCACCCGTAGTCGGAGTCGATCGGTCGGCTGCCGTCGGCGGTCACGACGAACTGGTCGAAGACCATCCAGGTGCGCTCGACGTTCTCGCCCGGCCGTTCGATGAAGGACATGAAGCCGAACGAATGCAGGATCTCGTGAATCGCCACCGGAGTGAAGGCGTACTCGTCACTGGCCACCGTGTCACCGAGCCCCCACTTGTGACCGAAGTTGTAGGCGATCTGACCATCGGACGCCTCGCCGTTGGCGTCGACCCCTGAGATGATCTTGTTCTGCACCACGGTTCTCCAGTAGCCCGGCTCCTGGCTGAGGGGATCGCTCCACGCCCACGCGAGGGTTCTCGAGGTGGCGTCGTTCTCACCCAGGATGTCGTACGTGAGGGTCACCGCCCGCGTGACCGTGAAGTACTCCACCAGCCGGTCGGCGACATCGTTCAAAGCCGCGCGCCGTTCGGGCGTCCAGTGCTCGGACCCGTCCCGGTAGGCGAACGTGAACCTGATGGCCCGCTGGTTGACCAGGTTGTCGGCGCTGGTGCCGATCGGGCGGAACGGGTCGAGCAGGTTGACGTGGGGCCCGACGTCGACGGCCACCACGCGGAAGGTGTCGACACCGTCGAAACCCGCGCCGGGCGTATAGGTGTAGGTGCCGTCGGCATTCACCTTCACCGAACCCGTTTTCGGCCCGCGGGTGACGATGTAGATCAGCCGGTCACCGTCGGGATCGACGGCGCCGACCGTCCCGACCACCGGGCCGTCGAGCTTGCCGCTGATCTGGATCGGCGCGACGTCGGGCGCCTGGTTGAGGAACGTGCGGCGGGTCGCCCAGAGCGCGCCCTCGAGGTGGTACTTGGCCTGGTTTTCGACCGGCAGGGAGTTGATCCAGCCCTGGGAGTCTCTCGTCCAGGTCGAGATGGCCCGTCCGGTGACGTCGCTCCAACTGCCCGACGGGGCCTTGGGCTCGAGAGCGGTCACCCGCGCCTGTGGCTGCGAAACCGTCTCCGCGGCAACGTCTTCGGTGGTGCCGCGTGCGGCGCGCTTGTCGTCGTCGTCGGCCGCTGATTCTTCGTCGTCTTCGTCGTCTTGGTCGAGGGTGTCCTCGTCAGGGTCTTCGTCTTCGAGGTCTTCGGGGGCGTCTTCGTCCTCGTCTTCCGCGTCTTCCGCGTCCTCAGCGTCTTCCTCGTCGGCGTCTTCGGCGTCTTCTTCGTCGGCGTCCTCGGTGTCCTGGTCGTCGGTGTCGTCGGACTGATCCGTGGACGTCGACCGGGCGTCGTCGCCGGACGAGGGCGCGTTCGACGACGTCGTGGTCTCCCCCGCGGTGTCCGCGGCGGCCGTACCGACCTGCGGACCCAGCAGCGAGAAGCCGAGCAACCCCGCGCCCACACCGGCCGACGCCGCTCCCACCTGGAGCCAACGCCGCACCGCAAAGCCCTGCGCACGACGTGCGCCCCGACGAACCGCCATATTTTGACCCCTCCGTTATTTATTTGCCGGGAACCTATACCCTGGGAAAGCGGCGCCGCAGCAAATCCGTTGAAATCGCAACGGTGTGTCGCGGCCCGCCACCGGCTGTTCACCTGTTGATCGCCTGTTGCACGTCCGGTTGCCGTAGGTTTCCGCCCGATCGGCCGCTCAGCCCGCGGTCGTGCGGACGGAAGGACCCTGCCTGCCATGGCGCTAGTGCCGTTGAATCTCTTTGTGTCGCATGACGGTAAGTCCAAGCGGCAGCACATCACCTGCCGTTACAAGTGCGGTGACGCATGCTGGAAACCGGTTCCGAACACCAGCGACAACGAGTACTTCGGCGATGTCGTCAAGGCGGTGACGCGCCGGTCGATGCTGCAGGTCACCGGGGTGACCGTGCTCGCCGTCGGCGCCGGATCGTTGCTGGCCGCGTGCGGCGGCGGCGAGCAACCCGCCGCCACCACCCCGACGTCCGACGCACCGGCGGAGTCCCCGGCGGGCATGAAGTTCACCTCGGTCGCCCCCAACAGCGAGGACACGGTCGTCGTTCCCGAGGGCTACGAGCAGGCGGTCGTGATCAGCTGGGGCGACCCGATCCTGCCCGGCGCGCCGAAATTCGACGTCGCCAGGCAGACCGGCGCCGCACAGCGCGGGCAGTTCGGGTTCAACAACGACTTCGCCGGGCTGCTGCCGATCGAGGGTCAGCGCAACCGGTTCCTGCTGGTCACCAATTTCGAGTACGTGGACCCGGTGTTCATGTTCCCCGGCTACAACCCCGACGCCCCGACCCGTGAGCACTTCGACGTCGAGATCGCGGCGGTCGGCATGGGTGTCGTCGAGGTGGAGCGCACGCCGCAGGGGTTGAAGCCGGTGATCGGCCGCTACAACCGCCGCATCACCGCCGACACCCCGATGACGCTGACGGGTCCGGCCGCGGGCACCGACTTCGTCAAGACCGCCGCGGATCCGGACGGCCGGACGGTCGCAGGGACGTTCGCCAACTGCGCCGGCGGCGTCACCCCGTGGGGCACCGTGCTCTCGGGCGAGGAGAACTTCCAGGATTACTTCGGCGCCGCCGAGGGCGCGCCTGCCCCGAACCCGGTGGACGCCGACCGGCTCGACCGCTACGGGATCTCGCCGGAACCGACCGCCCTGCTGTGGGAGACGTTCGACCCTCGCTTCGACCTGACGAAGACACCCAACGAGCCGAACCGGTTCGGCTACGTCGTCGAACTCAATCCGTGGGATCCCAACTCGAAGCCGGTCAAACACTCCGCGATGGGCCGGCTCAAGCACGAGGGCGCCAACATCTACGTCACCGACGACGGCACCGTGGTCGCCTACACCGGTGACGACGAGCGCTTCGACTACATGTACAAGTTCGTCTCCAGCAAGAAGATGCAGCCGGGTGCCGGGGCGAGCGAAGCGACAGGAGATGCATATGAACCGGCCGCGATGGCGCACAACATGACCATCCTCGACGAGGGCACCCTCTACGTCGCGAAGCTGACCAGCGACATCCCGGCCGACGAGATCGACGGATCGGGCAAGCTGCCGTCGATGGGCTCCTTCCGCGGCAGCGGCACCTGGATCCCGCTGCTGCGGTCGGGCCCCGGTGGACAGGCCGAATCGCTGGTCGAGGGGATCTCCGCTCAGGAGGCCGCGGTGTTCACCCGGATGGCCGCCGACAAGGCCGGTGCGACCAAAATGGACCGGCCCGAGGACTTCGAGGCCAACCCCAAGACCGGCAAGGTCTACGTCGCGCTGACCAACAACGACGAACGCGGCGCATCCGGTGAGGCCCCTGTCGACGCGGCCAATCCCCGCAACGACAACAAGAGCGGGCAGGTCCTCGAGATCACCGACAACCACACCGGTACCGATTTCACCTGGGAACTTCTGCTGGTGTGCGGCGATCCGGCGGCGGCCGACACCTACTTCGCCGGCTTCGACAAGACCAAGGTCAGCCCGATCTCCTGCCCGGACAACCTCGCGTTCGACAACCACGGGAACCTGTGGATCTCCACCGACGGCAACGCGCTCGACTCCAATGACGGCCTGTTCGCCGTGGCGCTGGAAGGCCCGAACCGCGGCGAGACCAAGCAATTCCTCACCGTGCCGCTGGGTGCGGAGACCTGTGGGCCGATCGTGCTCGACGATCTGGTGATGGTCGCCGTCCAGCATCCCGGCGAGCACGACGACAACAGCATCGACAACCCGCTCTCACGGTGGCCCGAAGGCGGGAACGGGACCGCGCGGCCGTCGATGGTCGCGGTGTGGCGAAACGGCGGGCAGATCGGCGTATAGCGCCGGGCGCCGCTAGCATCGCCGGGTGACGTCGCCGGCGCTGACCACCGTGGATCTCGCCCACGAGGGCAACGAGGCCTCCGACCTCGTCCACGTCGACAACGAGGCTCTGCTCGAAGCGCACGGGTGGGATCTCGGATTCTGGACCGTGCTCGACGAAGGTCCGGTCGAGGACTGCGTGGCGGTGCTCGGCCACGCCCGCGGCGCGGCGCCCGACCGCGGATGGGAGATCCACCGGCTGCCTGTCGACGCGGGCGACGAGAAGGGACGCACCGAAGACGCCGAGGCCGTGGCGCGCCACGACGGGTGGGTGTACGTGGTGGGATCGCACTACGGATCCAAGGCTGGGCCCCTGCAGGCCAAGCGCGCCTTCCTCGCCCGCTTCGACGAACAATCGATCGACCGCACCGTACCGGAGTCTGAACTCCCGATCATCGTCCGCCGCAACAAGTTCCACCTGCACCGGCTGATAAACGACGCGCTCGACGCCTCCCATGTAGTCGCGATCACCCCGGGTGACACCGTGCGCACCCGGTTCATTGCCCGCACGATCGAACGCGGAACCCAGCGCAGCAAGTCGTGGGTAGATCGGCTGACCGAGCGCGACGTGCCGATCAACATCGAGGGTGCTGCCTTCCGGCCGAACGGGAATCTTCTGCTGGCGCTGCGCTTCCCGACGACCGCGGCGGGCGAGCCGATCCTCGTCGAGCTGTCCGGCGTGCCGGCCCTGTTCGACGGCGAGGTCTCGTCACCGACGGCCGTACGGGTGTGGGAGTTGGCCGGTGTGTCCCCACCCGACGCGCTCGTCGGATTTCGTGCCCTGTCGCGGTCGGGCGACGACGTCTACGACGCGATCCTCGGCTCGATCGACGCGACCGACAAGGGTTCGGTCCTGCTGGACGATCATCCCGAGGGCGCGGTCGCGCACTGCTCACACTGGCGCTTCACCCTGACCGCCGATGAACCCGCCGACGGTGCCGTCCGAGCGGAGTTGGTCCACGACTTCCGCGACCTGCGCAACGTGGAGGGCCTGTCCGTCGAATCCGGGCAGACCTTCTACGTCACCGACGAGGACCATCGCATTCAGCTGCGCTTCGGCTGAGCGTCCTGGGGCGACCCGGCACCCGAGAGTTACCGTGGCGCTATGACCCCTGCCACACATCCCGTACGCATCGGCGTCCAACTGCAGCCCCAGCACTCACCGGAGTACCGCCACATCCGCGACGCGGTGCGCCGCTGCGAGGACATCGGTGTCGACGTCGCATTCAACTGGGACCACTTCTTCCCGCTGTACGGCGACCCGGACGGCGCCCACTACGAATGCTGGACGATGCTGGCCGCGTGGGCCGAGCAGACCTCACGCATCGAGATCGGCGCGCTGGTGACCTGCAACTCGTACCGCAACCCGGAACTGCTGGCCGACATGGCCCGCACGGTGGACCACATCAGCGACGGGCGGCTGATCCTCGGTATCGGCTCGGGCTGGAAGCAGAAGGACTACGACGAGTACGGCTACGAATTCGGTACGGCGGGAAGCCGACTCGACGATCTGGCGCGGGCGCTGCCGCGGATCAAGTCGCGGCTGGCGAAGCTCAATCCCGCACCGACGCGCGAGATCCCGATCCTGATCGGCGGTCAGGGTGAGCGCAAGACGTTGCGCCTGGTCGCCGAGTACGCCGACATCTGGCACGGCTTCACCGACCGCACCACCTATCCCGGCAAGGCCGAGGTCCTCGACCGGCACTGTGCCGACGTCGGCCGGGACCCGTCGGCCGTCGAACGCTCCTCCGGGGTGCCCGAGAGCGGGAAGGACGCGATGCTCGCCGAAGCCGACGCACTCGTCGAACTGGGTGTCACCCTGCTGACCGTCGGCGTCAACGGCCCCGACTACGACCTGACGGCCGCCGAAACGCTGTGCCGCTGGCGGGACAGCCGGTAGCGGCGCACTCCCCCGGCCGGATGCCCAAACGCTACGGAGTCAAGGAGAAGGACCAGGTCGTCGCGTACGTCGTCGACCTGGTTCTGACCGGCCGGTTGCGCGGCGGGCACCGCATCGACCGCAACGCGATCGCCGAGGCGCTCGGGGTGAGCCGGGTGCCGGTCCAGGAGGCGATGGTCCAGCTCGAACACGACGGCATCGTGTCGACGCGGTATCACCGGGGTGCGTTCGTCGAACGCTTCGACGCGGCGGCGCTGCACGAACACCACGAGCTGTACGGCGTGCTCACCGGCATCGCCTCCGCGAGGGCGGCCACCGACCCGAACCCGGAACTGCTCGGCGAACTCGACGACACGCTGCAGCACATGCGAAAAGGCAAGGATCGCAGGTTGTTCCACGAAGGTTGCCAACGGTTCCGCGACATCGTCGACGACGCGTACGCCGGCCCGCGGCTGCACGCGGCGATCCGCGCGTCGCAGTGTTTCGCGGCGTCGGACTTCTGGGTGTCCTATCCGCGGGTGCGGGCGGAATTGCTGCCGACCTACCAGCAGGAGGCGACGGCCATCGCCGCGCGGGACGCCGCCGGCGCACGCACCGCCTGCCTCGAGCGGTCCGACCTCATGGCCACGATCATGGTCGCCGAGCTGACCCGCCGCGGCGTGCTGGCGGGCGACGGTGGTTAGGTTCAAACCCATGAACGTCGGACGGATCGCCGCACTGATCACGACGATGCTGATGGTGGCGACGCTGTGTTGCGCCGCGCCGGCCGGCGCGCAGGTCGACCAGTGCGCCCCGCCTGGCGTGGAAAGCGCCAGCGCGCTGCCCACCAACCTCGCTGCCGCCGCACAGGGTCCGGAAGCCGACCGTTACACCACGGCGAACGTGCGCCCTCTCGACAGCATCGACGTCGACGCGCTGGGGCTCGGCACCCCCGGTGTGCTGACCGTCGGGACGCTGTCGGACGCGCCGCCGAGCATCTGCATAGACTCCTCCGGTCAGTTCACCGGGTTCGACAACGAACTGCTGCGTGCGATCGCCGAGAAGCTGGGCCTGCGAGTCAATTTCGTCGGCACCGAATTCTCCGGGCTGCTCGCCCAGACCGCGGCCCGGCGGTTCGACGTCGGGTCGTCGTCGATCACCACCACCGACGCGCGCCGGCGCACCGTCGGCTTCACCAACGGCTACGACTTCGGGTACTTCTCGCTGGTCGTGCCCAGCGGATCCCCGATCGACGGGTTCGGCAAGCTGGGCCCGGGGCAGCGCATCGGCGTCGTGCAGGGCACCGTGCAGGAGGCCTACGTCGTCGACACACTGCGCCTGCAGCCGGTGATCTTCCCCGACTACAACACCGTCTACGCCAGCCTCAAGACCGGGCAGATCGATGCGTGGGTGGCCCCGTCGGCGCAGGCCGAGGGCACCGTGCAGGCGGGCGATCCGGCGCAGATCATCGAGAACACGTTCAGCCTGGACAACTTCATCGCCTACGCCGTCGCCAAGGAGAACCAGCCGCTGATCGACGCGCTGAACTCCGGACTCGACGCGGTGATCGCCGACGGCACCTGGGCCCGGCTGTACTCCGACTGGGTGCCGCGCGCCCTGCCGCCGGGGTGGAAACCCGGTTCGAAGGCGGCGCCCGCACCGGAGCTGCCCGACTTCCAGGCCATCGCCGCGCAACAACAGGAGTCCGACGCCGGCCCGGCCGCACCGAAATCGACGCTGCGCCAACTGTCCGACTCGTTCCTCAACTGGGACCTCTACCGACAGGCCGTTCCGGACCTGCTCAAGACCGGCCTGCCGAACACGTTGATCCTCACCGTCAGCGCCGCGGTCATCGGCCTGGTCCTGGGGATGGCGCTCGCGGTCGCCGGGATCTCCCGGTCCCGGCTGCTGCGGTGGCCGGCGCGGGTCTACACCGACATCTTCCGCGGCCTGCCCGAGGTGGTGATCATCCTGCTCATCGGGCTCGGCGTCGGACCGATCGTCGGCGGGCTGACCGGTAACAACCCGTTCCCGCTCGGCATCGCCGCACTCGGGTTGATGGCCGCGGCCTACATCGGCGAGATCTTCCGGTCCGGCATCCAGAGCGTGGAGTCCGGACAGCTCGAAGCCTCCCGCGCGCTGGGCTTCAGCTACTCGTCGTCGATGCGGCTGGTGGTGATCCCGCAGGGGGTGCGCCGCGTGCTGCCCGCGCTGATGAACCAGTTCATCTCGCTGCTCAAGGCGTCGTCACTGGTGTACTTCCTCGGACTGGTCGCCGACCAGCGCGAGCTGTTCCAGGTCGGCCGCGACCTCAACGCCCAGACCGGAAGCCTCTCACCTCTTGTCGCCGCGGGCCTGTTCTATCTTCTGCTGACCATCCCGCTGACCCATCTGGTGAACTACGTCGACGCCCGGTTGCGCCGCGGCCGCCGGCCCACCGAAGAGGATCCGCCCACCCTGCAACCGGCGGCGACCCAGGAGATGATCTGATGGCCGACACATCCGTCGATCCGGTCTCCCTGAGCGCCAACGACATCCACGTTGCGTTCGGGCCCAACAAGGTGCTGCGCGGCGTCGACATCGACGTGCCGGCCGGAACCACCGCGGCGGTCATCGGACCGTCGGGCTCGGGGAAGTCGACCCTGCTGCGGACGCTGAACCGGCTCTACGAACCCGACCGCGGCGACATCCTGCTCGACGGGCGCTCGGTGCTCAAGGACAACCCCGACGAGCTGCGGCAGCGGATCGGCATGGTGTTCCAGCAGTTCAACCTCTTCCCCCACCGCAGCGTGCTCGACAACGTGACGCTGGCCCCGCGCAAGCTCAAACGGCTGCCCGCCGATCAGGCCCGCGAACTCGGCCTGGCCCAACTCGACCGCGTCGGACTGCGCCAGAAGGCCGAGGTCCGGCCCGGCACGCTGTCCGGCGGTCAGCAGCAGCGGGTCGCGATCGCCCGCGCCCTCGCGATGTCACCGCAGATCATGTTCTTCGACGAGGCCACCTCGGCGCTGGACCCCGAACTGGTCAAGGGCATCCTCGCGCTGATGGCCGAGCTCGCCGCGGACGGGATGACCATGGTGGTGGTCACCCACGAGATGGGCTTCGCCCGGTCGACCGCGGACTCGGTGGTGTTCATGGATCAGGGCCAGGTCGTCGAGGCCGGACCGCCGCAACAGATCTTCGATGCGGCCCAGACCGACCGGCTCCAGAGGTTCCTGTCGCAGGTGTTGTGAATTTAACGGCCAAAGCCAAAACGGCAGGCCCCGACACGTTAGACTGGCGAACTATGGTCGAGACACAGACGCAGGTCACCGAGCTCGCAGGTGAGCTCCAGCGTGTGTTGTCGAAGGTGTTCTCCGTCCTGCGCCGAGGCGACGTCAACCGGGGTGCCGAGGGCGGCGACCTCACCCTGGCCCAGCTGTCGATCCTGCTGACGCTGCTGGACTGCGGCCCGATCCGGATGACCGAGCTGGCCGCGCACGAACGCGTCCGCACCCCCACCACCACCGTGGCGATCCGCCGGCTCGAGAAGCTCGGCCTGGTCAAACGTTCCCGTGACCCCTCGGACCTGCGGGCGGTGCTCGTCGAGGTCACCCCCGAGGGTCTGGTGCAGCACCGCGAGGCGCTGGCCACCCGCCGCGCACACCTGGCCACGCTTTTGTCGAAGCTCAGCGACGAGGAACTCGACACGCTGGCCAAGGCGTTGGCACCTCTGGAACGCCTCGCCGAACAGCACCAGGACTAGGCGCTAGCCCAGCCAGTCCAGTACCGCCGCGGCGGTCCACGACTGCTGCATGCTGCCCAGCGGTTCGCCGGTGAACGGTTCGTAGTACTCGGCGAAGGTGCCGTCGCTGGCCTGGCGAAGCCCCTCGTGCCGTAGCACCCTGGCCCGTTCGGCCCACCCGCGCCGGGCGAAGCACCAGGCGAACAGCCACGTCATCACCGGCCAGACCGGGCCGCGCCAGTACTCCCGCGGCCGGAAGTCGCGTGACACCGGCGACGTCGAGGGGATGCACGCGTATCTGAGGTCGGGATGCCCGCAGAACCGTGGCCCCTCCAGCAGGCGCAGCAGCGCCCGCTCCCGGTGGTGCGGCAGGCCGCCGCACAACAGCGGGGCGAACTGCGCGACGGTCTCGGTGGCCACCCACTTCTCCGTGCGGACGTCGAAATCCCTTGCCGCGCCGGTGCGTTGGTCGGTGGTCTCGATGACGCCGGCGCGGAACCGCTCGGCCCACGCGTACAGGTCACGCACGTCGGCGTTGGGGCGTTTGTAGTCCTCCCCGATCTCGGCGAGCACCTGACAGGCCACCGAGAAGATCGCCGAGACGAACACGTCCTCGACGGCGAAACTCATCACCTTCGGCAGCAGATGATCGTCGTAGCGGGCGGATTTCATCTCCTCGAGCAACCACAGGTAGCGGTCGTACTCGTGATCGGACGGCCGCTGGGTGGCGTCGGTGTTGATCTTGTTGTCCTCGCGCTGATATTCCGGCACCGCACCCGGAATCACGTTGGCGTAGGCGGCATCCCACCGCGGGGAGTTGTCCATGCCGGACTCCCACCCGTGATAGAGCGTGATGCGGCCGCGGCCGTTCTGGTCGCGGCATTCGGCCAGCCAGCGGTGCCAGCGCACCAGATCCCCCCAGCGCCGGTCGAGGAAGGCCTCGGCCACCTGGCGGGTCGACCGGCCCCTGGTGCGGGCGTGGTCGAGGATGCGCTGTACGGCGATCGCGTGCACGGGCGGCTGGGTGATCCCGGAGGTGTGGCGGGTGCGCGGGGAGTCGGCCGCCAGGGCGGACGTCGCCCAGCGGGCGGGGCCCGGGAAGTATCCGTCGACCCCGTTGGCGAACACGATGTGCGGGATCATCCCGTTGCGCCACTGTGCGGAGAGCAACGTGTCGAGTTCGACGACCGCACGCTCGACGCTCAACGGCGCCAGCCCGATCGCCACGAACGCGGCATCCCAGCTCCACATGTGCGGGTACAGCAGGGGCGCCGCGGTGGTCATCGCGCCCAGGTCGTTACCGCGCAGGAGGTACGCGGCGCGGGCCGCGAGTTGCGTGGGCGCGAAGCTGGGGTCGTGTGGCATCAGTCCAATCATGCGACGGCAATGCGTTTCGCGCAGGTCGGTAGGGTTGGCGACATGCCGACCGCGATGATCACAGGCGCCAGCCGCGGCCTCGGGGCGGCCATCGCCACCGCGCTGGCGCCCACCCACACGTTGTTCCTCGCCGGCCGGCCGTCCGCGCAACTCGACGAGGTCGCGCAGCGCCTCGGCGCCACCACCTGGGAGATCGACTTCGACGACGTCGACACGATCCCGGCCGCCGTCGAGCCGATCGTCGAACTCGACGTGCTGATCCACAATGCCGGTGTCGCCTATCCGGCGCGCGTCGCCGAATCCACCGTCGACGAGTGGCGGGCCACGATGAACGTCAACGTGATCGGCGCCGTCGCGCTCACGCTGGCGTTGTTGCCTGCGCTGCGGGCGGCCCCGGACGGGCAGGTGGTGTTCATCAACTCGGGGTCGGGGATCAACGCCTCCCCCGGCCTGGCGTCGTATTCGGCGAGCAAGTTCGCGCTGCGCGCGTTCGCCGACTCACTGCGCAACGACGAGGCCGGTCTGCGGGTCACCTCCGTGCATCCGGGCCGGATCGCGACGGAGATGCAGCAGGACCTTCGGGCCTACGAGGGGCGGGACTACAACCCGGCCGACTTCCTCAGCGCGGAGACCGTCGCCAAGGTGACGGCCGACGCGGTCAACGCTCCCGCCGATGCGCACATCCACGAGGTGATCGTCCGCCCCCGATAGTTGCGATTTCGGCGTGCTGGGTCGCGCTGAGCGCGACTGCTCACGCCGAAATCGCGGTGCGCAGGACCGCGATCACCCGATCGGGATACTCGGTGAGGTCCAGCCAGGTGAACCTGAGCACCTGCCAGCCCAGCAGCGTGATGGCGTTCTGCCGGACGCGGTCCTTCTGGAAGTCTTCGGAGTCGCTGTGAAACGCCAACCCGTCGATCTCGACAGCCACCTTGGCGGCGAGGAACGCCACGTCGACGACGTAGCCGCCGACGGGATGGTTCGTCCGCCATCCGGTGATGCCGGCCTGGTCGAGGAGCCGGACGAAAAGCCGTTCCGCCTCGGAGTGCGCACCGGTGTCGGCGGCCTGCAACAAGATTCGCGCTGCCGGTGAGCCGTAACGGCCCTTGTTGCGCAGATGTGCGAGCCAGAGTTCGCGCAGTTCGATGTCGTTCTGCAGCGCCCGGTCGACGATCTTGGCGCCGCCGCGGATTCGAACCGCGGCTTCGATGGCCGTCAGTGGAGCTGCCGTCACGCGCAGACCGCGGCTCACTGCGACGTCGTCGCCGGCGAGATCGCGTCGTCGCACCCGTGAACCGGGAGGCACACGCCCGTTGCTGTTGCGAGGCACCGTGACATCGACGATCTCCGGACAGAACCGTGAGAAGCCGTGCCACCAGGCGGCCGTCAGCGCGCTACCCACGGCGTCACGCCCATAGCTCCAGACGAGTGCCCGCACCCGGGCGGCGTCGGTGAACGGACGATCGTCGACGAAGTACACGCCACGCCAACACCGACGCCACTCGCCCGAACGAACCTTCCGGTCGACGGCGTGCTTGTCGAATCCGGCCCGCCGGGCCTGGTCGAGGTTTACGACACCGTCGTGTCTACGAAGGTAATCCGCGAGCACATGTCAAAGGACGGCGCCGGCGGCCGCACGGTTCCCGCCGAGGTGATTTCGGCGTGCGCGGTCGCGCCCAGCGCGACCCAGCACGCCGAAATCGCTACACGACGAGGTTGACCAGGCGGCCCGGGACGACGATCACCTTCTTCGGCGTCGCCCCGTTGAGGAACGCCTGCACCTTCTCGTCGGCCAGCGCCGCCGCCTCGAGCGTGTCCTTGCCGGCATCGGCGTCGACTGTGATCCGGCTGCGCACCTTCCCGTTGACCTGCACCGGGTACTCGACGGTGTCGGTCACCAGATACTGCGGGTCGGCCACCGGGAACGGACCGTGCGCCAGCGACGTGTCGTGCCCCAGCCGCCGCCACAGTTCCTCGGCCAGATGCGGCGCCAGCGGCGCGACCATCAACACCAGCGGTTCGATGGCCGCCCGAGCCGTCACCCCCTCCTTCGTCAGGTGGTTGGTGTACTCGATCAGCTTGGCCGCCGCGGTGTTGTTGCGAAGCGCCGCATAGTCTTCCGACACCCCCGCGACGGTGCGGTGCAGCGCGCGCAGGGTGTCGGTGTCGAGCGCCTCGTGATTGGCCACCCGCACCGCACCGCTCTGCTCGTCGACCACCAGTCGCCACACCCGCTGCAGGAACCGGTGCGCGCCGACGACGTCCTTGGTGGCCCACGGCCGCGACGCCTCGAGCGGACCCATCGACATCTCGTAGACCCGCAGCGTGTCGGCGCCGTAGTTGTCGCAGATCTCGTCCGGCGACACCGAGTTCTTCAGGCTCTTACCGATCTTGCCGAACTCCTGGAAGACCTCCGCACCTTCGAACCAGAACTTCCCGTCCCGCTCGACGACCTCGGCGGCCGGCACGTACGACCCCCGCGAATCGGTGTAGGCGAACGCCTGGATGTAGCCCTGGTTGACCAGGCGCCGGTAGGGCTCCCGCGAGCTGACGTGGCCCAGGTCGTAGAGCACCTTGTGCCAGAACCGCGAGTACAGCAGGTGCAGCACGGCGTGCTCGACACCGCCGACGTAGAGGTCCACGCCGCCGGGGTCGTCGGGGCCGTGCTCGGCCGGCCGGGGCCCCATCCAGTAGGCCTCGTTCTCCTTGGCGCACAACGCTTCTTTGTTCAGCGGATCGGTGTAGCGCAGCTCGTACCAGGAGCTGCCCGCCCACTGCGGCATCACGTTGGTGTCGCGGGTGTAGGTCTGCAGACCGTCACCGAGATCGAGTTCGACGTGCACCCAATCAGTCGCCTTGTTCAACGGCGGATTCGGTTCGCTGTCCGCGTCGTCCGGGTCGAACAGCACCGGCGAGTAGTCCGGGACGTCCGGAAGCTCCACCGGCAGTGCGGACTCCGGCAGCGGATGCGGACGACCGTCGCTGTCGTAGACGATCGGGAACGGCTCACCCCAGTACCGCTGGCGCGCGAAAAGCCAGTCGCGCAGCTTGTATTCGACGCGCGCCCGGCCGCGGCCGTCGGCGACCAGCCGATCGGTGATCGCCGCCTTCGCCGCCGCCACGTCCAGCCCGTCGAGGTAATCGGAGTTCACCAGCAGGCCGTCACCGGCGTAGGCCGCCTCGCTGATGTCTCCGCCGGAGATCACCTCGACGACCGGCAGCCCGAACTCGTGCGCGAACTCCCAGTCCCGCTGGTCGTGGCCGGGCACCGCCATGATCGCGCCGGTTCCGTAGCCGATCAGCACGTAGTCGGCGATGAAGATCGGAACCTGTTGTCCGTTGGCGGGATTCGTGGCGTACGCGCCCAGGAACGCGCCGGTCTTGGTCTTGTTCTCCTGGCGCTCCAGGTCGCTCTTCGCGGCGATCGACGCGCGGTAGGCGGCGACCGCCTCGCGCGGGGTCGTCGCACCGAACGTCCACCGGCCGTCCACATCGTCGGGCCACTGCTCGGCCGCCAACTGCTCGACGAGCGGATGTTCGGGCGCCAGCACCAGATACGTCGCGCCGAAAAGGGTGTCGGGACGGGTGGTGAACACCTCGATGTCGCCGGCGTCCGTGCCGAACTGCACGCTGGCGCCGGTCGAGCGGCCGATCCAGTTGCGCTGCATCGTCTTGACCTTGTCCGGCCAGTCCAGCACCTCGAGGTCTTCGAGCAGGCGGTCGGAGTAGGCGGTGATGCGCATCATCCACTGCCGCAGGCGTTTCCGGAACACCGGGAAGTTGCCGCGGTCGCTGCGGCCGTCGGCGGTGACCTCCTCGTTGGCCAGCACGGTGCCCAGCCCGGGGCACCAGTTGACCATCGAGTCGGCGCGGTAGACCAGCCGATAGGAGTCGACCACGTCGGCGCGCTCGCCGGCGCTCAGCTCCGACCACGGCCTACCGTCGTCGAGGGTGCGGACCCCGGACTCGAACTCGCCGATCAGCTCGGCGATCGGTCGCGCCCTGTTCGCGTCACGGTCGAACCAGGCGTTGTAGATCTGCAGGAAGATCCACTGCGTCCAGGTGTAGAAGTCGACGTCGGTGGTGGAGAAGCTGCGTCGCGTGTCGTGGCCGAGCCCCAGCCGGCCCAGCTGGCGGCGGAAGTTGACGATGTTGGCCTCGGTACGGGTCCGCGGATGGGTGCCGGTCTGCACCGCGTACTGCTCGGCGGGCAGACCGAACGCGTCGAACCCCAACGCGTGCAACACGTTGCGCCCCGTCATCCGGTAGTAGCGCGCGTACACGTCGGTGGCGATGTAGCCCAGCGGATGTCCGACGTGCAGACCCTCCCCCGACGGGTACGGGAACATGTCCTGGACGAACATCTTGTCGGCGGGCACCGTGCCGTCCGGCGGGGCCAGCTCACCGACCGGATTGGGCACGTTGAAGGTGCCCTCGACCGCCCACGTCTGCTGCCACGCGCCCTCGATCTGCCCGGCGAGCTCAGCGGTGTAGCGGTGCTGCGGGGTGTCGGCATCAGCGGCCCGGTCGGGCTGGGCGGTCGGGGTTTCGGTCACCTCACCAGGGTATAAGGAGCGTTTCGGCCGAGTTCGGGCCCGTCCGTCGGCCCTCGAGGACACGGCTCGATATCGGTTGCGTTGCGGCGAAGTCAGGGCTTGATCCCAGCTCGGTTCCAGCCCTGGTTACCCCCCGTGCGGCGTGGATACAGTCGGCGCCTGACCTCAGGGCGTGACGAGCCCAACCACCACGGGAGAAGGACTGTCGATGATCGAGAAAGCCCGTCACTGGCGGGTTCTGGCAGGAGGTGTGGCTGCGGGCGTGGCCGGACTGGTCGGCTTCGCCGGAGCGACCGCCACGGCAGAACCCGTCTTCCCTCAACCCCCGGTACCCGGCCCCGTCGCGGTGTCCGTCGCCCCCGCCGCGGCACCGGCAGCGGTGCCGGAGTCGGCGACGACCCGGGGGATCCCGGGTGCCGTGATCAGCCCCAGCGCGGGCACGGCGCCCGCTGCGGTCGCACCACCGGCCCCGACCATCCTGCCCGCCTCCTCGGGCACGATCGCCGAGTTCTTCAAGGCCAAGAACGTCGCCATGCAGCCGCAGGTGGCCCGCGACTTCAACGCGCTCAACATCACATTGCCGATGCCGCGTGGCTGGGCCTACATCCCCGACCCCAACGTCCCCGAGGCGTTCGCCGTGATCGCCGACCGCGTCGGCGGTGACGGGCTGTACTCGTCGAACGCACAGCTCAAGGTGTACAAGCTGATCGGCGACTTCAACCCCGACGAGGCCATCAGCCACGGGTTCATCGACAGCCAGGCGCTGCCGGCGTGGCGGTCCACCGACGCGTCGCTGGCGCCCTACAACGGGATGCCGTCCTCGCTCATCGAGGGCACCTACCGCGAGAACTCGATGACGCTGAACACCTCACGCAGGCACGTCATCGCATCCTCCGGGCCGGACCGCTACCTGGTGTCGCTGGCGGTGACGACCACCGTCGACCAGGCCGTCCCGGCCGCGGACGCCACCGATGCGATCGTCACCGGGTTCAAGGTGACCTC
The DNA here is from genome assembly GCF_010731575.1 of Mycolicibacterium monacense. NCBI lineage: Bacteria > Bacillati > Actinomycetota > Actinomycetes > Mycobacteriales > Mycobacteriaceae > Mycobacterium > Mycolicibacterium monacense. The sequence goes on along the minus strand of NZ_AP022617.1, from coordinate 4,944,615 downwards.
ACCCACCGCGCAGCCCGCCGTCGCCCCGCCACCACCGGCCCCGGCGGCACCGCTGGCACCCGGGCTGGCTCCGCTGCCCCAGCCCCTCGGGCAGCCCTGATACGCCGTCCCCCGGGCGAAGCCTGGCGCCCGGGGGGCGACCCCGAACCCCGCCTCGTATTCTTGTGACCCATGGTCTTCGTTGCGGTGCTGTGCCTGTGTGCCGCCGTCGCGGTCGCCGGCCTCGGGCTGTGGCTGCTGACGCGGCCGCGTTCGGCCGATCCCCGTCAGCAGATTCTGCGGGCGGTGGCGCCGACCCAGCTCGCGGCCTCGGTGATGCTGGCGGCCGGTGGCGTGGTGGCGCTGGCGGCCCCGCCCGAGACCGGTGTGCTCGCGGTGATCGCGTGCGGAGTCGGGGCGGTCGCGACGGTCGCGGCGGGCTGCTGGCAGAGCGCGAAGGTGGTCGCCCGCACCGAGGCTGCCCAAGCGGCGGCGGGTGCCGACGCCGACTGCGCGGGCTCGTGCGCCAGCTGCGTGCTGTCCTGCCGCTGAACTAGTTGCGGCTGACGTCGATCGGATGGGTCGCCAACAGCGACAACGGTAGCGGCTGACGACGCAGCACCCGCGCCCACAGATCCACCCGCGGCTCGATGAGCACGTCGGAAGGCAACGCCGACAACACGATCCAGTCGTCGCGCTCGATCTCACCCTCGAGCTGGCCGATGGTCCAGCCGGAGTAGCCGGCGAAGATCCGCACGCCCTCGAGCGCCGGGGCCAGCGGTTCGGGGTCCGCGTCGAGATCGACCATCACCATGCGTCCCTGCACGTGCCGCAACCCCGGCACACCGGCGGCCTCCACACCCGCCCGCAGGGTGGCCAGGCACAGCGCGGCATCGCGCTTCACCGGCCCGCCGATGAACATCGTCTTGGGTTTGGCGGCCAGCTTCGCCCACTGCGGCAGCACGTTGTAGACCGCCGTCTCGCTCGGCCGGTTCAGCACCACCCCGAGGGTTCCGCCGTCGTTGTGTTCGACGATGTAGATGACGCTGCGCCGGAAGGTCGGCTCCAGCAGATCGGTGTTGGCGAGCAACAGCGTCCCCGCGCGCACCCGCTGTGCCGCGGGAGCGATGAAGTCCTCCGGATCCTCTGACTGCGCCACGTTCACCATCATGTCACCGGCGCGCTGCCGATGTGGCGGACAAGCCGCGCCCGCAGCGACATTTGTACTGTGGATGCGGTGCCGCGCACCTCGGCGCCGCCGGCGCCATTTCACATGTGTCGCGCGGTGAGAACAGGACGTGATCTCTCGTGGTTGACGCTCGCGCGCCGAAAGCCGTGTGGCAGTCGGCGCGCGGGCTTCCAGAGTTCTGGCGGCTGCTCGAACTGCGCGCGGTCAGCCAGTTCGGTGAGGGTCTGTTCCAGGCCGGGCTGGCCGGGGCGATCCTGTTCAACCCGGACCGCGCCGCCACGCCGTGGGCGATCGCCGGATCGTTCGCGGTGCTGTTCCTGCCGTACTCGCTGCTGGGTCCGTTCGCCGGCGCGCTGCTCGACCGGTGGGATCGCCGGCTCGTCCTGATCGGCGCGAATTCGGCGCGGCTCGTACTGGTGCTCGGGGTGGCCGCACTGCTCGCCGGGCGGGTCGGCGATCTGCCGATCCTGTTGGGCGCGTTGGTCGTCAACGGGTTCACCCGCTTCGTGTCCTCGGGTCTGTCGGCGGCGCTGCCGCATGTCGTGCCGCGCGAGCAGGTGGTCGCGATGAACTCCGTGGCGGCGGCCACCGGTGCGGTGGCCGCGTTCCTCGGTGCGAACTTCATGCTGTTGCCGCGCTGGGCCTTCGGGGCCGACGACGCCGGCGCCTCGGCGATCATCCTCATCGCCGCGCTGCCCGTGGCGCTGGCGCTGCTGTTGTCGATCCGGTTCGCCGCACATGTGCTCGGCCCGGACGACAGCGCGCGGGCCGTCCACGGGTCCGTCGCGTACGCGGTCGCGACGGGGTGGCTGCACGGTGCGCGGACCGTGCTGTCGGTGCGGGCGGTCGCGGCCACACTGTCCGGCCTCGGCGCGCACCGCGTGGTGTTCGGGGTCAACACGCTGCTGGTGCTGGTGATGGTGCGCCACAGCGACACCGCGGCCGTCGCCGGGCTCGGCACCACGGTGCTCTTCGTCGCCGCCACCGGCGCCGGCTCGTTCCTCGCGACGGTCGCCACGCCGTCGCTGATCACCCGCTGGGGCCGCTACCGCACCGCCAACGGCGCGCTCGTCGCGGCGACCGTCATCCAGCTCGCGGCGATCGGTCTCCAGCTGCCCGTGATGGTGATCTGCGGATCACTGCTCGGCGCCGCCGGGCAGATCGTCAAACTCTGCGCCGACAACGCGATGCAGCTGGACGTCGACGACGCGCTGCGCGGTCACGTCTTCACCGTGCAGGACTCGCTGTTCTGGATGGCGTTCATCGGCGCCATCGCGGCGGCGGCGGTGGTCATCCCGGCCGACGGCCGCGCCCCGGGTTTGGCGGCCGCCGGTGTCGGCGTGTACCTCGTCGGGTTGGCGCTGCACGCCGTGTTGGGGCGGCCGTCGCACGCGCGCAATTAGTCTGCACATCATGGCCGCCGCAGACTCCGTCGTCGCCGACCTGCGCGCCGAGAGCGACGAACTCGACGCGCTGATCGCCGACCTCCCGGCCGCGATGTGGTCGACACCGACCCCGGCGCCCGGGTGGACCATCGCCCATCAGATCGCCCACCTGTTGTGGACCGACCGCGTCGCGCTGCTGTCGGTGACCGACGAGGCCGGGTTCAACGTCGTCCTCGGTGACGCCGCGAAGGATCCCGGCGGCTTCGTCGACCGCGCCGCCGAGGACCTGGCGGCCACGCCGCCTGCGGAACTGCTGGCCGACTGGCGGACCACCCGGGGCCTGTTGCACGACGCCCTGCTGACCGTCGCCGACGGACGCAAACTGCCGTGGTTCGGCCCGCCGATGAGCGCGGCGTCGATGGCGACCGCGCGGTTGATGGAGACGTGGGCACACGGACTCGACGTCGCCGACGCGCTCGGCGTGCGGCGGACCCCGACCACCCGGCTGCGCTCGATCGCGCACATCGGGGTGCGCACCCGAGACTTCGCGTTCGCCGTCCACGGACTGCCCGCCCCGGCCGAGACGTTTCACGTGGAACTGACCGCACCCGACGGATCCCCGTGGACGTGGGGACCGGCGGACGCCGCGCAGCGGGTCACCGGATCGGCCGAGCACTTCTGTTTCCTGGTCACCCAGCGGCGACCCCGGACCGAGTTGGACGTGACCGCGGTGGGACCCGACGCCGAGCAGTGGTTGTCCATCGCGCAGGCGTTCGCCGGCCCGCCGGGGCCGGGGCGCGGCTGAGGCTAGTTCCCCTTGCCGTTGCCCTTGCCGTTGCCGTTGCCCTTGCCGTTGCCGTTGCCGTTGCCCTTCGGCTTCTTGTTCTCGACGACCGGAGCCTGAGGCTGTTCGACGACCGGCGCGACCGACGACGGCGGCGGGGGCGGGGTCGTCGACGGCGGCGGGGGCGGCAGGGTGGTGCTGGTGCTCACCGGTTCCTGAGCGGGCGCCGACGAGAACGGGTCCATCGCCAGCGCGACGGCGGCGATGGCGAAGGCCGCCAGCACCGCGCCGGCGCCTGCCAGCGCGCGGGTGCGCCGCGGCCGGCCCCGGGGCACCGGACCGGCCGACGTCGGCGGCAGCGGAGCGGCGAGCACCCGTGTCGCAGGACGCGGTGGCGGGGAGACCGGCGCCGTACCGTCGAACAGCGCGTGCTGGTCACCGGCCAGCGCGGCGCGCATCTGGGTCGCGCTGCCGAACCGCTGCGGCGGATCAGGGGTCATCGCCCGCTCGATCACCCCGGCGAGGATCGGGTCGACGTCGGTGCGGAACGCGGTCACCGGGGGTGGTGGGTCGTCCATGATCGCGCGCGCCACCGCCGCGGGGTTGTCCTGCGGGAACGCACGTCTACCCAACAGCGCCTCATGCGCCATCACCCCGACGGCGTAGAGATCGTCGGCGACCGAGGCCGGTGCCCCACTGACCCGCTCGGGGCTCATGTAGGCCAGCGTCCCGATGATCTGACCGGTCATGGTGTAGGCGGCGCCGCCGGTCTTGGCGATCCCGAAGTCGGCGACCTTGAGGGTGTTCGCATCGGCCGAGAGCAGGATGTTCCCCGGTTTGATGTCGCGATGCAGCACACCCGCCGCGTGGGCGACCTCGAGGGCGGCGAGCACCTCGCCGAGCATCGAGCGCACCTGGGCCGGTGACATCGGTCCCGCGGCGATGACGTCGCCGAGGGTGCGGCCCGGCAGCCGCTCCATGACGATGAACGGCGTGCCGTCGTCCTCGCCGTAGTCGTGGACCGCGACGATGTTCGGGTGGGTGAGGGCGGCCGCCGAACGGGCTTCGGCCTCGAAGCGGCTGCGGACGTCCGGTTGGGCCCGCATCGCCGGATGCAGCAGTTTGATCGCGACCGCACGATCGAGGCGGGTATCCCATCCGTCGCGGACCTCTGCCATTCCACCGAGGCCGAGCACCTCGCGGAGTTCGTAGCGGCCGGCGAGCAATTCGGGGCCGGTCATAGCCAAGCGGTAGCCCGGTTGACCCCTGCGTAAACCGGATGCAGGTCGGCGCTACATTCCGGTCGCCGCATCGGCGCGGCCGTCGCCGTCGCCGTCGGACAGCCGGACGTCCCAGCGCCCGTCACCGTCGGTGTCCACGTGTGCGGTGTCGCCGCTGAACACCCGGTCGGCCAGGCCGTTGCCGTCGCTGTCGACGAGCCGGTCGTCGACCTGCCCGTCGGCGTCGAGATCGACCATCGGACCGCCGGTGTGCTCGACGCCGTCGAGACCGAACCAGCGCACCTGCCCGGTCCGGTCGACGCTGAGCATCCAGGTGCCGGTGCCGTCGTCGCTGACGTAGGCCTCGGCGACATCGTCGTCGTCGAGGTCGCGTGCGCCGACCTCCGCCAGCCCGTCACCGTCGCGGTCGGCCAGCGCGTCGTCGACCCGGCCGTCCCCGTCGAGATCCAGCGCGACCGCGTCGAACACCCCGTCGCCGTCGGTGTCGGCATCCGGTTCCGCGGTCCACATCGTCGCCGATCCGTCGGCGTCACCCAGGCAGTACTCCACACCGGTTCAGACGTCCCGACGGGGTTCGGCGTTCCACCACTTCAGCAGTTCGTCGACCGCCTCGTCGTGGGAGAGCGGACCGCGTTCGAGCCGCAACTCCTTCAGATGGCGCCACGCCTCCCCCACCTGCGGGCCGGCCGGGATGTCGAGGAGCCGCATGATCTCGTTGCCGTCGAGGTCGGGCCGCACCCGCTGCAGATCCTCCTTCGCGGCCAACTCGGCGATGCGGCGCTCGAGGTCGTCGTAGTTGGCCTGCAGCCGGGCGGCGCGGCGCTTGTTACGGGTCGTGCAGTCGGCGCGGACGAGCTTGTGCAGCCGGTCCAGCAGCGGACCGGCGTCGGTGACGTAGCGGCGCACCGCCGAATCGGTCCACTTGCCTGGCCCCTTCGCATCGCCGTATCCGTGGAAGCGCAGGTGCAGGAACACCAGCTGCGACACGTCGTCGACCATCTGCTTGGAGTACTTGAGCGCCCGCATCCGCTTGCGGGCCATCTTCGCGCCCACGACCTCGTGGTGGTGGAAGCTCACCCCGCCGTCGGGTTCGTGGCGCCGCGTCGCCGGCTTCCCGATGTCGTGCAGCAGCGCCGCCCAGCGCAACACCAGATCGGGACCGTCCTCGAGATCGATGGCCTGACGCAACACCGTCAGCGAATGCCAGTAGACGTCCTTGTGCTGATGGTGTTCGTCGATGGCCAGCCGCATCCCGCCGACCTCGGGCAGCACCACGTCGCCGAGCCCGGTCTGCACCATCAGGTCGATACCCGTCACCGGATCGGCGCCGAGCAGCAGCTTGTCCAGCTCCGCGGCGACGCGCTCGACGGTGATGCGGGCCAGCTGCGGCGCCATCTCCGTCATCGCGGTCCGCACGCGCGGTGCGACGCCGAACCCGAGCTGTGAGGCGAAGCGCGCGGCGCGCAACATCCGCAGCGGATCGTCGCCGAACGACACCTCGGGCGCCGACGGGGTGTCGAGCACCTTCGCCCGCAGTGCGGCCAAACCGCCCAGCGGGTCGTGGAATTCGCCCGGACCGGCGGCGGTGATCGCCACCGCCATGGCGTTGACCGTGAAGTCGCGGCGCACCAGATCGTCTTCGAGCCGGTCGCCGTACCGGACCGCGGGATTGCGCGACACCTGGTCGTAGCTGTCGGCGCGGAAGGTCGTGATCTCCATGCGGTGGCCGGCCTTGCCGACCCCGACGGTGCCGAATTCGATGCCGGTATCCCACAGCGCGTCGGCCCATGGCCTCAGGAACGCCTGCATCTGCTCCGGGCGCGCGTCGGTGGTGAAGTCGAGGTCGGTGCCCAGCCTGCCGAGCAGCGCATCGCGCACACTGCCACCGACCAGATACAAGGTGTGACCGGCTTCAGCGAACACCGCGCCGATATCGCGCAGAACCTCGCCGTCACGATTGAGCGCCACCGCGGCACGGGCCAGCAGCGCGGTGTCGTCTTCGGCGTCGTCTGGGTCGTGCGGCACGTTCGTTGAGCCTAGAGGGTAACGGTCCGGCAGCGACCGGCGAGTGTGGCCGGAGCGAAACTGGGTGGCAGCTACTATCGCTTGGGTGTCGGAAGGCGAACAGCCCAAACCACGACGCCGCCGCGGGCGACGTCGCGGCCGACGCGCGGCCGGACCCCCGCAGGCGGCGACCGACCGATCCACCGCCTCCGCCGAGCCCGCCAACGGCTCCGGCCCCACGGATACCCCCGGGACCGGTACCCCCGAAACAGGGGCCAAACCCACCGATCAGGCCCGCAAGGCCCGGCCCCGCCGCCCCCAGGAGCGGCTGCGCACCGTGCACGAGACCTCGGCGGGCGGTCTGGTCATCGACGGTATCGACGGACCGAAGGACAGTCAGGTGGCGGCTTTGATCGGCCGCATCGACCGCCGCGGCCGGATGCTGTGGTCACTGCCCAAGGGGCACATCGAGATGGGTGAGACGGCCGAGCAGACCGCGATCCGCGAGGTCGCCGAGGAGACCGGCATCCGCGGTGACGTGCTCGCCGCGCTGGGCAGCATCGACTACTGGTTCGTCACCGAGGGGCGCCGCGTCCACAAGACCGTGCACCATTACCTGATGCGATTCCTCGGCGGTGAACTGTCCGACGAGGACGTCGAGGTGACCGAGGTGGCCTGGGTGCCGCTCGAGGAACTGCCCAGCCGGCTGGCCTACGCCGACGAACGCCGACTGGCCGAGGTCGCCCACGAACTCATCGACAAACTGCACGCCGACGGTCCGGCGGCGCTCCCGCCGCTGCCGCGCTCGGCGCCGCGGCGACGCCCGCAGACCCATTCGCACACCCGCAACCGTCGTCGTGACGAGTCCAGCCAAACCCCTCCCGGCCGGCGGACGAACGGATGCGGACAAGGGCAGTGAGGACCGTGGCGGCGCCACGCATGACGACGGCGGTGCCGCGTCTGCTGGCCGCACTGGTCCTGTTGCTGCTGACCGCCATCTCGACCGTCCTTCCGCATGCCGCCGCCGGGGAGCCCGGCGCCGCCGCGTTCCTGCAGTTGCGCATCGACCGCGTGACCCCAGACGTCGTCACCACGGCCAGCGATCCGGTGGTCACGGTGTCCGGGGTGGTGCGCAATGTCGGGGACCGCACGGTCCGCGATGTGGTGCTGCGTCTCGAACACGCGCCGGCGGTCGACTCGTCGTCGGGGCTGCGCACCAACCTGACCGGCAACCTGGATCAGTTCGAGCCGGTCGCCGACTTCGTCACCGTCGCCCCCGAACTCGATCGCGGTAAAGAGGTGCCGTTCACCTTCGCCTATCCGATTCGCGCCGCGGACGGGCCGTCGCTGCGCATCGAGTCGCCCGGCGTGTATCCGCTGATGGTCAACGTCAACGGCACACCGGACTACGGGGCGCCGGCCCGGCTCGACGACGCGCGTTTCCTGCTGCCGGTGCTGGGCGTGCCGTCCGAACCCGGCGCCGAGTCGGCCGCCGAGACACTGACCTCCGTCGTACCTCCCGACACGTCGAAACCCGTGCGGCTGACCATGTTCTGGCCCCTTGCCGACAAACCCCGGCTGGCCGCGGGCATCCCGGGCGGCACGACACCGGTGCGGTTGATCGACGACGACCTCGCGGCGTCGCTGGCGCCCGGCGGCCGGCTGGAGACGCTGCTGGCCGCGGTGGACTTCGCCACCGGCCCGACCGTGGACCAGGGCGGTGAGCTCGGCCGAGCACTGTGCCTGGCGGTCGACCCGGACCTGCTGGTGACGGTCAACGCGATGACGGCCGGATACGCCGTGAACGACGGACCCGACGCCGGGCCGACCACGCCGACCCGCCCCGGCACCGGACAGGAAGCGGCCGTCGGCTGGCTCAACCGGCTCAAGGTGCTCGCCCGACGGATGTGCGTGACGGCCACGCCGTACGCCCAGGCGGATCTCGACGCGCTGCAGCGGGTGGGCGATCCGCGCCTCGGCGCGATCGCCACCACCGGCGCCGCCGACATCGTCGACCAGATCCTCGGCGTCCCCTCGACCCGCGGTGTCACGCTGGTCGGCGACGGTCCGCTCACCGGGGCGGCGGCGCAGCTGCTGTCCACGCAGGGGCGGACGGTGGCGGTCACCGCGGCCACCCTCACGGCCCGCGACGACGCGACCGGCCTCGGCTCGACCGCCGACCTGGCCCCCGTGCGGTACTCCCCCAACCTCGTCGCGATGCCGTTCGACCCGACGATCGGTGCGGCACTCGCCGGGGCCGGCGCCGAACCCGCGGCACCGACCTACCTCGACCCGTCGCTGGACGTCCCGCTGCGGCACGACTCGGCGGTGGCCCGGCGCCAGAACGCGATCGGCTCCCTGTTGTGGCGCGGTCTGCAACCCGACACCGGCCCGCGTACCCAGATCGTGGTGCCGCCACTGGTGTGGAGCCCGCGGCCCGACGACGCCCAGGCCGTCCTGACCTCGATGGGCACGGCGATCAGGGCCGGCCTCGCCCTCCCCCGGCCGCTGCGTGAGGTGATCGCCGAGGGCGATGCCGTACCACCGCAGCCCGATGCCGGGTGGCCGGCCGACGACATCGGCAACCCGCGCGGCCGCATCGACGACGCGGTGACGTCCGGGATCGCCGCCACGAACGGACGGCTCTCGGGCCTGACCGCGGCCCTCGGCGTCGACGAACGCACCGGGCTGACCGGGATCGGGTACACCGCGCCGCTGCGTGAGGACATGCTGCGCGCGCTGAGCCAGTCGGTGCCGCCGCCCGCCCGCGACGGACTGGCCCGGCAGCGCCTCGCGGTGGTCACCGACACCGTCGGCGACATGTTCGGCGCGGTGCGGATCATGAACCCCGGTGGCGCGTACACCCTGGCCACCGAGCGCAGCCCGCTGCCGCTGGCGCTGCGCAACGATCTCCCGGTGCCGATCCGGGTGCGGCTGGCCGTCAACGCACCCCCGGGGATGACGGTCGACGACCTGGGCGAGATCAGCCTGCCGCCCGGATATCTGCCGCTGCGGGTTCCGATCGAGGTGCACTTCACCCAGCGGGTCGCCGTCGACGTGGCGCTGCGCACCGCCGAGGGGTTGCCGCTCGGTGAACCGGTGCGGCTGTCGGTGCACTCCAACGCGTACGGCAAAGTGCTGTTCATCATCACGATGAGCGCCGGCGCGGTGCTGGTGCTGCTGGCCGGCCGCCGGCTGTGGCACCGCTTCCGCGGCCAACCCGACCCGGCCGACCTCGACCGGCCGAAACGCGCGGTGGCCGACCGGACCCACGAGGCGCATGCGCCTACCGACCCGCTCGACACCGCCCTCCGGTACGCCCCCGGCGACCAACCCGTCGGCGACCAGAAATGAGCACCACCGGGTGGGAACCGGGTCCCCCGCCGAACCGGCCGCCCGATCCCCCGCCGCAACCGTTCCCACCGCCGCGCCGCATCCCGCCCCCACCCGGTGCCGCACGCCCGGGCCCTGGCCGACGCCCACCGCCCGCCCCACCGCGGCAGCGCGTCCCGCGTGGTCCGGCCCCCCGCCGCCGGGCCGGCCGGCCGGAACTGTCCGACGCGGCCGTCGTCTCACGTTCGTGGGGTATGGCGGTCGCGACGTTGGTCAGCCGCATCACCGGATTCCTGCGGATCGTGCTGCTCGCCGCCATCCTCGGTGCCGCGCTGTCGAGTTCGTTCACGGTGGCCAACCAGCTGCCGAACCTGGTCGCGGCGCTGGTGCTCGAGGCCACCTTCACCGCGATCTTCGTGCCGGTCCTGGCCCGCGCCGAACGCGACGACCCCGACGGCGGGACCGCCTTCGTGCGCCGCCTGGTCACCCTGGCGACCACACTGCTGCTGGCGGCCACGGTGCTCTCGGTCGCGGGCGCACCCCTGCTCGTGCGGTTGATGCTCGGCGACGACCCGCAGGTCAACAATCCGCTGACGACGGCGTTCGCCTACCTGCTGCTGCCGCAGGTGCTGTTCTACGGGTTGTCCTCGGTGTTCATGGCAATCCTCAACACCCGCAACGTCTTCGGGCCGCCGGCGTGGGCGCCGGTGGTCAACAACGTGGTCGCCATCGCCACCCTGGTGCTGTATCTGATCGTGCCGGGCGAACTCTCGGTCGACCCCGTCGAGATGGGCAACGCCAAACTGCTGGTGCTGGGCATCGGCACGACACTCGGCGTCTTCGCCCAGACCGCGGTCCTGCTCGTCGCGATCCGTCGCGAACGGATCAGCCTGCGCCCGCTGTGGGGGATCGACGACCGCCTCAAGAAGTTCGGCACGATGGCCGCGGCGATGGTGCTCTACGTGCTCATCAGCCAGATCGGGCTGATCGTCACGAACCAGATCGCCAGCGCCTCGGCGGCGTCCGGACCGGCGATCTACAACTACACCTGGCTGGTGCTGATGCTGCCGTTCGGGATGATCGGCGTCACGGTGCTCACCGTCGTGATGCCCCGGCTGTCCCGTAACGCCGCCGCCGACGACATCCCCGCCGTGCTGGGCGACCTGTCGCTGGCCACCCGGCTCACCATGGTCACGCTGATCCCGATCGTCGCGGTCATGACCGTGGGCGGCCCGGCGATCGGCACCGCGCTGTTCGCCTACGGCAACTTCGGTGAGACCGACGCCGGCTACCTGGGCATGGCCATCACGCTGTCGGCGTTCACGCTGATCCCCTACGCGCTCGTGCTCCTGCAATTGCGGGTCTTCTACGCGCGTGAGCAGCCGTGGACGCCGATCATCGTGATCATCGTCGTGACCACCGTCAAGGTGATCGCCTCGCTCGCCGCACCGGCGATGACCGACGATCCGGAGCTGGTGGCCGGATACCTCGGCCTGGCGAATGGTCTCGGCTTCCTCGCGGGTGCGGTGGTCGGCCATTTCCTGCTGAAATCCAGCCTGCGCCCCCCGGGCGGCCGGATGTTCGACGTGCAGGTGATCCGCACGATCCTGGTCACCATCGCCGCCTCCCTGCTGGCCGGCCTGCTCGCCCACGTCGCCGATCAGCTGCTCGGCCTGGAGTCGCTGACGGCCGATGCCGACGGTGTGGGATCGCTGGTGCGGCTTGCGGTGCTGGGTCTGATCATGGTGCCGGTGATCGCGGGGGTGCTGCTCGCGGCGCGGGTGCCCGAAGCCGACGCCGCCGTCGCGTTCGTCCGCAGGCGGCTCGGCAGGTCCGCGCCGGCACCCGCCGCGTCAATATCTCGACCCGACCAACCGCGGCCCGCCGGTGCCTTCCCGTACTCTGACGGCAGGAGTGCGCGTCCGGTGCGGCGGAGTCGGGGCCCCGCGACCGGCCGGTACGACCCTCCGGTTCGGGGAACTCCGGTGCATGGCGCCGGGGCAGAAAGGTGGAGAGGACCAGCGGTGAGCGACGACTCCGCGGGTGATTCCGCAGCGGCGCCCGACAGCGCGTCGACCACCAGAATCTCGCGGCCCGCCGCGGACGATTTCCAGCCCGACGTCCCCGAAACCCCCTCCGCACCCGCCGACCGGTCGGCCACCGCGGAGATGCCCACGTCCGGCCGTCCGCCCGCGGACTACGGCGGCGATCCCACCCGGGAATCGCTGCCCTTCGACGCGCCGCGCGAACCGGCCATCGAGGCAGCCACCTCCGACGAGGACGTCCACCTCATCCCCGGCGCGACGATCAGCGGCGGCCGCTACCGCCTGCTGGTGTTCCACGGCGGACCCCCCAACCTGCAGTTCTGGCAGGCTCTCGACACCGCGCTCGACCGTCAGGTCGCGTTGACCTTCGTCGACCCGGACGCCACTCTGCCGGACGAGCGGGTGCAGGACATCCTGGCGCGCACACTCAAGCTCAGCCGCCTCGACATGCCGGGGGTGGCCCGCGTCCTCGACGTCGCCAACACCGGATCCGGTGGGCTGATCGTCTCGGAGTGGATCCGCGGCGGGTCGCTGGCCGAGGTCGCCGAGACCGCACCCTCACCGATCGGCGGCGCCCGCGCGATCCAGTCGCTCGCCGCGGCCGCCGAGGCCGCGCACCGCGCCGGGGTGGCGTTGTCGATCGACCATCCCAGCCGCGTCCGGGTCAGCATCGAGGGCGACGTCGCCCTGGCGTTCCCGGCCACCATGCCCGACGCCACGCCGGAGGACGACATCCGCGGTATCGGCGCCGCGCTGTACGCATTGCTGGTCAACCGCTGGCCGCTGCCCGAGACCGGGGTGCCCAGCGGACTCGCCCCCGCCGACCGCGACCCGGCGGGCGACCCGCTCGAACCGCGGGCGGTGGACCGGGAGATCCCGTTCCAGATCTCGGCGGCGGCTGCGCACGCCGTACAACCCGACGGCGGCATCCGCAGCGCACCGACGCTGCTGAACCTCCTGCAGCAGGCCACCGCCGTGGCCGACCGCACCGACCTGATCTCACCGGTCGACCGGCCCGACGGCGGCACCCCGTCGCGCTTCCGCGGCGAACCCGACGACGACCCGGAGGCGCAGGCCCGCCGCAAGCGCGGGTTGATGGTCGGCCTCACGGTCGGCGGCGTGATCGTCGTCGTCGCGCTCATCGTGCTGGCGACCGTGCTGAGCCGCATCTTCGGTGACGTCGGCGGCGGGTTCGACGGCGACGAACTCGGCCTCAACGCCCCGACCACCTCCGAAGAGGCCGAGGGCGGGTCGACGGCGCCGGGCAACGTGGTGCGTCCGGTGCGGGCGACGGTGTTCTCCCCCGCCGGCGGCGCCGACTCCCCGGATCAGGCCGGCAACGCCATCGACGGGAACTCGACGACGGTGTGGCCCACCGACATCTACTCCGATCCGAACCCGTTCCCGAACTTCAAGAACGGCGTGGGGCTGATGCTCGAGCTGCCGCAGCCCACCACGATCAGTTCGGTGGACGTCAACGTCTCCTCGACCGGCACCTCGGTGCAGATCCGGTCGGCGCAGTCGGCCGAACCGTCGTCGCTCGAGAGCACCACCGAGATGACCCCGTCGACGCCGTTGAGCACCGGCAACAACACCATCGAGGTCAGCGACGCCTCCCCCACCTCGTTCGTGCTGGTGTGGATCGACAAACTCGGCACCGTCAACGGTGAGAGCCGCACCGACATCTCCGAGATCACGCTCAAGGGCACCTCGTAGGCGGTTATCCACAGGCTCGGTGAGCCGCGACCTCTGTCGACGAGCCGTCGGCGAACTACGTGCGCGAGAGCACCCCCGGACCCGCTTAGGGTTCGGCTGTGGTGAGCTTCGACGCCGTCGGCCGGTCCGACGCCCAGCTGCTGGCCGATCATGTCGCGGGTGACCGCTACGCGTTCGCGGAGTTGTTCGTCCGCCACCAGCGCCAGCTCGAGCGGCTCGCGCGGATCACCAGCAGCAACCGCGAGGACGCCGCCGACGCGCTGCAGGAGGCGATGCTCTCGGCGCACCGCAAGGCCGCGAGCTTCCGCTTCGACTCCGCGGTGAGCAGCTGGCTGTACCGCATCGTCGTCAACGCGTGCCTGGACCGGCTGCGCACCAACCGCACACACGCCACCAGCACGCTCGTCGACGACGTCGGATCGGCCGGCGACCCGACGGCCAGGGTGGACACCGCGATCGTCATCGAACGGGCCCTGCTGCGGTTGCCGGTCGAACAACGCGCCGCGGTCGTCGCCGTCGACATGCAGGGGTACTCGGTCGCCGAAACCGCCCGGATGCTGGGCGTCGCGGAAGGCACGGTCAAGAGTCGGTGCAGCCGGGGCCGGGCGAAACTGGCCGAGACATTGCGCGGTCTCGACGAGACGGAGACGGCATCGCCGCCGCCCGCCGGCCGCGGCTGCCACCCGGTGCCGCGGTCGGCCCGTAGCCGCCGCCGTCCCACTATCGAGCGCGCCGTGCGTCACGCGGGTGGCGGGACACCGGTCGACCGGCCGTAGCGTGACCCTCCAGGCAGTCGGGAACACCCGGACCTAGGCTGGTGTTGTACCCGTGCCGGTGCGAAACGGCAGAAAGGCTCACATGACCAGCTCATCGACGGTTCACGATGTGATCATCATCGGCTCCGGCCCGGCCGGATACACGGCCGCCGTGTACGCCGCGCGCGCACAGCTCAAGCCGCTCGTATTCGAGGGCAGCCAGTTCGGCGGCGCGCTCATGACCACGACCGAGGTGGAGAACTACCCCGGCTTCCGCAACGGCATCACCGGACCCGAACTGATGGACGAGATGCGCGAGCAGGCGCTGCGCTTCGGCGCCGACCTGCGGATGGAGGACGTCGACGAGGTCTCCCTCGACGGCCCCGTCAAGACGGTCACCGTGGGCGACGAGACCCATCGGGCCCGGGCGGTCATCCTCGCGATGGGTGCCGCCGCACGCCACCTCGGCGTCCCCGGCGAGGACGCGCTGCTCGGCATGGGCGTGAGCACCTGCGCGACCTGCGACGGCTTCTTCTTCCGCGATCAGGACATCGCGGTCATCGGCGGCGGCGACTCGGCGATGGAGGAGGCGACGTTCCTCACCCGCTTCGCGCGCAGCGTGACGGTGATCCACCGCCGCGAGGAGTTCCGCGCCTCGCGCATCATGCTCGACCGCGCCCGCGCCAACGAGAAGATCACGTTCATGACCAACACCGCGGTCACCGAGATCGAGGGCGATCCCAAGGTGACCGGAATCCGCTTGCGCGACACCGTGACCGGTGAGGAGTCGAAGCTCGCGGTGACCGGTGTGTTCGTCGCGATCGGGCACGTGCCGCGCTCGGACATCGTGCGTGGTCAGGTCGACGTCGACGAGGACGGCTACGTCCTGGTCGAGGGTCGCACCACCAACACCTCCGTCGAAGGTGTCTTCGCCGCAGGCGATCTCGTGGACCGCACCTACCGGCAGGCGATCACCGCCGCGGGCAGCGGTTGTTCGGCCGCCATCGACGCCGAGCGCTGGCTGGCCGAAATCGGCGTCGCACCAAGCGATCAAGAGATCTCGGCCCCGATCTGAGACATCTGACACACCCCTATCCCGAGGAGCACACATGGCCGACAGCGCCACCGTCACCGTCACCGACGACTCGTTCTCCGAGGACGTGCTGACCAGCAGCACGCCCGTCCTGGTCGACTTCTGGGCCACCTGGTGCGGGCCGTGCAAGATGGTCGCCCCGGTCCTCGAGGAGATCGCCAGCGAGAAGGCCGGCGCGCTGACCGTCGCCAAACTCGACGTCGACGCGAATCCGACCACCGCACGCGACTTCCAGGTCGTCTCGATCCCGACGATGATCCTGTTCAAGGACGGTGAACCGGTCAAGCGGATCGTCGGTGCGAAGGGCAAAGCCGCACTGCTGCGGGAACTCACCGACCTGCTCTGACGGATCACGGCCTGATTCCGGTTCGCCTGGCGTTTTCCGGATTGACCGGAACTTCTGAGACAATGCCTTTCGGGCCTGTCGTGCATATGTCGATGCCGCAGGGGTACTGACAGCCATAACGAGGGCCTGCCGAAGGGGCGAGTATGTCGAGTCTGCGTCACGGTGATCGCGGAGCCGCGGTCACCGAGATCCGCGCAGCGCTCTCCGCTCTGGGCCTGCTGGACAGCCCCGACGACGACCTCACCACCGGAAGACATGTCGTCGCAGACCTGTTCGACGACCATCTCGACCAGGCGGTCCGCGCCTTCCAGCAGCACCGCGGGCTCCTGGTCGACGGCATCGTCGGTGAGGCCACGTACCGGGCGCTGAAAGAGGCGTCCTACCGCCTCGGCGCACGTACGTTGATGCATCAGTTCGGCGCCCCGATGTACGGCGACGATGTCGCGACACTGCAGGCGCGCCTGCAGGATCTCGGGTTCTACACCGGTCTGGTCGACGGGCACTTCGGGCTGCAGACCCATCACGGGCTCACCTCCTACCAACGCGAGTACGGGCTCTATCCCGACGGCATCTGCGGTCCGGAGACCCTGCGCTCGCTGTACTTCCTCGGGTCACGCGTGACCGGCGGTTCGCCGCACGCGATCCGGGAGGAGGAGCTCGTCCGCCGCTCCGGTCCGCGACTGTCGGGCAAGCGGGTCATCATCGATCCGGGCCGCGGCGGCAGCGACCACGGCCTCATCATGAACGGGCCCCAGGGTCCGATCAGCGAAGCAGACATCCTGTGGGACTTGGCAAGTCGCCTCGAGGGCCGGATGACCGCGATCGGGATGGACACGTTCCTGTCCCGCCCGGCCAACCGCAGCCCCTCCGACGCCGAACGCGCCGCGACTGCCAACACCGTCGGCGCGGACCTGATGATCAGCCTGCGCTGCGCCGCACAGCCCACCCCGGCCGCGAACGGCGTCGCGTCGTTCCACTTCGGCAACTCACACGGGTCGGTCTCCACCATCGGACGCAATCTCGCCGACTTCATCCAGCGAGAGGTCGTCGCCCGCACCGGATTACGGGACTGCCGCACCCACGGCCGGACCTGGGATCTGCTGCGTCTGACCCGGATGCCCACGGTGCAGGTCGATGTCGGCTACATCACCAACCCCCGTGACCGGGAGCTGTTGGTGTCCAACCACAATCGGGACGCGATCGCCGAAGGTATCCTCGCCGCGGTCAAGCGGCTCTATCTGCTCGGTAAGAACGACCGCCCCACAGGGACATTCACCTTCGCCGAACTGCTGGCGCACGAACTGTCCGTCGAACAGGCCGGCCGGCTCAGCTCGAACTGACCGGTTCGGTCGCTAACAGCGGCCGCTGCCCGCCCCGACGGGCTGCTGCAGTTGGGCCGACTCCAGAAGCCGCTCCAGCGCCGCTTCGACATCGGCCTTCCATCCAAGGCCCTGCTCGAGTTCCAGACGCAGCCGGGGGAAGTACCGGTGCGGCGAGACGACGGTGAAGCCCACCTGTTCCAGGAAGTCCGCGTCCAGCATGCACTGATGCACCGAACAGTCGCCGAGCGCCTCGACCACCGGGGTGAGCTCATCGGGGACCAGTCGCGGGTCGATGAGTTCGGCGGCCGCCTCGGTACGGCCGAACGCCTCGAGGGCGCGGACACCGCGGCGCACCAGATCTCCGACGACGGAGGTCAGCAGCGTGTGGGGCAGTCCGGTGGTGTCATCGCCCTGCTCCACCCCCACCGTCGTCAGAAGCACCGCGTCCGCGCTGACCGGTCCGGTCGGAAACAGCCGTGCGCGGGGAACCGCCCGCGGCGGTGCGTAGAACGCGTACCCCACACACGGTTCCTCCGCCGACGGATCGGTCGCGGCGGCCTCGTCGCTCATCGCCTCCGGACAGCGCACGGCGACCTGGCCGCATGACCCCCACTCGAGCATGACCATCGACAGCCAGGCTTCCTTCTCGAACTCCGGGTCGGACAGATGGTCCTCGCGTCCCAGCGTCGAAGGGTCGACCTCCCAGAAGACACAGCGCCGCGCATGCTTGGGAAGCTGCTCGAAAGCTTCCAAACGCAAGGGCGTGATACGTGTCGGCACTAGGCTCCCCGGTTCTCGTGCGCCGCGGACGCTGCGGACGGCCGCGGTTCGGGCTCCAGGATAGGCAGCGCGGTGGCGCCAGGTGAAAAGTGTTGCCGGGCAGATGATCTGCGCTCAGCCGGGGTGAGCGATCGGTCCGTCGAAGGTCGTGGTGTCACAGTGACGTAATGCCCCCGTGTCCTTGGTCAGGGCTTCGTCGAGTTCATCAACTCGACAATTCGTTGAAGATCGTCGACCGAGCCGAATTCGACGACGATCTTGCCTTTGCGTTTGCCTAGGCTCACCGTGACCCGGGTGTCGAACGCCGTCGACAGCTGTTCGGCGACATCCTGCAGGCCGGGCATCTGGATCGGCTTGCGCCGCGGCGCCGGCGGGGCGGCCGGACCGCTGTGATTCGCCAGCGTGACCGCCTCCTCGGTCGCGCGCACCGACAGCCCTTCGGCGACGATGCGGGCGGCGAGCTCCTCCTGGCGTTCGGGTCCGCCCTCGAGGGCGAGCAGCGCGCGGGCGTGCCCGGCGGAGAGCACCCCGGCGGCGACGCGACGCTGGACCGCGATCGGCAGGCGCAGCAGTCGGATCATGTTCGTGATCACCGGCCGCGAGCGACCGATCCGCGCGGCCAGTTCGTCGTGGGTGACGCCGAACTCGTCGAGCAGCTGCTGATAGGCGGCCGCCTCCTCGAGCGGGTTGAGCTGAACCCGGTGGATGTTCTCCAGCAGGGCGTCGCGCAGCATGCTGTCGTCGGCGGTCTCGCGCACGATCGCCGGGATGGTCGCGAGTCCGGCCTCCTGTGCGGCACGCCACCTCCGCTCCCCCATGACGAGTTGGTAGCGCGGACCGGCGTCACCTGGTTCGAGCGCGCGGACTACGATCGGCTGCATGAGTCCGAACTCGCGAATCGAGTGCACGAGTTCGGCGAGCGCCTCGCCGTCGAAGACCTGCCGGGGCTGACGCGGGTTCGGCTCGATCGCCGACGGATCGATCTCCCGGTAGACGGCGCCGAGTTCCGGGGCGGGCGGTGCCGCCACCGGACCGCCACCGATGACCACATCGGCCGCGGCGTTACCCATCCGCGGTCCACCCAGCGCGGCTTGGCTGCCGTCCTCGGTCGGTCCGGTCGGGATGAGCGAGGCCAGGCCGCGGCCGAGGCCGCTGCGCTTACGAGTGGGCTGCGTCATGTCCTTCTCTCCTTCGCGCACAGACGGTCATCGTGAGGCGCCGTCATGGGGGGCACCCCGCTCCGCCAACTCACGGCTGGCGTCGAGGTAGCTCATCGCACCCCGGGATCCGGGGTCGTAGTCGAGGATCGTCATGCCGTAGCCCGGCGCCTCCGACACCTTCACACTGCGCGGGATGACGGTGCGCAGGACCTTGTCGCCGAAGTGCGCGCGCACATCCTGGGCCACCTGATCGGCCAATCGCGTCCGACCGTCGTACATCGTGAGGATGACGGTGGAGACGGTCAGTTCCGGGTTCAGGTGTGACTTCACCATCTCGATGTTGCGGAGCAACTGGCCGACGCCTTCGAGGGCGTAGTACTCGCACTGGATCGGGATCAGCACCTCCGGTGCAGCCACCAAGGCATTGATGGTGAGGAGTCCCAGCGACGGTGGGCAGTCGATGAAGACGTAGTCGAAGTCGTACTGCTTCAGCTCGGCCAGGGCGGTCCGCAGCCGGCCCTCCCGGGCGACCATGCTGACGAGTTCGATCTCCGCGCCCGCGAGGTCGATGGTCGCCGGCACGCAGTACAACCGCTCGCTGTGCGGGCTTCGCTGGAGCGCCTCCTGGACCGGGATGTCCCCGATCAACACCTCGTACGAGGATGCGGTGCCTGGCCGGTGCTCGATCCCGAGCGCCGTACTCGCATTGCCCTGCGGATCGAGGTCGATGACCAGAACCTTCAACCCCTGCAGCGCGAGTGCGGCGGCGATGTTGACGGCGGTCGTCGTCTTCCCCACCCCGCCCTTCTGATTGGCGATGGTGAACACCCGCTGGCGTGCGGGGCGCGGCAGTCCGCCGCGGGACGCCGAGTGCAGCAGCCGCACCGCCCGCTCCGCCTCGGCTCCGATCGGGGTGTCGATCACGGCATCGTTCTGCCAGTCCTGCCCGGCCACGGCCGGCGCATCCTTCGGCGACACCGGCCATGTTTCACGTGAAACACGTGCAGCGCCCCGCGCTCCCCGCGACCCCTCGGGACCCTCAGCCATGCTCATCTCCTGCTCGATCGCCCCGGCCGCCCGCGGCCGTTCGACGGCGTCGCGCGCCGCGCCTCGACCACGGTGGCGGGCGGGTTCAAATAGTCCGCGCCACACCTCAATACCCTGACATCGACCGCGCCGGCCCGCGCCAGCACACGCCGGTTCTCCTCGATCTCCGCCTCGGCGCGGGCGCCCTTCAGCGCCAACATCCGACCGCTCTCGCGAAGAATCCCCATGCTCCAGGTCGCGAGTTTGTCGAGCGAGCCGACCGCGCGCGATGTCACGACGTCCATCTCCCCCACCTCACGACGCACCGCCGGATCCTCCGCTCGACCCCGAACGACGATCACTGCGACGCCGAGCGCGTCGACCACCTCGGTGAGGAACTCGCACCGTCGCTGCATCGGTTCGATCAGCGTCACGTGGACGTCGGGCCGCGCCAGCGCCAACGGTATCCCGGGCAGCCCGGCACCGCTCCCGATGTCGGCGATCCGGTCCCCCGACTCCACCAACTCGCCGAGCGCAGCACTGTTGAGGATGTGCCGATCCCAGATCCGGTCCGTCTCGCGTGGGCCGATCAGCCCACGCTCGACGCCGGCGGTGGCGAGGAACTCGGCGTAGCGCTGCGCCAGCGGGAGCCGGTCACCGAAGACCGCCTCGGCGGTGGGCGGTGGCGCGACGTGTTTCACGTGAAACATCCCCTGCCTATCGGCGGACCGGGTGCGGTGAACTACATGGATGTAACTCGGTCAGTCGGCGAGCACGACCACGCGGCGCGACGGCTCGACGCCCTCACTCTCGCTGTGCACACCGGCGACCGCCGCGACGGCGTCGTGCACGATCTTGCGTTCGAACGGCGTCATCGGGGCGAGCTCTTCGCGCTCACCGGTTTCGAGGACGCGGCGCGCGACCTTGTCCCCCAGCGCGGCCAGCTCGTCGCGACGGCGCCGGCGCCAGCGGGCGATGTCGAGCATGAGCCGGCTACGCTCGCCGGTCTTCTGGTGGACCGCCAAGCGCGTCAGCTCCTGCAGCGCGTCGAGCACCTCACCCTTGCGGCCCACCAACTTGTTCAGGTCGGTCCCGCCGTCGATGCTCACGACCGCCCGGTCGCCCTCGACATCCAGATCGATGTCACCGTCGAAGTCCAACAGGTCGAGCAACTCCTCCAGGTAGTCGCCGGCGATCTCGCCTTCGGCCACCAACCGGTCCTCGAGGTCGTCCTCCGGGGCCGTGATCTCCTCGGCGTCCCGCGTCTCGACGTCCTCGGTCCGCTCGGTCGTATCAGCGTCGGTCATGTCTGCCTCTCCCTCTTCCGCCAGTCCCCGACTGGTCAACGCTTGCGTTTCTTGGGCCGGGCTCCCGGCTTGGGCGTTCGGCTCACGGCCTGTCCGCCACTCGGTTTGGCCGCCCCGTTCCCGCTCGCCTTCGCCGCGGGCCCACCGGCCGCCTCGTCGGTTCCGGCGGCATCGGTCACCGAACCGTCGACCGCTTCCGCGCCGGCGTCGGCACCCTCCTGAGCCTTACGGGTGCGCTTGGGCTTGGCGCCGGGCGCCGGGGCGTTCGCGGCGCGGCGCTCCAACGCCTCGACCTTCTTGGCCTCTTCTTCCTTCTCGATCTTGCCGAACACGTAGTGCTGCTGACCGTAGGTCCAGATGTTGTTGGCGAGCCAGTACATGATCACCGCGAGCGGCAGGAACGGACCGCCGACCACCACACCGAGCGGGAACACGTACAGCGCAAGCTTGTTCATCAACGCGGTCTGCGGGTTTGCAGCCGCTTCCGGCGTCTGGCGGGCCACCGAGGCTCGGCTGTTGAAGTGCGTCGCGATACCCGCCAGCAGCATGATCGGGACCCCGACGACCACCACCGCGACGCGGTTGAATTCGGTGAACGCCTCCAGGCCGTGCTGCTGGATCATCGTCGCGCCCAGCGGCGCCCCGAACAGGTTGGCGTCGAGGAAGTGGCCCACGTCGGTCGCGCTGAACAGATAGTTCGGGAGGCTGCGGTTCTCCTCCACCGACAGACCCAGCCGGCCGATGCCGGTCTGGGTCCGGTTGAAGGACATCAGCACGTGGTAAAGACCCAGGAACACCGGGATCTGGGCCAGCATCGGCAGGCATCCGAGGATCGGGTTGAACCCGTGTTCCTTCTGCAGCTTCTGCATCTCCAGCGCCATCCGCTGGCGGTCCTTGCCGTACTTCTTCTGCAGCGCCTTGATCTGGGGCTGCAGTTCCTGCATCTGCCGCGTGGTGCGGATCTGCCGGACGAACGGCTTGTAGAGGATCGCGCGCAGCGTGAACACCAGGAACATCACCGACAGCGCCCAGGCGAAGAAGTTGTCCGGGCCGAGGAGGAAGGCGAACGCCTTGTACCAGACCCACATGATCGCCGACACCGGGTAATAGATGATGTCGAGGCTGAACCAGTTAAACACGCGACTTGCTCCTGACGGGGTCGGCGGTGAAGTCTGCACCGCTTCGGTCTTCGGGCGGCGCGCTCGCCGCGTCCGGCCGTTCGGGGATCGGGTCCCATCCTCCCCGATGCCACGGGCCGCACTTCGCCAGCCGCACGAGCGACAGCCATCCGCCGCGCACCAGTCCGTACTCGGTGAGCGCGTCCACGGCGTACTGGCTACAGGTCGGGGTGAACCGGCACGACGGGTAACGAAGCGGAGAGATCATGTGGCGGTAGAGCTGGATGACGTAGATGACGGCCTTCGCGGCCGAGATGCTCACCCGTCGTGGTGCATTCACGCCGACGCCTCGACGCGCGGCCGGGCTCGGCGCAGCGCCGCGGACAGTTCCTGGTGGAGTCGGGCCGACGTCGCCGACGCGGCACCCGGCAGCGCACGGATCACCAGCCGGTGACCGGGTTGCAGTTCGTCGAGCATCGGATGGACACTGTGCCGCAGTCGACGGGAGACCCGGTGGCGTACGACGGCGTTACCGACCGATTTGGCCACCACCAACCCGACACGTGGACCGCTCGGATCGTCGAGGACGTTCGCCATGTGCAGCACGAGATCGGGTTGCGCCGAGCGCACCCCTTTACTGACTGTGGTACTGAACTCCGTCGACCGGGTCATCCGGTACCGAGCCGGAAGCACCGCGTGAGATCCTGCGTCGACTCACGCAGTCAGGGAACGGCGGCCCTTACGACGACGGCCCGTCACGATCGCCCGGCCGGCACGGGTACGCATCCGCAGCCGGAACCCGTGCACCCGCGCGCGACGGCGGTTGTTGGGCTGGAATGTCCGCTTGCCCTTGGCCACGGCAATCTCTCCTTGTTACGTGTGGCGTCCGCATTCCATCCGCCTGTCACAGCGGGTGGACGCGGTCGCCGTTGTTAAGCTTCGTGCGTCTTGCGTGCTTGCCGGCGCGGTCTCCGTCTTTCGGATCGCAGCCGTATCGCCACGTGCGGGCGACTGTTCGAGGGTACTGACGAGATTTCCCCGGGTCAAACCTCGCCGATCAGGCGCCCGATCGTTGACATTCGTCACATTCTTCACCGCTGTCCGCCGGACAGAAAGATGAAGTGCCCCAATGTTGTCGAACGGTTGGCACTACGAGAGAAAACTGTTAGCTTCTGGCAATGCCGTTTCGCACCTGAGGCGGCCGCCGACAACGAAATGAGGACGATCCACCGGCCGCGAGCCCACAGCCGCACCGTCCGCTGTGCCGAGCCCCGTCCCGGGACCGTCCCAACCGGTAGACAACAGAACGACGACGACTGTCTTACTCCACAGGTTGTGGATAACTTTGTGGACAGTTCTGTCTTCGTTCGATCTGGTCGTCTCTGGACAGACCGCAAGGGGGTAGCAGTCGTTGACAGCCGACCCCGACCCACCTTTTGTCGCGGTCTGGAACACCGTCGTCGCCGAACTCAACGGTGACCCGGCCGCCACGGGACCGCGCAACGGTGACGGTGCGCTGCCGACCCTGACCCCGCAGCAACGAGCCTGGCTGAAACTGGTCAAGCCGCTCGTGATCACCGAGGGTTTCGCCCTGCTGTCGGTTCCGACACCGTTCGTCCAGAACGAGATCGAACGTCACCTCCGCGAACCGATCATCACCGCCTTGAGCCGCCACCTCGGTCAACGGGTGGAACTCGGTGTGCGGATCGCCACCCCCTCCCCCGAGGACGACGACCCGCCGCCGTCCCCGGTGATCGCCGACATCGACGAGGTCGACGAGGACACCGAAGCCCGGGTCAGCGCCGAAGAGACCTGGCCGCGCTACTTCAGCCGCCCGCCCGAGACCCCGGCCGCCGAAGATCCGAACGCCGTCAGCCTCAACCGGCGCTACACGTTCGACACGTTCGTCATCGGCGCCTCCAATCGGTTCGCCCACGCGGCGACGCTGGCCATCGCCGAGGCGCCGGCCCGGGCGTACAACCCGTTGTTCATCTGGGGTGAGTCCGGTCTGGGCAAGACCCATCTGCTGCATGCGGCCGGTAACTATGCCCAACGCCTCTTCCCCGGTATGCGCGTGAAGTACGTCTCCACCGAGGAATTCACCAACGACTTCATCAACTCGCTGCGCGACGACCGCAAGGCGTCGTTCAAGCGCAGTTACCGCGACATCGACGTGCTGCTGGTCGACGACATCCAGTTCATCGAGGGCAAGGAAGGTATCCAGGAAGAGTTCTTCCACACCTTCAACACGCTGCACAACGCGAACAAGCAGATCGTCATCTCCTCCGACCGGCCGCCCAAACAGCTGGCGACACTGGAGGATCGGCTGCGGACGCGGTTCGAATGGGGGCTGATCACCGATGTGCAGCCGCCCGAACTCGAGACCCGAATCGCGATTCTGCGCAAGAAGGCCCAGATGGACCGGCTCGACGTTCCCGACGACGTCCTCGAGCTCATCGCCAGCAGCATCGAGCGCAACATCCGCGAGCTCGAAGGGGCGCTGATCCGGGTCACCGCGTTCGCCTCGCTCAACAAGACCCCGATCGACAAGTCGCTCGCCGAGATCGTGCTGCGGGATCTCATCTCCGACGCCAGCACCATGCAGATCTCGACCGCGGCGATCATGGCCGCCACCGCCGAGTACTTCGAGACCACGATCGAAGAGCTCCGCGGCCCGGGTAAGACCAGGGCGCTGGCGCAGTCCCGCCAGATCGCGATGTACCTGTGCCGCGAGCTCACCGACTTGTCGCTGCCGAAGATCGGGCAGGCGTTCGGCCGCGACCACACGACCGTGATGTACGCGGAGAAGAAGATCCGCGGCGAGATGGCCGAACGCCGCGAGGTGTTCGATCACGTCAAGGAACTCACCACGCGGATCCGCCAGCGCGCCAAGCGCTGAACGTCGTCCCTTTTTTTCCCGATTTCAGGCCGCCGGGGTCCATCCGGCGGCCTTCTGTCACGTGTCGAAAGCCCGCGGATCCAAAAAACTTGGGCACCCGCTGTCACATCTGTCACTCACCGACCCTGTGGACAATCTGGGGACAACCTGGTGACCGAACCCTGGAGCAAGCCGCTCTTGTTACACAACGTCGCCGTCGTGCACAGCCGGCGCGTACCGCCCGCCGGTCCGTCCACAGCCGCCGCACATGCCGACACGCCTGTCAGGCTGGGCCGAACGGCGTTCATCCCCAATCTCCACAGGCCCTAATACTGTTGCTTGTATATCTCTCTAGTTCTCTTCTAAGAACAAAGGCTTTGGGGACACACCCACTCACCGCACCCGACGTCGTCGAGGTGCGCCCGATGTCAGCCCGATCGATTAGCTTTCAAGTTCGACTGGAAAGCTCTACGGTGGTTCATCGACAGCCGTTACGGTCGTCGAGACGCATCAGGGCGACGCGTTCCGAGACGCCGGTGAAACCGCTGGTAGAGCTCATTGTGGTGTTATTGCGAAGGGACGCTATGGACGTGGTGCCGACGACGGCGGGTCACACCGACCTGAAGTTCCGCCTGGTGCGAGAGGACTTCGCCGACGCAGTGGCCTGGGTGGCCCGCAATCTGCCGACCCGTCCGACCGTCCCCGTGCTGGCCGGCGTGCTGCTCACCGGCGACGACGACGGGCTGACGATCTCCGGATTCGACTACGAGGTTTCGGCCGAGGTGCGTGTCGCGGCCGAAATCGCTTCTCCGGGAAGCGTTCTGGTGTCGGGACGGCTGTTGTCCGATATCACCAAGGCGCTGCCCGCCAAACCCGTCGACGTCAGCGTCGAGGGCACCCGCGTCTCGCTGACCTGCGGGAGCGCCCGCTTCTCGCTGCCGACCATGGCCGTCGAGGACTACCCCGCGCTGCCGACGCTGCCCGACGAGACCGGGGTGATCGGCGCCGACCTGTTCGCCGAAGCCATCGGCCAGGTCGCGGTGGCCGCCGGCCGCGACGACACGCTGCCGATGCTCACCGGCATCCGCGTTGAGATCACCGGTGAGAGTGTGGTTTTGGCGGCAACCGACCGGTTCCGCCTGGCGGTGCGCGAGTTGACCTGGTCGACGAGCTCGCCCGACGTCGAGGCCGCGGTGCTGGTACCGGCCAAGACCCTCGCCGAGGCGGCCAAGGCCGGCACCGACGGGACCGATGTGCACCTGGCGCTGGGCGCCGGATCCGCGGTCGGCAAAGAGGGCCTGCTGGGGATTCGCAGCGAGGGCAAGCGCAGCACCACCCGCCTGCTCGACGCGGAATTCCCGAAGTTCCGCCAACTGCTGCCCAGTGAGCACACCGCGGTCGCGACGATCGGCGTCGCCGAACTCACCGAGGCGATCAAGCGTGTCGCGCTGGTGGCCGACCGCGGCGCCCAGGTGCGGATGGAATTCGCCGACGACGTGTTGCGGTTGTCCGCCGGCGCCGACGACGTCGGCCGCGCCGAGGAGGACCTGGCCGTCGCGTTCTCCGGTGAGCCGCTCACCATCGCCTTCAACCCGACGTATCTCACCGACGGCCTCGGCTCGCTGCATTCCGAGCGGGTGACGTTCGGCTTCACGACGCCCAGCCGGCCCGCGGTCCTCCGCCCGGCGGGCGACGAGGACACCGGCGGTGGCGCCGGCCCGTTCCCGGCCCTGCAGACCGATTACGTTTACCTGTTGATGCCGGTACGGCTTCCCGGCTGACCGGACCGACGCAACCAAGAGGGGCGGACATGCAACTGGGTCTGGTGGGGCTCGGCAAGATGGGCTTCAACATGCGGGAACGCCTTCGCGAAGGCGGACACGAAGTCGTCGGCTTCGATCCCCGGCCCGAGGTGACCGACGTCCCGTCGCTCGCCGCGCTGGCCGACGCGCTGGCCGCGCCCAGGGTGGTGTGGGTGATGGTGCCGTCCGGTCCGGTCACGCACGACACGATCGTGTCGCTCGCCGAGGTGCTGGGTGAGGGCGACCTGGTGATCGACGGCGGCAACTCCCGCTTCACCGAGGACGCTCCGCACGCAGAGCTGTTGAAAGCCAAGGGAATCGGCTTCATCGACGCGGGCGTGTCCGGCGGTGTCTGGGGGCTGGCGGAGGGGTATGGCCTGATGGTCGGCGGCGACGACGCCGACATCGAACGGGTCATGCCGATCTTCGACACCCTGCGCCCCCCGGGTGACCGGGCGGACGGATTCGTCCACGCGGGACCCGTCGGTGCGGGTCATTTCGCCAAGATGGTGCACAACGGTGTCGAGTACGCGTTGATGACCGCCTACGGCGAGGGTTATGAGTTGTTGGCCGCCGAGGAGTTGATCCGCGATCCGCAGGCGGTGTACCAGGCCTGGACGAACGGCACGGTGGTCCGGTCATGGCTGCAGCAGCTGCTCGCCAAGGCCCTCCGGGAGGATCCCGGCCTGGCCGAGATCTCCGGCTACACCGAGGATTCCGGCGAAGGCCGGTGGACGGTCGAGGAGGCGATCCGCCTCCGCGTGCCGGTGCCGTCCATCGCGGCATCGCTGTTCGCGCGGTTTGAATCGCGCCAGGAGGACTCCCCCACCATGAAGGCCGTCTCGGCGTTGCGGAACCAGTTCGGCGGGCACGCCGTCCAGAGGATCAGCAAGTCGGGGTAGATGCCGCGGTTGCGAGGTGCAATGAGATGCCGCGGACGCGAGGAGCAGTGAGTTGTTCGTCCGGCATCTGACGCTGACCGACTTCCGGTCCTGGGCGCGCGCCGATCTGGAGTTGGAGCCCGGCCGTACCGTCTTCGTCGGCCCCAACGGTTTCGGCAAGACGAATCTCGTTGAGGCGCTGTGGTATTCGGCAACGCTCGGCTCACACCGAGTGGCCTCGGACGCCCCGCTCATCCGGGCCGGCGCACCGCGCGCGGTGGTGTCGACCATCGTGGTGAACGAAGGTCGCGAGTTGGCGGTCGACCTCGAGATCACCACCGGCCGGGCGAACAAGGCGCGGCTCAACCGTTCACCGGTGCGCAGCCCCCGCGAAGTGCTCGGGGTGTTGCGTGCGGTGCTGTTCGCCCCCGAGGATTTGGCGCTGGTACGCGGTGACCCGGGCGAACGCCGCCGCTATCTCGACGAACTCGCCACCACCCGTCGCCCGAGCATCGCCGGCGTACGCGCCGACTACGACCGGGTCATCAGGCAGCGCACCGCACTGTTGAAGAGCGCCGCGGGGGCCCGGTACCGCGGAGACCGCAGCGTTCTCGAGACCCTCGACGTGTGGGATGGGCACCTCGCCGCGCACGGTGCGTTGTTGATGGCCGCGCGCGCCGACCTCGTGCACCACTTGGCGCCGGAGGTCGAGAAGGCCTATCAACTCCTGGCGCCGGGGTCGCGGCCGGCGGCCATCCGGTACCGCACCAGCATCGATGCCGAAGACGATGTCAGCGCCGAGTACTACGAGGCCGCCCTGCTCGACGCGATGACCCGCCGGCGCGACGCCGAACTCGAACGCGGGGTCTGCCTGGTCGGCCCGCACCGGGACGACCTGGAGTTGCGGCTCGGTGACCAGATGGCGAAAGGCTATGCCAGCCATGGGGAGTCGTGGTCGATGGCGTTGTCGCTGCGGTTGGCCGCCTATGAGCTGTTGCGAACCGACGGCAGCGATCCGGTCCTCCTGCTCGATGACGTGTTCGCCGAACTGGACGCCGCCCGGCGGCGCGCCCTGGCCGAGGTCGCAGCGTCTGCGGAGCAGGTGCTGGTCACCGCGGCGGTCGCCGAGGACATCCCCGCCGACTGGGATGCGCGGCGGATCGTGATCCGGATGCAGGACGACGACGATGGGCGCGTATCGATGGTGGAGTCATGAGCGACGACGACCGGGATGGCGACGGCGACCCGATCGGTCCCCCCGCGCACCTGTCCGAGCTCAAGGGCATGGATCTGGTGCGGCGCACCCTCGAAGAAGCCCGCGGGGCGGCGCGCAGCCAGGGTAAGGACGTGGGCCGGGGTCGGACCTCGCCGGCCCGCCGGGTGGCGGGTACGGGACGGCGCCGCAGCTGGTCGGGACCTGGTCCGGATTCCCGCGACCCCCAGACACTCGGTGCGGCGACGCGGGATCTGGCCCGTACCCGGGGCTGGTCCCCCAAGGTCGCCGAGGGTGCGGTGTTCGGACAGTGGTCGACGGTGGTCGGCGAACAGATCGCCGAACACGCCACCCCGAGTTCGTTGCGCGAGGGCGTCCTGACGGTCGCCGCCGAATCGACCGCCTGGGCCACCCAACTCCGGATGGTGCAGTCGCAGCTTCTGGCGAAGATCGCCGCGGCCGTCGGCGACGGTGTCGTCACCTCGCTGAAGATCACCGGGCCGACGGCGCCGTCGTGGCGGAAAGGCCGTTACCACATCGCGGGCCGCGGCCCGCGCGATACGTACGGATGAGTCCTCACAACT
The DNA here is from genome assembly GCF_010731575.1 of Mycolicibacterium monacense. Lineage (NCBI taxonomy): Bacteria > Bacillati > Actinomycetota > Actinomycetes > Mycobacteriales > Mycobacteriaceae > Mycobacterium > Mycolicibacterium monacense. The sequence goes on along the minus strand of NZ_AP022617.1, from coordinate 4,914,674 downwards.
GTGCGCTCAGAGGCGCGTGGGGTTCCCGGGGCCGTCCCTTCGGCGTCCCGACGCACCGAAGTTCGAGAAATTCCGCGCACGGCGCGGATAGATAGGTGAAAACGCCGCCGCAGCGTCGGTCCTGACGGTATCTGCCGGTAGACTGGACAGGAACTACGCGGCGGTCCGTCGACCGTTCGCCCGCGAACCCCGAGGAGACGCGTCCAACGTGGCTGCCCAGAAGAAGAATGCTCCGGCCGAGTACGGCGCGGATTCGATCAAGGTCCTCGAGGGGCTCGAAGCGGTCCGCAAGCGACCGGGCATGTACATCGGCTCGACGGGCGAACGCGGTCTCCACCACCTGGTCTGGGAAGTCGTCGACAACGCCGTCGACGAGGCGATGGCCGGTTTCGCCACCAAGGTCGAGGTGCGGATCCTCGAGAACGGCGGCGTCCAGGTCACCGACGACGGTCGTGGCATCCCGGTCGCCATGCACTCCACCGGCATCCCCACCGTCGACGTCGTGATGACCGTCCTGCACGCCGGCGGCAAGTTCGAAGAGGGCGCCTACCAGGTGTCCGGCGGTCTGCACGGTGTGGGTGTGTCGGTGGTCAACGCGCTGTCCACCCGGCTCGAGGCCGACATCCGCACCGACGGGTACGAGTGGTTTCAGACCTACGACCGTTCGGTGCCGGGCACCCTCAAGCAGGGTGAGAAGACGAAGAAGACCGGCACGACCATCCGCTTCTGGGCCGATCCGGACATCTTCGAGACCACCAGCTACGACTTCGAGACGATCGCCCGGCGTCTGCAGGAGATGGCGTTCCTCAACAAGGGCCTCACCATCGAATTGACCGACGAGCGGGTGACCGCCGAAGAGGTGGTCGACGACGTCGTCAGCGATCATGCCGAAGCGCCCAAGAGCGCCGAGGAGAAGTCGGCCGAGGCGGCAAAACCGCAGAAGGTCAAGCACCGGGTCTTCCACTACCCGGGCGGTCTGGTCGACTTCGTCAAGCACATCAACCGCACGAAGACCCCGATCCAGCCCAGCGTCATCGACTTCGACGGTAAGGGCGAGGGCCACGAGGTCGAGATCGCGATGCAGTGGAACGCCGGCTACTCCGAGTCGGTGCACACGTTCGCCAACACGATCAACACCCACGAGGGCGGCACCCACGAAGAGGGGTTCCGCACGGCGCTGACGTCGGTGGTGAACAAGTACGCCAAGGACAAGAAGCTCCTCAAGGACAAGGATCCGAACCTCACCGGCGACGACATCCGGGAGGGCCTCGCTGCCGTCATCTCGGTGAAGGTGTCCCAGCCGCAGTTCGAAGGCCAGACGAAGACCAAACTCGGCAACACCGAGGTCAAGTCGTTCGTGCAGAAGATCTGCAACGAACAGCTCAGCCACTGGTTCGAGGCCAATCCGGCCGAGGCGAAAACCGTTGTGAACAAGGCGGTCTCGTCGGCGCAGGCGCGGCTGGCCGCCCGCAAGGCCCGGGAGTTGGTGCGGCGCAAGAGCGCAACCGACATCGGCGGTCTTCCGGGCAAGCTCGCCGACTGCCGTTCGACCGATCCGAGCAAGTCGGAACTGTATGTGGTGGAGGGTGACTCGGCCGGCGGTTCGGCCAAGAGCGGTCGCGACTCGATGTTCCAGGCGATCCTGCCGTTGCGCGGCAAGATCATCAACGTCGAGAAGGCGCGCATCGACCGCGTGCTGAAGAACACCGAAGTCCAGGCGATCATCACCGCGCTGGGCACGGGTATCCACGACGAGTTCGACATCAGCAAGCTGCGGTATCACAAGATCGTGCTGATGGCCGACGCAGACGTCGACGGCCAACACATCTCGACGCTGCTGCTGACACTGCTGTTCCGGTTCATGAAACCGTTGATCGAGAACGGTCACGTGTTCCTGGCGCAGCCGCCGCTGTACAAGCTCAAATGGCAGCGCAGCACACCGGAATTCGCCTATTCGGACCGGGAGCGCGACGGGTTGCTCGAAGCCGGCCGTGCCGCGGGCAAGCGGATCAACGCCGACGACGGCATCCAGCGCTACAAGGGTCTGGGCGAGATGGACGCCAAGGAACTGTGGGAGACCACGATGGACCCGTCGGTGCGGGTGCTGCGCCAGATCACGCTCGACGATGCGGCCGCTGCCGACGAACTGTTCTCGATCCTGATGGGCGAGGACGTCGAGGCGCGCCGCAGCTTCATCACCCGAAACGCCAAAGACGTTCGCTTCCTTGACGTTTAGACTACGTTCGACCGAAATACTTAGGAATCATCGATGACTGATACCACGTTGCCTCCTGGCGACGAAGCCGGAGACCGCATCGAACCGGTCGACATCCAGCAGGAGATGCAGCGCAGCTACATCGACTACGCGATGAGCGTTATCGTCGGGCGTGCGCTGCCCGAGGTGCGTGACGGCCTCAAGCCGGTGCACCGCCGCGTGCTCTACGCGATGTTCGACTCCGGCTTCCGTCCGGACCGTGGACACGCGAAATCCGCACGCTCCGTTGCCGAGACGATGGGTAACTACCACCCGCACGGCGACTCCTCGATCTACGACACCCTGGTCCGCATGGCGCAGCCGTGGTCGCTGCGCTACCCGTTGGTCGACGGGCAGGGCAACTTCGGCTCGCCGGGTAACGATCCGCCGGCCGCGATGCGGTACACCGAGGCGCGGCTGACCCCCCTCGCGATGGAGATGTTACGTGAAATCGACGAGGAGACAGTCGATTTCATTCCGAACTACGACGGCCGGGTGCAGGAGCCGACCGTCCTGCCGAGCCGGTTCCCGAACCTGCTGGCCAACGGTTCGGGCGGGATCGCGGTCGGTATGGCGACCAACATCCCACCGCACAACCTGCGCGAGCTGGCCGACGCCGTCTACTGGTGCCTGGAGAATTTCGAGGCCGACGAGGAGACGACGCTCGCCGCGGTGATGGAACGCGTGAAGGGTCCGGACTTCCCCACCCACGGACTCATTGTGGGCAGCCAGGGCATCGAGGACACGTACAAGACCGGGCGCGGCTCGGTGAAGATGCGCGGCGTCGTGGAGATCGAAGAGGACAGCCGCGGGCGGACCGGCATCGTCATCACCGAATTGCCGTATCAGGTCAACCACGACAACTTCATCACCTCGATCGCCGAGCAGGTCCGCGACGGCAAGCTGGCCGGCATCTCGAACATCGAGGACCAGTCCAGTGACCGTGTCGGCCTGCGCATCGTCGTCGAACTCAAGCGCGACGCCGTGGCCAAGGTGGTGCTGAACAACCTCTACAAGCACACCCAGCTGCAGACCAGCTTCGGGGCCAACATGCTGTCGATCGTCGACGGTGTCCCCCGCACGCTGCGTCTCGACCAGATGATCCGCTACTACGTGGAACACCAGCTCGACGTGATCGTGCGGCGCACCCGGTACCGGCTGCGCAAGGCCAACGAGCGGGCCCACATCCTGCGCGGTCTGGTCAAGGCGCTCGACGCCCTCGACGAGGTCATCGCGTTGATCCGCGCGTCGCAGACCGTCGACATCGCGCGGGCCGGCCTGATCGAGCTGCTCGACATCGACGAGATCCAGGCCCAGGCGATCCTCGACATGCAGCTGCGGCGCCTGGCCGCCCTGGAGCGTCAGCGCATCGTCGACGACCTGGCCAAGATCGAAGCTGAGATCGCCGACCTCGAGGACATCCTCGCCAAGCCGGAACGTCAACGCGCGATCGTGCGCGACGAGCTCAAGGAGATCGCCGACAAGTACGGCGACGACCGCCGGACCCGCATCGTGCCCGCCGACGGCGAGGTCAGCGACGAGGATCTGATCGCCCGCGAGGACGTCGTCGTCACGATCACCGAGACCGGATACGCCAAACGCACCAAGACCGACCTCTACCGCAGCCAGAAGCGCGGCGGCAAGGGTGTGCAGGGCGCCGGCCTCAAGCAGGACGACATCGTCAACCACTTCTTCGTCTGCTCCACCCACGACTGGATCCTGTTCTTCACCACCCAGGGCCGGGTGTACCGGGCGAAGGCCTACGAGTTGCCGGAGGCGTCCCGCACGGCGCGCGGTCAGCACGTCGCGAACCTGCTGGCCTTCCAGCCCAACGAGCGCATCGCGCAGGTCATCCAGATCAAGAGCTACGAGGACGCGCCGTATCTGGTGTTGGCCACCCGCAACGGTCTGGTGAAGAAGTCGCGGTTGACCGACTTCGACTCCAACCGGTCCGGCGGCATCGTCGCGGTGAACCTGCGCGACGGTGACGAACTGGTCGGAGCCGTGCTCTGCTCGTCCGAGGACGACCTCCTGCTGGTGTCGGCCAAGGGCCAGTCGATCCGGTTCTCCGCCACCGACGAGGCGCTGCGGCCGATGGGCCGCGCGACCTCCGGTGTGCAGGGCATGCGGTTCAACGCCGACGACGAACTGCTGTCCCTCAACGTGGTGCGACCGGACACCTACCTGCTGGTGGCGACCAGCGGTGGCTACGCCAAGCGCACCTCGATCGAGGAGTACACCGCGCAGGGTCGAGGCGGAAAGGGCATCCTGACGATCCAGTACGACCGCCGACGTGGCAATCTTGTCGGGGCGTTGATCGTCGATGACGACACGGAGTTGTACGCGATCACCTCGGGTGGAGGTGTCATCCGGACGGCTGCCCGCCAGGTCCGCAAGGCCGGGCGACAGACGAAGGGCGTTCGGTTGATGAACCTGGGTGAGGGCGACACACTGATTGCCATCGCGCGCAACGCCGAGGCGGGCGACAGCACCGACGAGGTCAACACCGACCCGGATGCGGTCTGATCAGTGAGGAGCCGTAGGTGAGTGCACCGAACGAGCCGGGATTGCCGCGCGGGGGCGACGGCCCAGGAGGCGGCAACGGCTCCCCTGCCCCGGGTGCGGGCCGCGACAACGGTTCGCCGGCCAACGCGGCTGGTCGGGTCGGCACCGAAGGCGGGGACGTCCCGCCCTGGCAGCGTGGCCGCCCGAATCGGCCACCGCAGTCACGGGCACAGGACGCCCCCACCCGGCAGGAGCCCAGCCGCGGCGGCTCGCCCACCCACGCCCCCGGCGCCGAGGCGCGGAACACGAGCCGGTTCCCGGTGAGCGGTTCGGCACCGACCGAGGAGACCAAGGCGCCCGCCGCCCCGGTGCGCACCCCCGAACGCACGGAGGCGCCCCGGCCCGAGGCGTACGCCAGCGAACTGCCGGACCTCTCCGGTCCGGTGCCGCGGCCACCGCAGCGCAAGCCGGCGACCGACCGGCCGGCGACGGAAGCTCCCGCTCGCCCGGCCGCCCGCACGCAGGTGGGTCAGCGGCCCGCCCGCGGTCCGGTCCGCGCCAGCATGCAGATCCGTCGCGTCGACCCGTGGAGCGCACTGAAGGTGTCGCTGGTGCTGTCGGTGGCGCTGTTCTTCGTGTGGATGATCGCGGTGGCGTTCCTGTACCTCGTGCTCGGCGGGATGGGCGTCTGGAGCAAGCTGAACAGCAACGTCGGCGACCTGTTGACCAGCGCGAGCGGGTCCAGCGGCGGTGAGCTGGTCTCCAGCAGCACCATCTTCGGCGGCGCCGCGCTCGTCGGCCTGGTGAACATCGTGATCCTCACCGCGATGGCCACCGCGGGCGCGTTCATCTACAACCTCACCACCGACCTCGTGGGCGGTGTGGAGGTCACGCTGGCCGACCGCGACTAGGGATACCGGCGGGCAGGAACGAAATGCCCCGGGAAGGGATTTGGGGACAGAGGCGCGGTTACGGTAATCTCGCTGCTCGTCCGTATGCGACTACGGGCCTATAGCTCAGGCGGTTAGAGCGCTTCGCTGATAACGAAGAGGTCGGAGGTTCGAGTCCTCCTAGGCCCACTGGACAGGCTGGTCGCCACACCGGCCAGGCCCGCTGGAAGGGGGCACCGTGCGATTCGTTCTGGTGCTCGCTGCGGTGGCCGCGTCGGTTCTGGTGTGGCGGTCACGGCACGGCCCCGAGGTGTGGCACGCGCTCGACGAACGATCAGCCTGACCCGCGAGGGGCCTTAGCTCAGTTGGTAGAGCGCTGCCTTTGCAAGGCAGATGTCAGGAGTTCGAATCTCCTAGGCTCCACAAGTCAAACGGCAGGTCAGACCCTATGTGGTCTGGCCTGTTCTGCGTCTAGGCCGCGTCCGTGCCCACACTATGCCCACAATCACGAGTCAACAACGCGTTGATTGCCACCCCGACCGCATCCACATCCGACCCGTACAGATGGCCGTAACGGTCCAGGGTGAGGGCTGCGCTCTCGTGTCCCAGCATGTTCTGCAAGCTCTTGATGTTCGCGCCCGCCTGAATCGCCAACGACGCCGCTGTGTGCCGCAACTCGTGCAACTTAAACTCATAGACCACCGTGTCGTGGTCCGTCATGGTCGGAAACAGCTGCGCCTCAGTGACCGCCTGAGACCACCACCGCCGCCGCACGTTGGTCCCCCGCATGTGACCACCCGCGGAGTCCGGGAACACTAGTTCGTCTGCTGCTGCACAACTACCGGACAGCAGCAGATCGGCGACGAAGGCCGGCAGGCTCACCGTGCGGCCCTTGCCGCCCTTCGGCGACCCCACCACGAACTTGTTGTCCACGAGCACCACAGACCGCGTGACCCTGATCATCAGTCGGTCGAGGTCGACATCACGCCACCGAAGCTCCGCAGCCTCACCGAACCGCAACCCGCACGTCCCGAGCACGTAAACCAACGCCCGGTGCTCGCCCGACGCCGCCGCCAGCGCGTGCAGCTGTTCGAGGGTGAGGAACCGCTGCTCGACCGTCCCCACCGCGGGCAGTTCGACACCGTCGACCGGGTTCAGCACCAGGCGGTTGTCCGACACCGCCATCGCGAGCACCTGGCGCAACACACCGACCACCTTGTGCACCGTGGCCGGTGATCGATCCGAACTGATCTCGGCCACCCAATCGCGCACGAGCTGCCGCGAGATGTCCCCCAGCGCGACGTGTGCGTGCTCCGCAATGAAGGTGTCCAGCACCACCTGATACCGGGACCGGGTCGACGGCTTGAGGTTGTGTTTCGACGCGAGCCACTCCTGCGCGTACTCCCCCAGTTTCACCCGACCGGCGGCCGGCGCTACATACGACCCACGCCGCTTGTCCACCTCGAGCTGGTTGGCGAACGCTTCGGCATCCCGTTTGGTGCGGAACCCTCGTTTGTCAGTCTGTCGACGGTCCGGCGTCCGGTACCGCACCCGGTAACGGACCGCGCCGGAGCTCGTCTCGTACTTTTCAATCGTTGCCATCAGCGGCCTCTCCCTTGGCTACCCGCCGACGCTGCAAGTGGTCTTCCTGCCGCTGCTTGAAGGCGTCGAGCTTTTCGGCGAGGCGATCCCTGTCCCAAACGGGCCAGGAACGAATGAACCACTCAAGCCGGCCTTTACGGTCGATCGTCTCCCACGCGCGCAACCAGTCCCATACCTGCCCCGCTGGCACCGGCCCCTCCTTGCCTGTGACCGACACTTGCTCGTCAGCATCAGACGTCTCAGGCATCAGCAGGGTAACCGGCGAAACATCAAGTGCCGCAGCTAAAGCGGCCAGGTCGTCCGCGTCGACCCGCCGCGTCTCGGCAACGATCTTGCGCAATCCGAGCGTTGGGATCGGCCGCCCGATCCGAGACAGCCGCTCGGACAGCGCAGCGAATGTCAGGTTCTGCTCGGTGCGCAGCCGCTCGACGTTGGCGGCAACGGCCTCGCCGGTTGCTCCCAACGGGTTCTTGGTCAGCGCCTTCGAGGCATCCGGTGTAGGAGTCACGAGACAACGATAGGCGATCGTTTGGATCTCTCCAGCGATTCACTTGACCACGTTGCGAATCGTGATGCATTATTACCTCGCGAGAGATCCAAACGATCTCTCAAACGATTGAAAGGAAACATCAATGGCCGATCTCCTTGCGCCGGAGGCGCTGCCTCCAGTCGCAACCGCCTCCCAAGTGGCGAGAGTCGTACAAACAACTGTCGACGCGCTCAGCCAGGACAGGTATCGCCGCAGAGGCATCCCTTACGTGAAGATCGGCGGCCGCGTCAGGTACCTCCGCGAAGACGTAGTCGCCTACCTCGCGGCGAATCGCATCGGCGGCGCTGCCTGATGCGGATCTACCCGCAGCACGAAGATCTCGGCCTTGATCCTGAGGCCGACCGGACCGAGGATATGCGGCCCCGAAATTATGACGCCGCCAGGGTGGCAGCCCTGACGGCGTCTGAACTCACCCATCACCAGGAAGGTTAGTCATGACCACTGTAAAGCAATGCCTGCACTGCACGGTACCCACCTGCGACAGCGATGTGTGCGCGTTCTGCGCCACCTACGTACCACCGGAGTCGCCCAGCCAACGGCTCGACGTCGCCGCCAACCGCGTCGACCTCCTGCGCCACGACATCAACGACGTCTTACGCGACCTGCCAGAGACGGCACCGTTGTTCGCGGTCGCTGACGTTGTCACCGCACTCGGCCATCTGCGCCGCGCCGCCGTAGCGCTGGACCGTGCGAACGACGTCCTCGAAGGCGACGAGGCGGTGAAGCGATGAGCGCAACGGACTTCCACGCCGTGTGGTGCGACCACCGTGGTACCGGCGAAACCCACCACGACACCTATCCGTACTGCATGCGGATGGTTCACGGCGTCAAAACCATCCCGCTCGAAGGCGAGCCGCACCCGCCGAACATATGGGTCACTGCGACCTCGATGGCTCACCCAAGCGCCCTGACGTCGGGCGAGCTCGCAGCCGATGGCCAACGCTTCGACGGCATCGAGCTGACCATCGAAAAATACATCGGCGCGGAGTGGGTCGAGCAGACGCTCCGGTTACGCTCCGACGCCGCCAGATCGTTGGCGGCGACGCTGGTCCGGGCCGCCGACATTCAACAGGGATTGACCCGATGACCGCCGAACCACTCAACGCCGCTTGCCAGCTCTGCCGCGCTTTCGCTGGCGAAGATTGCACCGACTGGTCTGGGAAAGTGCGCTTCGCGGTGCACTTTTCGAGACTGCTTGGTGCTGAGGCGGAGCGCCAGTGACCAGAGCGCACAGGGAGACCCGCCCCATTGGGGCGGGCACTTCCGCGTCACAAGAGGTTTCGTGGTGGGCCACCCATGTGTTCCTCGAAGCTGTTCTCGCGCAGGCCAACACAGGATCATTGCCAATGGCCGGAACCCCCGCATGGGGAGCCCTGGCCGACAGCGACCCGCGGAAGTTGCTCGCGTTGGCTGCCGCCGGTGAACACCATGCTCTGCGCATGGAGACAGCTCAAGCGGCACGCGCCGAGGCGAACCAGGAGATATCGACGGCGGCCCCGTGGTCACAGATCGCGCACCAACAACTCCAGCGCGCCCAGTGGGATGAAGCACACCCCTGGGCCCGCCCAACGGCTTCTAGGAGAGCATCTTGACCGGCGACGAGTTCTTCGACGCGACTCCCCAACTCCAGACGATCAGGCAGTGGGCACACGCACGTTTCGCCGCCAAGTGGGCCGTGTTCCTTGCGGTCCTCCTCCGGGTGCACGCCAGCACCAGCCCCGGCGTCCAGCTGCCCGGCGTGATCGGGGGGCCGGCATCACTGAATCTGATCGGCGCGTTCGTCTCCCCGTCCGGCGGCGGGAAAGGCATCAGCGACAAGGTCGCACGACTGGCGTGGCCAACGCCGATCATCGAACGCCCCATCGGCTCCGGCGAGGGCATCGCCGCGCTCTTCGCCCCTCCGAAAAAGGAGGGCGTCGAACGGATCACCCAGGCGATCATCAACGTCAGTGAGATCGACTCGCTAACCGGCATCGCGTCACGGCAAGGATCCATCTTGCTCGCTCAACTCAAGGCCGCGGTGATGGGCGAGTTGATCGGGCAGTCCAACGCCTCGGAGGCCACAACGCGTGTGGTGCTCCCACACAGCTACCGCTGCGTGATGAGCGTCGGCGCCCAACCCGGTCACTGCGACGTCATCTTTAACGACACGAGTGGGGGCACACCGCAGCGAGTGCTGTGGGTCCCGACCACCGACCCGGACATGCCCGCGGACCCGCCCGACGATCCTGCACCCCTAGAAACCTCTCTGCCCGCGTGGAGTCGCACGACCGACACCGTGGAGATCCAGTACGGTCCCAGCGAGATCCGCGAGCAGATCATCGCCGCGCACCTCGCGCGCCAACGCGGTGAAGCCAACGCCTTGGATGGGCACCGCATGCTGACCCGCTGCAAGGTCGCCGCGGGCCTGGCGATCATGCACCACCGCTCTGTGATCTCCGAGTTGGACTGGCAGCTATCCGAGACGGTGATGGCGGTGTCCGATTCCACCCGGGACTGGATCGTGAACGAGGCGCGCCGGGCAGCACGGGCCAAGGCTCAGGATCGTGCGATGGCGCGCGCGGTCGGGGAGGAGTTCATCGATCAACGGCGCCTCGACGTGGTGAAGCGCAGGGTGCTCAAGGTCCTCGCCGATGGCCGGATATCGCGCGGTGATCTACGGGCCAGGATGGGCAAGAAGGAGTACCGCGAGCTGCTCGAAGCGGCGATAGCAGAGTTAGCTGCAAACGGTATGATCACCCGCATTGAGGCCACGCAAGGTGGTGCACAATTGGAGTTGAACCCCGAGTTCAGCCCTGAATCCGAGTTCAGCCCCGATATCGGCAGGTCAGAGGCCCTGAACCGTGAGTTCAGCCCTGAACTGCAAGCCACAGTCACGCACTTGGATTCCCGCAGGTCGGCGGATTCTCCCCGCCCGAAGGTGACCGCAGTGAAGTGGTTCGCCGATCACATCGACGAACTGCAAGCGGCAGGCCACACGACTGTCCCGGCATTTGCTGTATACCAGGCGGGAGAGGCCGCTGGGTACACCATGTCCACCCTCGCCAACGCTGCCAGAGCGCACCCCGACATCGCCGTCATCGACCGCGCCGGCGGCAGGGTTACATGGTCGATCACCCCCGACCGGCAGCACACTTATCGGCCCGTCCGCCAATGGCTCGACGACTACCTCGACACCCTTGGCCGCACCGAGGTCACACCCGACGAAGTCCGCATCGCTGGACAGGCCGCCGGCTACGGGTGGGAAACCGTCAGGGCCACCGCCCGCGACTCCCCGCGCATCCAGAGCGTGCCCGCCCGCGGGCGAAGCAAGTCCAACCGAATCTGGCACATCATCAACCCGCCCACCGACGGGGAGGAATCCGCATGACGTGGAAGCCACCGGGGATACCCCCTCCCCCCGGTCAACCAGGGCACGGATGGCATAGGGCCTGACTGTCTGTGCAGAACTCAAAACCTTTTCGGACCCCCGTTTCACACACATAGGAGTTGACGTGCAGGAAGGCAACGAGCAAGACGATGAGACGCGCGATTGGGTGCGCCAGGTGTTCAGTACCGCCGAACGCACCCCGCAAGACGTCGTGCCAACCCCCGGGTTAACGCGTGAGGCCCTCGAACGCCAATCAGCGGCGGCAGGGAAGCCGTGCAGCGGCACGATCCCCGGCAAGGTGATCTGCGACCCCGACGGCATACCTATTGGCGTCGAGGAAGCCCGCACGGTGACTGGCATCTTCGGCGGCACCGTCATCACCGAGGCCGAGGCCGAGCGACTCGGCATCGCGCCGGGCGAACTACCCGGAATCACCATCATCCCCACTACAAAGAAGGACGACACCAAATGACTGACAGCACCAACGAATTCGACCCGGTCGACCTCGACACCTTCAACGCCGCAGCGGACACAGCAGGCGACACAACCGACTCCGAGGAAAGGGAAAGCGCAGATCCGGCAGCGGACGACATCGACGCCGCAGACTCCGAACCGGACAACGGGAACCGGGAGGCCGCCAAGTACCGTCGACGCCTGCGCGACACCGAAGCCGAACGCGACACCCTCGCAGCACGACTCGAGGGGATGCAACGCGCCGAAGCTGAACGCCTGGCCGGCAAAATGCTCGCCAAGGGCGCAGCACTGTGGGCCGGCGGCACCACAATCGCAGACCTCCTCAACGAGGCGGGCGAACTCGACCCCGACAAGGTCCAGACCCGCGCCGCGGAGATCCGTGAACAGTTCGGTATTCCGCAGCCCCGCTCCGGGCTGCACGTGCCCCGCGAGGGCTACAGCCCCGCCACCAGCGGACGCAGCGGCGCCGACAGCATGGTCAACGTCGTTATGGGCCGAGAGCAGTAGAATGGGCTGTGGCAGGGGGTTTCGGGCCTGGTGCTCGACCCCCCGCCACAGACCGCCCCAGGAGGGCATCCCACGGCATCGCCAGCGGCGAGCCACCAATTCCGCTCTCCTGAAAGGCGATTCATCGTGGCTACTCAGACCACACCTACCAGCCCCGCCGCATGGCGGCCAGACATCACCGCCTACGTCCCCGACGACGTCATCCCCGACGCCCTGATCCTGACCACGGCCACCGTGGTCGGCCGCATCGAAGGTGACGAACCCGCCGTCCGCGTCCCGTACGTCTCCGATGACGGCACAGTCGGATTCGTCGCCGAAGGCGCACCGATCCCCGACGCCGCCCAAGAGTTCGACGAGGTCGTCGTCCACACGAACAAGGTCGCCGCCCTCGGCAAGTACAGCTACGAGACATTGGCGCAGCCCGAAGCCGCACGCATGGTCACCAACTCGCTACGTCGATCGGTCGTGCGGAAAGCCAACGCCGCCTACCTCGGCAACGCCTCCGCCCCAACCGGTCTGCTCAACATCACCGGCATCACCGACGGCGGCGCCATCGACACCGACCTCGACCCAGTCGTCGATGCCATCGCCGGGATCGAAGCCGTCGGCGGCGCCGCGACGAACATCATCGCAGCACCCGACGCCTGGGCGACACTGTCCAAGCTGAAGGTGAGCGATACCTCCGCGCAGCCGTTGATCGGTCCCGATGTCACCCAGCCCGGCCAGCGCGCACTGCTCGGTGTCCCGGTATCGGTAACCCCTGCGATGCCCGTCGGTGGTCTGCTCGTCGTCGACCGATCCAGCGTCATCGCCGCGGTCAGCCAGGTCCGTTTGGCTCGCAGCGAGGACGCGTTCTTCGCCAATGACGTGGTCGCGATCCGGCTGACGTTCCGCCTCGGCTGGGACGTCATGCACACTGACCGCATCGCCAAGCTGACCACCGTCGTCACCCCCTAAGTGAGTGTGACGTGCGTCGAGGGATACGAGTGATTGCCTCCGCCCTCGGCGCACGTCAACCCCCTGGGGAACCAACCCATGACAATCGGCCTGTCGCCACTCCAGGCATAGGCGGGGCTTTCACACACAGAGGCCGATTTCCACACCGGGGGTGGGGGACTGACCCGGTCGCCGCTGGTCAGCCGCCACTCAAGGCATAGGCGATCCCCCCCCGACGATTTTTTCAAAAAAGAAACCGGCTCCCTCTCTGTTCGCCTATGCCTCGAGCGGCGGGCCACGTCAACCCCGGGGGGTATCCCCCCACCCCTGTCGACACCGGCCACGGATGGCATAGGGCCTGCCGGTGTGTATGAGTTCCAAACGGTTTGAAAGGCACGTCGATGTTGATCGGGACCGCGACCGGTTGGCGCTTCTGGTGCGTCCACGAGACGTTCCTCGACGGGTTAATGCTGGTGTCGCCGTATTACTGGCCGGAGCCAGAACGCAACCAAGGGGTCAGCTGGCCGAAGCGGCGTTTCGAGGCCCGATGCTATAGAGATGCTGCGCACTGGCCGCCAGTGCCGGACTGCGAGTGCGGTGTCTACGCGTTCACGACTGCTTCGGAGGTTCTGCTGAAAGCAGAGATTCATCGGCGGTGCGCGGTTTGGTCCGATCGCTCGAGACAGATTGGCCCCATCGCGGTCGGGCGCGTGACATTACGGCAGGTCTTCCCATACCAGCACGCGATCATGGCCCCGGAGTTGAGAGCCGCAACCGGCATCATCGACGAGCTGTGGGTACTCGGTGACGGCAGCGAATCGGCCGAAGCCGAGCGAATGAGGTCGCTGCTGGCGGCACGGTATGGGGTGCCGGCCGTTGTTGGCGAACCCGGCTGACCCGGCGGTTCTAGGCGAATTCCACTAAGCGGGAATGGGCGACCAGCAGATCCTCGAAGCCCAACTTGATGCCGAAGGGGAAGGGGAGTGACCCCGCCCCAGACGTCGAGGGACAGCCGATGAACTAGAGGATGACCGGCGTTTCGTACGCCGATGAACGTGGTGATTCTTCGACACTGGCCCACAGCGTGGCGTTGATGTAGACGGTGGTTCCATCCTTGCGGTGGATCTTCAGAACCCCACCCTCGATGATCTCGAAGCGGTCATCGTCGCCGTACTCTTGAAATGGTTCGGCGCTGTCGCGGTACACCTTGAAGGCCATGCCGCGGAGTGTCGCATATGGGTCCGACAAGCGAGGCAGGATGCGGCAGAGCGCCAATCGTCACATGACGAAAATGCCGGTTGTCATCCGTGAGCAGGCCCCGCGGGTCGCCTCGACCCCCGACGAAGTGATCTATATCACATTGCACTGATGTGATTCATAACCGTCGGCGTTCCCGCCTGCCGGATGCCCATTTTGGGCGCCTAGCGGCCGCGTAGAACCACGATCTAGGCTCCAGGAAGGGGCGAACCGCGGAGCCCCCACGATCCCGACTTGGGCGGTGTTCTAGGCCGTATATATGCAGGCAGGGCGCGGAATGCACCCGGCGTCATAACTGTTGACAGTGTCGTCCAGGTTGCCTAACTTGGACATCAGTTGCGGCCCGGTCTTTCCCCTTCGGGGGTGCCGGGCCATCTTTTTTCTCCAGCGTGGCAGGGGATCGGTGAGCAAGCGGCGAGTCGGTGTGTACATCGATTACAGCAATGTGTACGCAGGTGCTCGAGATGCGTTTGGCTTGACTCGGGAACCCGGTTACCGGGGCAATGTCAACCCGCTGTATCTGGCGAAGCGCGTTGCGTTGCAGTCGCCGGGAGCCGGAGCCCCACCTCGGAGGGACACCCACGAATTACATCTGACGAAGGTGTTTCGAGGCGCGCCCGATCCGGCCAGAGATCCGCGCGGCGCGCTGATGGAGGCCAAGCGCGCGGCTCAATGGGAGAAATGGGGCTGCAAGGTTTACCGGCAGACCGTCAATTACAAAGGCGACGGGACTGCGGAAGAGAAGGGCGTCGACGTCCGGCTGGCCAACACGATGCTGATCGATGCCCTTAGGGGCGAAGTCGACACGGTGGTCTTGGTCTCTGCCGATAAGGACTTCCGCTACGCGATCTTGCAGGTCCTCGACGAGACCCAGGTCGAAGTCGAGGTCGCCATCTGGCAGGCGATCCCGGGTGGTACTGCTGTCGGGCGTATCGAGATAAGGCCGGAACGTCCGGAAGCAGCCGAGGTGCCCTTCCACCCCCTCGACCGAACGGTTTTCGGCAGGGTCGAAGACAAGATCGATTACCGCAATATGCCCGTCCCAGAGGGCTGGCGGGGGCCTGTGCCCGACATGCAGTGGCGACCGAGTTCCAATCGGCGTTGACTGCCCACCCGGTGCCCACAATCTGCCCACAGTTACAGGAATCTTCCGTGATCTGGAGTGATGTAGCTGCGCACCTCATAACTAGTGCACAGGGCTGAGCAGCGGTCCGATTCGCCTTTGCAAGGCAGATGTCAGGAGTTCGAATCTCCTAGGCTCCACCCCCTTTCCCCACCCGGCCCCCTTCAGGGCTTCGGGGTGACCTCCACGCTCGGTGGCAGCGGCGACGGTTCGGGTTTCATCGAGCGGCGCACGATCGAGAACGTCACCGCCCCCACCGCGAGGACGCCGGCCCCCACCCCCACCATCAGCAGGCGCTTACGGCGCCGGTTGCGGGCGCGGGCACCCGTGAGGGCCTCGGGAAGACCGCTGACCGCCTCCTGGGCGGCCACGAGCTCCGCGACGAGGGTCTCCCGCGCGGCGGCGAGTTCACGGCGCAGCTGTCCGGATTGGTAGCGCCGGCGTAGTTCCGCCGCGGTGGCCTGGGCGGAGTCGACGCCCACGCCCAGGACGCCTCGGGTGACGTCGACGGGTCCGACCGCGGTGTACTTCAGACCGCGGGCCAACCGCTGTCGCGGTGTCAACGGCGTCAGGGTCATGCGTCACCTCTTCTGCAACGGTCCGGTGGGTCACCACAGCCTGCCATCACCGGGTGCGGTGTCGGCGCCCAATCGGCGGATGGCACACTGACTTCCCGTGACGAGCCCTATTCAGACCGCGACGGCGACCCTGCACACCAATCGTGGCGACATCAAGATCGCCCTGTTCGGAAACCACGCCCCCAAGACGGTGTCGAACTTCGTCGGCCTGGCGCAGGGCACGAAGGACTACAAGGGCGAGAACGCCTCCGGCAGCACGTCGGGTCCGTTCTACGACGGTGCGGTGTTCCACCGGGTCATCGACGGCTTCATGATCCAGGGCGGCGATCCGACCGGCACCGGGCGCGGCGGGCCGGGCTACCAGTTCGCCGACGAGTTCCACCCCGAGCTGCAGTTCGACAAGCCCTACCTGCTGGCGATGGCCAACGCCGGGCCGGGCACGAACGGTTCGCAGTTCTTCATCACCGTGGGCAAGACCCCCCACCTCAACCGCCGCCACACCATCTTCGGCGAGGTCGTCGACCCCGAGTCGCAGAAGGTCGTCGACGCGATCGCCACGACCGCGACCGACCGCAACGACCGGCCGACCGATCCCGTGGTCATCGAGTCGGTCACCATCAGCTGACCGACGACTGCGTTCACTGCGTGCCGGTGTAGCCGGCCGCAGTGAGCGCATCGAGCACGTCGACGGGGTCAGTCCCCAGATCCCACCGCGTGAACACGTGCAGCCGGTCATCGGCTGTGTCGATCTCTAGTAGCCGCATCTTGCGGGCCAGGCGCCGGAACTCGGTGATCCGCACGATCTTGATGTCGGCCTGCCTCAGCACCCGGGTGTGCCACCAGCCGCGCACCGCCACCCCCTCGGGGGTGATTGCCAGCTTCGGCCGGGCACGCCACGACATGATTGCAAATGTGATCAATCCCACTGCGGCAATGCCGGCGAGAAGCCTGCCCGGAGGGTCTGTGACGACAGTCACAGCCGCGATTGCCATCAACAGACCCGCGAAGCCGCAACCTGCGATTCCAGCCGCGGGCGGACTCCATTCAGTTTGCTGCATGGGTTGTGCACACCCTTTTACCGTTGCCGATGAGGTTATCCACAAGTGCTATCCCCAATGGGGATGAACTACACGGATGTGATTGCGGGGGCTTGGCGTTGCTGTGTGACACGCCAGCCGGGCGCGGAATGAATTCATTCCGCCCGGTTGGGGGCTCAGCGCCACCGCATCGTGAGCAACAGACCCGTGATCATGAAGGCAAACGCGATCGCGTAGTTCCACGGGCCGAGGTCGGCCATCCACTGCAGCATCCCGGGTGCGTCGACCGGGTTGGTCGCGGCGAGCTGGAACACCAGCAGCCAGATCAACCCGATGAGCATCAGCCCGACGAACAGGGCGACGAACCACACGCTCGACGGGCCGGCCTTCACCTTCACCGGCGTCCGGCTGACCGGGCTGATGGTGAAGTCGTTCTTCTTGCGGACCTTCGACTTGGGCATGGTCACCTTCGTGGCTGTCGGCGTCGCAGTTCCACCGGTGCGCTGACCGGCTCCGAGATGCGACGATGGTGCAGATGCCCCCTGAGCCTAACGCAGTACCGGACCGGGAAACGCCGCCCACGACGTCGGCGGCCCCCGCGGCCCCGGCGCGCGCGGGCGCCGGCCGCCGCTCCGGGTGGCGGTTCGGGGTGCCGCTGGTGTGTCTGGCCGCCGGCCTGTTGCTGGCCGCCACCCACGGGGTGTCCGGCGGTGACGAGATCCGCCGCAGCGACGCACCCCGGCTGGTGGACCTCGTGCGGGAGGCGCAGCAGTCCGTCGACCGCCTCGGCGCCGAACGCGACACCCTCTCGGCGCAGGTCGACGGCCACCACGGTGGGAGCCCGGGCACCGATGCGGCCTTGAGCGCCATCACCAACCGGTCGGCGGCCCTGGCCGCCGAAGCGGGGCTGAACCCGGTGAAGGGGCCGGGCCTGGTCGTCACCCTCAACGACGCCCAGCGCGACGCCGAGGGCCGGTTCCCCAGGGACGCCTCCCCCGACGATCTGGTGGTCCATCAGCAGGACATCCAGGCGGTGCTCAACGCGCTGTGGAGCGCGGGCGCGGAGGGCGTCCAGATGCAGGACCAGCGGATCATCGCCACGTCCGCACCCCGCTGCGTCGGCAACACCCTGCTGCTCAACGGGCGCACCTACAGCCCGCCCTACGTCATCACCGCGATCGGTGACGCCGGCGCAATGCAGGCCGCGCTGTCGGCGTCCCCGCTGGTGACGCTCTACAAGCAGTACGTGGTGCGGTTCGGCCTCGGCTACACCGAGGAGCCGCGCGCCGAGGTGGAACTCGTCGGCCACACCGAACCGGTCCGGATGAAGCACGCACAGCCGATCGGACCCGTCGGGTACTGACACACCGGATGTAACCTGGCCGAATGCAGTTCTTGGTCGTCGACAATTACGACAGCTTCGTGTTCAACCTCGTCCAGTACCTCGGACAGCTCGGGGTGGACGTGACGGTCTGGCGCAACGACGACAACCGGCTGAGCACCGACGCCGACATCGCCAAGGCCGCCGAGGACTTCGACGGTGTGCTCCTCAGTCCCGGCCCGGGCACACCCGAACGCGCAGGCGCCTCGATCCCGCTGGTGCACGCGTGCGCGGCGGCGGGCACTCCCCTACTCGGCGTGTGCCTCGGCCATCAGGCGATCGGGGTGGCGTTCGGCGGCACCGTCGACCGCGCCCCGGAGTTGCTGCACGGCAAGACCAGCATCGTCCACCACACCAACCGCGGTGTGCTGAAGGGACTGCCGGACCCGTTCACCGCGACCCGGTACCACTCGCTGACCATCCTGCCCGAAACGATGCCCGACGAGCTCGAGGTCACCGCGCGCACTCCCGGCGGCGTCATCATGGGTGTGCGCCACGTCGACCTGCCGATCCACGGCGTGCAGTTCCACCCCGAGTCGATCCTCACCGAGGGCGGCCACCGGATGCTGGCCAACTGGCTGGGCTACTGCGGCAGCGCCCCGGACGAGGCGCTCGTCCGGCGCCTCGAGGACGAGGTCGCCTCGACGGTCGCCGCCGCTACGACGCGAAGTTCAGCGTGATCCGGCTGTCGAAGTTCACACCGGTGCCCGGCGGCGGGGTCTGACGGACCACCGCGTTGGTGCGCTGACCGCTGTTCTGCACGTCGCCGCCCTTGTCGAGCACACCGGTCCACCCCAGTGCCCGTAGGCGCGGTTCCGCATCGGTCCAGAACTGACCGGTGAGGTCGGGCATCACGAACTGGTTGCCGCGCGACACCTGCAGCTGGATCAGGGTGTCCACCGGCACGTTCTCACCGGCGGTCGGGCTGGTGCCGAGCACCTGACCGGCCGGTTCGGTGCTGTCAACCTCGGCGGGCACCGAGTTGCGGAAACCCGACGCGGTGAGGATCTGCTGGGCCGATTCGACGGTCTGGCCGACGACCTCGGGAACGGCGCGAGTCTGGGGGCCCGAACCGATGATGATCGTGACCTCGTTGGTGATCGCCGACGTCTGATTGGCCGGTGGGTTGGTGGCCATCACCCGGTCCTTGAGCTCCGGGGTCGACGGCGAGGCCTGCTGGCGGAAGCGCCCGAACCCGGCGTCGGTGAGTGTGCGCACCGCCTCGGCGTAGGTCAGCGACTTCACGTCGGGAACCTCGCGCTGCTCGGGCCCGGTGGAGACGTTGAGCGTGATCTCCTCACCGGCGTCGGCCTCGGTGTTCGCCTCGGGCGAGGTGCTGATCACGTGGTCGGGCGCCACTTCCGAATTCGGCTCGTTCTGGGTGCGCACCGTGAAACCGGCGTTCTGCAGTTGGGCGATCGCCTCGGCGGAGACTTCACCGCGCACGTCGGGCACCTGCACCGCGCGGGTCTCGCCGCCGTAGGTGTTGATGGCCACCGCGACCACCACGGTCAGCACCGCCAGGACGGCGACGGCGGCGATCCAGCGGCCGATCGATCCCCCACGGTTGCGTTCCACCAGTCGCGGTTCGGGACGCGGCATGTGGGTCATCGGTTCGGTGCGACCGGGGTGCGGTGCGGCCGACAGCATCGAGGTCCGCTCGGCGTCGGTGAACACCTTCGGCGCCTCGGGCGGTTCGCCGCTGTGCACCCGGACGAGGTCCGAGCGCAGCTCCGCGGCGGTCTGGTAGCGGTTGTCGGGGTTCTTCGCCAACGCCTTGAGCACCACGGCGTCGAGGTCGCGGGAGACCCCCTCGTGACGCTGCGACGGCGGCACCGGATCCTCGCGGACGTGCTGGTAGGCCACCGCGACCGGCGAGTCGCCGACGAACGGCGGTTCCCCGGTGAGGATTTCGTACAGCACGCAGCCCAGCGAGTAGACGTCGGAGCGGGCGTCGACCTTCTCACCGCGGGCCTGTTCGGGTGACAGGTACTGCGCAGTGCCGATCACCGCGGCGGTCTGGGTGACGCTGCTGGAGTCGGCCAGCGCGCGGGCGATGCCGAAGTCCATCACCTTCACCGCACCGGTCTTGCTGATCATGATGTTGGCGGGTTTGACGTCGCGGTGGATGATGCCGTGCTGGTGGCTGAAGTTCAGCGCCTGGCACGCGTCGGCGATGACCTCCAGCGCCCGCTTCGGCGGCATCGGTCCCTCGGAGTGCACGATGTCGCGCAGCGTGACGCCGTCGACGTACTCCATCACGATGTAGGGCAGCGGCCCGGCCGGCGTCTCGGCTTCCCCGGTGTCGTAGACCGCGACGATCGCGGGGTGGTTCAGCGCGGCGGCGTTCTGCGCCTCGCGCCGGAACCGCAGATAGAAGCTCGGGTCGCGGGCCAGGTCGGCGCGCAGCACCTTGATCGCGACGTCGCGGTGCAGTCGGTTGTCACGGGCGAGGTGGACTTCCGACATCCCGCCGAAGCCGAGGATCTCGCCCAGTTCGTAGCGGTCGGACAGGTGCTGTGGGGTGGTCATGTCTGTGTTCGGAGCCATGTCTGTGCAGGGGCGGGCAGCGCCCGTAGGTGCGCGGATGCGGCAACCGCGTCGGGGCGGACTGCCCCGGATGTGTCTCCACCATGACCGATGACCGCAGACGAGGTCCAATCGGGCATCCACTCGGGCATGGCGGCGGGCGATTGGTACGGCGTGGTCTCGGTGATGGTGTTCGTCACCGTCGGCGGTGGCAGTTGGCGGTCCTTGCGGTCCTGGGCGTTGAGCACGATCAGGATGGCGATGACGATCGCCAGCGCGCCCAGCACGCCGGCGGCCCACAGCAGCGCGCGCTGACCGGAGGAGAACGTGCGCCGCGGTGGTGGCGGCCGGTGGATGGCACCGGTGGGACGGGCGCGGGCGGCGGTGACCGGCGCCCGGCCGGTGAGATCGGCGGCCGCGCGGGCCTGCGCCGCCGAGGGCACGGCGGCGGGGGTGGCGCGCCCGATGCTCGGTGCCTGGTTCGGCCGCGGCGGACGCCGCCCCGAGCGCACGGCCGCGACCGCGTCGGCGAACGGTCCGCCGGAGCGGTAGCGCATACCGGGGTTCTTCACCAGCGTGATCTCGATCAGCTCACGCACGTTCGGCGGCAGATCGGCAGGCAGCGGCGGCGGGGTCTCCTTGATGTGTTTCATCGCCACGGTCAGGGCCCCGTCACCGGTGAAAGGCCGCTTCCCCGAGACGGATTCGTAGCCGACAACCCCCAGTGCGTAGACGTCGCTGGCGGCGGTCGCGTCGTGGCCGAGGGCCTGTTCGGGCGCGATGTACTGCGCGGTGCCCATCACCATGCCGGTCTGGGTGACCGGGGCCGCGTCGACGGCCTTGGCGATGCCGAAGTCGGTGAGCTTCACCTGACCGGTCGGGGTGATGAGGATGTTGCCGGGTTTGACGTCGCGGTGCACCAGACCGGCGGTGTGGGCGACCTGCAACGCGCGTCCGGTCTGCTCGAGCATGTCCAGGGCGTGCCGCAGCGAGAGGCGTCCGGTGCGCTTGAGCACCGAGTTCAACGGTTCGCCGTTGACGAGCTCCATCACCAGGTACGCGGTGCGGCCTTCCCCGTCCATATCGGTCTCGCCGTAGTCGTAGACGCTGGCGATGCCGGGGTGGTTGAGCATCGCGACGGTGCGTGCCTCGGCGCGGAACCGTTCGACGAACTCCGGGTCGGTGGAGTACTCGGCCTTGAGGACCTTGATGGCGACACGACGGCCCAGCCTGCTGTCGACGGCCTCCCAGACCTGACCCATACCGCCGGTGGCGATGAGTCGCTGGAGCCGGTAGCGGCCGGACAGGGTGACGCCGACGCGGGGGCTCATTGCTCGCCTCGCTTCGCTCGGCTTCGCGCAGTCATGAGCCCTCCCGCAGCGCGGCGGCGATGGTGGCGCGTCCGATCGGCGCGGCGACCTGTCCCCCGGTCGCCGAGAGCCGGTTGCCGCCGTTCTCCACGAGAACCGCGACGGCGACCTTGGGCGCCTGCGCCGGTGCGAAGGCGATGTACCAGGCATGGGGCGGAGTGTTGCGCGGGTCGGTCCCGTGCTCCGCAGTGCCTGTCTTCGAAGCGATCTGCACGCCGGCGATGGCTCCCTTCTGCTGCGTCTGCTGCTCGGCGCCGACCATCAGATCAGTCAGTGTAGCCGCGACTTCGGGTGTCACCGCCCGGCGCTCTTCGACCGGTTCGGTCGTGGTGATGTTTGCCAGGTCGGGTCCCCGGAGGCTGTCGACCAGGTAGGGCCGCATGGTTACCCCCTCATTCGCGACGGTGGCAGCGACCATCGCGTTCTGCAGCGGTGTCAACGCCACGTCCCGCTGCCCGATGCTCGACATGCCCAGCGCCGCGGCGTCACCGATGGGGCCGACCGTGGACTCGGCGACCTGCAGTGGAATCGGCGCGGGCGGGGTGTCGAGCCCGAAGGCGGACGCGGTGTTCTTCAGAGCCTCCGTACCGGTGTCGGTGCCCAACTCGACGAAGGCGGTGTTGCACGATCGGGCGAACGCTTCGCGCAGCGGTGCGGTGGGGCCGCCGCCGCAGGCCGAGCCGCCGAAGTTCTCGAGCGTCACCGAACTGTTGGGCAGCGGGATGCGTGGCGCCGCGGTCAACTGGGTGTCCGGGGTCGCGCCGTTCTGCAGAGCGGCGGCGGTGGTGATGACCTTGAACGTGGAACCGGGCGGGTAGGTCTCCGAGATCGCGCGGTTGACCAGCGGGTTGTCCGGGTTGTCGCGCAACTGCTGCCACGCCGCGGTCTGTTCCTCGACGTCGTGGGTGGCCAGCAGGTTCGGATCGTAGGACGGCGCGGACACCATCGCGAGGATCTTGCCCGTCGACGGTTCCAGCGCCACGACCGAACCCTTGCACGGTCCGTTGCAGCCCTGTTCCATCGCCTCCCAGGCGGCCTGCTGCACCCGCGGGTTGATGGTGGTGACCACGTTGCCGCCCCGCGGATCGCGGCCGGTGAAGAAGTCGGCCAGCCGGCGGCCGAACAGCCGCTCGTCGGAGCCGTTGAGGATCGTGTCCTCGGCCCGTTCCAGTCCGGTGCTCGAGTAGGTCAGCGAGTAGAACCCGGTGACCGGCGCGTAGGCCTGCGCATTCGGATACACCCGCAGGAACCGGAACCGGCCCGGAGTGGACACCGAATACGCCAGCAGTTGACCGCCGGCGGTGATCTGTCCGCGCTGGCGGGAGTACTCGTCGAGCAGTACGCGCTGGTTGCGCGGATCGGTGCGCAGTCCATCCGCGGTGAAGACCTGGGTGACGGTGGCGTTGCCGAGCAACAGCACGATCAGCACCATGATCGTGACCGCGATGCGCCGCAGTGAGGTGTTCATACTTTGTCGATCACCTCGGTGCTGGCGGCGGCGATCGGTGTCTGCGTCACCGGTTTGGTGCTGATGGGCCTGCGGGCCGCATGGGAGATGCGCAGCAGGATGGCCAACAGCAGGTAGTTGGCCAGCAGTGAGGAACCGCCGTAGGACATCCACGGGGTGGTCAGCCCGGTCAGCGGGATCAGCCGCGTCACACCGCCGACGACGATGAACAACTGGATCGCCAGGGTGGACGCCAGACCGGCGGCCAGTAGCTTGCCGAAGCTGTCACGCACGGCGATCGCGGTGCGCAGTCCCCGGATGACGAGGATCGTGTAGAGCATCAGCACCGCGGAGAACCCGACCAGGCCGAGCTCCTCCCCCACTGCGGCGATGATGAAATCCGTCGACGCCGCGGGCACCGTTCCCGGCTGGCCGTTGCCCAGGCCGGTGCCGAAGATGCCGCCCGTCGCGAAGCTGAACATCGACTGCACCATCTGGTAGCCGGCGCCCTCGGGGTCGGCGAAGGGGTCCAGCCAGGTCTGCACCCGCACCCGGACGTGGCCGAAAAGGTGATATGCGACAACGCTTCCCGCCGCGAACAGGCTCAGGCCGATCGCCACCCAGCTGATGCGGTCCGTCGCGACGTAGAGCAGGATCAGGAACGACGCGTACAGCAGCAGCGAGGTGCCGAGGTCTTTTTCGAAGATCATCACCGCGATCGAGGCGATCCACGCCGCCAGCAGCGGGGCGAGGTCGCGCGGGCGGGGGAGATCCATCCACAGGAAGTGCTTGCCCGCACTGGTGAACAGTTCGCGTTTGTCGACGAGCACGGCGGCGAAGAAGATCAGCAGCAGGATTTTGGAGAACTCCGCGGGCTGAATCGAGAAGCCCGGCAACTCGATCCAGATCTTGGCGCCGTTCTGCTCCGACATCGAGGCGGGCAGCACAGCCGGGATGGCGAGCAGGACCAGACCGGTCAACCCGCAGACGTAACCGTAGCGGGCCAGCATCCGGTGATCACTGAGAAACGTTATGACACAAGCGAATCCGATCACGCCGACCAGCGTCCACAGCATCTGCTGGTTGGCCGTGCCGCCGAGGCCCCGCCCGGTCAGCTCGCCCTGGGCGAGGTCGAGGCGGTGGATCATCACCAGGCCCAGCCCGTTGAGCAGGGCGACCACCGGGAGGAGCAGGGGGTCGGCGTAGGGCGCGTAGCGGCGCACGGCGAGGTGGGCCCCGGCGAACAGGGCCAGGTAGCCGGCGGCGTACTGGGCCAGATCCCAGCTGATGCCCTGTTCCTGGTTGGCCTCCACCATCAGCAGCGCGACGGTGGTGATGACCGCGGCGAAGGCCAGCAGTAGCAGTTCGGCGTTGCGCCGATTCGGCAGCGGCGGAGTGACCGTCACCGGCGACTGCGGCTGGGTGGTCATGACGCCGCCCGGCAGGTCGTTCCCGGTTGTGGTGGCGGGGGAGGCAGTGCGGTCACCGTGGGCGACGGGGGAGGGGGCGGCGGGGTGACCGTCGTCGGGGTCTCGGGCGCCGGGGAGGTGCCCGGGCGCGGAACAGCGCTCGTCGCAGCGGATTCCGTGGGTGAGGGCGGCGGGGGCGGCGGTGGGCGACGGCTGGTCGTCGCCGGGGGCGGGCAGATCGGCAGGACCGAACTGCGGGCGAGTTCCTCGATCTGCGCGATCGCCTCGTCGAGAGATCCGCCGGGAAGACCGGCGACCACCTGGGCGCGTTCGGATTCGCGCATGTCCTGGACGTCGAGGAGCTGGCATCCGCGGTTCTCACCGGACTGGCCCGCGCTGATCAGCGAGAGTTCGTTGCGGGCGTTGAGGCAGCCGAGCAGATACGGCTCCTGCAGCGAGTATCCGAGAAGGGAGCCGTCGACCCCGCGCATGATCGACACGGTGCCCTCGTGTGCCGTCACGTAGTAGTTGTTGCGCACGATCTCGCGGGCGATCGCCAGCCCGGCGAGCACCACCAGCACCACCAACGTCGCGGCGATGATCATGCGGCGCTTGGACCGTGGCTTCTTGACGGGCTCTTCCGGCTGCGCCACAACACGTTTCGGAGCGTTGCGTTTCGGATTGAACGCCGACGCGCGGCCGGCGGCCGTATTCGGGGGCGGTTGATCGTCGTCGCCGCTGACCGCGCCGGCCAGGATCGGGGCCGTCTGGCCGTAGTCGTAGTCCACCACGTCGGCGACGACCACCGTGACGTTGTCGGGGCCGCCCCCGCGCAGCGCCAATTCGATGAGCCGGTCGGCGCTTTCGGCGACATCGGGGATCTGCATCGCCTCGGCGATGGTGTCGTGGCTGACCGGATCCGAGAGCCCGTCGGAGCACAGCAGGTAGCGGTCGCCGGCGCGGGCCTCGCGCATGATCAGTGTGGGCTCCACCTCGTGTCCGGTGAGCGCGCGCATGATCAGGGAGCGCTGCGGGTGGCTGTGCGCCTCCTCGGCGGTGATGCGGCCCTCGTCGACGAGGGTCTGGACGAACGTGTCGTCCTTGGTGATCTGGGTGAGTTCACCGTCGCGCATGAGGTAGCCGCGGGAGTCGCCGATGTGGACCAGACCGAGCCGGTTGCCGGCGAAGAGGATCGCGGTGAGCGTGGTGCCCATACCCTCGAGCTCGGGGTCGGCTTCGACATGGGCGGCGATGGCCGAGTTGCCTTCGCGCACCGCATTGTCGAGCTTGCTGAGCAGATCGCCGCCGGGTTCGTCGTCGTCGAGGTGGGCCAGCGCGGCGATCACGAGTTGCGAGGCGACCTCACCCGCGGCGTGGCCGCCCATCCCGTCGGCCAGTGCCAGCAGACGCGCACCGGCGTAGACCGAATCCTCGTTGTTGGCGCGGACCAGGCCGCGGTCGCTGCGCGCGGCATACCGAAGAACGAGGGTCACGGGCGCAGCTCGATCACCGTCTTGCCGATTCGAACCGGCGTACCCATCGGAACCCTTACCGCAGTCGTCACCTTCGCCCTGTCAAGGTATGTGCCGTTGGTCGATCCTAGGTCTTCGACGTACCACTCGGAGCCGCGCGGCGACAGCCGGGCATGCCGGGTGGACGCGTAGTCGTCGGTCAGCACGAGCGTCGAGTCGTCGGCCCGCCCGATCAGCACCGGCTGACTGCCGAGCGTGATCCGGGTGCCGGTCAGCGCACCCTCGGTGACCACGAGCTGCCGGGCCACGCTGCGCTGCCGGTTGGGCAGCAGCGAGCCGCGCAGGGCCAGACCGCGGCGCACCATGACCGCACCGGTCGGCGCGTAGATGTCGGTCCGCAGAATGCGCAGCACCGACCAGATGAACAACCACAGCAGCAGCAGGAAGCCGACACGCGTCAGCTGCAGCACCAACCCCTGCATCTGACGTCCTCTCCGTCCTGATCACCGCACGCCGGTATCACCGTCGCCCGCGCCTGCTGGCAACGTCACGATACTTGGGGTAGCGATCGGGGCGAAGACGAAGCCGACAGCTTGACCTGAACGTGACCGGGCGCGCCGTGTTCTCAGTGCACCCGGACGATGATCTCCGAGTGCCCCAGACGGATGACGTCACCGTCGGCGAGCTGCCATTCCTGGACCGGCGCATTGTTCACCGTGGTGCCGTTGGTGGAGTTCAGATCGGACAGCAGGGCGACCTGACCGTCCCACCGGATCTCCAGGTGGCGGCGTGACACACCGGTGTCCGGGAGCCGGAACTGGGCGTCCTGACCGCGACCGATGACGTTGGCGCCCTCGCGCAACTGGTAGGTGCGGCCACTGCCGTCGTCGAGCTGCAGGGTCACCGTGGTACCTACGCCGGCGGCGGGGTAGTCGGCCTGGCCGTAGCCGCCGCCATAACCCCCGGCGCCCTGGCCGTAGTCGTAGTCACGGCCGGCGGGCTCGCCGTATCCCGGGTCGCCGTAACCACCGGCCGGCTCGGCGTAACCGCGGCCGTAGTCCTGCCCGTAGTCCTGACGGCCGCCGGCCGGAGCGCCGTAGCCGCCGCCGTACCCGCCCTGATCCGGGTAGCCGCCCTGATCGGGGTAACCGGGACGTCCGTATCCGCCGTCCTCGTGGCGGCCGGGGCCGCCGGGGGGACGGCCGTAGTCATAGTCCGCGCCGGGCGCGCCGTAGCCGGGCTGCCCGCCGGGAGGCGGCGGAGGTGCGTATCCGCCGGGACCCTGGCGGTAACCCTGGTCGTAGCCGCCGCCGGGCGGGCCGTAGCCGCCCGGGCCGCGCTGCTCGTAGCCGCCGCCGTAGCCGCCCTGGTCTGGGTAGCCGCCCTGGTCTGGGTAGCCGCCGCGGTCGGGGTAGCCGCCCTGCTCGGGGTAACCGCCGCGGGGCGGGTAGCCGCCCTGCTCCGGCGGGTAGGGGGCGCGGGGCTCCTGGCCGCGCGGCTCCTCCTGTGGCCGGCCGTAGCCGTCGTCGTAGTACTCGTCGCCGGGCCGTCCCTGTCCCTGGCCGCCGCCGCGGTACGTCGGGTTGTCGCTCATCGGTGGTACTCCTGGTTCTGCGGGGAACGCGTGGTCTCGGTGTGCTGGGGCGGGTTCGCCGGTGGTCGAGTCGGGGTTGACCGCACCACGAGCGCGGAACTGTCCAGTGTGCAGATTTGGTGCCTGTTCGAACTTGACGACCACATCACCATACGTTTGCCACCCCTGCTCACGTATGTATCCCTCCAGATGCTTGGCGAAAGTGGTCGCGGTCAGGTCAGGATCGGCGCTTACCTTCTTATGGTCGGGCACACTGAGGGTAATTACGTATTCATTCGGTGCCAAAATGCGGCCGCGGCCGAGCTCGCGGATTCCGGCCTCCGCTTCGCGGCGCAGCAGTGCCTCGACCTCCTGCGGCACAATCGATCCGCCGAAAACGCGGGCGAAGGCGTCGCCGACGGTGGATTCGAGCTTGCGCTCGAAACGGTCCACCAGACCCATGTCACCGCCCGTCTCGTTCGTCGTGGCTGCTCACGCAGTCGGACCGCCGCGTGTCGGCTGGCCCGGACTCTTCCTGCATGGTATCTACCCAGGTTCGGCCGATGGGACCAACGAAACTCTGAGAATCACATCGGGGCAGGTCAATGCGTCGCCGGTCACGTCGGAGGGGAGCGGAGGCCGCCTCTGCTGCGGTTTTGGGGTGCACGCGACGGGGGTGATAGGCTCCTGCGGTCGTCCGGGCGAGTGGCGGAATGGCAGACGCGCTGGCTTCAGGTGCCAGTGTCCTTCGGGACGTGGGGGTTCAAGTCCCCCTTCGCCCACAGCGAGGAGTTCTACGAACTCCGGGCATAAAGGTCACGAACTCGAAGAGGTCGTGACCTTTGTGTTTGGTGGGTTGTTCGTCATGACGGCTGCCCAGCCAGCGGCGACGGGATTTACTCGCGTAAGTCCCGGATTGGGGCCTGCGCGGCCTCATCAATTGCGCTGCGAAGGCCGTCGAAAGCGACTTGTTGCGCCTCACTTTGGATCCGCGCCAACCCGATGCTCCTTTGACCAATCGACTCAACGCTGGACCGCGGCAGGACGTAGAAGTCCCACTGTGAAACGTCCAGCGGATCGTAGGCACCATGTGAACGCGCAGTTTGGACGCAGAAGACGTACACGTCGGCATTGAATGTTCGCTGATCTGAACGCCCCAGCTCTGCGTCCCACTTCGCGGCGTTGAGGCCGCTGAAGGCGATGGTCGACAGCCGGCGCTGCGTCCACGCTTGGAGGTAAGCCGAAGACTTGACTTCAACGCGAGTGCCGGCGGGAGTGAGGACGTCGAAATCATCCCATTCAGGCCGGGGTTCCGCCGCGCCGACGGCTTTCGCTACGAGCCATTCCGCAAGAACGCCTCGAAGGACGTTGGAGCGAAGGTCTCTGGCAGCGTATGACCAGAACTCCCTCACGCTGCGGTCGAGTCCTTTGAAGCGCTCGTCTCCCGTCAGCTCCGGCGCGGGCGGTGGTCGAAAGAGCATGTGGTCGTTCACGGTCCTGAGTCTCCATGCCACCACTGACAAAGGCGCCCATGAGGGTCACTTACGGGTTGGCGACGCCGGCCGGCGGGTACCCGCTTTGCATCTCTTCCCGCGCAAAGATTTCGGTCATCGGCCGGGAATGACTTGCGTGACGCTTGCCTGCAAGTCGGCGTTCTCTTCGCCGGAGATCGAGGTCTCACGATCGAAGGTGGCTGTGCCGTCCGAGTCGATGGTGAAGTTGCCGACCTGATCCTGTTCGCCACCTGTCACGGTGAAACCACGGTGGTCTTCTCCGGCAACGGCTGGGCGCTGATGTACTGCGGATTGACCGTGTAGCGATAGTTACAGCCGGCGGACCCGAAGCACTTCTGCTCGGTCACAATCACCTCGATGATGAAGTCGGCAGCGGTGGGCGGTGCCGCCACCGGTGTAGGCGGCGTCGTCGTGACTTCGGGCCATGACGCCGCCGACCCGCTACTTCGCGTGGAGGTGGCCTGGTCAGGCGCAACGCAGCCCGAGAGCCCGGCGGCGAGGAATGGAGCGACGAGAACAGCCTTCAGTGCGATGTGCGTCATGTTCATCCTTCGGGTTGAGGGGATCAGGCGGCGGTGTCGCCGGACGTGTCGGCGATACCGTCGCCGACGGCTTGCGCGTCGGCCAACGCGGCCAGCGCCTCGGAGAGCAGCCGATTGATTCCGGACGTGACTGCGGTGCAGCCCGTTTCGATCTTCTCGGCGTTCTTGTGGATGGAGCCGGCGGCCTTCTTGATGTCATCGATGCGGTCCAGTTGCGCGACGGCCTCGGAGATCTTCTCCTCGGCGGTGGACAGCTGCTCGGCACCGCGGCGGGTACTCGCCGCAATCGCCGCGGCTCGCAGCAGCATGAGCACGGTGCGGATCAGGTCGCCGTCATCGGTCGTCGGGTCGAACGCAAGCACGATGCGTCGTGAACCGATGACGCGAATCGACTGACCCGCGTTCTGCTCGGGGGTTCGGACGAGGCCGAGCGACGCCGCCGCGTGGCGGTTGCGCTCGGCCTCGTCCAGGTACTCGGCCCAACCCCCGCGGGCCGAGTCCGTCATTTCGATCACCACGCGGGCAGTGCCACCGTCGACCGTGAGCAATCCGTCGCCCTTCTTGGAGCGTGGCAGGTGCCCGACGATCGCGCGGGTGTCGGTGTATTCATCGCCCAGTCCGGTAGCGATGCCGGACAGCACGGCATTGACCTGGGTTTCGAAGGTGTCGCCCTTGATCGGGGTGACCTTGCTCAACGTGGTGCGGGCCTCCTGAACTTTGAGCGCGGTGCCAATCTCGTCGATCTTCTGCGTGAGCGATTCGTGGTTCTTGCCCATCAGTTCGGTCAGCTGTTGTTGACGGAGTTCCAAGCCCGCGGTGTGCTTGGCCATCGGTGAGGTCGGGTCGGTGGGGTCGAACTGCTTGACTGCCTTGGTGACGACCTCGGTGATGCTCGCGGAGCTCTTCGCGTCGAGTTCGGTGCTGAACTTCTCCAGCAGCGGCGCAAGCTTTTCCAGCAGCTCTGGGCTGTCACCGGCGAAGATCTTGCGCACTTCGGCGGTCAGTGCGTTCTTGGCGGCAGCGACCGACTCGGTGAACTCTTTGCGGCTGGTCTGGTCGGCTTCGATGATCGCCTTCTTGGCGTCCTCGGCGGCTTTGGTCACGGTTTTGCCGGCGTCCTTGACGGCGGTCGCGGTGAGTTCGGCGGCCTGGGTCGAGGTCGCCGCGGTCTTCTCGCCGACCTCCTTGATCATTCGCTCGATGGCGCGCGAGTCCTGGGACTGACCGGTGGCCGACAGCGCGTGGGCGCCAATCTTGACGGCTTCGGTGACGAAGCTGGACAGGTCTGCATCAGCGAGAGCCTGCGGATCGTCGACGATGTCGCCGCGCTCGCCGGTGGTCCAGCGCTGCGCCTCCCGGGCGACGTCCTTGTCCTGGACCGTCAGCTGGTGGATCACGAGGGTGTTCTGGTCGGGGCCCAGGTGGGCGCCTTTGTGGTCGGTCATGGGTGCTCCTCGTAGGTCGGGCCGCGGATGCGGCGGATGCCATCGAGATTCACAGCCAGACCGAAAGCCGACAACAAGAATCACTGATAAGGCCGCTTATCAGTAAACGCAATTGCTCGACGTGGACCCATTGCCTACCGTGGGACCGGATGAAGGGAGGCCAGCCATGCGTTCGCTGACGTTGCAGGACGTGGCCGACCTCGCCAACGTACAGCGCCCCGTCGTTAGCATGTGGCGTAACCGCCCACGCGTTCGCGGCGAATTGGTGCCGTTTCCCAGCCCGGTCGGTCATATCGATGGCATTGAGCGCTTCGCACCCGGCGAAGTGGTGGACTACCTCAAACGCACTGGCCGCGGCAAGAACGCCGACGCCGACTACGACGTCGCCGCCATCGCCGTCCCCGATGACGTGGACATCGAGGTGCTTGTTGTGCTGCTGGCGTGGCGCGCGCTCACCGGGGCGGAACTCGCCGGCACCACCCTGGCGGACAGGTCCCGGCTGGCCGCGGAGTTCGACCCGGAGGACAGCTGTGTGTGCAGTGAGATCCAGTCGATCGAGCCGGCCGCGGCGACGTTAGAGTACGTCGACGACCTTGTCGAAGCTTCCTTCGGTCTGCCCGACGCGCTGATGCGGATCGAGCGTGGCCGGCTGCAGCGGGAACTCGCGCTACGTGAACTGACCGCCGACGCCGTCACGCTCCTGGCCCGGGTGGTGACCGAATGCTCGGTTTTCCTCGGTGCCGAGGAAATAACGTTGCGCACCGACGGGAGCCGGATGTCCTTGTCGGTGGCTGCCGAATCCGGGCTTGCCGTGGTTTCCGATAGCCGGGCGGTGCGGCGCCGGGCGGTGATCGCTGGCACTGCCGTGGGGAGATCCGGGAGCGGCGTGCTGAACTTCGTGTCAGCTGTGGGACTCGACGCAGGGCAGACGCTCGACTGTGCCGACGATCTGGTTCTCGGACTGGAGCCGGGCCGAATCGGCATTTTCGTCGGGCCGGCGGCGGCACTGGCGGACACGTTGGCGGGGGAACTGCAGCGCCGGCGAGCCGATGTGCTTCGTGTCGGCAATGTTGTTGCTGCCGTGCGGCTTCCGCGTGGATTCTGGCGGGAGGCGCATCGGCAGAACCTGGCATTGTGGGTGTGTCTGGGTGGTGCCGATGAGCAGCGGCCTTGTGTCACCGACCTGGCTGCGGTGTCTGAGCCAGACCTCGGCGACTTCGCCGCCGATATCGCTGCCGGGCTCGCGCAGACAGACCTGCGGGCTTTCCGTTACGCCCGCCGGATCGACCGTGCCGGGGTATTGGCTGGCGGACCGTTTGTCCCACGAGGCACCCGGGCAGTGCGGCTGAGTTCGGCGGACAGGGGCAGCCACGTGGAGCGGGTGCACGCCGCGACGTTGACGACCACCTCGCCAGTGCGCCCGGTCGATGTGCTGGTCGAACCCTCTCCCGGCAGGCTGAAGCTGCGGTACCGGTCTTTGGGTGAGCTGCGCGACGAGGGCAAGCTGGCCCTCAAACGCGGTAACCGAATTGACCTCGCGCACGCCACACTTGGGGGAACTGTTCGTGTTCTGCCCGCCGATGATCGGATTGCTTTGGATCCGGTTGATGCTGAACAGCTTTACCCGCGTTCGACGCGGACCGAGCCCGGGGACGTCGTCTTCGTGGAGAGTCCGCAACCGCAGGCGTGGGTGGATGCGCTGGGTGGTGCGATGGTGGCCGCACCTGCTCGCATCCTGCGCCTGGGCCGCACGGCGGACTTCGGTCCGCGGGTTCTTGCCGCCGTCATCAACGAAACCGCCACCGCAGGCTCGGAATGGCCGACCTGGACGGTCCCGGAGATGGCCGCGGACGAAGCCGCGCGGTTGGAGGCAGCGCTCGGTGATGTCGAACAGTTCGAGGCCGAGACTCGCCGCCGACTCGATGCGGCCAGAGAACTGAAGACGGCGCTGATCGACGGGGTCGCCGCGGGCGCCCTGACCCTCGACGCGCAACCCACCACGCCCGGCGTCGCCGCGGCGGACCACTGAAAGGCCACCGATGCCACCGAGCAAAAATGCTGAGCCACAGGCTCCTTCGACTATGAAGGAGCTCAAGGACACCCTGTGGAAGGCCGCCGACAAACTGCGTGGATCGTTATCCGCGAGCCAGTACAAGGACGTGATCCTGGGTCTGGTGTTCCTGAAGTATGTCTCGGATGCCTATGACGAGCGTCGGGAGGCGATCCGGACGGAGTTGGAGGCCGACGGTCTGGATGCTGACCAGATCGAGGAGTTGATCGAGGACCCCGAGGAGTATCAGGGGTACGGGGTGTTCGTCGTGCCGCCGGGTGCGCGGTGGAAGTTCCTGGCCGAGAACGCCAAAGGCTTGCCGGCCTCCGGTGGTGAACCCGCGAAGAACATCGGGCAGTTGATCGACGAGGCCATGGACGCCGTGATGAAGGCCAACCCGACATTGCAGGGCACATTGCCGCGGCTGTACAACAAGGACAACATCGATCAGCGCCGGTTGGGTGAACTGATCGACCTGTTCAACAGCGCCCGGTTCAGCCGCCAGGGCGACGGCCGAGCGCGCGACCTGATGGGCGAGGTTTACGAGTACTTCCTCGGCAACTTCGCCCGCGCGGAGGGAAAGCGGGGCGGTGAGTTCTTCACCCCGCCGAGCGTGGTGAAGGTGATCGTCGAGGTGCTGGAGCCCTCGCGCGGGCGGGTGTATGACCCGTGCTGCGGATCGGGCGGCATGTTCGTGCAGACCGAGAAGTTCATCTATGAGCACGATGGTGACCCGAAAGAGATTGCCGTCTACGGTCAGGAGTCCATCGAGGAGACCTGGCGGATGGCCAAGATGAACCTGGCCATCCACGGCATCGACAACAAGGGCTTGGGTGCACGCTGGGGTGATACCTTCGCCCGGGATCAACATCCCGATGTCCAGATGGATTACGTGCTGGCCAATCCGCCGTTCAATATCAAGGACTGGGCCCGCAACGAGGAGGATGCCCGCTGGCGCTTCGGTGTGCCGCCGGCCAACAACGCCAACTACGCCTGGATCCAGCACATCCTGTACAAGCTGGCGCCGGGCGGCAAGGCCGGCGTGGTGATGGCCAATGGGTCGATGTCGTCGAACTCCAACGGCGAGGGCGATATTCGGGCCCAGATCGTGGAAGCCGATCTGGTGTCGTGCATGATCGCGCTGCCCACCCAGCTGTTCCGCAGCACCGGAATCCCGGTGTGCGTGTGGTTCTTCGCCAAGGACAAGACCGCCGGTAAGCAGGGCTCGATCGACCGATCCGGACAGGTGTTGTTCATCGATGCTCGTGGAATGGGCGACATGGTGGACCGAGCAGAGCGGGCACTGTCCGACAAGGAGATCGTTGAGATCGGCGACAAATATCATGCCTGGCGCGGCTCGGTGTCGGCGGCATCGAAGGGTGTTGTTTACGAGGATATTCCGGGCTTCTGCAAGTCGGCGACGCTGGCCGATATCAAGGCTGCCGACTATGCACTAACGCCGGGGCGCTACGTGGGTTCCGCGGCGGCCGTGGACGACGGCGAGCCGATCGACGAGAAGATCGCGCGATTGAAAACGGAACTGCTTGCAGCGTTTGACGAGTCGGCGCGGTTGGAGAAGGTGGTTCGGGAGCAGTTGGAGCGGATCGGTGGGTGAATGGCTACCCCGCACGACGGGCGCACTAGTGGCTGACGGAGCGCTAGTGATCGGAGACGGCTACAGGGCAAAGGTCGAGGAGTTGCGCGGTGGCGGACCGTTGTTCTTGAGGGCGGGAGCTTTGTCGGACAACGGGTTTAGCTGGGCAGGACTGGACGCATTTGACCAAGATGCCCGCGTCGATGGCAAGCTCGGCGAAGCTGGTGACTTGGTCATTACAACTAAGGGGAACAGCATCGGCCGGGTGGGCCGAGTTCCTGACAATGCTCCCAGCTTTGTCTACTCGCCCCATCTTAGCTATTGGCGCGTTGTAGACCGTGCTCAGATTGACAGCGGATACTTGTACTACTGGGCACGTAGTAGGGAGTTTTCGACGCAGCTTCGGCAGTTAGCGTTTGGTACCGACATGGCGCCTTACTTCAGTCTCCGAGACCAGCTGCGCGTCGTTGTGAGCCTTCCGTCGATACCTGTGCAGCGAGCGATTGCGGAAGTACTGGGTGCACTCGACGAGAAGATTGCGGCGAACGAACGGGTGTTGGAGAGCGCAGATACGCTGGCCAGATCAGTATGGAACGAGGCCACATTTGGTGGACAGCTAGTGCCGCTGTCTCAACTCGCAAACTTCGTGAATGGCCGAGCCTTCACGAAAGGTGCGACCGGCACCGGTCGCGTCGTGGTGCGGATCGCGGAACTTAATTCAGGAATCGGTTCCTCGACGGTGTACAACGATATCGAGGTTCCTGAGGAGCATTTGGTTCGCCCCGGGGACTTGCTCTTTGCCTGGTCTGGATCGCTGACCGTTGCGCGATGGTACCGGCCGGAGGCAATCGTGAATCAGCACATCTTCAAGGTGATTCCGAAGCCCGACTATCCAATGTGGTTGGTGAACCAAGCGATACGTTCAAAGCTCGCTGAGTTCAAAGCTATTGCGAGCGATAAGGCCACCACCATGGGTCACATCCAACGGCGGCATCTCGACGAGCCTGTACCGATTGCGAGACGGGAGTCTGTTGAACGTATCGATGCGACTATGAGTTCCTTGTGGTCAGTTGCCCTCGCGGCTGAGGTCGAGAATCTACGGCTGGCAGCCACTCGCGACGAGCTTCTTCCGCTGCTCATGTCCGGAAGGGTCACAGTGAAGGCTGCTGAGCAGATCGTTGGAGACTCCACGTAGATGCCGTACGAACTGAGTGACAAGTTGGTGGTCGGCGTCGCGTCGAGCGCGCTGTTCGATCTCACGGAATCGGACGCCTACTTTCGCGAGCATGGAGAGGACAAGTACCGGACGTATCAGGACGAGCGGATCGACCAGACACTCGTACCGGGAGTCGCTTTCCCCTTCATTCGGCGACTCTTGAACCTCAACGACCTACGGCCGGGCAATCCGTTGGTCGAGGTGATCATCCTGTCGCACAACGATCCGATGACCGGACTGCGGGTTATGCGCTCGGTCAGGAAGCACGGGCTGCCGATTACTCGATCGGTATTCACACAGGGCCAGGCGCCCTACGGATACATCGAGGCATTCGAAATGTCTCTGTTCCTAACCGCCGATCGCGACGATGTCGATGCGGCAATCAAGCGGGATCTCCCTGCAGGCCATGTGCTGCCATCGACGGCGACGTACGACGATGCTGATCCGTCGCTTCGCGTGGCGTTTGACTTCGATGGGGTTTTGGCAAGCGACGAGTCCGAGCGGGTCTACCGGGAAGCGGATTTAATCGAGGACTACCTCGAGCATGAGGACGTCAAGAGCCACGTCCCGCTCGCACCTGGACTACTGAAGCCGCTTCTCGCTGATCTGAACCGCATCCAAACTCTTGAGGACGAGCGGCGGGCGGCTGACCCGTCGTATGTACCTCGGTTGCGCATCTCGTTGATCACGGCACGAAATGCTCCGGCCCACGAACGTGCAGTTCACTCGATGCGCGATTGGGGAGTGAACGTCAACGACGCGTTCTTTCTCGGAGGTATCGAGAAGTCGAGGGTGCTCGAGGTTCTCGGACCGCATATTTTCTTCGACGATCAGCAGCAACATCTCGATAGCGCGCTTGAACACATCGCTGGGGTCCACATTCCCTATGGCGTTGCCAATGTGCAGGACTCGGCTGACGACGTGGTGCCGACAGCCGACATCGCGTTTCCTCCGCTAGTCGACCCCCAGATGGTGGCCATCACCGAAGAACTGCCCGACGACCTCGAATCCAGCCTGCCGACCATCGCCGAACTCGGGGCCGAACTCGCCGCCGATCCCAACCCAGCAGAGGGACACCAATGAGCGAATTCAGTGAAGCCGAATGGGAATCCGTCGCACTGGAGACGCTTGCGCAGCAAGAGTGGTTGCCGCTCAACGGTTCCGTCATCGCACCGGGCATCGAGAACGGTCGCACCAGCTGGGACGAGCTGGTGCTGCCCGAGCGACTGCTGACCAAGATGCGCGAACTCAACCCCGAGGTGCCCGGCGAATACCTCGAACAAGCCCGTGCGGCGATCCTGCAGCCGTCATCCCAGGATGCCATCGCCGAGAACTACCGGCTGCACCAATACCTGGTCAGCGGCTACCGGGGCATCAGCTATGTGGATTCCGATGGCATCGAACAGAACCCGACGATTCGGCTGATCAGCCACCGGCCTGAGGAGAACGAACTCCTGGCCGTGCAGCAGGTCACCGTCCGCTCCGCCGAGTACGACCGCCGTTTCGACATCGTGCTCTATCTCAACGGGATGCCGATCGCGTTCTTCGAACTCAAGCAAGCCGGCTCCAAATACGCCGACCTGCCCGGCGCGCACGCGCAATTCGCCACCTACCTGCGCGAGTTTCCGATGGCCTTCCGGTTCGCGGTGCTCAACGTCATCAGTGACGGCATCACCGCGCGCTACGGCACCCCGTTCACCCCGCTGGAGCACTACGCCCCATGGAACGTCGACGACGACGGCAAGCCGGTGACCTTCGGCGAACCGGTTGACGACGTGCACCTGGGTACCGAACTCGAGTACTTGATCGACGGCCTGTTCAACCCCGAACGATTCCTTCAGCTGGTCCGAAACTTCACCGCATTCGACGCCGGCGCAGACGGTCTGATCAAACGGATCGCCAAGCCGCACCAGTACTTTGCCGTCACCAAGGCGGTCGGCTCGACGGTGGTGGCCGCCGAAAGCAACG
Source organism: Mycolicibacterium monacense (assembly GCF_010731575.1). Lineage (NCBI taxonomy): Bacteria > Bacillati > Actinomycetota > Actinomycetes > Mycobacteriales > Mycobacteriaceae > Mycobacterium > Mycolicibacterium monacense. The sequence goes on along the minus strand of NZ_AP022617.1, from coordinate 4,876,081 downwards.
GCAAGGCCGGTGTTGTCTGGCACACGCAGGGTTCCGGCAAATCCATGGAGATGGAGCTCTACACCCACCTGGTGGCCCAACAACCCAAGCTCAAGAACCCCACCGTCATCGTCGTCACCGACCGCAAAGACCTCGATGGCCAACTCTATGCAACCTTCGACCGCTCAAGGCTTCTGGGCGAATCGCCGATCAAGGTCACCAGTCGGGCCCAGCTGCGCGATGAACTGTCGAACCGTTCCACGGGAGGGATCTACTTCACCACGCTGCAGAAGTTCGGCCTATCCAAGGCCGAACGCGAAGCCGGCGCCGACCATCCGCTGCTGACTGACCGCCGCAACCTCATCGTCGTCGTCGACGAAGCGCACCGCAGCCACTACGACGACCTCGACGGCTACGCCCGGCACATCCGCGACGCGTTGCCCAACGCGGTATACATCGCCTTCACCGGCACCCCGATCGCCGACGCCGACCGTGACACCCGCGAGGTGTTCGGCCCCGACATCGACGTCTACGACCTGACTCGCGCCGTCAACGACAAAGCCACGGTGCCGGTGTATTTCGAGCCCCGGCTGATCAAGGTCTCTCTCGCCGCGGGCGTCACCGAGGACGATCTCGATAAGGCGGCCGATGAGGTGACCTCCGGACTCGACGACGTCGAGCGTGATCAGATCGAGAAGTCGGTGGCCGTCATCAACGCCGTGTACGGCGCACCCGATCGGCTCGCGGCACTGGCACGCGACATCGTGGAGCACTGGGAAGCCCGCTCGGCCGAGATGCGGAAATTCATCTCCTGCCCGGGCAAGGCATTCATCGTCGGCGCCACCCGTGAGATCTGTGCCCAACTCTACGAAGAGATCATCAAACTCAAACCCGAATGGCACGACGACGCCGTCGACAAGGGTGTCATCAAGGTCGTCTACTCGGGAAGCGCCAAGGACCAGGGCCTGGTGGGCAAGCACGTTCGCCGCGACGCACAGAACAAGACCATCCAACAGCGACTGCGCGATCCCGATGACGAACTGCAGATCGTGCTCGTCAAGGACATGCTGCTGACCGGGTTCGACGCGCCACCGTTGCACACCCTCTACCTCGACCGCCCCCTGAAGGGCGCGCTGCTCATGCAGACGCTGGCCCGCGTGAACCGCACCTTCCGGGAGAAGCCCAACGGTCTGCTGGTCGCCTACGCGCCACTGGTCGAGAACCTGAACAAGGCGCTGGCCGAGTACACCCAGACCGATCGGAAAGAGAAGCCCGTCGGCAAGAACATCGACGAGGCTGTCGCGCTGACCGAGACGCTGATCGCCCAGCTGGACGCGCTGTGCAGCGAATACGACTGGCGATCCAAAGTGGCTCAGCCGCATGGCTGGATGAAGGCCGCCGTGGGGCTGACAAATTACCTGCGCTCACCGGCAACCGCCGGAAACCAGGTCCCCGAGGGGGAGGCGACGCTCGGAGACCGGTTCCGCACCTTGGCCAATCAGCTCTCGCGGGCCTGGTCGCTGTGCGCCGGCAGCCAGACGCTCGATGCACTGCGCCCGACCGCCAAATTTTACGAAGAGGTCCGGGTGTGGATGGCCAAGTTCGACGCCAATGACCGGCAGGCCTCCGGAAAGCCGGTACCGGAGGCGATCCGGCGGATGCTCGAATCACTGGTGTATGACTCCACGGCCTCCGACGGCATCGTCGACATCTACGACGCGGCGGGGCTGCCGAAGCCCTCGCTGTCCGATCTCACTCCGGAGTTCGAGACCAAGGCCGCCGCCGCGGGCAACCCGCACCTGGCGATCGAGGCGCTGCGCGCCGTGATCACCGAAGAAGCGGTACGTGCCACCAAGAGCAACGTGGTACGGCAGAGGGCGTTCTCCGAACGTCTCACCAACCTGATGCGGCGGTACACCAACCAGCAGCTCACCTCGGCCGAGGTGATCGCCGAGTTGATTGAGATGGCCAAAGAGGTTGCCGCCGAAGGGAATCGGGGGGCGCACTTCAGTCCGCCGTTATCGCATGACGAACTGGCGTTCTACGACGCCGTCGCGCAGAACGACTCCGCCGTCGAACTGCAAGGTGAGGACGTGCTGGCGCAGATCGCCCGCGAGCTCGTTGGCGTCATGCAGCGCGACACCAAGACCGACTGGACCGTGCGCGATGACGTTCGGGCCAAGCTGCGCTCGTCGATCAAGCGACTGCTGGTGAAGTACAAGTACCCGCCAGACAAGCAGCCGGCGGCGATCAAGTTGGTGATCGAGCAGATGGAGGCGCTGGCGCCGGGTTACGCGGAAGCGGCGGCATCGGCTTCAAGGCAGTCGCCCGGCTCGGCATCAACACATTCCCAGGGTCGAGGGGGCCTTGCCCCCATGTAGTGGACACGGGATTTGTGGTTATGCGGCTTCGGGCAGCGTAGCCGGTGTCAGGTTCCTTTCGTAGGTCGCGGGGCTGGAATGACGGCAGTAGGAGTGCCGTCGTGTGGTGTTGTAGCGGGCCAGCCACCGAAAGACCTCACGGCGGCAGATCGCCGCGTCCGGCCAGCAGGCACGGTCTTGCAGAATCTCGCGCTTGAGGGCGGCGTTGAACGATTCGGCCAACGCGTTATCGGCACTTGACCCCACCGCACCCATCGACTGGACGACCCCCAGATCGCGGCAGAGATTCGCGAAATCCCGTGAGGTGTACTGACTTCCATGATCTGCATGGAATATTGCACCAGCCAGTGAACCCGCAGTGCAGCAGCGGCTTTGAGCGCATCGATGACCAGTTCGGTGCGCATGTGATCGGCGATCGCCCACCCGGCGACCCGCCGTGAACAGCAGTCGATCACGGTGGCCAGGTACAGGTTGGCGCCGGTCGCCAATGGCAAGTAGGTGATGTCGCCGACGTAACGGGTGTTGACCTGCGCGGCGGTGAAATCGCGTTTGAGCAGGTCGGGGACCTTCTGGTTCGCCGGGTCCGCCACGGTCGTCTTGACCCGACGTCGGCGTCGATAACCGGCGATCCCGGCGCCGCGCATCACCCGAGCCACCCGCTTGTGGTTGACCCGCTGCCCCTCGGGCGCACCGTCGTTGAGCTCGGCGGTGATCCGCGGCGCCCGTAGGTGTTGTCCTCGTCGTGGACGGCGCGGATACGCTCGGCCAGCGCCTCGTCAGCAGCCCGACGGGCCGCTCGTCCGTCAGCACCGGCCAACCACGCGTAGAACGACGAACGCGCAACCTCGACGACTGCGCAGAGCCACTTCACCTCGAAGGCGTGCAGGTGGTCGGCGACAAACTGAAAGCGGCTCACCAGTTCGTCTCCCCGGCGAAATATTTGGCCGCCGACCGCAAGATGTCACGCTCGGTGGACAACCGCGCCTCGGTGGCGCGTAACGCCTTGACCTCACTGCGGAGGCGGGCCAGCTCCTGCTCAGGGCTCTCGGCCCCTGGCACAGGCTCGGCCACTACGACACCGCGGCGGTGCCGAATCGGCACCCCGGCCGACTTGCACCACGCCGAGAGCGTGGCCTCGCTGACACCGAGCTCGGCAGCGATCTGGGCGATCGTCGCGCCCTCGGTGTCCCGGTAGAGCGCGACCGCGTCACGCTTGAACTCATCGGGGTAATTTTTCCTTGCCATCGGGTTGGATCATCTCGCTTCCCCCAGCACATTCCTGGGATTGAGCGTGTCCAACACACGGGGTCAAGTCCCAGGCGTGTCGGAAGGGTGAGCACCCTTGAGCTGACCGCAAGCCGATCGTGATTCTGCGGCGGATGCTCCATTTTCACGCCGAGGAGCGCCGATTGAGTTGACGCACGAGAGGTCGGTACTGCCCGAGGGCGAGGGGAAAGTCCTACTTCGGCAATCAGAGCTTGTAGATAGGTTGACTACTCTGAGAATTGCTCGTAGCGACGATTCGTTTGTGGTGGTTGTCTATTCGTGCGCATACGGCCCAGAGGTAGAGCAATGCGATGATGCATACCGCCCCACACGCGATCCAAACAATCGCCAGAATGTGCCCGCTGAACTGCGCAATAGTGGCAGCAGCGGCAACGAATGTGAGCCCTGACGTCAACATCACGACGGCCCGAGGTACAGACAGAAGCTTCGATCTGACCTCATGTTCGCCCTCCCTGACGACGTAGGCCGCAATCAGTGAGGGGATGACAATCAGGATGGCAACCGCCGGATCTGTGCTGTGATCGACGATTTTGCCTAGAACGTTCCCGGTCCACTGCCCAACCGCCCCGCCGACCAGAACTAGGGCGCTTAGCAGCGTGCCAATCAACGCTGGCGTCCTAAACCCTGTAATGGTTGGTCGAATCCCGACGATTACCTGGTGCAGATCCGAACTCTGCCGTCCAGACGTATAGACCAAGGCGCGTTCCGGCGTGACGCGGCCTGTGAACTCGCTTCCTGATGGCTGTGGCGTGAGTGGGCCGGAGTCGAGCGTTTCCGCCACCGCGACATCGACGCTCACCGCGAAGACGCCGCCGGGGGAGGAAATGCGAACATGCTCGCGCTGCGCACGGCCGATACTGGGCGTCTCGATCCCGATGTAGATCTCGTTCCAACCCAAACGCTCAGCCATGGTCCACTTATCGAAGTCCGCGGCTGGCTCGCTCTCGATGGTCCGGTACTTCACGATGGTCGGCGTTCGGTCACGTCTGACGCTGATTATCGGCATGTACTGCGTGGTGAACTCAGCGATCCGGCTTACGAAGCCGGCATCGGCGAATAAGGTCTCCCGCCAGAATTTGATGTCGGCGTCGGTGACGTTGTAGCCCGGCTTGAGTTGCCAACCCGGTACTTCCAGCCGACCTGACGAGCGGCTCGCGCGCGCAATCACTGCCGCGTCTTCGGTCGAGGCCGGATGACGAACAATGTCGTGAAGTTTCTGCAGCGCGCCGGAACTCAGCCTCGACGGATCTATGCCACTGCCTTCCGCGGTTGCCAAGAGCATCGCGAGCGCAGCATGGCTGTCTTCGTCACTAGTCACCAGAGACATCGTTTGGCCATCTTGGTCCACGACGTCAAAATCGATCAGCAGCCGTTTCTTGAAGGAGGCGATGGGAACGTAGAGATTCGTGACATCGGAAACACCGGAATCGGTCGCCCGCTTCGCAAGGTCATCGACATCGATATCCAGTGAGACCGCACGTTCGAAGCGCACCGTATTGATTACTTCGACGGTCTCGACCCGTCGTCGCACCCAGCCCGGATCTGAGAGCAGGCTGTGGAAGTACTTTCCCAGCGGCTTACACGCAGGCCACTGCGGGAGGTCACCTGGTAGATCCACCGCCCCGGTCCCCCGACTAGCCGTCCTAACTAGCGGGAACCAGCTTCGACGCAGTCTCCCGCGAGACGGCAGCACCCTCGGCGGATGTAACCTTCACGATTCCGCGGCTCCCGTGCTTCTCAAGCCGTTCACGCAGCCTGCTCTCTGCGGGATTGCTAGCTGGTTGGGTCATTTCTGGCTGTTGTCCTTCATCCGAAGCCCCCTGGATACGACGAGTGTAAATCCTCTACCCATATGCCCTGGTAGGTACCCCGCTACGCGCTAGCAGTCACATCTGCGATTCACCAAAATCGCATCAGTCACTCTAGTCCCATCAGTCACACGCACCTATAACAGAACGATCTCACATCCGGCGCGGTTTGGATACTCAAACCGTTAGACACGCCCACACGCGCAGACACGACGCCGCCCGGCGCCATTGGCGGGGATCCGGATCCGTGGCTTCGTTCTTTGCCGACAGCCCTTCGGGGACTTCCGCCCAAATCCCACCGCATAGGCATCACGGCGTCGAAGACCTCCTCAGCGGCCCGGTGGACGGACCGGTCTCCAAAGCATCGTGTCCCATCTGGCCGTACGCCCGGAACGCATCAACACCATCCCAACGGACCTTCAGCCGCGCCGGCGGCACCCACTCCTGACGACCCTCGAAGGTCTCATCGACCCATCGGACCAGCACCCGTGATGGCCGCTGTGTCCCCAGCTTCAGGACGTCGACCTGCACGACCTCCTCGATACGTCGGACGCGATAGGCCCAGAATTCGCCCACTTGAGCGGCATGCTCCGCGGTACCTAAGCAGACCCGCTCCGCCCTACCCCGCGCCTGCGGCGAGGTGCCACTAGTCCTGCATTGCTTCCTGATCAGCTCGATAAGCGCAATCGTCAGCGTGCATCTGTTGGCGGATCCGGGCGACGCGTTCAGCGCGCTTGGGATCGGCCAGCATTCGATCGAGGTAGGCGCTACCGCGGTCTTGGAATTTCATTGCTGGTTGCCCTCCTACGGCCAGCCCACCCGTTCGCGGTGCCGACAGGGACTATCACAGGGCATCGTTGCTCGAAGGCGAGCATTGTGCAAGCTCGTTGCCGTGGTAGTGGCAACTCCTTGATTAGCCGGCCTGCGCGCCGCAGCACCGTCGGTTTCGTGAGGGCGTTCAGATGACAGATCCATCGGCCGAGCGGGTCTCCGAGCTATCAGACGACGACCTGCGTCAGCGTTTAGACGTGGATGCTGGATACATTTATGGGCTGACTGTTGAGGATCTCGATAGGGCGGCGACGGCTGCAGCCGATGTCGTTGATCCGGCGATTATGGAAGGCGCCTGGCGGTAGCACTAGCTGACGTGTCGGTCGCCAGAGTGCTTCGTCCTGCGAGTCGGTGACGCGACGACAGCCACTCATTCGGTCGCGATGCCATCCGAGCACATCGCGATCGTCGCGTGCGCCGACGACACGCCGAGCGGCGCTTTCTTTCTGTTGGGGTAGAGATTCCGTGCAGCGCGCACGATCGGATCGTCCGCAGAATCTACACGAAATATGCTTTCGCACAACGTGTTTACCTATATCGGCCCCCGAAATCCGCATGCCGATATAGAACCCAAAGCTCTTGAGAAGCAACGGATTACAGTGCAGATCGATATTGCCAGAAACGGGTGTAGCCAATGTTCGGCTATATTCGCGCCACGAGATCTTTCGGCCTTCTCCGGAGTGATCCGGACCCCACGGCAGAGGTGGTTTGCGATGGCTCGACCGGTGATGAAACGCCGCGAGCGTGTGCGCGTGGAGTTCAGCTTAACCCCGGAGCTGGCAGCCCGAATCTATGACTATGCCGATGCCCAAAGTCTGACGTTATCCCAAACGGGGGAGCGTCTTCTTGCCGGGGCACTGCCTCACCAAACAGATACCAGTTCCACGCAGTGCTCTGGCGCGGACTCGCCGGCATCGGCAGACAGGACGTAGGCGGGGCCGCTTCACGACGACCGCAATCAAGGGAAGGACGCCCGAATAGGTAGCTCTTAAACGGTTCTCGCGCCGAAACGCGAACATTCACCTTGCTCGGCTTTGCCGAGCCCAGAAATGCCAAAAGCTGGGGGGCAACCCAGCTTCGGCGTTCATCAAGAGTCTGACGGCTCTAGACCCCTCAAGGAGGGATAGGTGTATTCCACCGCGTACGAAGAATCCTGTCAACTTTCCACGCCGGATTGCCTCGACCGAATCCTGGGGGCCAGGTGGCTGGGCGCGAAGGCGGCTCACCGAAACCGTGCAGGCGGACCAGCTTGCGACTGTTGGTCATTCAGGCCGAGGACGGCCCGCTGATGGCGCGGTTTAAGAAGATGACCATCGCTGCCAGCCAGCCGGTCAGCCCTCAGGCGGCTGCTCACGGTCCCGCCGCGGAGTCAGCGGCGAAGACAACGATGCTCGTCGCTCGATCCGCGGTGAGGCAGCTCCCCGCGCTGCCACCGTCAGAGCATGACCGGCTGGATACACTGCTGCGCCAGACCGTCGGTGCCGATGATCCGGAGGTGGCGCGGGCGGCCATCGTGGCGGCGGCCACGCTGCGCTGTCAGGTGCCGTTCACCAGCGCAGAACAAGACCGCAAAGACGTGGGCCACGTCGCGCGGTTTCTGGTGTGGGCGGCGTTCGGCGATGTGGTCGACCCGGTACGGGCGTTTACCCGGGCCAACGTCGACGAGCACTTGGCCGCCACTGCCACCGCCAGCAAGCGATCGGCTGACCAACGCCGCTACATCCTCTACCGCACGGGCCGGCGTTTGCACCCCCAACAGTTCCCCCCCCGAAAGACCGGCACGAATCAGCCAGGGCGCCCGCGCCATCCGGTGGCTAGCCATGCCGAGATCGAACGCCTGCGGACGCTGATCCCGCGGCTGCCGGCACGCCTGTCGCAACGGACGCAGGCACTGCTGGACCTCAGCTACGGTGCGGGTGCTCGGCCAGCTGACTTCCGGAGCCTGCGGGGCACCGCGATCACGACCACCACCGTCGACGGGCGTGCGGTCGCGATTGTGGCGTTGCCGAATCTTGGAGGGGGTGTGCGGCAGGTGCCAGTGTGGGACCGCGAGATCGGTGCGCGGCTTGTGGGTCTTGCGGCAGGCCTCGGCGACCGCCTCGTCTTGGCCCCACACGCCGTGGCCGCTGAGCGCAATATCGTCAACCGGGTCGGTGAGCAATTGCGCAGCCACGGCCACCCCACCATCGATCCGGTTGCGTTGCGCAATCGGTGGGTGTTGGACCTGGCTGAACGCGTCCCGGCGGTGCTGCTGCAACAACTCGCCGACCTCTGCGAACTGCGGATCCTTGTCGATGAACGCAGCCTGGTGACCCAGTACAAGCTGCGCCACGCCATCACCATCCTCGACGAGGCGCGGCGATGATCCGTAACCGACAGCAGCTGTGCACGATCGCCGATGACGTGTTCGCCACTGCGCTGGAGGTTATCGTGAAATCTGGTGCAGCACAGAGCATCGAAGACTACTGGCGCGACACCGTGCAGCCCGGTGGCCGCAAATGCGCGGGAATCTCCTACACCGTGACCGGGGTGTTCGTCGCGCTGCTGGTGCGGTTCATCATCGGGCGCCCGTACAGTCTGCGGGGCACGATGGACACCCTCGGCGAATTCAGCGCCGATCAGCTCGCCGCGGTCGGTATGGCAGGACAAGACTGCACCGCCATCAGCACCATGGCAGTCACCGAGTACAAGCGCTTCCACCGGTTCTGGAGCTTGCGCATGCAACCCCTGGACCCTGACTCAGATCTGCCCGCCCGGCGGATGACCAACGCCGAATACGCCGCCCGCCTACACGCCCGCAGCCCCGACGACCACGTCCGCAGCGCCCTGGCCGATCAACGACTAACCGCCGTGATCAACGATCTGCTCTACGGGTCGATCAGGGCCGCCGCCCCGACCGACTGCCACGGCGACGTCGTTGTCGACGAAACAATCATCAACACCGCGGCACCCGACGGCATGTTGGGCACCCGTCCAGAGCGCTACCGTGGAGCATCCTCGGTAGCGCGGTACTGGGCCCGCGACAAGCGCGGCCAAATCAAACAACCCGGCATCCCAGGAGAGATCAAACCCAGCGGGTTCGGCATCGGAGCCACCTTCGTGTCCCGGGTCGCGCGCCGCGACGCCTTGCACGCCCAGCCCGCCCTGTTCGTCGGCATGGACGTCCACGCCCCGACCAGCGGCAGCGTCGAGGGCCTAGCGACCGCGTTGACCCACGCTCGCCGCAACGGTGTCGATGGTCGTAGCGCAAGTAGGAGTGGCCGATCCCGGCGACCGCTGCTCACCGCCGACATGGGTTACAACCCCAAGAACGGATTCGCCGAACTCATGCTCAAACACGGCTTCTCACCGGTGGTGCGCTACCCGAAACACTGGACCGTCGAATACCCGAGCGCCTCACCGCCGGGTGCTCCCGACGGGCCCGAACCCGGACCCCTGCAGTACGCAGGCGCGTTCTACTGTCCCGCGGTGATCAAACGGATCACCGGCCACCGCACCCCCAGCACCGAAGAACTCCTTGCACAAGACAATTTCGGAACCCACGATCGCCGCCTGCAAGCCATCTATCCCTTCCTGATGGGGCTGCACTCACGGGCTGTAATGGCTGACTGCCGATTCGGTCGGCCAGCCATCGCCGCCACACCACCGAGGCGGGTCAAGATCCGGCAAGTCTGCCCGGCAGCACTGGGGACAGTCATGTGCCCGCACAAACCTGAATCGATGCACACCGAGGTCACCGGACTGCCGATGGCCGAACCGGACTGGCCTGCTGACGCCATGGCATGCTGTAGCAACTCCAGCATCACCGTCTACCTCACCGACGGCCAGCTCAAGATGGCCCAATGGGACCTCGTCCCCGGCTCTTGGGAGCACACCCTCTACTTCGAAGCCGCCCGAGCACTCACCGAACAACGATTCAGCCAGCTCAAGTCTCGCCACGTCGCCGGCCTGGACTCACTGACCACCGGGCCGCGCAGGACGCCGATGATCAAGATCGCTACCGCGCTGGCCGCCGCAACGGTCAACATCCGCGCCCAACAGAACCACGACCCCAAGATGCGGCGCACCGAAGCCATCGACATCCGGCTGCGCCAACTTGCCGCCGACCTCGGACACCCACCCACACCGATGCCCCGACGCAGCTGACAAATCCTTCTCGCAGGTAGGCGGGCTGGCACCTTCGGTCAGCCCGCCTATTGGTGTGTTCGACGCGAAAAAGGTTGTGGAAATTTCGGCCCGATACAGCAACTTCGGGCGGGACCCGCATCGCAACGTTGGCCCGCGTTCCTCAGCTTGCGACAATCAGCCGATCCCGCAGGCCGACGCGAGGCTCACCAGCCTTAACGACGCCCAGGCAGATCGGCCTCTGCGCATCGGAAAAGGCTGTGGACAAACCCGTAAAACCCAGTGGAAGCGACCGCAGAAACCCATACTGACCAGCACAACTGAACCGCCCACAGCGAGCGGTTCATGAACCGCAGGCGCAGAGGTCACGAACTCATACGGGTTCGTGACCTCTGTGTTTGGCGAGGGTGGGGCGGCAGTACGACTCCACGCTGCGCTGGGGACGACGTCGCGTGGGTCGCCATAATCGTTGAAGCGCATCTGATCCGGCCGGGGGCCGCCCTCTCGGGGCACCGAGGAGTTGTAGGGCGTGCACGTGCAGTCGGTGCTCGATCAAGTTGACTCCTCCGGCCCGCACCGCTTCGGCGGCGACGGTATCGGTCAACGCGAAGTCGATGGCGTCGACGACGTCGCTCTTGCCGGGGCCATCGGGCCCGACTACGACAAGCGAGTGGCGATCCAGTTTCGGATCCAAAACCGCCGGATGCCGCGAAACTCCTCGTGTGGCCGGCCTTGATCCAAATCACGACCGAGGAGCGTCACGAGCTGGTCTGCCTCTGCTGCGGGCACCTCATCGACGTCCGGCAGCCGTGAACGGCGGCAGCACTTTGGACTCGATACGAGACGCGCCAACCCTTCCTATTGAGTCTCGTTGATACGGACGGCGCGGTCATGTCACGTGTGGAAATCGCTAGAGTTTGCTGAACGCTTCGCGTGCGGGGTCCGAGACTATGCGGCCGCGCGCTCAGCGAGCGGGCGGCGACGAAGTGCGGCCTTTTGTATGGCAGGCGGGGTGTGGTCTTGGTCCAGGGGCCCAGCGTCGGTGCCTGGGGGCACGATGTCGTCTATCTCGTCGAGAACGTCGTCGCCGAGGACGGTGTCGGTGCCGGTGAGTAGATCATCAAGGTGGCTCATGGTCCGCGCGCCGAGCAGCGCGCCCGTCACGCCGGGATGGGCGATGGTGAACGCCATAGCCAGGTGCGGCATGCTCAGGCCGGCCTGCGCGGCAACGGGAATCAGGCGCTCGACTGCATCTAGACGGCGTTGGTCGTGAAACGAGGAGAGCAGCTGGGCGCGAATGACGTCGTTGTCGTGACCGCGACGCACACGCCCGGTGAGCATGCCTTGCCCCAGTGGTCCCCATACGAGGACACCTAGGCCGTACTGCTGGGCTATAGGTAGCACTTCGCGTTCAATGCCGCGATTGAGGATTGAGTACGGCGGTTGCTCAGTGTGCGGTCGCTCGTATCCGTGCCGCTCGGCAATCCACTGCGCCTGCACAAGATTTGAGGCAGGAAGGGTGGAGGTTCCGAAGGCACGGATCTTCCCGCTGCGGACCAGGTCTGTCAAAGCCGACAGGGTTTCTTCGAGGTCGGTGTCGGGATCGGAGCGATGCAGTTGGTAGATGTCGATGTAGTCGGTCTGCAGTCGGCGTAGCGAGTTCTCCACTGCAGCAACGATCCAGCGGCGCGACGCGCCTCGATGGTTGGGGTTGTCGTCCACGGGCCTACCGAACTTGGTGGCCAGGACGACGTCGTCGCGGCGGCCCTTGAGCGCATGACCGACGATGTCTTCGGAGTCTTCATAAGCGTCGGCGGTGTCGATCAGGTTGATGCCAGCATCGAGCGCGCGATGAATGACATCGACTGATTCCTGTTTCGAGTTGCCCATGCGGGTGGCGAACATCATCGCGCCGAGGCCGATGGCGCTCACCTGTATTCCAGTCCGTCCGAGGGTTCGGTATCTCATCGTGTGCCTCCGTCTCAAGGTCGAACAGTATCTGGAACCTCTTTCCGGTAATATACGGAACGATGTTCCATTAAGCTAGAGGCCATGGCAGGTCGACCCGAGCGCGCAGGCGTGACCAACGCCAGCATCAACACGGGGCGCCGCCAACGCCTTGACGCTCAACGCAACGTCCTCTCGATCCTGGAGGCAGCGAAGACAACCTTTGCGGACAGCGGTGTCGATGTTCCCGCTAGAACCATCACCGACCTGGCCGGTGTGGGCGTGGGGACGCTTTACCGCCACTTCCCACGCAGATCCGATCTCATCCTCGCTGTCATCGAGCGCGAGATCGATGACTGCATCGAGGCAGCGCATGAGTTGACCGCACGCATGGAACCCCGCGATGCGTTGGTGGCCTGGGTCAGCCGATTCGCGGAGTTTGTGCGCACCAAACACGGCCTCGCGAACGCGCTGCATTCCGGAGATCCTGCCTACACCGGCCTGGCCGACACTCTGCTGGACCGTCTTGAGCCGGTCCTGGATTCGCTACTCGAACGGGTACCTCTGAACGTTCGAAACCGCGACACCGTGTCGGCACGCGACGTGCTGACCACGATTGCGCTCATGTGCCAACCGGTGCCCGGCGAAACGTCGTCCTTCAACGAACGCATGACGAAGATCTTCCTTGAGGGTTTGCTGGCCTCCGGGTGATCGCATCGCCACAGGTCGCGGCGTAGGAAGTGACGGTCGGGACTACCGCCGAAGGCCGTCCGATCCAGATCGCCGGGGTTAGCGAAACCGCGCACGCGCGCACTCGGTGACCGCCCGCAGCCGTCTAGTGAGGCAAACTATCCATGTCAGAAAACCTCTGTGTAAAGGCACCTTTCAGTGACCTTCGCTACCTGGTTGACTGCCTGGGACCCCTCACGCGACGGGATTCTGGGCCCTGCTCGCTCGTTCGCCGGCGCAGGCACGAAGCCATCAGCCTGTCGGTACCCGTAGCTAGAATGGGCCAACGCAGTGAGTGGGGGCTCGGGATGGGTAGCAAGCGTTCATCCGACGGATCCGGCGCCATCGGTGGCGCCATCTTCTTCGTCATCGTGCTCATCGCCATGGTGCCCAAACCCGTCTGGATCGCCATCGGCATCGGCGTCGCGGTGATCGTGCTCGGCTGGGTCGCCTACCGCATTTTCGAGGCGGTGGAGAAGAGCCGTGCAGAGGCGGCGGAACGCGAACGCGCGGAGCAGGCAGCGCGAGCGGCTGCCGCGAAGCGGGAGCGTGAAGAGCGGGCGCGCACGGAGAAGCAACGGCGTATCGACACCCTCGGTAAAGCGAATGCGGCGCTGGTCGAATCCGCCCTACGAGCGGTGAAACAGATCGCCGGCTCCGAAGCCGCCCGCGCAGGCTGGCTGGGTGACGTCGACTTCACCGCCGACATCCGGGGGATCACCGAGAACTTCCAGAAGGCGCACGCCCTACGCGGCGTGGCGGGCAAGCTGTCCGCACTGGACAAACCGAGTGCCGAGGACCGCGTGATCCTCGCCGAGGCGAAGACCACCGCCGCCAATCTCGAACGCACCGCGATCGAGCGCGTCGAGCTGGTCGGCAAGTGCGCGGTAGAAGCCCAACTCATCGACAAGTCGCTACGCACCGAACGCGAGGATGCGCGGGTCGCGGAGCAGCGCGCGGAACTGCACGCGAAGCTGAGCGCCATGCTGTACGGCATCGGGGCCGCGCCGAACACCACACCCGAGGACTCCGCGGTGGACGCCGTGATGGCCCGAGTGCAGGCCTACCGGGAGATCAAGTATCAGATCGAACAGGCACGCGACGGCCAGTCCTGATCACGCAGCGGTCCGCCGCGGTACTCAGCGCGCCAGCAGATCCTTGAGGGCGGCGTCGATGAACTGGTTGTCGGCGGGGTTCGCGTCCCCGCCGGCGAAATGCCCGTAAATGCCTGGGATGACGCGCAATTCGGCGTTGGGGATGTGGCTGACGGCGAACTCCTCGTCCTCCGGCGGGAAGTACAGGTCCTTCTCGGCCGGCGCCACGATCATCTTCGCCTTGATGGTCTTGAGCGCCGCGACCTGGTCGCCGTCGAACCCCCGGCCGGGGGTGGCGCCGACGTTGCCGTTCTGCCAGGTCCACAGCATCGCCAACAGATTGTTCGGATCGCGGCGGTCGAGGAAGAAGCCCTCCCAGAAGCCCACGAGGAAGTCCTCGAGTGAGGAGTAGCCCATCTTCTTGTACTCCTGCTGCCAGTAGAACGCCTGCGAGAAACCCCACCCGGCGTAGACGCGGGCGGCCGCACGCAGCCCCTTGGTCGGCTTCTCGGTGTACCAGCCCTCCTTGAAAGCGGCGTCGGCGGTGAGCGCCGACTTGACGCCTTCGAGGAACACGATGTTGTGTTCACTGGTCTTCGACGAGCCGCAGAACGGCAGCGCGCGCTGCACCATGTCCGGATAACTGACGGCCCACTGGTAGGTCTGCCCGGCACCCATGGACCAGCCCGTGACGAGTGGAAGGGTCTCGATCCCGAACGACGTGACGAGCTTGTGCTGCTGCTCGACCTGGTCGTAGAAGGTCACGTGCGGGAATCGTGCGGCGTCGTACGGCGGCGGTGTGTTCGACGGTGACGACGAGAGCCCGTTGCCGAGCATGTTCGGGACGATGATGAAGTACTTGGTCGGGTCTAGCGCCATACCCTCGCCGATCAGCCACTCGTTGTCCCAATGGCGTCCGGAGTACCAGGTCGGATAGACGATGGCGTTGGTCTTGTCGGCATTCAGCTCGCCATAGGTCTTGTACGCGAGCTTGGCGTCGCGCAGCGTGGCGCCGTGCTGCAGCGTCACGTCGCCGAGGTCGAAGATTTCGTAGTCCTGCGGGAACTCATCCATCAAAACGGCCTCTTCCTCGTCGCATGCACCACCATGGCCGGCAACCGAAATGCGCTGGCTGACCGGAGCGTAACGAAGCAGAGCCGTTGGCGTCGGGCAAACCGCTACGCCGGCGGCGCGGGCGGATGCAGCGTGATCTCGGAGACCGCGGCTTGATTGCGGCCGTCGGTGCTGCCCAGGGTGCTCACCCACACGAGGACGTGCTTGACCGGTTCACGGCTGCGCACCGCAATGGTGTTGCGGCCCGGCTGCATCGGCGTGGGCGCGCTGATCTCCGTGGTGTCGCCGAGCGCGGCGGGGGACTGTCCGGGCGCCGACCGAACCTGCACGACCGTACCGGTGCTCCCGAGATCGACCTCGACCGATCCGAGCGTCGTCGGAGCCGGCAACTCCAGCATCAACCCCAGCCCCTCCTTGAACTCGGGGAAGGGATCGGCGTCGTAGTACCGGTCTGTCGACCACGCGGTGGCTGGGTCGCCGTCGATCACGCGACCCGCTTCCCCGGGGTTGTCCGGCCTGCCGTCGGTCGAGAACACCTCCGCCCTCACCGGCTTGACCGGCGCATCCGCCGCGGCAGCCTTGACCGTCTCCTCGGGGACCTTCGGTGCGACCGACGTCGGGCCGTCCTGCAAGCCCAGTTGCCCGGCATCCATCGCCGGGGTCTCGTCAGGAGCCTGCAACACCTCGTTGACGCTCGAGCCCAGCATCACCACACCCGCCGTGACGACCGCCGCGGCGGCGCCGATCGTCGCGCGCAGCACGCTCTTGCGGGCTTCCTGCGCCTGTTCGTCCGGTCCGAAGTTGCGGAACGCGGCATACGCCCCCGGCGGCGGTGGATCCAGCGGCGGCAGGACGCGGATGTCGGCACCGTCGTCGCGGCCGTCGCGCGCGGCCTGCCGAAGCATCGTCAGAACTGTCGCGGCACTCGTGATCCCGGGTTCGGGCCGCACCAGACCGGAGGCCGTCGCCGACACCAAATACGGTGTCCCAGGTCGCAACTCGGCCAACTGCGCGGGTTCCGACACGTCTTCGGGCCAACATTTCGCGAGCAGCGCGTAGAGGCAACCACCGATACCGCGCAAGTCGGTGTGCGGTGCGCCGTCGGGCAGGGTCGCCGGGAACGCCAGCACCGCGCGGGCGTCCGAACTGATCCGGACGCGTGCCGGATCGTCGATACTCAGGTGCATACCGGCGCGATGTGAGGCCTCGGCGGCCATGGCGAGCGATTCCAGCGCTGCGGCGGCGGCTTCCGGCGCAGGGTCGGTGTCCGCCACTTCCCGCAGACTGCCCCCGGCCACCCAATCCGCCACGACGACACCGCATTGCCCGGTATGGAGGACGTCCAGGATCGTCGCGATACCAGGTGCGTCGACCCCGCGCAGTCGGACGGTGAGCGACAGAATTTCGTTGACCCATTCGATCGGCAGGTTCGAGCGCGGATCCACCAGCGTCACCGCCACCGCGCGACCCGCGGCCAGGTCGACGGCCTGCCAGAATTCGAGCACCCCGGAGGTGCCGTGACAGACGAGAAGCCGATAGCGACCGCCGACGATGCATCCGGGTACCTGGGTGGTCGCGGGATTGAGCGCGCGTCCCGGGGCAGGAAGCGGTTGCGTCGGCCGCTCCGCCGAAGCCCCCGGATCCTGATGCTCGATAGTCGTCACAGTCCAGCACCTCGTCAGCTCAACGCATCCGTCTTCCGGACGGGCATAGCCGCGGCGGGCCTGCGCCAAACCGTAACCGGCCGACCGAGGCGATGTCGAACGCGTCACCAATCGGGGTGGTTTGAAGATCAGTGACGGCGGCAAAGCCTTAGTCATGCGAAACAAATTGAGTAAAGCCGCCGCCCCCGCGTTGTTCGCAGGCGTCGCCGCAAGTGCGATCGCGCTGGCCCCGGCGGCATTCGGTAGCACAGGAAGTTTCGTAAACCAGCCGCCGCCGTGCGTGGCCGCCGACGGCACCGCATGCGCCGCCATCCCCGGCGGTCCCGGTGGTGTCGCGGGTCCGGACGGCGCCGCGGGCGCCATTCCGGGCGGACCCAGCGGCGCTGCAGGCCCTGAGGGCGCGGCGGGTGCGATCCCGGGTGGTCCGGTCGGTGAGGCCGGTCCGGGTGGCGCCAGCGCTGCGATCCCGGGTGGTCCGGTGGGTGAGGCCGGTCCCGGCGGCGCCAGCGGCGCCATCCCCGGCGGACCCAGCGGCTCTGTCGGCCCGGACGGGGTCGAGGGCTGTATCCCCGCCGTCGGCTGCATCGGGTAACCACGAACGAACAACCGCAGGGGCCGGGTCGCGCCACGACCCGGCCTCTGTCAGTTCGCCAGGTTCTCGACGACCAACCGAGCGGTCCGCTGTGCGCGGGACCGTGAGTACGCACAGCCCTCGCGCTGAATCGCGTACACGACGCCACCCACGATCGCCTCGGCCGCCGACTCCGCAGTCGGCGCATCGACCCCCGCGGCCAACAGCCGGTCGCGCACCGAGACATGCAGTGGGTCACCGAAACCCGCCCGCAGCCGCGCGGCGGTGTCCTCGTGTTCCATCGACGCGACGGTGAGGATCCGCAACATCGCATTGCCTCGCGGGCTGGTCAGCGTTGCCGCCAGCTTGCCGATCCACGACACCACGTCGGCCACCAGATTCCCGGAGTCTCGCACCGGCAGCAGGATCTCGTGCGCATCCTCGAGCAGCACGTCGGCGACCAGCGCGGGCCGACTCGGCCACCAGCGGTAGATCGTCTGCTTACCCACCCCGGCGCGGGCAGCGACCGCCTCGATGCTCAGCCCGTCGAAGCCCCGCTGCAACAGCAACTCGCGCGTGGCGGCGATGATCGCCACCCGCGACTTCTCACTGCGCCGCCGTGGCGCAGCAGTCACCCCGTCGGGCATTGCGGGCTGGGTCATCGCCCCGTAGTCTGCCACAGACGAGACGAACCGTCTCGTCTCGAAGAGCAGGAGTTCCGTGGGGAAGAAGCTCGTCATCGGGGCCAGCGGGTTCCTGGGCTCCCACGTCACGCGCCGACTGGTCGAGCGCGGCGACGACGTACGCGTGCTCATCCGCCACACCAGCTCGACCCGCGGCATCGACGGACTGCCCGTCGAACGCCACTACGGCGACATCTTCGACGACGACGCCGTGCGCGCCGCGGTGGCGGGCTGCGACGTCGTCTGCTACTGCGTGGTCGACGCCCGCGCATGGCTGCGGGACCCGGCACCGCTGTGGCGCACCAACGTCGAAGGGCTGCAACGGGTACTCGACGTCGTCGCCGACGCCGACCTGTACCGCTTCGTGTTCACCAGTTCCATCGCCACGATCGGTATCGCCGACTCCGGCCCGGCGACCGAGGAGCTGTCCCACAACTGGCTCGACCGGGCGGGCGAGTACGTCCGGACCCGCGTCGCCGCCGAAAACCTGGTGCTGCGATACCACCGCGAACGGGCCCTACCCGCGGTGGCGATGTGCGTGTCCAACACCTATGGCCCCGACGACTGGCTGCCGACACCGCACGGCGGACTCGTCGCCGCCGCGGTGCGCGGGAAGCTGCCGTTCTACATCGACGGCGCCCAGGCCGAGGTGGTCGGTGTGCGCGACGCGGCCGATGCCCTCATCCTGGCCGGCGAACGCGGACGACCGGGGGAGCGCTACATCGTCTCCGAACGGTTCATGACCGCCCGTGAGATCTACCAGACCGCTTGCGCCGCAGTCGGAGTGACACCGCCACAGCGCGGTGTGCCGATCCGGGCGCTGGCCGCCGCCGCGGTGCCCAGCGCGTGGCTGGCCCGCCTGCGCCGCCGCGACACCCGGCTCACGCCGCTGACCATCCGGCTCATGCACATCATGTCGCCGATGGACCATTCCAAGGCCGAACGCGAACTCGGATGGCGTCCGGCACCCACGACGGATGCCCTCGCCGAGGCCGCGGAGTTCTTCGTCGGCAACCGCCGCCGACCCGCCGAGGACCGCCGCTGATGCCGATCGCCCTGACCCCGGAACAGCGGGCGCTCTCCGACGCGGTGCGCGAGTTCGCCGCCCGCCACGCCCCGGTCGAGAAGACCCGCCAGGCCTTCGACGACCTGGCCGCCGGCAACGTCCCGACCTGGTGGGATGACCTGGTGTCCGCCGGATTCCACGCCGTCCACCTGCCCGAGCGCGTGGGCGGGCAGGGCGGGGATCTGGTCGACACCGCCTGTGTGGTCGAGGCGGCCGCGCAGGCGATGCTGCCCGGCCCGCTGCTGTCCACGGTGGCCACGGGCGCCGTCGCGCTGCTCGCCGACACGGCCACGTCCGAATCGCTGCTACGCGACCTCGCGGGCGGCACGACCGCGGCCGTCATCCTCCCCAATGACGCTGCACTGCAGGCGGTATCGACACCCGACGGGTGGGAGGTCTCGGGTGTCTCCCCGGTGGTGCTCGGCCTGCGCGCCGCACGCCTGCTGCTGGCCGCGGCACACACCGAGGACGGCGGACTGATCTGGTTCGTCGCCGACGCCGACGCCGCGGTGACCGAATGCGAGCGGGGGACCGACCTCACCACCGACGTGGCCCGCGTCCGGTTCGACGGG
Organism: Mycolicibacterium monacense; assembly: GCF_010731575.1. NCBI lineage: Bacteria > Bacillati > Actinomycetota > Actinomycetes > Mycobacteriales > Mycobacteriaceae > Mycobacterium > Mycolicibacterium monacense. The sequence goes on along the minus strand of NZ_AP022617.1, from coordinate 4,856,270 downwards.
CACCGGGTGGCGTCCGGGGCCAGGCTGACCGGGATCGACACCGAGCGCGCCCGGTGCACCGTCGCGGCGCTGACGGCGTCCGCGTCGGCGGGCACCATCCGGTGGTGCGTCGACGCCGTCACCGAACATCTGCGCACCCGTGAACAATTCGGCAAACCGATCGGCACGTTCCAGGCGTTGCAGCACCGCGCCGCGGACCTGCTGATCAGCAGCGAACTTGCCACCGCCGCCGCATGGGACGCGGTGCGCTCCGCCGACGAACCCGCCGAGCAGCACGTGATCGCCGCGGCGACCGCCGTCCTGATGGCGGCCGCGCCCGCCCCCGACCTCGTCCTGGACACCCTGACGATGTTCGGCGCCATCGGTTTCACCTGGGAACACGACCTGCACCTCTACTGGCGGCGCGCCACGGCGCTGGCGGCGTCGCTCGGTCCGGCGACGCGGTGGAGCAGGCGACTCGGTGAGCTCACCCGGACCACCGCCAGGGACGTCACCGTGCGACTCGGTGACGCCGACCCCGAGTTCCGGGCCCGCGTAAGCGACGTCCTGGACCGCGCGTCGACACTGCCCAACGACGGACCCCGCCCGCAGGGCGACTACGACCAGTTCGCGACCGGCCCCCAGCGCACCGCCATCGCCGAAGCAGGTCTGATCGCCCCGCACTACCCGGCGCCCTGGGGACTCGACGCCACACCACTGCAGCAGTTGATCATCGACGAGGAGTTCGCGGCCCGGCCGGCCCTGACCCGCCCGTCACTCGGCATCGCCGAATGGATCGTCCCCTCGCTGATCAGCGCGGCCGGGCAGGAGGTGCGCGACCGCCTCATCCCCCCGACCCTGCGCGGTGAGACGGCCTGGTGCCAGCTGTTCAGCGAACCGTCGGCCGGATCCGATCTGGCGTCGCTGACCACCCGGGCCACCAGGGTGGACGGCGGCTGGAAGATCAACGGCCACAAGATCTGGACCTCGTCGGCGCAGCACGCGCACTTCGGCGCGCTGCTCGCCCGCACCGATCCCGACGCCCGCAAGCATCGCGGCATCGGCTACTTCGTCGTCGACATGAGCTCCGAAGGTGTTGAGGTGCAACCCATCCGGCAGGTGACCGGAGACGCGCACTTCAACGAGGTGTTCCTCACCGACGTCTTCGTGCCCGACGAGATGTTGCTCGGCGAACCGACCGGCGGCTGGAATCTGGCCATCGCCACGATGGCACAGGAGCGGGTGGCCATCGGCAACTACGTGCACAACGACCGGGCGGTGGCGCTGCGCGCCCTGGCCCGCACGCCCGGACCCGACCAGGACGCGGCGCTGCGCGCGCTGGGCGACATCGACGCCTACGCCGGATCGATCAAGGCGCTGGGTGTGCGCGAGACGCTGCGGCTGCTCGACGGTCAGCACGCCGGGCCGGCATCGAGCATCGCGAAGGTCGCCACCGCGGCCATGCTGCGGCGCACGTTCGAGGCCACCCTTCGGTTGACCGGTGAGACCGCGCTGCTCGAGGACACCGATCCGCCGGTGGTGCAGCCGTACCTGCACCTGCCGGCCGAACTCGTCGGCGGCGGCACCAGGGAGATCCAGCTCAACATCATCGCCCAGATGGTGCTCGGGCTACCTCGTGGATGACAGGGAGACACGGATGGGATTGCGTGGTGAGGCGGCGATCGTCGGCTATGTCGAGTTGCCGCCGGAGCGGCTGAACAAGGCCGGCCCGGCACCGTTCCTCCTCGAACAGTGGGCGGAGCTCAGTGCGGCCGCGCTCGAGGACGCGGGTCTGCCCGCCGAATCGGTGAACGGCATCGTCACCTCGCACATCGGGGAGTCCGAGATCTTCGTCCCGTCGACGGTGGCCGAATACCTCGGGGTGGACGCCAATTTCGCCGAGATCCTCGACCTCGGCGGCGCCAGCGCGGCCGGGATGGTCTGGCGGGCGGCGGCGGCGATCGAACTCGGGCTGTGCGACGTGGTGCTGTGCGCACTGCCCGCGCGGTATCTGACCCCGACGTCGGACAAGAAGCCCGCACCGCTCGTCGACGCGATGTTCTTCGGATCGTCGAGCAACCGGTTCGGTTCTCCGCAGGCCGAATTCGAGATCCCCTACGGCAACCTCGGTCAGAACGGTCCCTACGGTCAGGTCGCCCAGCGCTACGCGGCCGTCTACGGCTACGACGAGCGGGCGATGGCCAAGATCGTCGTCGACCAACGGGTCAACGCCAACCACACCGAGGGTGCGGTGTGGAAGGACAAACCGCTCACCATCGAAGACGTTCTCGCCAGCCCCGTGATCGCCGATCCGCTGCACATGCTCGAGATCGTGATGCCGTGTGTCGGCGGGGCGGCGGTCGTGGTCGCGAGCGCCGACATTGCCAGGCGCGCCAAGCGACGGCCGGTGTGGATCAAGGGTTTCGGCGAGCACGTCCCGTTCAAGACCCCCACCTACGCCCGCGATCTGCTGCAGACACCGATCACGAAGGCCGCCGACACCGCGTTCGCGATGACGGGCCTGGGCCGCGCCGATATGGACATGGTGTCGATCTACGACTGCTACACCATCACCGTGCTGCTGAGCCTCGAGGACGCCGGGTTCTGCGAGAAGGGCAAGGGGATGGCGTTCGTCAGCGACCACGACCTGACGTTCCGCGGCGACTTCCCGCTCAACACCGCGGGCGGACAACTCGGGTTCGGCCAGGCCGGCCTCGCCGGCGGCATGCACCACGTGTGTGACGCCACCCGCCAGATCATGGGCCGCGCCGGCGCCGCCCAGGTGGCGGACTGCAACCGGGCGTTCGTCTCGGGCAACGGCGGCATCCTGTCCGAACAGACCACCCTCATCCTGGAAGGTGACTGACCCGATGACCACCTTCGAACGGCCGATGCCGGTCAAGACGCCGACCTCCGCACCCTTCTGGGATGCGCTGGCCGAACACAAGATCCGCATCCAGTACTCACCGTCGTCGGATGCCTACGTGTTCTACCCGCGGGTGCGGGCGCCCCGCACCCTGGCCGATGACCTCGAGTGGCGCGAGATCTCCGGCCTCGGCACGCTGTACTCCTACACCGTCGCCCGCCGCCCGGTGGGACCGCACTTCGCCGATGCCGTCCCGCTGCTCACCGCGGTCGTCGAATGGGATGAGGGGCCGCGCTTTTCGACCGAGTTGGTCAACGTCGCACCGGAGGACATCCGGGTCGGGATGCGGGTACGCCCGGTGTTCTTCGACTACCCCGACCACGACGTCACGATGCTGCGCTACGAACCGGACGTCGCATGACCGACCGCGACGACATCGCCGACGTCCTGATCCGCTACGCCACCGGCATCGACCGCCGCGACTGGCCGCTGTTCCGGACCGTGTTCACCGACGACTGCGCCCTCGACTACGGCGACATCGGCACCTTCGACGGCGTCGACGCGGTCACCGAGTTCATGGACCAGGCGCACGCGATGGCCGGTCACACCCTGCACCGGCTGACGAACTTCGCCATCGACGTCGACGGTGACAGCGCCCGCGCCCGCGCGTACGTCGACGCACTGATCTTCGCCCCGGACAACGCTTCCGGCGTGAACGCCGTCGGGTTCTACGACGACGAACTGGTCCGGACCCCGGCCGGGTGGCGCATCGCGCGGCGCCGGTTCACCACCGTCCGGGTCAGCCCCGTCGGAGGACAGTCGTGACGTTCGCGCAGAAGTACGGCCCGTGGGCCGTGGTGGCCGGCGCATCCGACGGTCTGGGCGCCGCCTTCGCCGAGCGGATCGCCGAGAACGGCGTCAACGTGGTGCTGCTGGCCCGCAGGCAGTCCGTGCTCGACGACGTGGCCGCGGGCATCCGCGACCGCACGGGCGTCGAAACTCGCACGCTGGCAATCGACCTCACCGATCCAGCCGCCACCGGCGCCGTCGCCGACGCCACCGACGACCTCGAAATCGGGTTCCTGGTGTACTGCGCGGGCGCTGACCCGGCGTTCGAACCGTTCCTCGCGCAACCGATCGAAGCCGCCGAGGCGATGGTGCAGCGCAACTGTGTGGCGCCGATGCGGCTGTGCCACCATTTCGCGCCGGCGATGGCCGCACGCGGGCGCGGCGGCATCGTGATCTTCGGGTCGGGCGCCGGACTGGCCGGCGGCCCGAACATGGTGGCCTACGCCGCCACCAAGGCGTTCGACATGGTGTTCGCCGAAGCCCTGTGGGCCGAACTGCACGATACGGGCGTCGACGTGCTCGGTCTGATCCTCGGCAAGACCGACACCCCCGCACTGCGGACCCTGGAACACCGTCGCGGTCAGATCGCCTCGACGGAGCAGACGCCGCCCGGCGCCGTCCCGGTCGCAGACGTCGTCTCCGAGGCCTTCGACAACCTCGCCAACGGACCCACCTGGATCGTCGGGGAAGATCTGCGCGCCGCCACCCAGATGATGGGGTCGATCAGCCGCAGCGATGCGGTGCGGTTCATCGTCGAGGCGTCCCGCGACGCGATGGGGCCGTAGCCTCAGGGCGCAGCGAAACAGCCTCAGGGCGCAGCGAAACCGTTGCGGCGCAACACCGTCTGCCCCGCCGTGCCGGTCACTGCCGCCAGGAACTGCCGTGCGCCGGTGGCGTTCTGCGACTCCTTCAGCACCGCGATCGGGTAGGTGTTGACCGCCCGCGCGGACTCGGGAAATGGCACCGCCGTGACCCGCTCTCCGGCGTCGCGCGCGTCGGTGACGTACACCAGCCCGGCGTCGGCCTGGCCGCTGGTCACCTTGTTGAGGACGTCGGTGACCGACGACTCCTCACTGACCGGGCGCAGATCCACCCCGGCCGCCTCCTCGACGGCGGAAGCGGCGTGGCCGCACGGCACCTGGGGGGCGCAGAGGACGACGCGCACCTCCGGATCGGACAGGTCGCGCAGCGACCGGATTCCCTTCGGGTTGCCCGGCGTGACGGCGATGGTCAGCGTGTTCGCCGCGAAGTCGACCGGTGCGCCGTCCAGTAGGCCGGCCTCGGCGGCGCGGTCCATGTTGCGGTGGTCGGCCGAGGCGAAGACGTCGGCGTACGCGCCCTGGGTGAGCTGGGTGACCAGATCCGATGAGCCGGCGAACGAGAACTCGACGTCCATCCCCGGGTGGCCGCGTTCGAACTGCTCGGCGATCTCGGCGAATGACGTACGCAGCGACGCGGCGGCGAAGACCGTCAGGGTCGACGGATCCCGTTGTGCGCCACACCCACCGAGTACGACGACCAGTAGGAGGGTGAGGGCGAACCGGGTCACGGCTGCGCCGGCGTCTCGACGATGACCGTGGTGGCCTTTACGACGGCCACGGCCACACTGCCCGGTTCGAGTCCCAGCTCGCGCACCGCGGCGGTGCTCATCAGCGACACCACCGTGAAGGGTCCGCACTGCATCTCGACCTGCGACATGACGGTGTCGCTGACGACGTCGGTGACCAGACCCGCGAATCGGTTGCGGGCCGAACTGGGGGTGCCGAGCGGATCCTTCGGTGCGGTCGCGGGGTTTCCGCGGGCGAAAGCGGCCAGTTCGGCGCCGTCGACGACCTTGCGTCCGGACGCGTCGGCCGATGCGGCGAGGCTGCCGTCGTCGATCCACCGTCGGACGGTGTCGTCGCTGACGCCCAGCAACTCGGCGGCCTGGCGGACCCGGATCTTCGGCATGCGCGCAATGCTAACAACCGCATGCGCGGTCATTTCGACCTCCTTGACCCGCAGACGCGGAGACGCGGGTACGTGATCGGTGGCTGCCCCGCCGTCTTCAGCCGTATCGGTGGATAATTTGCTGTCCTTGGTGGTGGAATCTGACGCAATGCACACAAGCGGGGGTGGCGTCGTGACAAGAGGTCCGTTGCGGTGACCGAACACCCGCAGGCGGACGACGATCCGCGCCTCGGCGCGCTGCTGGAATGGCGCCAACGGCTCATCGACTCCGGCGCGGTGTCGGCCCGCAGCTTCAAAGAGGCGCATCTGCGCCTCGTGCTGCGCTCCGGGCGCACCGACGTCGAGCAGATCCGGGCCATGCTGCCCGGGTCCGTCGCCGAACACGCCGACGACATGGCGCGTGTCCTGGCGGAGCTGCCCGCCCGACCCGGCGGATCAGAGGAGGAGATCACCCCGGCCGGGCGCCACCGTGGGGACGACCCGGTTGGGGAACCGCTGTACGAATCAGCGACGCAGGGAGACCATTTCGCGCCGTACGAAGGTGACGGGCCCGGCGCCGCCGCACACAGCGTGACGCTGCACCGCCGCCGCGACACCGGAGCGCTCGAACTGCGCTGGCCGCCGATCGACGCCGCGGGCCAGACCGTCGTCTACCGGGTGGTCAGCGGAGAAGACGCCGCGCCCCGCTCGCCGGACACCGGTGACCCGCTCACGGTGACCACCACGACGTCCGCGACCGACGACCGCCCACCGGTCGCCGCGGTGCGCCACTTCCAGGTGTGGGCGAACCTCGGCGCCACCCGGGCCGAAGCGCTGGCGGCGCAACCGGTGCTGCACGCCGCCGGGGTGCTGATCGGCCGGATCACCGACCTCGCGTTGCAGGAGGACTCCGGCCGGGTGGTCGGCCGCTACACCGTCCCGCCCGGGATCAGCGCGGTCTACGTGTACCGGATGCCCGCAGGCGAGGCGCACCGCGACGGACCCCAGTACCGGATCCTCGCCGGACAGGACAACCTCGCCGGGTTCGTCGACATCGACGTCGAACGCGGATACCGCTACGTCTACCGCGTGCGCTGCGCGGCACCCGTCGGCGGCGTGTTGCGGCTGTCGGAGGCCGCCGAGTCCGGTGTGGACGTGTCGGCGGTGCTGGCGCCGGTCACGGATCTGACGATCACCGGAAGCACCGCGGACGCCACCGTCCTCGACCTCGCCTGGACCACCCCACCGGGGGGACGCGTGGTCGTCTACCGCACGCCGACCGGTCCGAGTGCCGGCGCCGAGGCCGACGAGTTGCCCGAGGATGCGCTCGACCAGGTCGGGCTTCCGCCGGAACTGCGTCTGGCGCAACCGGTCACCGAAGAGCGTGACGAGGACGGCCGTGTCCGCACCGCGATGCCCGGCGTCGCCTGGCCGGACCAGTGGAGCCGCGCCTACTTCACCCCGGTCACGCTGATCGGCGGTCGCGCCATGCTGGGCAAGACGTTCTCGACGGTGCGGACCGGGGTGATCCGCGACATCGAACTCGCGGAGTACTGCAACAAACAGGTGCTGACCTTCGACTGGCCCGACGGCGCCGCCTCCGTCGTCGTGTATCTCGCGCCGCCGGGCCACGATCCGCGCAACGGGCTCGGCGGGCACACCTACGAGATCACCCTCGAGGAGTACGAGAAGTACGGCGGTCTGCAGCTTTCGGGTCCACTCCCGGTGCACGGCTGCTCGCTGCACCTCGCGCCGATCGCCTTCACCGGCGGGCGCCGCGTCATGGGCGCGATCGCCAGCATCGACTACCAGGGCCTGCTGCGGTTGCAATACGCCGTGCGGGTCGGCCGCGACGCCGACGGGCGGCCGTTCACCGCGACGATCGCGGTCCGCTCCGAGTACGACCTGCCCGGCTCGCCGGCGTTCGTGTTGGTCAACAATCCGACCCGAATCCCGTTGAGCGTGCACGACGGTGAGCTGGTCGACGTGGCACCGCTCAACGAACAGGGCCAGCTCGCCGCCCCGCCCGCCAAGGAACTGCGGTGGTCGCAGCTGACCACGACCGGCGGAAGCGAACTGTGGGCCGCGAACGTCCGCAACCGGCAGGGCTGGATCCGCCTGTTCGTCAGCACGCCCTCGCCGGCCAGTCTGCGGCTGATCGCCCTGCTCGACCCGCCGGTGGAGCATCTGCGGCTGACTCCGGCGGTGACATGACCGGGCGCTACGGGCAATTGACCTACACCTCGTTCGACACCGCCGCGCACATGGGCGGCTGGCAGGTCAAGGAGACCTCGGCGGACCTGTCTCCCGACGAGGTGCACGCCCTGACCTCCGGGGTGCGTACCGTCTTCCGGCCCGCGCAACCGTTACCCGCCTACCCGACCCCCGAACAACTCGACCGCGGCCCGCGCCGGCTCGCCTACGGCCGCCTCGACCGCAGGCGCGCCGGGTACTGGCACACCGTGCCGTCCGGGTCGGACAGCACCGGCCGCCCCGGAAACGTGTTCGCCCACGCACTTCTCGACCGGGCCGCGGGTGACGGCGCCGACCGGCCCATCCAGTGGTGGCGGTCCGACGGCTGGCTGTGTCCGTACGGTCCGCTCGCCGTGGGCGCGGCCGCGCTGCCCGGTACGCCACCCGCCCCCGGCACGGCGGTGACCAAGGACAGCGTCGTGCGGTTCGCGCTCGATCCGGACGCCTGGCGGCTGGCGACCCTGTTCGGACTGCTCGACGCCGTCGCGGCCGCGCTGGACGGCGGCCCGCCGGTCGTATTGGGCGTGGAATCGGCGGATTCGGCCGCCCAGTGGATCGGGCTGGTCAGCTTCCTGATGTCGGCGGGAACCGCTGCCCGCCTGCATTTCTCGACATTCGACCGCGCCGACCAACTGACCCTGGCCCGACAGAGCGGCCAGCATCTGACGGCGGTGCCCGTCGATGATCTCGAGCACGTCCCCGACGACGTCGTCGCGATCAGCGAACACGCGACCCTGTCGCTCGGGGAACTCGACCACGAACCGCACCGCACCGCCGACGGACGGGCCATCACCGTCACGCCGTGGTCGGCGATGGCGCAGGTGGTGCTGCTCGACGCCGAAGGGGCACGGTCGGTCCTCGACGACATCGACCATTACGCCGCGCAGGTCGCCGACGCCGGCCTGCATCCGGCCTGGCCGCTGGCGATGTCGGTGGCCCATCGGGACGAATTCGCCGACGCGCTCACCGAGGCGTACGCGGTGATCGCCGCGCATTCGCCGCGTGCCGCGAGCGATTCTGTGACCGCCCGCACCGTCGCGGAGGTGATGCGCAACGCATTGGGCACCAGCACCGCCGACGCATGGAAAGCGGTGCAGGACACCGTCGACGGACCGGCGGCCGATCTGGCCGACGTGACGTATCTGTGCCGCGCGGTGGCCGACGAGGATTGGCTGAGCCGACCGGGGCGGATCCCGGCCCGCGAACGCGATTCCGAAAGACGCCCGCCGCCAAGGGAACTACGCGAGTCCCTCGGACCCGCCCTGGCGGCCGCGCAGGCCGGCGGTGCGCACCGGGTGGCGCGTTTGGCGGACCTCCTGCTGCGCTCGGGGATCGACGACGACCGGGTGAGTGCCGCCCTCCGCACCGAGGTGGCCCCGAAGCTGATGGATTCCGAGGCCGCACCGGCCCTGCTGGAAGCGTTGCGCGAGAGCCTCGGCGCACCGACCCGACTGGCGTTGGCGGCCACGCTGCTGCAGGACGGCGACGCGACCGCGGTCAACGGCGATGTCTTCGACTGGTTGGCCGAGGGTGTGCGCGCCCCGGCGCCGCACGACCTGCGGGAAGCCCGGCCGGGGGATCCGGTGTGGACCGCGGCGGCGCTGCGGGGTGCGCGGACGGTGCAGCGCGGTGCTGTCGATCAGGCGGACCGCTGGGCGAGCCTGTGGTGGCTGCGGGTCAGCGGCTCGGAGCGGTTCGAGGAGGTGGCAGGCAGTTCGGTGTGGCACCCCGACGAACTGCTTGCCGCCGTGGGGGATTCGGCCCTCCCGGGTGCGGCGGCGGTCCGCACGCTGGCGGGGGCGCCCCCGTCGGCGGCGCTGGAGCGGCTGGCCCAGACGGTGCTGCGCGCCAACAACGACGACGTCGCGGTGGCGTGTGCGGCGGTGCGGATCTTCGATCCGCGCGGCTGGATCGAACAGGGTTACGCGGCTAGCCACCAGTCCGCCTATGCGCCGCTGTGGGAACGCGCGCTCGAGTCGACCGGCACCGACGCCGTCCACCGCGATTTCGCGGTGCGCCTGGTGACGTTCGCCGCCATCGCCCTCGCGGCCGGGCAGCCCTATCCACCGTCGAGCGCGCTCCTGACGGCCGAACCGCGGGTGGCCGCGGACGCCTTCGGGCAGCTGGCCGCACTGCTCGACGGCTATGTCCTCAACGCCATGTCGGTGCTGGCGGTGGCGGCGCTGCGCTTCGCGCACAACGGCGACGATCCGGCGGCGGTCACCGACGGGATCGAGGAGCTGATCTGGCAGGGCGCGCGGCATGTCATGGCCACCCGCAGGCCCGAGTCGATCGATATCGGCGTGGTCGCCGCCACGATGGCCCGGCTGACCGGCGAACCCAACGACGGTGCCGTCCGCCGGCACCGCAAGACCGTGCTGAAACTGCTGGCCCGCCGCCCGGAGGCGCCGACCGCGCCGATCGCCCGAACCCGCTGGAGCCGTTGACGTGACGAAATGCCCGCGGTGCTTTTCGGTGCTGGATCCGAACCAGTACCTGTGGACACTTCCGCCGCACGCCGGCGGGACCCGCTACCGGGACGACCTCGCCTCGTCGTATCTCGGGGCCCCGGCCGATTCGGGCGCGCTCTACACCTGGGCCCGCCCACCCGGCTACACCGGACCGCCGCCACCGCTGTCCGAAGCCAGCCAGGCGCTCCAGGGTCCGGCCGTGGAGATCTGCCTGGCCTGCCACTTCATCCTCCCCGACGACTGGCGCAACGGCCACGCCGTGTGCATCGCGATGGCGGGCGCCCGCGCCACGGGTAAGAGCCTCTACATCGGCGTGCTGGTCAAGCAACTCGAGCTGCTGTGCGAACACCTCGGGGTGTCCATGCAGCCGGCCACCCGGGCGACCGCGGTGGCCTACACGATGAACTACGAGACCCCGCTCTACGTCCAGCGCGGTCTGGTGCCGCCGACCCCGACCGTGCAGACCCAGGCGTCCCATCAACGCGAGCCGCTGATCTACGGGATCGGCGTGTGGCACGGCGTGCGGCGCTACCTGGTGTTGCGTGACGTGGCGGGGGAGGATCTGGAGTCCGGCGATCTGTACACCCCGCCGTTCCGGTTCTTCGCCAACGCCGACGCGGTGTTCTTCATGTTCGACCCGTTGCGTATCAAGGGTATTCGTGACCAGCTCCACGATCTGCTCCCGGCGCAGGCGTTCAGCGGTGGCGATCCGCGCGCGGTGCTGAACAACGTGTTGCACGCCGTCGGGGCCGCGCAGCCGAAGCTCGCGGTGATCGTGTCGAAGTTCGACGCGCTGCGGGTGCTGCGCGACGTCGAGGGCTCCGAGTGGAGCCTGATCATGTCGAACGCGGGGGCGGCGTATCTGCGGGATCCGTCAGACACCCCACAGTACGACGAGTCCGACGGCCAGCTGTTGCACGAAGAGGTGCGCAGCCTGCTCACCCGGTTGCACGGCGGGGCCATCGTCGCGGCGGTGGAGAACCCGTCCACCGGGATGCGGTTGCCCCACCGATATTTCGCGGTCTCCGCGCTCGGTGCGCCCCCGAGCGGGAACCGGTTGCACTCGCGGGGGATCGCGCCGTTCCGGACCGTCGACCCGGTGCGGTGGGTGACCGCACCCTACGGGGTTCTGTGACGGGTCCGTCGATTACGGCCCGGCACCGGACGAACCGCATCCGCCCTGAACGGCCCCGCGATTGGCTAGCATCGCAGAGCGAACTGATCGCGGGGGAGGTCCATGGTGCAGGGCGCTGGCGAAACCGTTCCGGCCCTGCGGATCCGGTGCGGAGACGTCTTGTGCACCGTCACGCCGGGCGACGCGCCGGTCCTGATCGGCCGCGACCTGCTGGCGCAGATCCGTGCCGACGATCCGCGGGTCTCGCCCGTCCACGCCCAGATCGCCGTCGATGGCGACCACTGGGTGATCGGTGATGCCGGCGGCACCACCGGTGTGTTCGTCGACGGCGAGCGCGTGGAATCGGTCGGCGTCCGCGATACGGTGACCGTCCGGTTGGGGCACGCCGAAGGGCTCGTGGTCACCCTGGCCGTCGACCACGCGACCGATCCGGAGGAGATCGAGGCGGGCGTCGCCCGCGCCGGTGCGGCCGTCGAGGACCGTCGCGAAGAGCTCGGATTCACCCGGCGCCGGCTGTCGGCCGAAGGGGTCATCGACCCGCAGACCCTGGCCGACTTCGAGGCAGGCCGGGTGTGGCCGCCCGACGATGCGCGGGCGCGCCTCGAGGTGCACCTCGGGTGGGAGCCGGGCACCATCGCGGCGGTGCGCGCCGGCAGCCCGGCACCCGAGGACGAGAGTACTGAAATCCTTTCCGACACAGTGCAAATGGCGGTGATGGTCGACGCCGCGAGTATCGGACTGGGCAATGTGAAGGCCCGGATCGACCGGGCGCCGGCGCCGCACGATGCGGCGTACGACGAGTATGTCGAGACAGTGCTGTTCGATCTGCGCGGTCTGGAGAAGATGGTGCGCAACGCGGGCAAGACGACCCGGCGTCCGGACGGCGCCGTCGTGCTCAGAGACATCCGCCGCACCTACAACGGCGTGATGACGCGGGCGGCGCAGGCGCCGGGTGCGCCGTTGAGCCGACGGCTCTACGCCGCGCGGCGTTCCGCCGAGCTGACCGTCGAGGAGGCCGCCGATGCGGCCGGGGTGAGCGTCGAGGCCGTCACCGACGCCGAGGACGGCCAGTTCGTCGCCGACGCCGATGCCGCCGCACTCGAAGCCCTGGTACGCCGACTGGCCGCCGGCTGAACAATGCTGAACACGAGGACTCCTGTGACGGCGGCCGCGTCGGCCTGATAGGCATACACCGTGGGCAAGAACGAACGGGCGAAGATCGTGATGTCCGACCCCGAGATCGCCGAATTCATCGACCATAGTCGCACCGCGACGCTGGCCACGCTGCTGCCCAGCGGTCGGCCACATCTTGTGGCGATGTGGTACGCCGTACTCGACGGAGAGATCTGGTTCGAGACGAAGGCCAAATCGCAGAAGGCGGTCAACCTGCGCCGGGATCCGACGGTGACGGTGATGATCGAGGACGGGCTGACCTATAACACGCTGCGCGGGGTCTCCATCGACGGCCGCGCCGAGATCGTCGACTCCGATCCGGATCTGCTTCTGCGCGTGGGGATCAGCGTGTGGGAGCGCTACACCGGGCCCTACAGCGACGATATGAAACCGTTCGTCGACCAGATGATGCACAACCGGATCGCGGTGCGGGTGGTGCCCGAGCGGACACGGAGCTGGGATCACCGCAAGCTCGGGATGCCCGACATGCCGCTGAGCGGCAGCACCGCACAGTATCTGGGCGAGCAGTGACCGCGCCCGATCGGCCCAAGCAGCTGGACTCCCCACTGCTGCCGACGATCTTCAAGTACGTGGGTAAGGCGCACGTGTGGGTGTATCGCCGCACCGGCGGGCGGATCGGGGGCAAGTGGCGCGTCGGCGCCGGGTTCCGTAAACCCGTGCCCACCATGCTGCTCGAACATCGCGGCCGTAAATCGGGCAAGGTCTTCGTCACGCCGCTGCTGTATCTGCGCGACGGCGCCGACGTGGTGATCGTGGCGTCGCAGGGCGGCCGCAAGGAACACCCGCAGTGGTACCGCAACCTGATCGCCGGTCCGGACGTGTTCGCCGAGATCGGTTCCGAACGCCGCCCGGTGAAGGCCGTCGTCGCCGACGCCGAGCAGCGGGCCCGGTTGTGGCCCGCGCTGGTCGAGCTCTACGCCGACTTCGACACCTATCAGAGCTGGACGGAGCGCGAGATCCCGGTCATCATCCTGCAGCCGCGCTGAGCCCCGGTGTGAAACCCGGGTTGGCGAGCGCGGTGACAGTGGCGTTGCCGATCGGACCCCGATGGTCGAACAGGGTCGCCACGCCGGTGGAGACGCCGTCGCAGGCGTGATGGGTGAGCGCCGCGAGGCCCAGGTGCGGGCCGTCGGGCAGCCGACTCAGCGAGACCGTGTAGTCGGCGTTGATGAACGGCAGGCCGGTGGACCCGAAGTTGGTCAGCGAGCTGGCGTAGTCGCCGGCGATCGCCGCCCGGACGAACGGCGTCAGCGTCACCCCGTCGATCAGCGGCGTGATCTCGCGAACCCACACCGATTTCGGACCGCTCTGCTGCCACCCGCTGAGGTCGGCGGTGGGGGTGGAGGGGTCCGCACCGCCGAACACCCACAGCACGGTCGTGCGGGTGCCGATCTCGGTGGGGTCCGGCGGCAGCGGCGGCATGTTCACCGGGCTGGTCCAGGCGTCGTCGGGCGGTTCGGGGCCGCGACGCAGGAGCAGGGCACTCGCCCGGGCGACGACGGTGCCGGCCTGGACCAGTTCGGCGTCGGCGAGCCATAGCCGTCGGCCACGGCGCACCACCGTCGACCGGGTGTGCACCGGCGCCATCGCGACCGGCCGCAACAGGTCGACCGTGAGCCGGGCCGGCGCGACCTCGGGATCGGCGTCGGTATCGCGTTCGACCACGTGCCCGAGGAGCCCGCCGACGTAGGTGCCGCTCACCGTCTCACCCCAGGGGCCACGGGCGATCCCGGTCGGGATGAAGGTGTCCCCCTCGGGGACGAAGAACGCCGGCGCGGAAGGTCGGGTCGTACTCACCGCGCTGACCCTAAACGGTGTGTGCGCCACCTCCGCGGCGGGCGCCTTCGGTCAGTGGCCGACGGGGTCGACGATGTCGGCGTACTCGTCGTGTTTGTCGATGTAGCTCGCGACGAGTTTGCACTCCGGCACGATGCGCTTACCCGCGGACCGCGTCTGGTCCAGCGCCTCCCCGACGAGGATCGTGGCCAGGCCGCGGCCCTCGAACTCACCGTCGACCTCGGTGTGGGTGAACACCCGCTGGCCGTCGCGATCGGTGAACTCTGCGAAGCCGACCGTCTGACCCTCCACGCCGATGGTGAATCGGTCGGCTTCGGCCTTGACGGTGGTGGACGCGCCGGTCTTGTCGGTGGTCACGGGCTCTCCTGATCAGTCGGTGTCGTTCGGCGGTGCTGCCGTCTGTCCGGGTACCCCGCCGGCGGCGTCGCTGACCGTCGATGCCCCGATCAGTTCGGGCGAACGCGTCATCGCCGCCCGGATGGTCTCGAAGTCGTGGTCGTCGATGCGGAACACACCGAAGCGGAATTTGTATCCCCAGCGCTGTTTGTTCTCGATGAAGTCGAGGGCGTCGATGAGGGGGCGGATCGGTGTCTCCGCGCAGTCGAGGAAGTCGACGTTGCGCCGCCACACCTCATCCTCGGTGGACGCCTGATAGGGCTCGTCGTCGACCACCTGACCGATCGCGGTGAACGCCTGCAGCTGAGCGCCGTCGGGATAGGTGACGCGCGGTGAGTAGAAGATGATCCAGTCGCCCCGCGCCATGCGGCGCAGCGCTTGGGGCTTACCGTGGTTCGCCTGCGTGAAACGCCCGCGAACAGCACGTTCGACGTGGTCGCGGCTCACTGTGTTGATCCAGTTCGTCATGCGTCGACGCTAAGCGCCGGTCCCGACAGGTGGTGGGCATGATCCACAGGGCCTGTGGACAGGCGGCGCATTGGGGATGGGCGAAGCGCCGCACGGACAAGATCGGTCCGTCTACGATCGCAGTCGATGAGCGAACCCTCCGGCGGGTTGACCGCTGACGCCGTCCGCAGCGCCACCTTCTCGAAACCCCCGTTTGGTAAGCGGGGCTACGACCCCAAATCGGTCCGGGACTTCCTGGCGCTGACGGCGCGCCGCCTCGAGGGCCGCGGCCATCTCTGCGCCGCCGACGTCCGGTCGATCAGATTCCCCAAGCCGCCGCTCGGCCGTCGGGGCTATCACGACGGGGAGGTCGACGAGTACATGGTGACGGTGGCTGCGGCGATCGCCGCGCTCGACGGTCAGTGAGAAGTTGAGGACGGTGCCGCCATGGCGCCTCTCGGCGAGTGGTCGCTCGAAGCGACTGTTCTGTGGTGGGGCCCGGGGCATGCCCGGCACCGTCGCATGATGTAACCGCGGGCCCCGCCTCGGTATTCCGGCGTCACGCGGACTCGGGAAACACCCGGCGGATCGCCCGGACGGGGTAACCGTTGCGCTCGGCCAGCGAACGAAGTTGTTTGAGTGCGAAGGTGCGGCCGCGGCCGGCCTCCGGGATGACGATCCCGGCCCACAAACCCTCGGCGCGGGGGAGTTCGACCGCGTCGCGCGCGCACATCCAGCGGCGCGGGCAGCCCCGGCAGATGGCCTTCGCCTCTTCGTCGGCAGTCGTCGTCCAACGTTCCGGATCGCGAGTGCAGGCGCCGACCGGGACCTCCAGAAATGTCACGTTGCTCATGGGTTACTCCTTAGGACAAGCCGTGCGGGTCAGCGCCCCGCGTTGCGGTGAAATCTATAGCAAGAACCGTAGCGATGCAACGGTTAGTGGTGCTGACACTCGCGCAGTGCTCGGCCACCGAGGCAACCGAATCCCACTAAGTGGCATTGAAGTGCAGTGATACCGAGCGGACGTGGCGGTGGTGCAACGGTTCGGCGGACGGCAAACGAAGCATTTCGCCCGTCGAAGCGCAGCGAAAGGTGTAGCTTCGATACGGATTCGTGGGCAGATCGCGAACCCGAGTCATAGCGGTAGCGGTTCCCGCGGTTAGTATTGCGGCACCGAGCCGTCGTCGAGCCAGCGAGGATGAGCGCCGTCCATGACCAACGCGGAGTCGATCGACGAGGCGACCGGGGTCCTCGACCCCGGGGTGGCGCGCGCCGGTGCGGCCGCGGCGGCGCGGCGCCGCGAGCTCGACATCAGCCAGCGCAGCCTGGCTGCCGACGGCATCATCAACGCCGGCGCGCTGATCGCCTTCGAGAAGGGCCGCAGTTGGCCCCGCGAGCGCACCCGGGCAAAGTTGGAAGAGGTGTTGCGCTGGCCCACGGGGACCATCGCCAAGCTGCGTCGAGGTGAACCGACGGCGACGGTTCCCGCGGTTCCCGCAGCGGCCGACGGCGCCGAGGCACCGCTCATCGCCCAGGCCGTCGAGGCCGCGGTCCACACGCTCGGCGCGACCGCGGACGTCCTGCCCGCCCTCGACGATCGCGAGTTCACGCCACGGGTCACCACGATCCTGTCCGACCTGCGCCAACTCGAGGCCGTGGCCGCCCGCGCGGCCCGGATCGGGAAGGTCACCCCGGCTCTGATCAAGGCGCTCAGCGCGGTCCGCGGGCGCATCGACGAACTGACGATGCTCGCCGCCACCGCCCCGAACGCCACCCTGGGACAGCGGTTGTACGCCGTCCGCCGACGCGCCAATCTGACGATCAGCGAGACGGCGCAGGCCGCCGGGGTCCCCGACGACGACATCGCGGGAGCGGAAGCCGAACGACCGATCTCGGCGGAGTCGGCGGCGGCGATCGAGGCATTGATCGGTGTGCTCAAGTGACGGGCGTGGCGCATCGGCACCGCCGCCGAGCGGCGCGGCCTACTACGCTTCCATGGGTACGTTTCCGAGTTCGCCCGAGCGGGGGTTGCGAAGTGACGACGAGGTTCGTGGAGGTCCGGACATGACATGGCCGCCTCCGCCCCCGTCCTCGGACCCCTGGGCCACCGGACCCGCCCCCGATTCGGATGCCGACCGCGATGACGGTGCGCCCGCGGCCGATCCGGTCGCCGAACCGCTGTGGGAGCCGCTCGCCGACCCGGTCGCTGACTCCGGTCCCGACGAGCTCTCCGAACCCGTCGAGCAACCCGTCGAGCCACCCACAGCCCGGCCCGTCGACCAGCCCATCGTCCATCCGGAAGCCGCGACACCCGTCCCGCAGGGCGAATTCGTCCCGCCGCCTGCCCCGGCATCCGAACCGCCCCCACCCGACGGCGGTTGGTCCGCTGCCGGGTACGGCGCTCCGCCGCCGGTGGTGCCCAGGGCGCAGGTTGCGCCGCCGCAGCAGAAGAAGCCGGTGTGGCTGATCGCCGCCGCGGTGCTGGGCGTGGTGGTCTTCGGTGTCGTGGTGTGGCTGCTCGTACCGTCCGGCGACGGCGGCAGCACGGCCGCCTCCCCGACGACGCCCTCACCGACCCGCACCGCAGACCCACGAGCCGAGGCCGACCTGCGCGGCCTGCTACCGCGCGGCTACGCCGCCGACGCATGCGAGATGCGGACCCCGCCCGAGGGGGCGCTCGCCGAGGCAGCCTGTGGCGCGAACCTCGACCCCGGCGGCCCGCCGTCGGCGACCTACACCATCACGGCCGACGACACCGCGCTGGACGCCGCGTTCAACGACGTCGTCGAGGCCTCGTCGATCGTCACCTGCCCGGGCAACATCCAGTCGCCCGGACCGTGGCGGCGCAACGCCACGCCGCAGAAGGTCAGCGGCGTGCTGTTCTGCGGACTGCAGGCCGACCGCCCGGTGGTGGCGTGGACCAACACCGACGAGGCGCTCGTCGCGGTGGTGAAGTCCGGACCGCGTGGTCCCGGCCTGGATCAGCTCTACACCTGGTGGAGTTCACACTCCTGAACGCACAGGCGGGGCTGACCGCGGCTCACGCCGCAGCAGCCCCGCCGATGTGATCGCGGAGACAGTGCGTCAGGGCACCGGCACCGGGGTGGGAGTCGGGGTCGGGACACCCTGGCCGTGCGGCACGGGCGCCTGATCGCCGGTGCTCACCGGCACCGGTGCGGGACCGCTGCTCGCGGGCTGCGGCGCCGGCTGGGCCGGAACGGCCGGAGCTGCCGGAGCGGGTGCAGGTGCGCCCGGGGCCAGTGCCGGGGTGCCCGCGCTGGTGGCCGGCAGTGGGGTGCCTGAGCTACCCGCCGGCAGCGGGGTGCCCGAACTGGTGGCCGGCAACGGTGTGCCCGAGCTACCCGCCGGCAGCGGGGTGCCCGAACTGGTGGCCGGCAGCGGGGTGCCCGAGCTGCCCGCCGGGAGCGGCGTGCCGGAGCTGCCGGCGGGAGCCGGGACGAGTTCGGTGCTGGCGGGCGCGGCGCCCGGCGTGCCCGGCTCGACGGCTTCGGCGGCAGGCGGGCTCGCCTCCGAACCCTGGGGCGTGGCCTGCGGCGTCGCCGACGTGGCGCTTCCCGACGGCGAGGAGCTCGACCGCGGGGTCGACGACGACGTGCTCGACGGAGGCGGCTGCACCCACAGCAGCAAGTCCTGACCACCGTCGTTGTAGACGACGCTGTCCGGCTGGGCGCCGGTGACGTCGAAGTACAGCTTGCCGGTGGTCTCCTGCCCCTGGCCGAGCGTGGAAGGGTTGACGCCCTGCGCGGTGGCGACCTGCCACAGCGCGCGGTAGGTCTCACCGTTCCTCGCCCTGGCGTTGAAGTTCGACACGATCGGCGTCGCCGCGCCCTGGATCGCCTCGTCGGTGGCGGTCGCCTCCCACAGCGTCCCGCGCACCGCGTAGGGGATGGTGTCGGTGCTGGCCTTCAGATCGGTCACGGTCCAGCCCTGTACGACCGATCCGTTGACCAGATCCGCCTGCTGGCCGATCTCGTGGACGGCCGGGCCCGCCGGCGCACCCGACTCCGCCCCGGCGATCGGTGCGGCGATGACCGCACCGGCAGCCGCGACGGCTGCCGCCGCGGCGGTTGCTGCGAAAACAGTGGTGATCTTCAACGTGGTTCACTCCTGAGTCGTCCTACGGCCGACTCCCCCGATCCTGGAGGCGGTCCCGCTAGCGAACCTAGCAAATGATGACGTTGCTGGGCACCCCCGGTGGGCAGGTCGAAGGCGTCAGCCGCGTTCCCGGGATCGGTCGTCGGTCGACGGGAAGTGGTCGGCGAGCGCCGCCGCCAGTTCGAGGAACTTCCGCCGCGCCGCGGGCGACATCTCACGTGTTCCGCTGATGACGCCGCCGGGCCGCAGGTGCCCGTCGAACGGGATCTCGATGACCCGCTGACCGTGTCCGGCGAACTGCTGCGCCAGGATCGACCGGGTCCGTTTGTCGGCGTGGCCGTCAGAGTCGTTGAGTACCACCACAGTTCGTTGCAGCAGCCCGGTCATGCCGCGGGCCGCCAGCCAGTCGAGCGTCTGCCCGGCGGCAGCCGCACCGTCCACCCACGGCGAGGAGACGACGATCAACGCGTCGAGATCGCGCAGGACCTCCTGGGTGACGGGCGAGTCCATGGTGGAACTGCAGTCCACGATCGAGATGGAGAAGTAGCGGTCCAGCCGTGAGGCGGCCTCACGGTAGATCGCCGGATCGAGCACTCTGCGACGGGCCGGCGACCCCTCTCCGGCGAGCACGAACAATCCGGCGGCGTTGTTGCCGACGCGGCTGCGCACATCGGCGAACGATTCGAGATGCTGATCGGACGCGAGCTCCCAGTAACTTCCCTGCGCATTCGGATCCACCCGGCTGCCCAATTTGCCGAACGCGGTGTCGGCGTCGATCGCGACCACGCGATCGTCCTGCCGGAGTTCGGCGAACACCGAGCCGATGCTGGCCGACACCGTCGTCTTGCCGACGCCGCCCTTACCCATCACACCGACCTTGTAGTGCCCGCGGAGCACACCCCGGACCTTGTTCTCGAGCTCGAGCTGACGCAGCTCCTCGGGCGACTGACCGGGGTTGATCCGACCGAAGCTCAGGCGGTAGACCCACCGGCGCCAACCATGTGCCGGTGGGGTGCGGCGCGGCGGTACCAGCTCGTCGACCCGGATCCAGTCGGCATAGGACCCTGGTTGGGCCATCGGACCGCCGGGACCGTAACTCTCGGGACCGTAACCCTCGGGGGGCCGACTCTGTTGCGGCGGCGTCCCCGCCGGCGGCAGCGGTCCGCGGGCGGGCTGCCAGCCGGGCGGCTGACCCCAGTTGGTGGGTTGCGGACGCGGCGGAGCGGGCGGCGGTCCGGGCCGCGACTGCTGAGGGTCGCGGAAGCTGGTGCGCCGCTCCGGGTCGGGCACGGGCGGCGGGGGCGGGGTCGCGCGCAGTCCCGAGGGCCCGGTGTCCGGTTCGAAGTCCTCATCCTCCTGGCCGGTCCAGCCGAGCTCTCTGCGCAGGGCGTCATCGCGGTCGGTCACTACGGTCTCCTCCGGAGGTCAGGCGAGACGGACGTCGACCCAGTATCGACCAAGCGGCTCGCGATTCGCGCGGCCCCGGCCACCGAGCGACATCAGCAAAGTTATGGCGCACGAACGCCCACCGCGCTGCCGCAGCGGGACCCCGCCGGATGTGGTTGCGACCGCGAACGCCGGATATGTCCGACCGGATTTGCGTGGCGGACGCCGCCACGGTGCGAGCCACCCCCGGCGTGGCGGTCTGAGTGTTCGCTGAGGAATCCGTGAGACGGAGGTGAACGGCAGAAGTGGCAGGCGTTGTATATTGCTGATCTTGCGGTAGACGCGCCGGCAGATGCGATGGCCCGGCCTGGAAAATCGTGCGCTGGAGGTGCCTGGTGCGCTGGTACGCTCACTTGCGGCGAAGGGACGCCGAACCTGGTGTTTCGCCGACGCTGTTGCGGGATGCGGCAAATGTCCGAACAATCCAGGGCAGAATCCGCCGCGCGCCTGGCGCGATGAGAGTTGGGGGTCCGATGGGTGATCTGCGGGTCGGGGCAGTCCGATGATGGCCGGCGCACCGGCCGCATCCAGCGGCACCCATTACGACGACGTCGTCGCCGTCGAGGTCACGATCGACGGGATGCTCGTCATCGCCGACCGCATGAGCGCGTCGGACTTCCCGCCTTCGCTCGGCATCCGCCTCAACATCCCGCAGCCGGATCTCCGCAAGATCGTGTGGGACCAGGTGGCCCGCGATCTCACCGAGCAGGGCGTACTGAACTTCTACGGTGATCCGCACCCCGAGGTCGCCGCGATGGTCGACACCCTGAGCCGGTCGGACCGGGTCCTCGAAGGCCGGTGGTGGCGGCGCGACCTCGGCGGCAAGATGGTCCGCTTCGTGGTGTGCCGCAAAGGTGATCGCCACGTCGTCGCCGCCAGGGACGACGAGATGCTGGTGCTGCAGCGCATCGCCCCGCAGATCGGCCTCGCCAACATGGTGACGACGGTGCTGGGCACCGCACCGCCCGCGGACGTGGAACCGCTGACGGGGGTGGCCGCCAAACTCGCCCAATGCCGGACGGCCAACGAACTCCAGGCCTACGGGATAGCCCTGACATCAGCGCGCGCCTACGCCGACATCATCAGCGAGCCGGCGAGCTGGGTGGAGCTCACCGCCACCGAACGCCACCCGGGCGGCACCCAGACCACGACGGACGTGGCCGCCGGTGTACTCGACTCCCCGCACGGCCGCATCGTGTCGATCCCCCGCCGGGTCAGCGGTGAGCTCTACGGCAGCTTCCTGCCCGGGACCCAGGAGAACCTGCAGCGCGCGCTCGACGGGCTGGTCGACTTCCTCCCGTCGAAGACGTGGTTCGACCACAGCGACGCCGACGCCTTCCACGGGGAGTGAGCGGAACCCTCCATGGCGGGTGACTTTTCGACGCGCGACCCCGATGACGACGCCGACGACCTGTCGGCGCTCGACTTCTACCGGCCGGTGCCCGTCGAGGACGACGGTGAGGTGGACGGCGGGGACCTCGCCGCGCTCGACGCGTTCGCCGGGTACGGACTGTCCGACGAGCCCGAGCCCGAACCGCTGTTCACGGTGACCAATCCACCTGGCACCGTCACCGTCACCAGCTACCTCGACGGCCGGGTCCAGCACATCGACCTGTCACCGCGGGCGGTGCACATGTCCGAAACCGAACTCGCGGAGGAGATCGTGGTGATCGCGGGACTGGCCGCACAGGACGCCAAGTCGGCGCAGTACGAGTTCATGCTCGACGGGATGCGCGAACAGGGCCACGACGACCCCGCGACCCGCGACTTCCTGCAGCGCGACCTCGAACTGCCCACCCCCGAAGAGGCCCGAGCGCACCGCGCCGAGGTCTTCACCACCAGGTATGCAGGTAGCCATGAGTGATCACCTGGCCAGCCTGTTCGGCAGTGCGGTCGGCATGCTGCCCAACGCCCCCGCCCGTTCCTACGAGCTGTTCACCGACATCACCAACTACGACGAAACCGCCTGCGACGCCTGGGTGGGACGGATCCGCTGCGGCGACATGGACCGGGTGACGCTGTTCCGGGCGTGGTACTCGCGCGGCAACTTCGGACAACTCGCCGGCGCCGCCGAGATCTCGATGAACACCCTCGCCGCACGCATCCCGATCGGCGGCCTGTTCGGGGAGATCACCTACCCGATCACCTCGCCGCTGGCCATCACGATGGGCTTCGCGGTGAACGAGGCGAAGGAAGGGAACTTCACCGACGCCATGGAGGCGCTCGAGAACGTTCCGCCCGGCGGCGCGGACCACCTCATCGCGTGGGTGAAGACCGTCGTCTACGGCGCGGCCGAACGCTGGACCGACGTGATCGACCAGGTGCGCGGCGCCAACTCCTGGCCGGACAAGTTTCTCGCCGCCGCCGCCGGGGTGGCCCACGGTGTGGCCGCGGCGAACCTCGGACTGTTCACCGAGGCCGAACGGCGACTGACGGAGATGAACAGCTCACCCGCCGGTCAGGCCTGCGCCCAGACCATCGCCTGGTACCTGGCGATGACCTACCGCAGCCAGGGCAACGAAGAGGGCGCGCGAGCGCTGCTGGAGTGGCTGCAGGCCACCCATCCCGAGCCGAAGGTGACTGCGGTCCTTCGCGATCCGTCGTACCGATTGGTCACCACCACCGCGGAGAAAATCGCCGCCCGCACCGATCCGTGGGATCCGGCCAGCGCCGTGGCCGACACCTCCGGTCGGGAGCGGCTGCTCGAGGAGGCTCAGGCCGAACTCGACCGGCAGATCGGGCTGAGCCGGGTCAAGGAACAGATCGAGGCCTACCGTGCCGCCACCCAGATGGCCAAGATCCGGGCGGCCCGCGGGATGAAGGTCGCGCAGACCTCGAAGCACATGATCTTCGCCGGCCCGCCCGGCACCGGTAAGACGACCATCGCCCGCGTGGTGGCGAACATCCTCGCCGGGCTGGGGGTGATCTCCGAACCCAAGCTCGTCGAGACCTCGCGCAAGGATTTCGTCGCCGAATACGAAGGCCAGTCGGCGGTCAAGACCGCCCGCACGATCGACCGCGCGGTCGGCGGGGTGCTGTTCATCGACGAGGCCTACACGTTGGTTCAGGAGCGCGACGGCCGCGCCGACCCGTTCGGCACCGAAGCCCTCGACACGCTGCTGGCCCGCATGGAGAACGACCGGGACCGACTGGTGGTGATCATCGCCGGCTACAGCGCCGACATCGATCGGCTGCTCGAAACAAACGACGGCCTGCGGTCGCGCTTCGCCACCCGCATCGAGTTCGACTCGTACTCTCCCGACGAGATCGTCGAGATCGCGAAAGTCATTGCCGCCGCCAATGACTCGTCGGTGAACGAGGATGCCGCCAAACTCGTGCTCGAGGCGGCGACGCTGCTCGGGCAGCGCACCCTGGGCGGGAAGCCGGCGCTGGACATCGCCGGCAACGGTCGTTACGCCCGGCAGCTGGTGGAGGCCGGTGAGCAGAGCCGTGACATGCGGTTGGCCCGGTCCCTGGACTTCGACAGCCTCGGGGTCGAGCAATTGAGCGAAATCAACGGCGAGGACATGGCGTCGGCGATCGCCGCCGTGCATTCCCGCCTGAACATCAGCGGGTGAGGTATGGCGAGTTTCCGGCTTACCACCAAGGTGCAGGTCAGCGGTTGGCGCTTCCTGCTGCGCCGGGTCGAGCACGCGATCGTGCGCCGCGACACCCGGATGTTCGACGATCCGCTGCAGTTCTACAGCCGCGCGGTGGGCGCGGGCATCATCATCGCGGTGCTGATCTGTCTCGGCGCGGCGCTGATGGCGTACTTCAAACCGCTGGGCAAGCGCGGCGGTGACCAGCTGCTCGTCGACCGCAGCACCAACCAGCTCTATGTGGTGATGCCTGGCGGCGGGGAACTGAGGCCGGTGTACAACCTCACCTCGGCGCGGCTGGTCCTCGGCAACCCCGGAACCCCGGTCGCGGTGAAATCCGAAGAGCTGAACCGGATGTCGAAGGGACAACCGATCGGCATCCCCGGCGCGCCCTATGCGACGCCGGTCTCCGGTGCGGCCGAGTCGATGTGGACCCTGTGCGACACCGTCACCAAACCGGAGAGCGTGGTCCCGAGGGTGGAGACGTCGGTCCTGGTGCGCCCGCTGGTGGTCGACTCGACCGTCGGTCCGCTGCGTCCGGACCAGGGCATGCTGGTGTCGTTCAAGGGTGCCAACTGGTTGGTGACCGAGGGTGGCCGACACTCGATCGACCTGGCCGACCGTGCGGTGACGTCGGCCGTCGGGATCCCGGTGACGGCCAGGGCGACCCCGATCTCCGAGGGGCTGTTCAACGCCCTGCCGAACGCCGGGCCATGGCAACTGCCCCAGGTGGCCCGCGCCGGTGAACCCAATACCGTTGGGCTGCCTGCGAATCTGGTGATCGGCTCGGTGTTCGAGACGGTGACCGAATCCGACGATCAGCAGCACTACGTCGTGCTGGCCGACGGGGTGGCCCGCGTCAACGACCCGACCGCCGCAGCGCTGCGCGCCACCAACTCCTACGGTCTGATCGAGCCGCCGATGGTGGAAGCCAGTGTGGTGGCGCGGATTCCGGAGCAGGTCTACGTCTCACCGCTGCCCGACAAGGCACTCGACATCCTGCTGCGCCAGGACGATCCGACGCTGTGCTGGTCGTGGCAGCGCGTCGCAGGCGATCAGGCGCCCCGGACGACGGTCATCGCCGGCCGGCGACTGCCGATCGCCGCGTCGGCGTTGAACACCGGCATCCGGCAGATCACCGGCGACTCCACCGTGTACATCGACGGCGGGCAGTTCATCCGGTTGCAGTCACCGGATCCGCGGTACGGCGAGAGCCTCTACTACATCGACCCGCAGGGCGTGCGCTACGGCGTCTCCGACGAGGAGACCGCCAAGAATCTCGGCCTGGTCGGACCGTTGACCGCGCCGTGGCAGGTGGTCAGCCTGCTCGTCGACGGGCCGGTGCTGTCGAAGCAGGCCGCACTGCTCGAACACGACACCCTGCCCGCGAACCCCAACCCGCGCAAGGTCGGCGAGGACGGTCCGGTGGCGGGCGCCCGACCGGGAGGCAGCCGATGACTGGAGTCGCTGGATGACCACGAAGAAGTTCACCCCGATCATCAAACGGGGTCCTCGGCTGACCCCAGGCGAGATCACCGTCACCCCACCCGATGATCTGGGCGTGGAGATCCCGCCGTCGGGTATTCAGCGCGCGCTGCCGTGGGTGATGGGCGGCTGCATGCTCGGGATGATCTCGATCATGATCTTCACCGGCGTCCGGCAGCTCTCGCCCTACATGCTGATGATGCCGCTGATGATGGTGATGGCCACGGTCGGCTTCATGGCCGGCGGCGGGTCGGGCGCCAAGCGGGTGCCCGAGATCAACGCCGACCGCAAGGAATACCTGCGGTACCTGTCGGGTCTGCGCACTCGCGTCACGTCGTCGGCCGCCGCGCAGGTGACGTTCTTCAACTACCACGCACCGCATCCCGAGGATCTGCTGTCGATCATCGGCACGAACCGCCAGTGGTCGCGTCAGGCCAACAGCGAGTTCTTCGCCGCGACGCGGATCGGTCTGGGTTCCGAACCGGCGGTGGACCGGCTGCTCAAACCCTCCATCGGAGACGTCAACGGGCTCGCCGGTCCGCAGGCCGCCCCGCAACCGCACCTCGAACCGGTCAGCCACATGTGGGTGACCAAGTTCCTGCGCACCCACGGCCTCATCCACGACTGTCCGAAACTGCTTCAGCTGCGGTCGTTTCCGACCATCGCGATCGGCGGTGACCCCGACGGCTCCGCCGCCCTGCTGGCGGCGATGATCTGCCACCTCGCGGTCTTCCATCCACCGGATCTGCTCCAGCTGCGGGTGCTCACCGACAACCCGGAGGACCCGAACTGGAGCTGGCTCAAATGGCTTCCGCACGTTCAGCACCAGAGCGACGTCGACGCCGCCGGACCCACCCGCATGGTGTTCACCCGGCCGGACGGGTTGAGCGATCTCACCGCGCGCGGACCGCACACCGCCGATTCGGCGCCCAGCGGCCCGTACGTCGTCGTGGTCGACCTCACCGGTGGCCGCGCCGGATTCCCGGCCGACGGCCGCGCCGGGGTCACGGTGCTCACGCTCGGCAACCACAACGGCTCGGCCTACCGGATCCGGGTCGCGGCCGACGGCACCGCCGACGACCGGATGCCGAACTCGTCCTTCCGGCTGGTCACCAACAGCAGCGACCGGCTCACCCCCGGCCAGGCCGGCCGCATCGCCCGCAAGCTCGCGGGCTGGTCCATCACCGGCGCGATCATCGACAAGAACGTGCGGGTGCAGAAGAAGGTCGCCACCGAGTGGCACCAGCTCGTCGGCGCCCAGACCGTGGAAGAGGTGACCCCGGCGCGCTGGCGGATGTTCGCCGACACCGACCGCGACCGGCTGAAGATCCCGTTCGGGCACGAGCTGCGGACCGGCGACATCATGTATCTCGACATCAAGGAGGGCGCGGAGTTCGGCGCGGGCCCGCACGGGATGCTGATCGGCACCACCGGTTCGGGTAAGTCGGAATTCCTTCGGACGCTGATCCTCTCGCTCGCGGCGACCCACCATCCCGATCAGGTGAACCTGCTGCTGACCGACTTCAAGGGCGGGTCGACCTTCCTCGGCATGGAGAAACTGCCGCACACCGCGGCGGTGGTGACCAACATGGAAGAGGAAGCCGAACTCGTCAGCCGCATGGGTGAGGTGCTCACCGGCGAACTGGACCGGCGGCAGTCGATCCTGCGGCAGGCCGGTATGCAGGTCGGGGCCGCGGGCGCGCTGTCCGGTGTGGCGGAGTACGAGAAGCACCGCGAACGCGGCGCCGACCTGCCGCCGCTGCCGACACTGTTCGTCGTCGTCGACGAATTCGCCGAACTGCTGCAGAACCACCCGGACTTCATCGCGCTGTTCGACCGCATCTGCCGGGTGGGCCGCTCACTGCGGGTGCATCTGCTGCTGGCCACCCAGTCGCTGAACACCGGCGGGGTGCGCATCGACAAGCTCGAGCCGAACCTCACGTATCGAATCGCTTTGCGCACCACCAGCTCCGCGGAGTCCAAGGCGGTGATCGGGACGCCGGAGGCGCAGTACATCACCAACAAGGAGAGCGGTGTCGGCTTCCTGCGCGTCGGCATGGAGGACCCGGTGAAGTTCCAGAGCGTCTACACCGGCAACCCCTACGTCCCGGCGACGACGGTCCAGGAGGACGGTGAGGTCAAACCCCGCCAGTCCACCCGCAACCGGGTGCGGATCCACAAGTTCACCGCGACCCCGATCTTCGATACGGCGGTGACGTCATGACGGCGTCGAGGCAGGCCGCCGAACAGAAGGTCCTTCGCGAGGTCGTCCTCGATCAGCTCACGACGGGCGAGATCCGCGCCTACCGGATGTGGCTGCCGCCCCTGACCGATCCCACGCCGGTCGACGAACTCGTCGAACGCGACCATCAGCGCCGGCCGCTGCGGTTCGGGCTGGGCATCATGGACGAACCCCGCAGGCACCGCCAGGACATCTGGGGTGTCGACGTGTCCGCCGCGGGCGGCAACATCGCGATCGGCGGGGCACCGCAGACCGGTAAGTCGACGTTCCTGCAGACGTTGATCCTGTCGGCGGCGGCCACCCACTCCCCGCGCGACGTGCAGTTCTACTGCGTCGACCTCGGCGGCGGCGGTCTGATGTACCTCGAGGATCTGCCGCACGTCGGCGGCGTCGCCACCCGTGCCGAACCGGACCGTGTCAACCGCGTGGTCGCCGAGGTGAAAGCCGTTCAGCGGCAACGAGAGCGGACCTTCAAGGAGTTGCGGGTCGGGTCGATCGCGGGCTACCGGCAGATGCGGGAGGATCCGAACAACCCGGCCGCCGCCGATCCGTTCGGCGACGTCTTCCTGGTGATCGACGGGTGGCCGGCGTTCGTCGCGGAGTTCCCCGACCTCGAACCGGTCGTCCAGGACCTGGCCGGTCAGGGCCTCGCGTTCGGGGTGCACGTGATCATCTCGACGCCGCGCTGGACCGAGTTGAAGTCACGCGTCCGCGACTACCTCGGCACCAAGATCGAGTTCCGGCTCGGCGATGTGAACGAGACGCAGATCGACCGCATCACCCGCGAGATCCCGGCGAACCGGCCGGGCCGGGCGATCTCGATGGAGAAGCACCATCTGATGATGGGCGTGCCACGCCTCGACGGGCAGCACAGCGCGGCCAACCTCGTCCCGGCGATCACGTCGGCCGTCGCCCAGATCGCCGCCCGGCACACGGTCCGGGCGCCGCAGGTGCGGGTGCTGCCGGAACGGGTCCATCTCGACGAACTCGACCCCAACCCGCCGGGACCCGACGCCGACTACCGCACGCGGTGGCGCATTCCGCTGGGTGTGCGGGAATCCGATCTCAGCGTCGCCTACAACGAGATGCAGATGACGCCGCATCTGTTGATCTTCGGTGCGCCCAAGTCCGGC
Organism: Mycolicibacterium monacense; assembly: GCF_010731575.1. Lineage (NCBI taxonomy): Bacteria > Bacillati > Actinomycetota > Actinomycetes > Mycobacteriales > Mycobacteriaceae > Mycobacterium > Mycolicibacterium monacense. The sequence goes on along the minus strand of NZ_AP022617.1, from coordinate 4,826,933 downwards.
AAAACGACGATCGCCCACGCGGTGGCGCAGGCGATCTGCCGCCGCAACAGTCCCCAGCAAGTGCGGTTCATGCTGGCCGACTATCGGTCGGCGTTGCTGGACGCGGTGCCCCAGAGCCACCTTCTCGACGCAGGCGCGGTCAACCGCAATCACGCATCGCTCGAGGCGGCAATCAAGGCGTTGGCGACCAACCTGCAGAAGCGACTGCCGCCGCCGGACCTCACCACGGCCCAGTTGCGGTCGCGGTCGTGGTGGAGCGGACCCGACGTGGTGCTGCTGGTCGACGACTGGCACATGATCGTCGCGGCGTCCGGCATGGTGCCGCCGATGGCACCGCTGGCCCCACTGCTTCCCGCGGCCGCCGACATCGGCCTGCACATCATCGTGACCTGCCAGATGAGCCAGGCGCATCGGGCCACCATGGACAAGTTCGTGGGGGCGGCGTACGGCGCCGGGACCCCGACGCTGTTCCTGTCCGGGGAGAAGACGGAGTTCCCCTCGAGCGAGATCAAACTGCGGAAACGGCCGCCTGGCCAGGCGCTTCTGGTGTCGCCGGACGGTAAGGAGGTGGTCCAGGCCGCCTACGTTGACCCCCCGGCCGATCCACTGGAAGAAGAAGTGTTAGCACCACCCCCACACGGCGGTTAGTATCTAACGAGAGCTTCACAGCAACGTTGGTGGTAAACCGCCAGCAAATAAGTCGGGGGATGAGTCCGGAGACGACGGGGTAGGTATGCCCGAGCCGTTCACCATCGCTTGTCCTGCAATTGGGGAACCAGTAAAGGAGATGCGCAAATGCAACCTCTCGAGCACAATCCGGGCGCGGCGGGCATCGGTGGTCAGGTCGTCGCAAATGGTGCGCGGGGTCTGGCCGGTGGTACGGCGGCGACCGCGGCGGTGACCGCGCTGGTCCCGGCCGGCGCCGACGAGGTGTCGGCGATGGCCGCCGCCACCTTCGCCGCCGAGGGTGCCGAAACCCTGGCGCTCAACACCTTCGCGCAGGAGGAGCTGTCCCGCGCGGGCGCGGCGTTCACGGAGATCTCCGGTATCTACGCCGCCGTCGACGCCGCCAACGCCAGCACCTTCTGAGCGGCGCGGCAGATTCCCCAGCGGATCCCTAGCGGAGCCACCCACACACCATGGCACTGACGGGCATACCCCTTCCACCGACCTGGACGGCGCTGCCGCCCGAGGTCAACACCGGCCGGCTGATGGCCGGAGCCGGTCCCGCGCCGATGCTGCAGGCCGCGGCCGGGTGGGAGGCGCTCGCCGTGCTGTTGGAGACCCAGGCCGACGAACTCGCCGCGAGCCTGGCGAACCTGTCGTCGATGTGGACGGGCACCGCGAGTGAACGGGCCGTGGCCGCGACCATGCCGATGGTCCTCTGGTTGCGGACCACGTCGGCGCAGGCCATGAAGCGGGCGCTGCAGGCGGCCAACCAGGCAAACTCCTACACCCTTGCAATGGCAACTACTCCGCCGTTGCCGGAGATCGAACAGAACCACATCACGCACGCGGTCCTCGAGGCGACGAACTTCCTGGGCGTCAACACCGTGCCGATCGGGGTGAACGAGTTCGACTACTTCGTCCGGATGTGGAACCAGGCCGCCGGGGCGATGGACGTGTACCAGGCCGAGACCCAGATGAACCTTCTGTTCGAACCGATTCCGCCGATGACGCCGATCGTCATCCCCGGCGTCGGCGAGAGCACCGGCGCCGCCGCGGTGGCCCAGGCGGGCGCCCGCGCCCCGATGGGGGTGGCCCGCAACGGGCTCATCGCCAAGGCCAGCGCCACCGCCAAGATGGAGTCCGTCGGCCTCAACGCCGGCCGGGCGATGGCCCAGGGCAACATGGCCGCGCAACGCGCGCAGGGTGCGGTGCAGAAGGGGGAGCAGGCCGCACACCAGCAGCCGCAGGACCAGGTTATGCAGCAGGGCGTCCAGATGGGTGTGCAGATGGCCGGCCAGGTGGGTTCCATGGTCGCGCAGGTACCGCAGCAGTTCGGCCAGATGGTGCAGACCCCGATGCAGATGCTGACCCAACCGCTGCAGCAGGTGTCGTCGATCTTCGGTCAGATGGGCGGCGGTCTCGGCGGCGAGAAGGCCCAGATCGGCCTCATCGGTGCCGCACCGTTCTCCAACCATCCGCTCGCGGGTGGTTCCGGTGTGAGCTCGGGTGCGGGTCTGGTCCGGGCGGCGTCGCTGCCCGGCGCCGGGGGGACCGCGGCGCGCACACCGCTGATGGCCAACCTCGTCGGCGACAAGATGGCGGCCGCACCCGTGCCCGTCGGGGCCGGCGCGGCGGCCGGAGCCACCGTCGGCGGTCTGGCGCCCGTCGGCGGCGCGGGCGGTGGGATGGGCCCGATGGGGATGGCCGGACAGGGCGCCAAGGGCGGCGGTTCGAAGCCGGGGCTGACCGCACCCGCACCACTCGTCCACGACCTGGACGAGGACGACGGCGACGACTGGTGAGTCGCCGCAGGAACACAGACTTCCCGGTCACCTGACCGGAAGACTCGCCATTTCCCGTGGTGAGGACACAGGAAAAGAAGGAATGTATCCACAATGGCAATGAATACCGATATTGCTGTCCTCGCCAAGGAGGCCGGCAACTTCGAGCGGATCTCGGGCGAACTGCAGGGCGTGATGCGGTCGGTGGACGCCACCGCCAACAGCCTGCTCCCGCAGTGGCGCGGTCAGGCCGGCGAGGCGGCGCAGGCGGCGCTGCTGCGCTACCAGGAGGCCGCTCAGGCGCAGATCCAGACGCTGACCGAGATCTCCTCGAACATCCACACCTCGGGCACCCAGTACGGCTCGACCGACGAGGATCAGGCCGGCACGCTCGCGTCGTCCATGAATCTCTGACCACTCACAGACCAACTCAAGGAGAAATCAATGTCGGAACAGGTATGGAACTTCGCGGGCATCGAGGGCGGCGCAGGCGAGATCAACGGCGCGGTCAGCACGACCCAGGGTCTGCTCGACGAGGGCAAGGCCTCGCTCGGCGCGCTGGCGGCGGTGTGGGGCGGTTCGGGTTCGGAGGCCTACCAGGCCGTCCAGGCCCGCTGGGACAACACCTCGGCAGAGCTCAACGCGGCCCTGCAGAACCTCGCCCAGACCATCAGCGAGGCCGGCTCCACCATGGCTCAGACCGAAGCCGGCGTCACCGGAATGTTCGCCTGACCCACAGCTGCATGAAGGTGGGCGGGGCCGGCCGGCGCTCACGGCACCGGCCGAACTCGCCCACCTCCTGCGCTACGGCGCAAACCCACCATCGAGAGGCACCCCATGTCGGCCGACTATGACCGGCTCTTCCACTCCCCAGACGCCGCTCAGACGCCCGACGAGGCGACCGTGCACGTCGACCGCGACGCCCTGATGCAGGGCACCGCCCCGGCGCCGGCGCCTGCCGGCGGCTCGAACAACGCCGACGGCGCCGCGCCGCCGCCGCTGCCGATCACCCCTCCGCGCACCCAGGCCGCACCCGCGCCGCCACCGCGGCACGCCGAGATCACCACCCAGATGCCGCCCACCACGCAGGCGCCGACATCCCAGGGTCCGGTGCCGCAGCGGCCCCCCAACGGCATGATGCGCACCCCCCAGACCAACCTGCCCGGCGGCGCCCGCTTCGAGGCGCCGCGCCAGGCGAGCGCCCCGGCCCCGCGCCCCGCGCCTGCGCCACCCCCGTCGGCGCATTTCGCCGAGGCCCCGCCGGCCGAGGTGGCCTGGCCGCAAAGTCAGCCTCCCGCGCAGCCGGCGCCGACGTCCGCGGCGGCGATGGGCAACCACCGCGCCATCGATGCGCTGTCGCACGTCGGGGTGAAGTCCGCGGTCAAGATGCCGTCGCAACGGGGCTGGCGCCACGTGCTGTACCTGCTCACCCGGATCAACCTGGGCCTGTCGCCGGACGAGATGTACGAGATGGATCTGCACGCACGGATCCGGCGCAACGCCCGCGACTCGTACCAGATCGGCGTCCTCGGTCTCAAGGGCGGCGTGGGCAAGACCGCCGTCACCGTGGCGCTGGGATCGACGCTGGCCAAGGTGCGCGGTGACCGGATCCTGGCCATCGACGCCGACCCCGACGCGGGCAACCTCGCCGACCGGGCCGGCCGGCAGTCCGCGGCAACGATCGCCGACCTGCTGTCGGACAAGGAACTTGACCGCTACAACGACATCCGCGCCTACACGAGCATGAACGGCGCGAACCTCGAGGTGCTGTCCTCGGAGGAGTACAGCCAGGCCCGCCGCGAGTTCAATGACGACGACTGGAAGGGTGCGACGGATGTCGTGTCCCGGTACTACAACCTGGTGCTCGCCGACTGCGGGGCCGGTCTGTTCCAGCCCGCCTCGAGGGCGGTGCTGTCCACGGTGTCCGGGCTGGTGATCGTCGCCAGCGCATCGATCGACGGGGCCCGTCAGGCCGCGGTGACGATGGACTGGATGCGCCAGAACGGCTACCAGGACCTGCTGGGCCGGTCCTGCGTCGTCATCAACCACGTGGTGCCGGGCAAACCCAATATCGATGTCGACGATCTTGTTCAGCAATTCGAGCGACACGTGGCGCCCGGGCGTGTCATCGTGCTGCCGTGGGACAAGCACATCGCGGCGGGCACGGAGATCCAGCTCGACCTGCTCGACAAGGTCTTCCAGCGGCGGATCACCGAGTTGGCGGCCGCCTTGTCTGACGATTTCGACAGGCTCGAACGGCGTTGACCACCACCGCCGCGGCATCCACCACCTCGAGCGTCACGCCCGGGCGGCCGTCGACCACCCGGGTGACGATCCTGACCGGCCGGCGTATGACGGATCTCGTACTGCCCGCGGCGGCCCCCGTCGAGACCTACATCGACGAGACCGTCGCGGTGCTCGCCGAGATCCTGGAGGACACCCCCAAGGATGTGCTGGCGGGCTTCGACTTCACCGCGCAGGGGGTGTGGGCGTTCGCGCGTCCCGGGGCGCCGCCACTGAAGGCCGACGAGTCCCTCGACGACGCCGGGGTGGTCGACGGGTCGTTGCTGACGCTGGTCTCGGTGAGCCGGACGGAACGCTACCGTCCGCTGGTCGAGGACGTGATCGACGCGATCGCGGTGCTCGACGAATCCCCGGAGTTCGACCGCGCCGCGCTCAACCGCTTCGTCGGTGTGTCGATACCCCTTGTCTCCGTTGCGATCACGCTGATGTCCTTGGTCTCGTGGGACCGCACCGGGCAGAGCCTGTGGTGGGCGCTGGCGCTGGCCGTGCTCGGCCTCGGACTGCTCGGCGGCAGCCTGCTGGCGCAGAACCGCTACGCCAACCTGAACATGGCCGAAAGCCTGCTGATCGCCTCGATTCCGGCGCTCGCCGGAGGTGCGGCGCTGGCCGTGCCGCTGCCCAACGGCGTCGGATCGCTGGGTGCGCCGCAGCTGGCGGGCGCGGGCGCCGTGGTGTTGCTGCTGACATTGGCGACCAGGGGCGGGCCCCGGAAGCGGGCCGAGGTCGCGGCCTTCCTGGCGATCGCCACGGCGGCGCTGACGGCGGCCGCGGTGGGGTACGGATACGGGTGGCAGTACTGGGTGCCCGCGGGTGCGGTCGCATTCGGCCTGATCGTGCTGACCAACGCGGCGAAGCTGACCGTGGCGGTCGCCCGCATCGCCCTGCCGCCGATCCCCGCACCCGGTGAGACCGTCACCAACGACGAACTGCTCGATCCGGTCACTTCGCGCGAAGGCGTCGACGAGGAATCGCCGACATGGCAGGCCATCATCGCCTCGGTGCCCGAATCGGCCGCCCGCCTGCAGGAACGCAGCGTGCTGGCCAAGAAGCTGCTGATCGGCTTCCTCACGGCGGGCGCGCTCATCCTCGCGGTCGGGGCGATCGCGGTGGTGGTGCAGGGTCACTTCTTCGTCCACAGCCTGATCGTGGCCGGACTGGTCGCCGCGATCTGCGGCTTCCGCTCCCGGTTGTACGCCGAGCGCTGGTGCGCGTGGGCGCTGCTTGCGGTGACCGTGATCGTGCCGACGGGTGTGATGGTCAGGCTGTGCCAGTGGTATCCCGACGACGCGTGGTTGGTGCTGGCGATCTACACCGCACTGGGCGCGGTGGCGTTGGTCGTCATCGGTGCCACCGACGGGGTGCGTCGCGTGTCGCCGGTGACCAAACGGATCCTCGAACTGGTCGACGGCGCGGCGATCGCGGCGGTCATCCCGCTGCTGCTGTGGATCGCCAGCGTGTACGACGTGCTGCGCAACCTGCGTTTCTGAGGGGGACCGGTGAGTGGTGAAGTGCTGCAGGTGAATCCGCCCGCGCTGGCCGGCGCCGGGACGGCGTTCGGGCAGGCCGCCTCGGGGGTCGCCGGCCTGCACGCCGACGCTCCGCTGGGTGAGGCGGCGAGGGCGGTGGCGGCATTGCAGACCGCGGCGGCGTGCCGGCAGGCGCAGGCCGACATCGGTGCGCTCACCGCTGCGGCGGCCGCCGCGGCCGACGAGTACGGCGAGAACCTGCGAAGCGCCGCCGCCCGATACGAGTCCGTCGACCAGGCCGGCCGCGACGCCATCGAGCAGGTCGCGCTAGCCGGCGGCTGATCCGCTCAGGGCCGCCACGACTCGGTCAGCTCGGCGACCCGGGCGTCGATTCGTTCCCGATCCGCTTCGATGGCAGCCGACGCCGCCTCGGTCGCGTTCTGCAGCGCCTCGTTCAACCGCTGTTCGACGACGTGCGCGCCCTGGCGCAGCAGACCGTCCTCGATGTGCACACTCGTCAACTGCTGATGACCGTCGAGCGTCACCTCGACGGTCTCGGTCTCGTCGGATGCGGTGAACGTCTGGTGCTTCATCTTGTGTAGCTGCTCGTCCATGATCGACTGCAGTTGCTGGGCCTGGGCGAGGACCGCCGCCACCTGCGGGTGCATCTCGCCGCTCACTTCGAGTCCTTCCGATCCCGCGGCTTGGGCGTGTAGCCGATGACGGATTCGGTGAACGGACGGTCCTCGACGTAGAGATCCTCGTCCGGTGCCAGGCCGGGCGTGCGCTTCTTCTCGCCGCCACCCTGACCGCGGCCCGCGCCGTGGCCACCCATCGGCATACCGCCCATACCCCCCATCGCACCCATGGCACCGGCCGGGCCGGCCGCGGCGGCACCGGCGCGCCCCGTCCCGGCCGCCCCGGGGGCGACGGTCTCGGCTCCGACAGCGGGCTGCAGCGGGGAGGGTGGGACCCCGCCGCCACCGCCGCCGGCTCCACCACCCGAGCCACCACCGGCGCCGCCACCGCTCGCGGCGGCCGGCTTCAGCGCGGGGTCGTCCAGCGGAGGCAGCCCGTCCGGGCCGCCACCGGGCAGGCCGCCCGGTAGGCCACCACCGGCAGCCGGTGCGGCCGGGGCGCCACCGCCACCGGCGGGAGAGCCGCCGCCTCCCGACGGTGAACCGCCGCCGCCGGATGAGGCGCCCGCGGGCTGAGCGCCGCCCTGTCCGGCGGGAGACCCCCCGCCCATCGGCGCCGCCGCGGCCTGACCGCCGGGCTGCCCACCGGGCCGGCCGCCGGGTTGGGCGCCGCCCCCGCCGGAGCCGGGTTCACCAGGTGCACCCTCGCCGGCGGGCTGGGTCTTCCCCTTCCGCGGATCGCCGTTGCTGCTGATCGGCGGTACCGGCGCTGCTCCCGGTGGCGGGTCGAGCACCTTGGGCAGGCTCTTACCGGCGACGTCGGCGCTGTAGCTGGTCCGGACGTCTTCGGACTTCCGCTGCAGCGCAAGGTAATCCATCATGGCCCTGGCGAGCGCGTCCTTGTCGCCCGCCTGACCGGCCTGCGCCACCCTGGCCTCGACCGCCTCGACCTCCGCAACGGTCGGGTGCTGACCCGACCACTTGTCGTGCGCATCGGCCATGTCGATCGCCTCGGTGCCGAGGAATTCGTAACTCTCGGCCAGCTTCTCCAGCCACTCCTTGTGCTGACGGACCGCGTCGCCGGCCTTCTCGGCGGCGGTGCCGTCCCAGTTGATGCCGTCGAGGTTGAAGGATGCGGCCCTGTCGCGCAGCGTCCCGGCGAACTTCTTCGCCTGTTCCCCGTAGGTCCGCATCGGGCCCGAGTCGCCGGAGTGGATGATCTGCGCGGCGGCCTTCACATCCATGAAGCCGGCGTCGGTCTGGCCGCCCGGGACCGCGGGCACCGTGGCGGGGAATTCGATCGGCGGGACCGACGGCGGCAGTGTGGGGTTGACGGGGACCGGTTCCACCGAGCGTGGTCCGTCGGGGTACTCCAGCGCCTGGGCCGCGCGGTTGTCGATCTGCTGGTAGACGTCGGCCGCCTCGGACAGCACCGCGGCGAGCCGTTCGGCTTCGCGGTTGCCGGAGATCAGGTGGCTGCGCAGCGTGTCCGAACCGGCCGCGATGCCGGCCGCCGACGCCGTGACGAACGGGAGGCCGCACGGCGGTGTGGGCCGCTGCGACTCGTCGGTGATCTCCTCGTCCAGGGTGGTGGCTCGAGCCCGCAGATCCGCAGGTTCGACTCGGACTTCATCCCCCGCCATGTCTTCCTCCTCAGGTCACCGCGGTGTCGGGGCGGCCGGCCTACAGTTGGTCACTGCTCGAGTGCCATCTGGTAGCGGCTTTCCTCGCGCGGGTTGATCAACCGGATGGGCAACTGCCGGTGCCTCGGGGTGTCGATGAAGTTGTGTCGCAGTATCACCCGGCCGACACCGGGATGCGGGCTCAGATAGGTCGTCGCGTTCGGCCACGACAGCTTGGCCTCCTGGCCGATGCGTCCGTTGACGAAGCCGGCGAACTCGCGGAACTGCGGGCCGAGCGTCACCACCGCACCCGCCGCGGCGGACCGGACCACGAACTGGGTGAACAGCCGGGCATCGCCGAGGTTGATGCTGACATCGACGTCGTCGAACGGCATGTACACCGGATAGCGGTCGGCGGTCTCGCCGATGAGAATCCCCGCCGATCCGATCGGGAGCTCGTAGTGTTTGTCCGACACCGGGCTGATGCCCTGCAGCGCCGCGCGCTGGCCGCCGAACAGGCACGAAAAGCCACGCGGCGTAGCCGGATTCGCCAAGGTGGTCAACAGTACGGTGGTCGTCGGGGCGATACCTGGGCGGATCCGCATCCGGGTGATGGTGTGGTCGGCGCGCGCCGACCACCACACATCAGGCCCGCCGGGCGCGCTGTAGGCCGCGGTGAATGTGCTGCGGCCCTTGATCGCCGACCAGGTCTCCCGTTCGAAGCTGACCTCGGTGGCCCGGTCGAAGTCGTCGAAGCTGCGGCTGGGTCGGGCGTCGATTCCGTTGCCTGCCAACTGATCCGCGAGCCGCGTCGTCGAGGCCACCAGATAGCGGGCCAGCCCGGCGACACCGGAGTCGCGGCGCTGTGCGGGTTTGCGGGTCAGTTCGGGATCGGCCCGCAGCACGATCCACGTGCGGCGGTTCGCCGGCGCGGGATACGGTCCGACCACCTGTTCGTATAGCGCCACCAGGCTGGCCGGCGCGGTCTTGCCCACCCGGTATCCGGCGGCGACCACGTCGGCTTCGAGTTCCGGGCAGTGCGCGGCGATCAGGTTCTCCACCATCGCGGTGTCGAGTACGTCGTCGGTGAAGGACTGTCCGTTGACCACGACGGTCGGGGTGAACGGCCGCGGCACCAGTTCGATCGCCGACATCAGATGGTCGCCCTGCCAGCGCACCGCCACGTGGTCGCCGGGCATGACCGTCGAGCCGACCGCGGGTTCCGACGGTGCGGGTGGCGTACTGAGGTGCCTGCGCCGCCACGAGAACAGGGCCGCCACCCAGCCCGTCAACCGGCGCCCGCGGACGGTCACGACCGCGATCAGCGCGATCAGCACCGAGACCGTGACGCCGACCCACAGCAGGTCCAGCGGTACGAAGATCGCGATGCACGCCGGGATCAGCACCGCCGCCCACATCAGGTGGCCGGTGGTCAGGCGTAGACCGAACTGCGTGACGAACGACCTCATCGGCGCCTCAACGCCCGCCGGGTCAGCGCGGCGATGCCGAGGACCAGCGTCAGACCCGCCCCGATCACGACCACCCAGGTGATCGGCCCGCGGTCGGGCGGCGGTACGTGCACCGGCGGCGGCAGTTGTTTGACGCGGTACGGGATCGCGGTGGGTCCCTCGGGCACCTCCCAGGTCAGCGCCGCGACCGGATCGATCACACCCGCCCCGACGTAGTTGTCGACACCGCCGCCGGGATGCCGTGCGGTGGCGGTGATGCGGTTCATGATCTGCGCCGGGGTCAGCTCGGGGAAGCGCTGTTTGAGCAGCGCCGCCAGGCCCGAGACGTAGGCGGCCGAGAAGGATGTGCCGCCGATCGGGATGGGGCCGTCCTGCCCCTGCAGCGCGTTGACCGGCTGACCGTCGTAGCCCAGCGCGGTGATGTTCGCACCGGGTGCGGCCGCACCCACCCACGGCCCGGACATCGAGAAGTTGCTCGGCTGACCGTTGTCGTTGATGCTGCCGACGGTCAGCACCAGCGGTGAGTACCAGGCGGGGCTGACGACGGTCTGCACCTGCTGCCAACCGCGCGGATCGGTGGGGACGGCCGGATCGGGTGGCGGGTTCTGGCTGCAGTCCTGTCCGGTGTTGCCGGCCGCGACGACGACCACGGCGTTCTTCACGTTGACGGCGTAGTTGACCGCCGCGCCCAACCCCGTCTCGTCGATGGGGCGGGTGATCTTGTAGCAGGCGGCTTCGCTGATGTTGATCACCTGCGCGCCGAGGTTCGCCGCGTGCACGACCGCGCGGGCCAGGCTGCGCAACGAACCCGCGGTCTGGGTGGTGTTCGGATCGTTGGGGTCCTGGCGGGCGCCGACGGGCTGGAAGGCCTCCGAGGTCTGGCGCAGCGACAGGATCCGGGCGTCGGGGGCGACGCCGATGAACCCGTCGGTGGGCGATCCGCGTCCGGCGATGATCGACGCGGTCAACGTGCCGTGCGAGTCGCAGTCCGACATTCCGTTGCCGGCCTGGTCGACGAAGTCACCACCCGGTTCGGCGGGCACGCGCGGTGAGCCGTTCACGCCGGTGTCGATCACGGCGACGGTGACCCCGGCGCCGGTCGCGAACTTCTGGGCCTCGGCCAGTTGGAGATAGTCGTTCGGCCAGGGCTTGTCGGCAAAGTTCGAGTTGGGCAGCACCGTCGGGGCCGAGCACACCCGGCGCTGCTCTGTCGGCGAATCGGGTCCGGTCTGGTCCGGGGGCAGCGCCGCCGGGTCGATGCTGGGTGGTTCGATCGCACCCACCGGCGGCGCACTGAGCAGGGCCAACAGCAGTGCCAACAAGATCACCCCGACCCGCTGCACCGCGTTCAGCACCCCCCGTTTCGACCCGCCGACGGCTTCGCGCCTCAGTGTAGACAGCAAACCGCCAAGCGCGTCGCGGGAGGCCCGTTCCATCCCGCCATGCGGACCGGTCGAATGCACGGAGCAAGCCTAAGGGCTCCGCGAGGGGGGTAGCTGCGGTTTCTTTGTCGGAGGAGTCAGCGGCGGTGCGTCAGGCGTCGAGGTCCTGCTCGACGAGCCCGGCGACGGTGTCGAGCGCCGCGGCGTCGTCGGACTCCACGGTGACCTCGGCGCCATTGCCCGCGCCCAGGGTCATGATCATCAGGGCGGACCCGGCGTCGACGGGCTCACCCCCGGCCACCGCCAGCGTGACCGGGACGCCGGCGTTGACGACGGCTTCGGCGATGATCGCGGCGGGGCGGGCGTGCAGGCCGATGGCCGAGCCGACGGTGACGGTACGTGCGGGCATGGTGGGGTTTCCTTTTCTGGGGGTGGGGGCTCAGGCGTTGGCGAGTGCGGGGCTGGCGTCGGCGGGCGTTTCGGGTTTGGCGAACTGCTTGGCCGCGACGACGGCGCCGGCGCCGGCCGCGGTGCCCACCGCGAGCGCGACCAGGAACCACGCCAGGTTGCCGATCGCGAAGAACACGAAGATGCCGCCGTGGGGCGCCTTGGAGGTGACGTCGAACGCCATGACCAGCGCACCGGTGATGGCGCCGCCGAACATCATCGACGGGATGACGCGCAGCGGGTCGGCCGCCGCGAAGGGGATCGCGCCCTCGGAGATGAACGACGCCCCGAGCAGCCATGCGGCGCGGCCGTTTTCGCGTTCCGGCTCGGTGAACAACCCGGGCCGCACGGTCGAGGCGAGCGCCATCGCCAGCGGCGGGACCATCCCAGCGGCCATCACCGCCGCCATGATCCGCAGCGACGCCGGGTCGGCCACGTTGAGGCCGGTGGTCGCGAAGGCGTACGCCGCCTTGTTCACCGGACCGCCCAGATCGAAGCACATCATCAAGCCGAGGATGACGCCGAGCACGATCACCGAACTACCGGACAGCCCGTTGAGCCAGTCGGTGAGGCTGGTGGTGAGCCACGCCAGCGGACGGCCGAGCAGCAGGAACATCAGCAGGCCGACGACCAGTGAGGCGAACAGCGGGATGATCACCACCGGCATCAGCCCGCGGGCCCAGTGCGGTACCCCGATCCGACTGATCCACAGCGCGGCGAAACCGGCGATCAGGCCGCCGACGATGCCGCCGATGAACCCGGCGCCCACCGTGGTGGCGATGTAACCGGCGACGAAGCCGGGTGCGATACCGGGCCGGTCGGCGATGGCGAACGCGATGTACCCGGCCAGCGCGGGTACCAGGAAGAAGAACGCCAGGTTCCCGATCGTGAACAGCACCGCACCGAGGTACTGGATCAGCCCGCCGGACGGCAGGTTGGTCAGTGAGTTCGTCGTCGCGATGATCTTGCCGAGTGAATCCGTCTGGCCGTCAGGCGTATTCGCGATGTCGTAACCCGCGAACAGGAAGCCCAGCGCGATCAGCAGACCGCCCGCGGCGACGAACGGGATCATGTAGCTCACACCGGTCAGCAGGATCTGCCGGGTGCGCGTGCCCCAGCCGACATCACCCGCGGGCGCCGCCGCCGAGGGGGCGCCGGCGGAACCCTCGACGCGGGCGGCGTCGGGGTTGTCCGCGGCGGCCAGTGCGTCGGCGACCATCTTGTCCGGTTCGTTGATCGCCCGCTTGACCCCCGAGGCGACGACGGGTTTGCCCGCGAAGCGCTGCCGGTCCTTCACCCCGACGTCGGTGGCGAAGATGACCGCGTCGGCTTCGGCGATCGTCGCGTCCGACAGCGGCGTGCTGCCCGAGGAACCCTGGGTCTCCACATGCAGCGTGACGCCGGCGTTCTTCGCGGCGGCGGCCAGCGAATCGGCCGCCATGTAGGTGTGCGCGATGCCGGTCGGGCAGGCGGTGACGGCGACGAGTGAGCGCTGCCTGGCCGGTTCCGGCTCCGCGGCGGGCGGCGGCGGTGCCGCCGGTTGCGGGTTGACCACGTCCTCGACCAGGGAGACGACGTCCTCGGACGTCTCGGCCGCGCGCAGCGAGGCGACGAACTCCTTGCGCACCAGGGCGCGCGCGAGGCTCGACAGCAGCTTCATGTGCTCGGCGCCGCCGGAATCCGGTGCGGCGATCAGGAACACCAGGTCGGCCGGCCCGTCGGGGGCGCCGAAGTCCACACCGGGGGTCAGGCGCGCGAAACCGATCGTCGCGGTGTCGACATACGGGGAGCGGCAGTGCGGGATCGCGATGCCGCCGGGTAGGCCGGTCGCCGACTGTTCCTCCCGGGCCAGCGCGGCGCGTGTCAGACCGTCGGCGTCGGTGCTGCGCCCGGCGTCGGCCAGCCGGTTGACGAGGCGGCCGATCACGGCTTCCTTGTCGCCGCCGGCGTCGACGTCGAGCAGCACGAGATCGGTGGTGATGATCGGCGATGCGGTGGGACTGGACATCACGGGCTCTTTCGGTCGGTTCACGAGCTGGCAGGGGTCGGGGCGATGGTGCTGACGGCGACGCCGTCGAGGTCGAGCTGGGCGGGGGACGGCAGTGCGGAGCCGGGTAGGGCCGCGGCGGCGCTGCCGTAGGCGACCGCCATGCGCAGCCGGCGGGGCGGCTCGGCGCCGGCCACGGCCGCACGGACGTAGCCGGCCAGCGACGCGTCGCCCGCACCGACGGTGCTGCGCGGGACGATGGGCGGCGGCGTCGCCATCCACGCGCCGGTCCGGTCGACGAGGACGGCGCCCGCGGCGCCCAGCGTGGCGAGCACCGCGCCGACGCCGCGGTCGACGAGCTGGCGGGCGGCGGCCGCGACCGGTTCCGGATCACCCTGTGCGGCGGCGCTTTCGAGCTCCTCGGCCGATGCGCCGACGAGGCCGGCCAGTTCCTCGGCGTTCGGCTTGATGACGTCGGGCGCCGCATGGTCGAAGGCGGCGGCGAGCGCGGCGAGCGGGCGTTCGGAGGTGTCGACGGCGACCCGGCAGCGCAGGGGGACCAGCCGCGCGACCACCTCGGCGTACCAGTCGTCGGGCAGGCCGGGCGGCAGTGAGCCGGACAGCACCACCCAGCTGGCCTGCTCGGCGGCGTCGATGATGCCCCGGGTCAGCGCGTCTCGGGCGGCGGCGTCCAGCGCCGCGCCGCGCTCATTGAGTTTCGTTGTGGTTCCGTCGGATTCGGTGATCGCCAGGTTGGTGCGGACAGGTTCGGCGATCGGCACACAGCGGAACGGAACACCGATCGCGCGCAGTGCGGTGACCATCGGGTCGCCGTCCGCGGCGGGCAGCAGCGCGACCGCGTCCAGCCGCGCGAGGGTCAGGGCCCGGGCGACGTTGACGCCCTTACCGCCCGGCTCGCTGGTGACCGACGTGACCCGCTGCACCGCACCGCGGGTCAGCGGGGCCGGCAGCGCGACCGTCCGGTCGATGCTGGGGTTGGGGGTGACGGTGACGATCATGCGACCACGACCTCGACGCCGCGTTCGGCGAACTGCCCGCGGTAGTTGTCGCTGATCTCGCCGTCGGTGATCAGGATGTCGACGCTGCTGATCGGCGCGAAGCTGACGAACTCCTCGCGGCCGACCTTCGACGAATCGGCCGCCACCACCACGTAGCCGGCGGCGCGCACCATCGCGCGCTTGACGGCGGCCTCCTCACTGTCGGGGGTGGACAGGCCGTGGCGCACGCTGATGCCGTTGGTGCCGATGAACGCGACGTCGACGCGCAGGCTGTCGAGGACCCGCAGGGCCTGCTCGCCGACGGCGGCCTGGGTCAGCCCGCGCACCCGCCCGCCGAGCAACTGCAGGTTCACCGAGGGCATGCCGGCCAGCCGTGCGGCGATGGGCACGGAGTTCGTGACGACGACGAGTTCACGGTCCGACGGCAGCTGCCCGGCGATCCGCGCGGTGGTCGTCCCCGCGTCGAGGAGCACGCTGGCGCCGCTGCCGGGCAGGTACTCCAGCGCGGCGGCGGCGATGGCATCCTTGTACTCCGCCCGCGTCGCTTCCCTTTCCCCGACGCCTGCCTCGACCAGATGCAGCGTCCGGGCCGGCACCGCACCGCCGTGGACCCGGCGCAGCAGGCCCGCCCGGTCGAGGGCGGCGAGGTCACGACGAACGGTCTCGGTCGTGACGTCATAGGCCTCGGCCAGCTCCGCCACCGAAGCGCGGCCCTTCTGCATCACCAGGGAGGCGATGGCCTGCTGCCGTTCTTCGGCGTACATGGAGCTCCGTTTATGTGGGAAGTGGCGGGAAGGTGCTTGGTTATGTTTGGTTTTACCCCCGTTCGTGTTGACTTGTCAACACTTTTTAGTAACCTGGTTCACATGACCGCTTCATCTGCGCCCACATCACACGCCACTGCCGGCACGGTGCTGCGCGGCGTGCCCGTCGTTCCCGGGGTGCAGTACGCCCCGGTGGTCCGGCCCGGCCGGCTGCCGGTCGTCGAGGACACCGCCGCCGAGATCGCGGACGCCGACCGACCCGCCGAGGCCGCCCGCTTCAGCGCCGCGGCGACCGCCGTCGCCACCCGCCTGCGCGACCGCGCCGCGCACTCGACCGGGGCGGCCTCCGAGGTGCTCGCCGCCACCGCGACCCTTGCCCAGGACCGGGCCTGGTTGGGCGCCGCGGAGAAACGCATCGCCGGCGGTACCCCGGCCGTCCGCGCGGTGCGGGAAGCCGTCGCCCAGTTCGTCGACCTGTTCACGAAGATGGGCGGGCTGATGGCGGAGCGGGTCACCGACCTGCAGGACATCCGCGACCGCGTGCTGGCCGAGCTCAGCGGGCTGCCCGAACCCGGTGTCCCGCTGCCGATGGTCCCGTCGGTCCTGTGCGCCGAGGACCTCGCCCCCGCCGACACCGCGGGTCTCGATCCCACGCTCATCGTCGCGCTGGCGACCACACTGGGTGGCCCGACCAGTCACACCGCGATCATCGCCCGTCAGCTCGGCATCCCGTGCGTGGTCGCCGTCGACGGCCTCGACGCGGTACCCGCCGGCGCGTTCGTGCTGGTCGACGGCACGGCAGGCACGGTGACCGTCGGCCCCGACGAGGTGGCCGCTGCCGAGGCCGTCGCCGCGGCCCGGCACGAGGCCGAGCGCGCCGCGCACTGGGCCGGGCCCGGGGCGACCGCCGACGGCCATGCCGTCGCGATCCTGGCCAACGTGCAGGACGGTGCCGCGGCGCGGGCGGCCCGCGAGACGCCGGCCGAAGGCGTCGGCCTGTTCCGCACCGAACTGTGCTTCCTCAACCGCGACACCGAACCGACCGTCGACGAGCAGGCCGAGATCTACGGTGAGGTGCTCGACGCCTTCGCGGGGCACAAGGTCGTGGTCCGCACGCTCGACGCCGGTTCGGACAAACCGCTCAAGTTCGCCGGACACCGCGACGAGGCCAACCCGGCACTGGGTGTGCGGGGCATCCGGATCGCCCACGGCAACCCGGGCATCCTCGAACGGCAACTCGCCGGTATCGCGGCCGCGGCGGCGCGCACCGGCACCCGACCGTGGGTGATGGCGCCGATGATCGCGACCGCCGGGGAGGCGAAGGACTTCGCCGCCGCCGCGCGCCGCCACGGGCTGACGCCGGGGGTGATGATCGAGGTGCCCGCCGCCGCCCTGCTGGCCGACCGCATCCTCGAACACGTCGACTTCCTGTCGATCGGCACCAACGACCTCGCGCAGTACACGATGGCCGCCGACCGGATGTCGGCCGACCTGGCATTGCTCACCGACCCGTGGCAGCCGGCGGTACTCGCGCTCGTCGCGATGACCGTGCGGGCCGGCGCCGCGGCGGGCAAACCCGTCGGCGTGTGCGGTGAGGCGGCGGCCGACCCGACGCTCGCCTGCGTCTTGGCGGGTCTCGGCGTGACGTCGCTGTCCGCCGCGTCCGCGGCGGTTCCCGGAGTGGGCGCCAGGCTGGCCCAGGTCACCCTGCAGCAGTGCCGCGATGCGGCCGAGGCGGTGCTGGCCACGGCGACCGCCGCCGAAGCGCGCGCCGCCGCGCTCGCCGCCCTCGGGTGACGGAATGAATCGGACCGCAGTCCGGTTGATCGGAACATGCCTGCCATCACCGCCGACACCCTGACCCTGCCCCGCGTGACGGCGCCCGCGCCGTCCGACACCGAACGCCCCGTCCGCTCCATCACCACCGGTCCCCGCGGCTACGAAGGTGAGGGTTTCCCCGTCGTCCGCGCGTTCGCCGGCGTCAGCGCCGCCGACCTCGACCCCTTCATCCACATGGACCAGATGGGCGAGGTGGAATACGAGCCGGGCGAACCCCGCGGCACCGACTGGCATCCCCACCGCGGGTTCGAAACCGTCACCTACATGATCGACGGCCGCTTCGCGCACCAGGACTCCCACGGCGGCGGCGGCCTGATCACCGACGGCGCCACCCAGTGGATGACGGCCGGTTCCGGCATCCTGCACATCGAGACCCCGCCCGCCGAACTCGTCGAGAGCGGCGGACTGTTCCACGGCATCCAGCTCTGGGTGAACCTGCCGCGCAAGGACAAGTTCGCCACACCGCGCTATCAGGCCATCGAGGGCGGCCAGGTCAAGATGCTGGCGTCCGAGGACGGCGGCGCGCTGATCCGCATCATCGCCGGGGACGTCGACAGCCAGGACGGTCCCGCGCGCGGTCCCGGTGCCACCCACACGCCGATCACCATGGCGCATGCGACCGTGGAACCCGGTGCGCGGCTGAACATCCCGTGGAACCGCGACTTCAACGCGCTGGTGTACGTGCTGTCCGGACGCGGCGCCGTCGGCCCGGTCGGCCATCCGATCCGGCAGGGCCAGCTCGCGGTGTTCGGTCCCGGCGACCGCCTGAGCGTCGCGGCCGAGCCCACCCAGGACTCCCACCGCCCCGCCCTCGAGGTGCTGATCCTCGGCGGCAGGCCGATCCGTGAGCCGGTCTTCCACTACGGGCCGTTCGTGATGAACTCGAAGTCCGAGCTGATCCGGGCCGTCGAGGACTACCAGGCCGGCAAGTTCGGCACCATCCCGCCGAACGCGCTGATGCCGCACACGTCCGGCCGCTGACGTCAGCGCCCGGTGGTCAGCGGTTGCTCGGCGCGCGGGTACAGCAGCTCGAGCTCGCCCAGGTGCGCGGCCACGGTGACCAGCGGGAGCGCCGCGGAGATGGCCAGGTCGTTCTCTTCGGCCTCGGGGCGCAGCGCGAGAGCCACGTCGTCGCTGATCGGCGGTGTGTGGACGGCCTCCGGCGCGGGGCCGACCAACCGACGGCAGACCAGCTCGGCGTGCGCTTCGAGCACCCGGCGCGTCTGTGGGTAGACCCCCAGCGGCGGCGGGACGACGTCGGCGATCAGCTCGGCGGCGGCACGCAACCGGACCGCGCGGTTCGCTGCACGGACGACGGGCGCCCGCACGTCGGTCTTCCCGCCGTTCTCCGAAAGATATTGGCGTACAGCGTCATCGAGGGTTCGGGACGCTTCCAGTGCAGCGTGGCTGAGTGCGGTGACCCGGTCGGCGGCCTGCTCCGACGAACCGCGGGTGACCCGCAGCACCGCGGCCCGCAGCAGCGCGGCGCCCGCCTCACAGGCGTCGCGCACCGCCGCCGTCACCGTCGCCGAGGCGCCGCGCGGCCACATTAGCAGCGAGACCGTCGCACCCACCAGCGCGCCGAGCACCACATCCTCCACCCGGATCAACCCCACCGACCACCCCGTCGGCGCGATCACGTTGAAGATGATCAGCACCATCATCGTGAACGCGGCCTGCCCCGCGATGAACGAGGCGATCTCGGGGACGTAGGCCGAACCGAACGCCACCACCGGCAGCAGCAGCCACATCACCGCCGGTTCCACGCCGACGACTTCGATCAGCGCCACCCCGAGCAAGAACCCGATCGCGGTGCCCGCCACCGCGCGCAACACCCGCGTGCCGGTGGTCAGTGCGCTGCTGCGCAGCACCGACATCGCACCCAGCACCACCCAGAAGCCGTGCTCGACCGGGAACACCTGGGTGACCGTGACGGCCAGGGCCAACCCCAGGCCGGTACGCAGGCTGTTGCGCAGGACCACGGCCCGGGTCGCCACGAAACCCTTGGTGATGGCCGCGACCGCGGTGGTCTCGGGCATCACCCAGTCCGCGGCGCCGGTGCGCGGCAGCCGTCGCCCCAGCACCCGCGCCCACACCGGACGCGCATCGGCCAGTGCGGCATTGCGGATGATGCGCCCGGTCACCCCGACCGTCGCCGAGAAGGTGCGCCGGCCCAGCAGGGTGCGGGAGACGGCGACCGCGGTGGCGTCGTCGGGCACCGCGAGGATCTGCTCGATGTCCTCCCGATAACGGCCGTGGGCGATCGAGCGCAACTCGTCCAGAGCGGCGTCCAGATCGGCGTTGCGGGCGGCGCGCACCTGCCGATCGTGGATCCGCACCACCGCCGCCGCGTCACGCAGCACCCGCACGATCGGCGGCTTCATATCGCCCAGCAGCGCCGCGGTGTCGTCGGTGACGCGGTCGGACAGCCACCCGAGGTCGTCGACCACCCGGACCAGCGCACGGCTGCCCGCCGTGAGCGCCACCGGGCGGAAGTCGGCGTTGACGAAGTTCTCCCACAGCGCGTTCATCGCCCGGTGGACGTCTCTGGTCGACGCGTCACCGTCGAGGCAGTCCGCCAGCGACCGGCACACCGTCGCCGCGTGCCTGCGCAGGTCGTCGTGGTGGCGGGGCGGGAACAGGAACAGCGCGGCCGGCACACAGAGGGCCAGCGCGATGAGCCATCCGGTGAGCCGCTCGTCGATCGGGCCCGGCGCGGTGCAGGCCGGCAGCACGAAGGTCATCAGCGTGGCCCGCTGCCCGGCGGCGATGACCTCGCTGAGCACCCCGGAGAAAGTCACCACGACGCCGAGGACGAACATCAGCGCGACCCCGAGCCAGGGATGCGGTGCGGTCAGGGTGCCGAGCGTGATCAGGATCGCGCCGTTGAACCCGAGCCCCGCATAGGCCAGTGCCCGCGCGGCCCGGTTGCCCGGGAAGTCGGCGAGGATCAGCAGCGCCACCGAACCGAAGATCGTGAACATCGGCGCCTGCGTGCCGCCGGCCAGGGTGAAACTCGCCGCCGCGGCGACCGGCAGCACGATCGCAGCCCGCCCCGCGCGGCGCAGCGCGTCCCGTTCGGGGTCACGGCGCTGGATGCGGTCGGCGGCCCGGCGCCACAGGACGGCCGGGGTCAGCATGACCGCTGATGGTAGACCGCCGCGGCGACGCTCAGCGGGTGTCGGACAGTGAGCTGAAACGGCCGGAGTCCAGCGTGTGGATCATCTCGGCGGCAATCCACGTCACCGCGTCGTGGTCCCGGGGGATGGTGGCCTGCTCGTACCCGACCAGGACGTAGACGCACCACCGCGCGAAGACCTCCGCCTGCCGCTCGTCGCCGACGACCTCGAGCGACGACTCCCGCACGATGTCGAAACGCTGGCGGTCCACCGCGGCCTGGACGGCGTGCACGTCCGGGTCGATCGCGCTCCACACGCGGATCGCCGCCTCGGCGCCGTGCGGCAGCGCGAGCGCCTCCTCGATCAAGGTCTCGACGCGGCGGTGCGGATCTTTCTCCGCACGGACCGCCTCGACGATCCGCGTCACGGCATGGTGGCGCCAGTACTCGACGAGCTCACGCGTATAGGCCGACCAGTTCGCGAAGTAGTGGTAGAACGACCCCGTCGTGACGCCCAGTCGGTGACAGACCTCGGCGAGCTTCAGCCCGCCGTACCCCTGATCGGCGAGCACCGCGAGGCCCGTTTCGAAGTACCCCTCCCGAGTGACCACCGCCCCCATGAGACGAAACAATAGTTGCTGCGACTGATTTTGTGGCCGACGCCGCCACATGGCCCGCCGCGACTATTTCGCGGCCCGCCGCCGCGATTTGCTGAAAGTGCAGCCTCGGGCGCACGAAGGACACCACGTGCAGGTACAGAACGTTACCTATGGCACAATTTGACTGTGCCGCATACTGCCAGCCGGGGGCCGGGACGACCGCCCGCAGCGAAGGCCGCAGAGACACGTGAGCGCATCCTGCGTGCTGCTAGAGAGGTCTTCAGCGAACTCGGTTACGACGCTGCGACTTTCCAGGCGATCGCGATCCGGGCCGATCTGACCCGCCCGGCGATCAACCATTACTTCGCGAGCAAACGCGTCCTCTACCGCGAGGTGGTCGAACAGACCAATGCGTGGGTGATTAGCGCGGGAATGGAACGCGCCCACGGCGAAGGCACGCTGCTGGGCCGTTTGTCGGCGTTCTTCTCGGCCGCCATGCACGCCGAATCCGAAGACCGTTCGGCCGCCGCGTTTCTCGTCACCTCGGTCCTCGAATCGCAGCGGCATCCCGATCTGCGCAGCGACGAGCACGACGCGTTGCGGATGTCTCGTTCATTCGTGTCGTGGGCGGTCAACGACGCCATCGAACGCGGCGAGCTCAGCACCGACACCGACATCCCGTCGATCGTCGAGATGCTGGTCGCGGTCATGTGGGGAATGGGTTTCTATGCCGGCTATGTGGGCGGTCAGCAGGAGCTCGAGGTCATCGTCGAGAAGTTCGAGCTGCTGATGGCGAACAAGCTCTGGCAGCTCAACGCCTGACCGGGTGAGATCGGCCACAATCACATAGCTTGCCTAAGCTATTTCGGTAAGATTGCGTCACCACCCGATCTTGCCGAGCGCCGCCTCGTGTGCGGCGAAAGGACCCCGATGAGCTCTCTGCGCACAGCCGACGACACGTGGGACATCGCGACGAGCGTGGGGTCCACCGCCGTCATGGTGGCCGCATCCCGCGCCGCCGAGACCGAACGCGACGAGGCCCTGATCCGGGATCCGTACGCCAGGCTGCTCGTCACCGGGGCCGGCACCGGTATCTGGGAGTCCGTCCTCGACGCGAAGTTCGTCGAGACGGTCGCCGCGGCCGACGCCGAGGCCGCCGCCATCTTCGAGCACATGATCAGCTACCAGGCGGTGCGCACACACTTCTTCGACGCGTTCTTCACCGCCGCGGCCGAGGCGGGCATCCGCCAGATCGTCATCCTCGCCTCCGGCCTGGACTCGCGCGCGTACCGCCTGGACTGGCCGTCGGGCACCACGGTGTACGAGATCGACCAGCCCAAGGTGCTCGAGTACAAGTCCGCCACACTTGCCGAGCACGGTGTCGAACCGGCCGCGACCCGCCGCGAGGTGGGCATCGACCTGCGCCACGACTGGCCCGCCGCGTTGCGCGGCGCCGGATTCGACCCGTCCCGGCCGACGGCGTGGCTCGCCGAGGGACTGCTGATGTACCTGCCCGCCGACGCCCAGGACCGGCTGTTCGAGCAGATCACCGAGTTGTCGGCGCCGGGAAGCCGCGTCGCCGCCGAAACCGCGGGGGTGCAGGCCGAGGACCGCCGCCAGCAGATGCGCGAGCGCTTCGAGCGCATCGCCGAGAAGTTCGACATGACCGCGTCGCTCGACATCCAGCAGCTCATCTACGAGGACCCCGACCGCGCCGACGTCGCCGACTGGCTCGACGCCCACGGCTGGACCGCGACCGCCGTCAGCTCGCAGCAGGAGATGCGTCGGCTTGACCGGTGGGCCCTGCCCGCCGATCTGACCGACGATGATGCTTTTTCCAACTTCGTCACTGCCGAGAAGCTGTCGTGAGGCGGCAGGAGGCGGGCACGTCGAGCCTCGCCACCCGCGTCGGCCCCGAGGTGCTCACCACGGCGGCCGTCGCGAGCGTCACCGGCTGCGACGATCCGCTGGCCGCGGTGCTGCTCGGCCGGCCGAAGGTGATCGAGGTGTTGCAGCGCTCTGCCGAACTGATCGACCGGGTGCCCGCGCTGGCCGCGGCCCACCACCAGATCGCCGACTATCACGCGATGCGCAGCCGCTTCTTCGACGCCTACCTCGCCGACGCCGCGGCCGAGGGCATCCGCCAGTGCGTGGTGCTGGCAGCCGGGCTGGATACCCGCGCGTTCCGCTTGCCGTGGCCGGACGGTATGACGGTCTTCGAGATCGACCAGCCCACGGTGCTTCGGTACAAGGAGAACGCGCTGACCGCGCACGGCGCCCGGCCGGCCGCGGACTGGCACCCGGTCGGCGTCGAATCCGATATGCCGTGGCCGAGGCGGCTGTGGGAGTCGGGCTTCAACCACAACGAGCCGACGATCTGGCTGGCCGAAGGTCTGCTCCCGCTGCCGGACGCCACCCAGGACGCGTTGATCTCCGAGATCGACGGGCTCAGCGCGGCGGGCAGCCGGATCGCCTTCGACGACGTGCTCGGGATGTGCTCCGGGCGGTCCGATGCGCCGGGCTGGCTGACGTCGCGGGGGTGGTGGACCGACGTCGTGGAGGCCCGTCATCTGCCCGAACTGTCGGGCCGGCGCGACGACGATGCGCAGTCCTACACCGCGCACGCCGCCCTGGTGACCGCGGAGAAAATCGCCTAGCGCCGCGGAGCCCGGTGGGCGGGCCAACCGGTTGGTTACGATCGGGTCATCCCGGTCAGGAAGGACCAGCCATGACCACCGATTCCGCCGCCCAGGCCACTCAGGCCACCCAGGCCGCTCACGCCGACACCGACATCCCCGCCACCGTCGCCCGTCTTCGCCGCACCTTCGCGACCGGTCGCACCCGCGACATCGAATGGCGTAAACGCCAGCTGCGTGCCCTCGAACGGTTGATGGTCGAGAACGAGACGGCGATCGCCGCCGCGCTCGAACAGGACCTCGGCCGCAAACCCTTCGAGGCATGGCTGGCCGACATCGCCAGTGTCGCCGGTGAGGCCAAGGACGCCGCGAAGAACGTGCGCAAGTGGACGCGGCGGCGCTACCGGATGCTGGAGCTCTCGCAGCTGCCCGGGCTCGGCTGGGTCGAGTACGAACCGTTCGGCACGGTGCTGATCATCGGTGCGTGGAACTTCCCGTTCGCGCTGACGCTGGGTCCGGCCGTCGGGGCGATCGCCGCCGGTAACACCGTGGTGCTCAAACCCTCCGAGGTCGCGCCGGCCTGCTCGGCGTTGATGGCCGATCTGGTGCCGCGCTACCTCGACAACGAGGCGATCGTCGTGGTCGAGGGGGACGGCTCCGTCAGCCAGGAACTCATCGCGCAGGGATTCGACTATCTGCTCTACACCGGCGGTACGGAGATCGGCCGCAAGGTCTACGAGGGCGCCGCCCCGCACCTGACCCCGGTGACGCTGGAACTGGGCGGCAAGAGCCCGGTGATCGTGACCGCCGACGCCGACATCGACGTGGCCGCCAAGCGCATCGCCTGGACGAAGCTGATCAACTCCGGACAGATCTGCATCGCCCCCGACTACGTGCTGGCCGACGCGAAGATCCGCGATCAGCTCGTCGACAAGATCAAGGCCGCGGTGCAGACGTTCGAGTCCGAGAACCCCGAGGGTAAGCGCATCGTCAACGAGCGGCACTTCGACCGGCTCACCACCGCGCTGGCCGCGACCAAGGGCGACGTCGTGATCGGCGGCGGTTCGGACGCGTCGAAGATCAGCATCCAGCCGACCGTCGTCGTCGACCCCGATCCCGCCGAACCGCTGATGACCGACGAGATCTTCGGACCGATCCTGCCGATCGTCACCGTCCAATCCCTGGACCAGGCAATCGATTTCGTCAACGCGCGGCCGAAACCGCTGGCGGCCTACCTGTTCACCAAGACCAAGGCGATCCGCGAGCGGGTGGTCAAGGACGTGTCGTCCGGCGGCATGGTGGTCAACCACCTGTTGTTCCACTTCGCCACGAGCAAACTGCCGTTCGGCGGTGTCGGCCCGTCCGGAATGGGCGCCTACCACGGCCGGTTCGGCTTCGAGACTTTCAGCCACCACAAGACCGTGATGACCAAGCCCACCCGACCCGACGTGGGCGCCTTCATCTACCCGCCGTATACAGAGAAGGCTTGGAAACTCGCCCGTCGCCTCTTTTAGCGATTTCGGCGTGCCTGGTCGCGCTGAGCGCGACCGAGCACGCCGAAATCACAACTGAACCCGAAAGGACACCCATGCCAGGAGTGCAGGATCGCGTCATCGTCGTCACCGGAGCCGGCGGAGGGCTGGGCCGTGAGTACGCGCTGACGCTCGCCCGCGAGGGTGCCGCCGTCGTCGTCAACGACCTCGGCGGTGCGCGCGACGGCACCGGCGCCGGATCGGCGATGGCCGATCAGGTCGTCGACGAGATCAAGGCCGCGGGTGGCCGGGCCGCGGCCAACTACGACTCCGTCGCCGAACCCGAGGGCGCCGAGAACATCATCAAGACCGCGATCGACGAGTTCGGCAAGGTCGACGGCGTGGTGAGCAACGCGGGCATCCTGCGCGACGGCACGTTCCACAAGATGACGTTCGAGAACTGGGACGCGGTGCTCAAGGTCCACCTGTACGGCGGGTACAACGTGATCCGTGCGGCGTGGCCGCACTTCCGTGAGCAGAGCTTCGGCCGCGTCGTCGTCGCCACCTCGACCAGCGGGCTGTTCGGCAACTTCGGCCAGGCCAACTACGGCGCAGCGAAACTCGGCCTCGTCGGCCTGATCAACACGCTGGCCCAGGAAGGCGCGAAGTACAACATCAAGACCAACGCCGTCGCACCGATCGCCGCGACCCGGATGACGCAGGACATCCTGCCGCCGGAGGTCTTCGAGAAGCTCACGCCGGAGTACGTCGCGCCGGTCGTCGCGCACCTGATGACCGAGGAACTGACCGACACCGACTCGATCTTCATCGTCGGCGGCGGCAAAATACAACGGGCAGCGCTCTTTCAGAACGAAGGTACTACCTTCACCAAGGTGCCCACCCTCGACGACGTCGCGTCCCGGTGGGGTGAGATCACCGATCTGTCCGCAGCGCAGCAGGCCAGCTTCAAGCTCGGCTGACTGTGAAAGCGCTTCTCGCGCAGGAACTCTCGGGGCCATCCGGTCTGGTCTACACCGATGTCGATGATCCCGTCTCCGACGAGGCGGTGATCATCGACGTCGGTGCGGCCGGCGTCTGCTTTCCCGACCTCCTGCTGTTGCGCGGTGAGTACCAGCTCAAGCTGGAGCCGCCGTTCATCCCCGGTATGGAGGTGGCCGGTACGGTCCGGTCGGCGCCCGACTCGTCCGGATTCGTGCCCGGGCAACGGGTTTCGGCGTTCACGTTGATGGGCGGTTTCGCCGAACGGGTCGCGGCGTTGCCCGACAGTGTGATTCCGACGCCCGACGGGGTCGACGACGCCTCGGCGGCGGCGCTGCTGGGCAACTACTACACGATGCAGTTCGCCCTGGCCCGCCGCGGCGGGCTGACGCCGGGGGAGACCGTGCTGGTGCTCGGTTCGGCCGGCGGTGTGGGCACCGCGGCCATCCAGCTCGCGAAGGCGCAGGGCGCCAAGGTGATCGCGATGGTTCACCGTCCCGGCGCCGAGGAGTTCATCCGCGGTCTGGGCGCCGACGTGGTGCTGCCGCTGACCGACGGGTGGCGACAAGCCGTCCTCGACGCCACCGACGGGCGCGGCGTCGACATCGTGGTCGACCCGATCGGCGGTCCCGCCTTCGACGACGCGGTGCGGGTGCTGGCTCCGGAGGGGCGGCTGCTGGTGATCGGATTCGCCGCGGGCGGCGGCATACCCACCGTGAAGG